>JBGGMJ010000001.1:0-52046 GCA_041288095.1 Myxococcota bacterium
CGCCTCACCGGCCGCGAACGGCACGCCGTCCTCGACGAGCTGCACGCCAACCCACGACCACTCGGTGGTCGGCGTGAACAAATCGTCCGGCGGCGCTTGGCAAATCGGCGCGTCGGGCGGGAACTCGTCGGGCAAGCAGTACCCGGTCGCGGGATCGGGATCGAGCGTCAGCTCGCAGTACTCGCCGACCTCGCAGTCGAGGAACGTCTGGCAAGTGTCGCCGCGCTGCACGCAGCGATCGAACACGCAGACATCATCGTCGTTGGGACCGGCGCCGCGAACATCACAGCAAACGGTGCCGAAGGTTCCCGCTGCACCGTTGTTGCCGCAGAGCTGACCACCGCCCGTGAGCGAGCAGTCCTTGATGCAGGACACACCCTGGTCGCAGATGAACCCGTTCGCCGAGTCGCAGCAGAGGGAGCCGTCGGTGCCGCAGCGATCGTCGTTGCTGCTCGGGCACGGGGGCTGGCACACGCGATCGTAGACGCACTCGGTGCCGCCCAAGCAGCACTCGCGCGAGATGGTGCAGCGGGGCACCGCGCAGACGGGGACGCATCCACCCTCGACGCACTCTTGGCCACCGGGGCAAGGATCGGGATTGAAGCCGCAACCACCGCCGCCACCATCGCCATCGAAGTCGCCGAAGCCATCGCCGAGGATACTGTCGCCGTCGAAGTCGCCGTTGTCGCCGCTGCCGTCACCATTGGTTCCGTCGCCGCCGTCCGCGTCGTCGTCAGTGGGATCGCGGTCGAATGGATCGAACTCGGTGATCGCATCGTCGGCGTTCAGATAGAGCTCGCCGCCGCAGCCAGCTAATGGCGACAACGCGACGAGAGAGACGAGGAACACCGACCGAGGGCAACGGCCAAAAATGATGCGCATACGATCCTTCAGAACCTAGCCAACCGTAGAGTCAGCTAGAGCAGCTACGTGACGCCCGCACCCGGGTCGTGTCATAGCCTATTACATGCAGGCGCTCACGGAGCTCCAACATAACCAGCCTCACGCTGTGCCTGTCCTGGCCGCCGCCTTACGCAGCCAGCGTCTCCACCACGCCTATCTATTTACCTCGAGAGACGTGGGTTCCGCACGAAACCTGATGCAGTCTTTTGCCGCGAGCCTGGTGTGTGCGCAGCGCCAGGGCGTCGATGCCTGCGGCGTCTGTGTGGCCTGCCGTAAGCTCGCGGAGGGCAATCACCCCGACGTCATCCGGCTGTTGCCCAACGATAAGGGCGTGATCCCGATTGACGCGGTGCGTGAGGTAACGGCGCGCCTGTCGCTCAAGGCCTCCGAGGCACCCACCAAGGTGGTCCTGGTCGAGCGGGCCGAGCGCATGAACGAGGCCGCCCAGAACGCCCTCTTGAAGACTCTCGAGGAGCCGGCTGGGCCGACGTGTTTCCTCATCGCGACCTCACGCATCAAGGCGCTCGCCATCACCATCAGGTCACGGTGCCAGCACATTCGCTTGGCGACCCGCGCCGAGTCGACGGCGGTCGCCGAGCTGCGTGCCGCGCACCCCGACCTCGATGAGAAGCTCGCGCGTATCGCCGCCGCGCTCGCCTCGGGTGACACCGAGAGCGCCCAGGCGACGCTCGAAGGCGGGCTAGCCGAGCTCGACCAGCGCCTGAGCGAAGCGACCGGCGACACTTCGATGCGCGGGGCAATAGCCGCCGCGGCGGACCTCGGGTCGGAGCGTGAGAAGGCGGATCTCGCCCTCGCGCTCCTCGAGATCGCCGTGCGCGATGGGCTCGCCAAAGCCCACGGCGCGGGCGACAATCACGTCCTGGGGAAGCCACTCGACGTGCCGTCGCGACGCCTCGCCAAGGCGGCGGCGGTGCTGACCGAGCTACGCAGCATGCAGAACCTCTACGTCAACCGCACTCTCGCTCTCGAAAGCGTGCTCTTGGCGCTGCGCGGCGACGTGCGCGGCCAGGCTTCGTGAGCGAGCAGAGGGTCTTCGTCCGCTTTCGCGTTCCAGGTGACGGAGCGATCTACCGCGCGGGGGAGCACGTCTTGCGACGCGGCGATCGGGTCATCGCCGAGACCGAGCGGGGGCTCTCGGTAGGTACGGTGCTCGCGGAGAGACCGGCGAGCGACGACGCGGCGCGCCCGGTGACGCGGCTCATGACGGAAGCCGACGAGCGGCAAGCACGCACCAACATTATCCGCGAGCGTGAGGCGTTCACCTTCTGCGCCGAAGCCATCAAGCGGCACGGCCTCGCCATGAAGCTGGTGTCGGTCGAGGTCACGCACGCCGGGACACGCGCCATCTTCAATTTCTCGAGTGACGACCGCATCGACTTTCGTGGGCTCGTGAAAGACCTCGCGCAGCGCTTCCAGACGCGCATCGAGATGCGGCAGATCGGCGTGCGCGATGCCGCCCGCCACACCGGTGGCGTCGGCGCCTGCGGCCGCGAGCTGTGCTGCTCGACCTGGCTCCCGGAGTTCCAACCGATCTCCGTGAAGATGGCCAAGGACCAGAACCTCACGGTGAACCAGGACAAGCTCTCGGGCCTCTGCGGCCGCCTGCGCTGTTGTCTGCAATACGAGCAGAGCGCCTACGAAGCGCAGCGCGACGAGCTGCCGAAGCTCGGCAAACGCGTCGTCACGCCCCAAGGCGAGGGCCGAGTCAAAGACGTCAACGTCTTGAAGCGCTTGGTGCGCGTGCAGCTCGAGAGCGGCACCTACGTCGAGGTGCCCGCCGAGGCCATCACCAGGCCCGCCGATGTCATGGAGCAGATGGCCATGTCACAAAAGGCCGAGGCCGAACGAGCGGCGATCATCGCCGCCGGCGGTACTCCGCCAAAGCGGAAACGCCGCAAGAAGAAGAAACCCTCCGGCGAACCGGACGGCTCGGGACCTCAAGGACAGAGCGTATAGTCCTGGTCGCAGCACTCGGGCCACGGCACGTAGCAGAGCGCGCCCGGTTCGCTGCTCGCTTGGTTGTAGCAGCGCCAGTAGAAATCCTCGCCGAAGAAGCAACAGCAGACACTGGAGCCGGGGTCGCCTCCAGGGGGGCCGCCGTCGTCGCCACCGATCGGTGGTAGCTCGGCGATGATCTGAGCGGACGTCGGCTTCATCTTGTGGTCGGCGTTCCAGATCGGCGCGGCGTCGAAGAGCGCGTGCACCAGATCCGAGCCGTGAAGGTCGTTGCGGCCGGCGTCCTCATAGGCCTTGGCGATGACGTTCGTTACCTGCGGCGCCGCGAACGATGTGCCCGGCGGACACAGACCGGTCTCGGGGCAACAAGGACCGTCACCGTAGGCGTACATGGTGTCATCCATGCGCGTGGAGCGGTTGGTGAAGCTGCTCTTGCCGTAGGTCGACATCATCGACGTCGCGATGACGACGTTCTCGAAGGCGGTTGGGTAAAGCAGCCGCACGCGGTTGATCTCGTTCGTCATGTCGAGGCCCTCGTTGCCCGCGGAGATGACGATCACGAAGTCGTCGCCGACGACCGAACGGCCGGCGGTCGCCAAGGCCGCGATGCCGGACATCCAATTCGTCCAGGCGCGGCGGTAGCAGGCCTCGGCGCACGTGGCCGTCAGCTTGGGTCCCATGCTGACGTTGATGACCGACTTGTGGCCGCGGAGATCCGCGCCGGCGAGCAAGCCGGCGATGGCCCACTGCACCTCGAGGAGCGATGTGTTGCCGCCAACCTCGGTTCCACCGTTCATCGCCGTGCCGAAGTCGACGTCGACCGTGCAGGCGGGGCCACCCTCGATGTACTGGTCCGTGATCCCGAGCAGGCACGCGACCTGGGAGCCGTGGGACACGCAGGGCTCGGCGCGCGCTCGGTGATTCTTGAAGAGGTCGACAGCCGCGACTTCGAGGTCGCCGCGCGTGCCCGCCGTGCACGGGTGCGGGCCAGCGAGCTGGTTGCCGGCGTCGAGCACGCCAGGTGGCGCACAGGTCGCATGCAGGTCGGCACCGACATCGGGATTCGGGAAGGCGACGCGCACCCAGCTCTGCGCCTGCAGGGCGTCGAGCGTGGCGCTCGTCTGCGCGGCAGCGGTGCCGATGAGATAGAAGCCGGTCGCCGGGAGCTTGGCGAGCACCTGGTAGCCGCCGGCGGCCGCCCAGGTGTAGACTGTTTCAGCGGACGTCCCGAGCTCCGCGTAGGCGACGATCTCGCCCGCTATGGCGGGCACCGTTACCGCGGCCGCGCCGGAAGGTGTGTAGGTGACGAGGGTCGACCCACCGTGCGTCACCAAGGTTTGTTGGCCCACCAAGAGTGGCGGCGGCTCGTCGGTATCGCCGTCACCGTCGCCGGAGAAGTCATCTTCGTCGTGATCGTCGGCGCCGCCGTTGCTCCCTCCGCCTTTGCAGGCGGCCAGGAGACACGTCGCCATCAGAATTCCGCGTATTACGCGGGCGTGATGCATGATGAGCTCCCGCCTAAAGGCCGGAAATGACGCCGCTGCGCCGCGCCTTCCGCTCGAGCTCGGTGAGCGCGGCATCGAAAGACGCGAAGCCATAGAGGGTAGCGCTCGACGCTCCATCGTGTCCACTGCCGCGGAACTCGTCGCAGAGCAGGCGCGCGCGTGCGTCGTTGGAGCGCGCCACCACCACCGCGGAGCTTTGCTGTTGCACCACCAGCGCCGCGCACCCGTACGTGTGTTGGTAGGCCGCCAGCTCGCCCTTCAAGACCTGCATGAGATCGGACTCACCGAAGTTGGGCTCCTCGGCGCGCGCGGTGGAGAGGAGCTTCTGCCAGCTCGCGAGGTTGATGCTGAGCATCTTCATCCTGAGCGATTCGCCGAGGACGCGGCGCGTGATGACGCCGGTTTGGTAGTCGATCGCGGCGCGCAGGCCTTTGGGCGTGTCGAAGCGAATCCGGGCGCCGAGGTCATCCATCGACGCGCCACTCTTGGTGGCGATGTACTTGAAGTACTGCGACGTCGTCGCGTCGATGTTGCGTGTCCCCGCGGCGGTGTCGGTCCACATGCCCGCGAGCGCCGGCTCGTAGATCGACTTCAACAGGGCTTGGTCGATGGTCCTGCCCACGAGCAACTGCTCCGTGATAGCGCACACCTGGAGAGAAGCAGCGTCGTAGTGGTCGTGCCAGGTTTCCTCGGCGCGAAAGCGGCTGACGAGGTCATCGCGCTGGCCGACCTTGTGGTGGTCGACGAGCGAAACGAAACGCGCCAAGCGCAGCAAGTCGCGAGCGCCGCCGATGCGCCCGCTGCTCGCGGCATCGAGGACGATCGCGACATCCCATCGCTTACCCGCGAGGTCCTCGGCGAGCTTGATCTCGCGGGGGGCCGTGAAGCGCCGGTGCGTGTGGCTGAGCTCGTGGTCGATGCAAACGTCGACGTCCTTGCCGAGTAGCTTGAGCGCCCGGGCCAAGGTGAGCGTGGCGCCGACAGTGTCGTGGTCGGGGAAGACGTGGCCAACCAGCAGGATGCGCTTGTTGTTGGTGTCGGACAGAAGCTTCATCAGGCCCGCGGGGGCCGGCATGCCGATCATGGGATTGATGGGCGGGAAGCTCGCGTCCGCCATAGCGGCACGGAAATCGCGACGTGGCACCGCGCCTGAGGCGCTGTCCCACCCGGCACCGAGCTTGCGCGCGGCACCTTCACTGATGGTGTAGCCGGGAGCCGAGCGGACGACGACGTAGCCCGCCGAGTTCATCCTGGCTTGTTCGCTACGGCGGACCGAAGCGACGGCCGGCGCGGTGGCTGCGGGCGCACGCGGCAGCGCCTTCCCCAGGTCGTTCAAGGTCAGGATGCGCCGCGTTTCAGTCATCGCCATCATCATCGGCTCGGAAAGCCGTGAAGTTGCCTGATTTTACTGGGTTTGACCCCGCGGGTTGCCGAACGGGCACCGGGGGAACTAGAAGGCATGCCGACATGACCTCCCGCACCCTCCTGACCGCCGCCCTGCCCTATGCCAACGGCAGCCTCCACTTGGGGCACCTCGTCGAATACTGCCAGGCGGACATGTACATCCGGGCCCTCAAGCGGCTCGGCCGCGACGCCCTCTATATCTGCGCCGACGACACCCACGGCACGCCCATCGAGCTCAACGCGCAGCGTCAGGGCATCGAGCCCATCGCCCTGGTGACGCGCTACCACGAGGAGCACAAGCGCGATTTCGCCCGCTTCGACGTCGTCTTCGACAACTTCGGGCTCACGCACTCGGAGACCAACCGCAAGGTGGTCGAGGACATCTACGCGACGCTCGGCAAGAAGGGCTTGCTCGAAGACCGTGAGATGGACGGCATCTGGTGCGAGGTCGACAAGCGCTTCCTCCCCGACCGTTTCATTCGCGGTACCTGCCCTGTGTGCGCTTCAGCGGACCAATACGGTGACGTCTGCGAGGTTTGCGGCTCGACGTACACGCCGCAGGAGCTCAAGGCGCCGCGCTGCGCTCTCTGCGGCACGACGCCGGTCGTGAAGAAGACGACCCATGTCTTCTTCAAGATCAGCCGCGAGGACATGGTCGCCTTCCTACGCAAGTGGATCGACTCCGGCACCTTGCAGTCCGACGTAGCGAACTACGTGCGCAACTGGGTCGACGGCGGCTTGAAGGACTGGTGCATCACCCGCGACGGGCCGTACTTCGGCTTTTCGGTCCCGGACAAGCCGGGCAAGTTCTTCTACGTCTGGCTGGACGCGCCCATCGGCTACATCGCCTCGTCCGTCGAGTGGGGCGAGCGCCACGGCGTGTCGTTCGACGAGCTCTGGCGCGGCAACAAGACGCGCATCGAGCATCTCATCGGCAAGGACATCGTCTACTTCCACACGCTCTTCTGGCCGGCGGTGCTGCACGCCGCCGACCTCACCCTGCCCTCGAAGGTGCACGTGCACGGCATGCTCACCATCGACGGCGAGAAGATGTCGAAGAGCCGAGGCACCTTCATCAATGCCGCGACCTTCGCCGATCACGTCGATCCGCAGGCCCTTCGCTACTACTACGCCTGCAAATACGGCGCCGCGAGCGACGACCTCGACCTCTCGTTCGACGACTTCGTGCTGCGCGTCAATGGCGAGCTGGTCAACAAGCACGCCAATCTCTTCAGCCGCTGCACGCAGTTCCTGACGCAGAAGCTCGAGGGCAAGCTCGGTGACTTGCCCTTCGACGCCAAGGACGCACAGGCCGAGCCCACGGGCGACGGCTCGCTGCTCGATCAGGCGCGCCGAGTGGTCCAGGCGGCGCGTAAGACCGAGCAGTTCTTCGCGAACCGCGAGCTCGGCCAAGCCATGCGCGAGCTGTCCGCCATCGCGGATATCGGCAACGAGTACATGCAGTCGGCGAAGCCTTGGGATCAGCTCAAGTCCGACCCCGAGAAGGCGCGAGAGACCTGCACCTTCGCCGCCAACGTCTGCCACGCTCTGGCCATGTATCTCTGGCCGGTGGTGCCGCGCTTCTCCGAAGCCGGCGCGGCGCTTCTGGGCTCGAAGATCGATCGCATGAGCAGCGAGCTGCTCTTCGCCGAGCGCAAGCGCGCCATCGGTCCGCAACAGAGACTGTTCGAACGCATCGATAAAGCGCAAGTCGAGAGGGTCGTGGAGGCCTCGAAGGAATCACTGACGCCGAAGGAGACGCCGAAGAAAGGTCTCGCCGCGGTTGCCGCGACCAAGATCGAGGTCGCTCCTCTCAAAGCGACCATCGAATACGGCGACTTCGAAAAGCTCGACCTGCGCGTCGGTCTCGTCACCGCGGCCGAGCGCGTGCCGAAGAGCAAGAAGCTGCTCAAGCTCGTGGTGGACCTCGGCGAAGACAAGCCGCGACAGATCGTCGCCGGTCTCGGCGCGGTGTACGAGCCGGAGATGCTCGTCGCCACACGCGTCGTCGTCGTCGCCAATCTCGCGCCCGCCAAGCTCATGGGCATCGAGAGCCAAGGCATGGTGCTCGCCGGCGGCGAAGGTGAATCGTTGTCGGTGCTGCGCGTCGACCGTGATCTGCCGCCGGGCAGCGGCGTTCGCTGACCCGCATGACCGAGCCGGTAACCATCGACTTCGACGGCGCCTCGCTCCCCGAGCTGGTGGCGCTGATGCACAGCGAGCACGCGCAGGCGCGCGCCGACGCGGCCACGGCCATCGGTGATCGCTTGCGAACCCGCGAGCTCGACGTCATGCCGCCGGACATTCACGAGCTCATCGTCGACCTCCTCGGTGACCCGGTGCCGATCGTCCGCTTCGAAGCCGCGATGACGCTCGCCGAGGCGCACGACCAACGCGGCACGGATTTGCTCGTGGAAGCGGCGGCGCACCGCACCTTCCGCCTCGATGCCGTCCGCGCGCTTGGAGCAATGGGCGACCAGCGAGCCGCGCCGACGCTCGCCGCCATGATGGGGAAGCTCCTCATGCCCTGGGCAGACCGGCTGCAGGCCGCCGCCGCGCTCTGCGCGCTGCGTGATACGCGCGGCGCGGAGTATCTCGCGAAGAAGCTCACGAGCCGCCGCAAGGCCGAGCGAGCCGCTGCGATTCACTTCATCGGCGAGTCGCGCCACCCGAGGGCGCGCGAGCTGCTCACGCCCATGGTCGACGACGCCAAGGAGCCGATGCGCGACGTCGCGGCGCGGGCGCTCGGCATCTTGGGCGACCCGGCCGCAACGCCGGTGCTCGAAGCGGCGCGTGCGGGCGCCGACGAGGCGCTGCGCGCCGACATCGACCAAGCGCTGGCGCAGCTCAAGGCGGCCTCATGACCTTCGCCGTTCACCACCTCGCCGTCGTCGTTCGCGACCTCCCGCGCGCTGAGCGCTTCTATGTGGGCCTCCTCGGGCTGCGCGTCAGCCAACGTTGGCAAGACGACGCCGGCGCGGCGCGCTCGTTCTGGTGCGAGCTCGAGCACGGGGCGTTCCTCGCCGTCGAGAAGGCGGCCGACAACTTGCCCGCCAAAGCAGACAAGACGGTTGGCTGGCATTGCTTGGCGCTCGGGATCACTCCCGACCAGCGCAAGCCGCTCGCCGAAAAGCTCCTGACCGCCGGACACCCAACGGTGCGCGAGACGGCGTACACGTTCTACGTGCGCGATCCGGACAACAACTTGGTCGGCTTCTCCACCTATCCTCAGAAGAGCGCGTAGACGAACGGCGCCACGTAGGCGAGGCCGCCGGTGAGCACCAAGAGCAAGCCCGCGGCGAGCAGCACCAAGACGAGCGGAATGAGCACGAAGCTCTGCGAGCGCGCGAAGTGCCCTAGCACCTCGCGAATGGTCTGCAGGCGGTTGCCGAGTCGCCGGAGCCCGCTCACGCGGGCCTCGTGAGCATCACATCGTCGATGAACATGCGGTCGACGCCGTGGCGCACGAAGAAGGAGAGCGCGTCGGTGGCGGTCGCGACCATGGGCTCACCGGGCCCATTGAGCGACGTGTTCAAGATGACCGGAATGTCGCCGCGCTGCTTCAAGTGCCCGAGCACGGCGCCGAGCTGGGTCGACGGTCCGACGGTTTGGACGCGCGCGGTGCCGTCCACGTGGGTCACCGCCGGCAACGCTTCGGGCTTCAAGACCTCGGCAACCGTCGTCATGAACGGCGTCATCGCGTTCGCGCCGCCGGCGAACCACGCGGCGGCGTCGGACTCGAGCACGACTGGCGCGAACGGGCGGAAAGGCTCGCGCTTCTTCACGGCGCGGTTCAGGCGCTCGCGCATCTCGACATCGTCGGCGCGGGCCAAAATGGAACGAAAGCCGAGGGCGCGTGGACCCCACTCGCAGCGCCCCTGGACACAGGCGACGATCTCGCGCGCGGCAATTGCGTCTGCTATCGCGGACGCGACATCCACGACCGGCAACGCGATGAGCCCGAGCGCCCGAGCGTGCGTCGCGATAGGCGCACCCGCGACGGCTACGCCCAGATCGGCGCCCGCGAGCGGCGCGGGACGCGGCGAGCCCCGGGTCAGCGCCCCGAGAATGGCGGCGCCCAAGGCACCGCCAGCGTCGCCCGCCGCCGGCTGCACGAAGACGTTCGCGAAGCCGGCTTCACGAGCGATCCGCCGGTTGGCGACGGCGTTGAGCGCGACGCCGCCGGCAAGGCAAAGCGCGTCTTCTCCCGTGCGCCGCTTCGCTTCCGTGGCGATGGCGATGAGCGCGTCTTCGAGAGCGTCTTGGGCGCTGCGGGCAATGTCGGCGTAAGCACGGTCGCGCTCGGTCGTGAGGTCCCAGCGCTCGAACGGCGAGCGCGCCGGCCCCAAGAGGCCGATGAGCTTCTGGCCGTAGCCGAGCTCGGTGCGCGTGAAGCGGTCGAAGTAGTCGAGCCCGAGCTCGTAGCTGCCGTCGCTCGCGACCTTGAGGAGGCGCGCCATCTCTTCGCGACGCGCCGGCTTCCCGTACGCCGCGAGCCCCATCACCTTGTACTCGCCATCGTTCACCTCGAAGCCGAGGTAGGCGGTGATGGCCGCGTAAAAGAGACCGAGCGAATGCGGGTAGTCGATGTGCGTGAGCTCGCGCAGCCCTTCGGCGTCGGCGTGCCACAAGCTGGTGCACGCCTCCTCGCCAACCGCGTCCACCACCATCACGGCGGCGCGCTCGAATGGGCTGCAATAGACTGCGCTCGCCGCGTGCGCCTGGTGATGGCGCACCAGCTCGATACGGGCGCGGGGGATGCTCAAGGCGTCCGCCAAAGCGTCCATAACCCAGATCTTGCCGCCGAGCTGCGAGCCCAGTGCTCTCGGGAACTGCCGCAGCGCCCGCGGAAAAGCGCGCAGGGTGCCGACCAAGACGCGTTCGAGCTTGGCGTACGGATTCTCGTAGAAGACCACGGCGTCGAGGTCACCGGCGCTGATCCCACCCAGCCGCAAGACCGCATCCATGGCGCGTTTCGGCAGCGAAGCGTCGTTCTTGATGCGCGACAACCGCTCCTCGTGTTGCGCCGCGACGATGCGGCCGTCGATGACGAGGGCGGCGGCGGCGTCGTGATAGTGCGCCGAGACCCCGAGGACCGCGGTCATCGCCAACCGCTGGCGCGCGGAGCACGTGCTCGCATGACCAGCGCGAACGGCGCGATGACCAGGTACAGGAGCCACATGGTCGCCGTGAACAGGTGATTCGAGAGAGCACGGCCGTGGCGCAGCCAGGTGCGCTTGAGCTCCCAGCGGACCGAGGCGCGCAGTGCTCTCGCGGCCGCCGCCTCACCACCGCTCAAGCGGACGAGCAGCTCGCGGGTATAGAGCTCGTGCCGGCGCTCGTCTTCCAAGACGCGCGCGAACACCGAGGCGGTCTTGGCGTCATCATGCGCTTCGAAGTAGCGCTGATAGACCTCGAACTGTGTGCGGGCGCGGCATTAGCCACGATGCACGAAGGCGAGGAAAGCCACCTCGCCGAGCATGCCGTATAGATGGTCGACGTCGGCGCGCGGTGCGCCGTAGGACGGCATTCCGCGCTTGCTCTGCAGCTCGCCGGCGCGCCGCGCGAACATCACCGCGTGGCGCGACTCGTCCATGGCGTGCTGCAGGTACAGCGCGGCGCGATCGGGGTCGCCCGCGAGCTGCGCGGCCATCGACAGGTCGATGGCGCTCCCCTGCTCGGCCAGCGCGAAGCCGTGGAGCTTCCCGGCCGTGTGCCCGAGCGAACGCCAGACAACGAGGCTCGTCAGGCGAGCGAAGGTGCCGCGCAGACTCATGTTCCGCCCAAGCAGACGCGGGTCTCCGGCCATTCACCGCACTGCCCCGAGCCGCAGGCCACCTCGTCGCTGCACAGTGGAAAACACTGAGACGTGCCACCTGCGAGCGTCGTACCCTCCGGACACGTCGGCCGGCTACTCGGGAAGCCCTGCGCGCACTCGAGGAGCTTCGCGCATTGGCCACGGTCGAGATGCTCCATCTTGTAGGTGGCGAAGCACTCCGGCCGCGTCGAGCCATAAACGTCGAGACAATCCGCCGAGCCGGTGAAGGCGCGGTGACACTGACACAGCACCTGCTCCTCGTGACTGACCGCGCTCGCGGGGGTAGCGCCCGCCGTCGGCGCCGCGAGCGTGCCGGCGATGACACCGTCCGCGCCGCGTGTTGCCTCGAGACGCTGCGCGCGGTCGGCCCACGTAAGGTCGATCACGAGCTTCTTGCCCTCGAGCACCGGCGCGACGACGCTCATGACCTCGCCGTTGGCGTTGACGTAGCTATCTCCTGGACCTTCGACGACTTTGACGAAGCGCGGCGTGTTGCCTGGACCTTTGCGGCATTGGACGCGCAGCCACTCGTCGATTTGCACGGTCTCGCAACCGGCCTTTCCGCTGCCGCGGACGATGATCTCGGGAGTACGTCGAAACTCCTCGGCGCTGGGAACGCGGCTGCGGCCGACACTGAGCGCACCCGAGCTGGGCGCGAGCGGCGCGGGCTTCGCGAGCACGGCGGCGATTGCATCCGCCACGGCGGCGTGACCTTTCGGCGTCATGTGAATATCGCGGTCGAGAAACGCGCCGGGCTCGGCGGCTTTCAAGGTCGGTAGCGCATCGAGCGTACGCATACCGCGCTGCGCCGCCGCGGCGATGAGATGCTCGGTCAACACCGCGAGATCACCGACATCATGCTGCTCGAGCCCGTATTTGGCCCACTCGGCGGCGTCGACCTGGAGGTCGATCGGCAGCACCACCAACATCGGGTCGCAAGCCGGCCGACGGCACAAGCGCGCCAGCTCGTCGAGCTGGGCATCGAGCGGCGAGGCGACCCGTTTCATGTCCAGAGGCTCGCGACGCAGATCACCGAGCTTCTTCAGCGTCGCCATGTAGTGCGCCTTGGCTTCCTGAAGCTCGGCGATGTCGGTGGTGCCGCTGCGCCGCTGCAGGGCTTCGCGGTACTCGACGCTCTTGCGGACGACGTCCGGGGTCACCTTGCTGTCTTCTTCTTGGGCGCGACGCGTGGCCTGGCCGGCGCGCACGAGCTGATAGAACGTGTAGTCACCGCGACGCGCCGACTCACTGAAGAACGCGGGCGCGACGATGTCACCGGGATTGCCGCGCGCGGCGATGAGCTTCTTCTCGACGTCTTCGGGGTCGGCCTCTTCCTTGTTGGCGCTCCAGAACACCAGCGCCAGGTCGAGACGGCGCGCCGCATCGTCCGCGGCGACGAGGCTCTCTTGATATGCCGCGGCCCCTACCTTGTCCGGGACCACGGTCAAATCGGGTGCCTTGGTGAGCCCGGCGAGCTCCTTCCACGAGCCTTCCGACGGCAGCGCCCCGATGGTCGCGGCGGTGGTCTCATGGGTGAGGCGGCGCACCGCGTACACCAGGTGCGACTTGCGCATGATCAGATCGCGCAACGGAAACTCGGCCACGTCCGCTGGAGCGGTCTCGATACGCACGGCCCAGCCGTCCCAGACGCGGTGACGCTCGCGGTTGGGACGGGCGATCTCGAACAGGTCGTTGACCATGTTGATGGTCAGAATCAACGTCTTCGGCTTCTGCTTCTCCACCACCTCGCGGGCGATCTTCATGAACTCGGGTGGGCCCAGAGTCGGCACGCCGACGTTGAGCACGGGCCGTCCAGTGTGCAGACCCAGCTGCGCCGCGAAGCTTTCGTTCTCTTCGACGCCCAGCCCGAAGACTTGCGAATCACCCACTACGGCGATGGCGTTCGTGGCGTCGTCGGGCCAGTCGGCGCCACGGTAGCCCGCGGAGTTGATACGAACGCTGCTCGTCGGATTGCCGCCAAAACGTACGCGCTGGCTCGCCCCCGGACGCAGCCGCACCCCGAGCTCCGCGTCTTCGGCATAGAGATTGAGATGCGGAAAAGCTCCGTCATCCCGGAACCAGAAAACTGCTTCAGCAACCACGAGGCCCACGGTGAGGCCCACGAGAACCTGCAGCAGACGACGCATCTTGCGAGGATAGCCTGTCGGGTTACCCACCGACTCGGATTTTTGTAAAGCGCCGCGTCAGGGCCTACACTCTTGCGATGGGCGTCGGCAGCGCGGAGCAATTCGAGCGCGGCAAGCGCGCGATGGCGGACGACCGCCTCCTGGAAGCGCTCGCCGCCTTCGAATCGGCGTACCGCGCCGAGCCCAGCAATGCCGAGTACCAGTCGTTCTACGGGCTACTGCATGCGCTCGAGCGCGGCCGTACCCGCGAGGGGGCGGTCCTGGCGCGTGACGCTGCCGAGCGCGCACCCGAGCTCGCGAGCAGTCACTTGAACCTCGCCAAGGTCCTATTGGCTTGCAAAGACAAGGCCGGAGCCGTCGCGGCGCTGAAGCATGGGCTAGCACACCACCCGGGCAACGAGGCCCTGCTGGCCGAGATCAAGAAGCTCGGAGTGCGCAAGCCACCCGTATTCAAGAAGCTCCCGCGCGACCATCCGCTCAACAAGTACGCCGGCAAGATCGCGCACTGGTTCCGTCGCTGAGCTAGCGGTGGCGGCGGCTCAAGCGACGACGCTTGATGCCGTCGTTCGTGGGACTCTCGTTTTCACCCTGCAACTGCGGATCGACGGCGCTGGTGAGCGTGCGATCCTGCTCGGCGACGGCCGGCTGCCCGGCGGCGACCTCGCGGACATCGGCGCGCATCAGCAAAACGACGACGATGGCGACCAGGAGCATGACCGCCTGCGCGATGACGACACCCATGAGCAGACCCTGGCGCTTGCGCGTACGTTCCGCTATAGCGTGCACCCCGTCGACGCGCTCGGCGACCCGCAGCGACGCGCTCGGGTCGCTGGTCGCCATCAGGTTCTCCATGCGGAAGACGGCTTCGCGGCTTTGCTCGACGAGCTGGCGCACCTCGGCCAGGCTCTCTTGCATCTGCTCGCGGACGTCCTCGACGGCGCCCATCAGGGCTTCGAGGCGCACGTCTACGGGTGGGCTGCCTGAATCGTCGGCCATCGGAAAGATTGTTTTACCCTACGGCGAGGCTCCGGACCATCGCTTCGACAGTCTTGAGCCAGCGTGGGTGGTCATTCAAAGACGGCACCAGAACCAGGTCTTCGCCACCCACCGACAGCCACTGCTCCCGCCCACGCATGCCCACTTCCTCGAGGGTCTCCAGGCAGTCCGCGACGAACGCCGGGCACATCACGGCGAGGCGTTTGACGCCCCGCGCCGCGAGCTCCGGAAGAACGATGTCGGTGTACGGCTTCACCCAGGGGTCGCGCCCCAGCCGAGATTGGAACGACATCATGACGCGGTCGCTCGCGAGCCCGAGGGTCTTGGCCAGCGCCATTGTGGTGTGATGGCAGTGTGAGCGGTAGCACTTCACGTTGGCGGCCACACGCTGGGCGCAACAATCGGGCGACGCGAAGCAGTGTGCCCGCGTGGGATCACTCTCTCGTACCTGGCGCTCCGGGAGCCCGTGGTAGCTGAAGAGCACCATGTCCGGTTGAAAGCTCCACAGCACCGGCGTTGCCACCTCGGCAAACGCGGCGATGAACTCGGCATCCCCGAAGAAAGGGGGTACGAATCGCAGGTCATCGATGCCGGCGCGGCGCGCCAGGTCGGCCAGCGCGACCATGGAGCTGCCGGTCGCCGCTTCCGAGTACTGGGGATACATCGGTACCCCGACGATGCGCTTGACGCCGCGATCGCGAAGGTCGCGCACCACCGACAAAAGCGAGGGATTGCCGTAGCGCATGCCGACGCGCACCAGGAAGTCCGGTCCGAGGAGAGCCTGCACCCCCGCGGCGGCGCGCTGGCTGAAGACGAGGAGCGGTGAGCCCTCCTGCGTCCAGACCTTGGCATAGGCTTCGGCGCTCTTCTTGGGCCGGGTCCGCAGGATGATGCCGTGGACCAGGAGCCAGCGCTTCCACGTCGGGATGTCGAGGACCTTGGGGTCCATGAGGAACTCACCGAGATAGCGGCGGACCTCGTTCGTGCGGGGAGCGTCGGGGGTACCGACATTGATGAGCACGACGCCGACAGGTGATGCGGTAGCCATGGCCGACGCGCTACATAACGCGCGTGCCCTACGACGTCACGCATTTCGACAATCTAGGCAGGCTCCTCGAGCTCGAGCGGGCCGAGGAGGAGAGCCGTCACCGTGCTCTCGTCGACGGGACCAGCGACGCCGAGCTCGTGCGTTTGGGCCTACGCCTCACCGAGCTCGAGGCGCACGAAGAATCGGTCGGTTTTGGCGGGCGGGTCATCATCACCTTTCAGCGAGCCGGTAACGCCGAGCTCGGCGACGGGTTCGACCCGGGCGCGGTGGTCGAGGTGGCCCCAAAGCGCAGCGAAACCGCGCTCGCATGGAAAGCCATCGTGGCGCGCAGACGTAGCGGCAGCATCGCCCTCGCCTTCGATGAGCCACCGGGCGAGGAGCTCTGGAACGGGCGCATGACGCTCACCATCCTCCCCAACGACGTAACCCACCGCCGCGCCAAAGCCGCGCTTGCCGAGGTTCGCGGCATGGAAAAAGGCACGGCCCGGCGCCGGCGCGACGTGCTGCTGGGGGAAGCCGAGCCACGCGCGACGACTCCCGACGCCCGTCCGCTCGAGCGGCCACTGAACGCCGAGCAGACGCTCGCGGTCCATGGCTGCCTCGCCGCGGACGACGTGTTCTTGGTCCACGGTCCGCCCGGCACCGGCAAGAGCACGGTGCTGGCCGAGGTCGCGGTGCAAGCAGTACGGCGCGGACGGCGCGTGCTCGCGACGGCCGCCAGCAACTCCGCGGTCGATCACCTGGTGTCCATCTGCGCGGCGCAGGGCCTCGACGTCGTGCGCATCGGCCACCCGGCGCGTGTCGCCGAACGCCTGCATCCTCACGTCTTGGACGTACGCCTGGAGGAACATCCCGACGTCATCGTGGCGCGCGATCTCTTCGAGCAAGCGCTCGCGGCGAAGGGCTACGCCCGCCGGCAGCGCCAGCGCGGCCGCAGCCAGGACCGCTTCGCCAACGCCCGCGAAGCCTCGGCCGCGGCGGCCGGCATGTTCAAGGACGCGCGGCTCCTCGAGCGTCGCGCCGCGAAGGCCATCCTCGACGACGCCGACGTCATCTGTGCGACGCTCACCGCGCTCGGCGGCTCCGAGCTCGCCGACGAGCGTTTCGATCTGGCGTTGCTCGACGAGGCGACGCAGGCCATCGAGCCGCTGTCGTTGCTCGCGTTCTTGAAGGCCGATCGTTTGGTGCTGGCTGGTGACCACAAGCAGCTCGGTCCAACGGTGTTGTCTCAGAAAGCAGCGCGCGAGGGCCTCGCGACCAGTCTCTTCGTCCGCTTGCTCGAGGTCCACGGCGACCCAGTGAAGGTGATGCTGCGCGAGCAGTACCGGATGCACGAGGCGATCATGGCCTACCCGTCGTCGGCGATGTACGGCGGCGAGCTCCGCGCTCATGCCAGCGTCGCCCAGCGCCGGCTCGCCGAGCTGCTCGAAAAGCCGGACGGCTTCGACGATGCGCCGCTCGTCTTCATCGACACCGCTGGCAAGGGCTTCGACGAAGAGCGACCGGAAGGCAGTGAGAGCCTGGCGAACCCCGGCGAAGCGGACCTCGTCGCGACCTACGTCCGCTGTGTCATGGAGCGCGGCCTCCCCGCGGAGGCAATCTCGGTCATCGCACCCTACTCGGCGCAAGTCGCCGCGCTGAAGGCCCGCATCGAAGGCGTCGGCATCGACACCGTCGACGCCTTCCAGGGCCGCGAGAACGAGCTCGTGGTCGTCTCCCTCACGCGCGGCAACGCCGAAGGCGTCATCGGCTTTCTCGCGGACATCAATCGCATGAACGTGGCGATGACGCGCGCCAAACGGCAGCTCGTCGTTGTCGGCGATAGCGGAACAATCTCGGGTCACCCCTTCTATGCGGGGTTCATCGAGCACACCCAAGCGACCGGTGCCTACCGTTCGGCCTGGGAGCTCGAGATCGCCTGAGGCGGCCTAGGCTTGCGTCAGAATGATCGGCGCCCCTTCGGTGACGACCATCGTGTGCTCGAACTGCGCCGAGCGGCGGCCCGGCTTGTTGAGGAGGGTCCAGCCGTCGTCGGCTTCGCGCGCCCAGGTCGACGGGCCGGTGCTGAAGAACGGCTCGATGGTGATGACCTGGCCGAGCTCGAAGCGGCGGTGGTCGTTGGGGTCGTTGTAGCCGGCGATAAACTCGGGTTGCTCGTGCAGACCCTTGCCGATGCCGTGGCCGCCGAGGTTCTTGATGACCCCGTAACCGCCACGGTCGGCTTGCGCCTGGAGGATGCGGCCAACCTCGTTGAAGCGCCGTTCGGCGCGCACGGCTTCGAGCGCCCGCTCGAGAGCGGTACGCGTCGAGTCGCAAAGCTTGACGATCTTCGGGTCGTACGGCGGCATCTGCAGGGTCGCGCCGGTGTCGGAGAAGTAGCCGTCCATTTCGGCGGACACATCGATGTTGACGACGTCGCCCGCCTCGATGAGACGATCGCCCGGGATCCCGTGGGCAATCTCTTCGTTGATGCTGATGCAGGTGGCGCCGGGGAAGTCGTACACGACGCGCGGGGCCGAGCGCGCGCCCTCACGCGTCAAGAAGGCCTCGCCGAACGCGTCGAGCTCGCGGGTGCTCATGCCGACCTGCGCGTGCTTAACCATGGCGTCGCGACAACGCGCGACGATACGGCCAATACGGCGTAGCGCTTCCAGCTCATTGTCGTTCGAGATGGTCATGCCTGGCCACCGACGTTACCACACCGGCACCGGACCGTGCGATCAGATCCGGGTGATGGTCGTCGTGATCTGGGTCTGACGCTCCGCGTGCTCGTTCAAGATCTTCAACGCGAGCTTCATGCCTTCTTTGGCTTCGTCGTAGTTCTGCTTGGCGTTCTCGATGCCCTGCTCGAAGACCTCTTGCATCATCTGGTGACGCATACCCTTCACCTTGAGCTGGTCGGCTTCGCGCTGTGGGCCGGCGGTCTTGTTGAGGTACTGGCCGGTGGCGCTCACCAACGAGTTCGCCGCCTGGCTCATGGCGACGCCCATGTTCGGGTTGCCGGCGGCTTCGCCGTACTTGTAGCCAGCGTACGATGCGGCCGCGGCGCCGATGCTCATGGTCAGATTGAAGCCGGCGGAACGGCGCTCGGCGCTGTTCTGATCCTCGACCGTGCTCATCTCGGCCCGCTTCGAATCGACCTTGCCCTGCTGCTGCGCATTGCGCAGGCGCTTCGCCAGATCCATGTCGGTCTGCGAGGTGCGCGCCATCTCGGTCATGGCTTCCCACATCAACGCGGCATCACCGTCGTAAGTGCGCTCGAGAAAGTCGCCGAGCGCGGATCGCTCGGAGCGCCCGAGAACATGCACACCCGCCGAGGGCAGCGGCGGGGCGTTATCGAGGATGGCGCGAAGCTCGGGGTCTTCCGTTCGCGTGCCGATGCGTTCGGTGGCGTCGACGGTCGCCGTGGGCCGTATGCCGACGCTCGCGGTACCGGATGTGCCGAGACCGCGCACCGCACCACTGCCGGTCGTCACGCGCACTGGAGTGCCGCTCGTCGCCTCAGGGTCCTGGGCAGCCGGGTCCAAGGTGCCGGCACGCCGCGCGGGGGCTTGTGGGTCAACGGAGGTGTTCCGGAGTCCCCGGTCTCGAATATCGACGGACATGCTCCACTTATCCACTTCGGCGGCGGATAGGTGATTATGTCACGCTGCCAGGACGTCATCACTAGGAATCGACTGCGCAATCGCGGCGCTACGGTTCGACACAACAGGCCCTGCGACCTGCCGATGATGGGAGCACGGTCGTATCGGCCATCAGCCCCAGCTGCGTCTTTCGAGCAGTTATTCGGGCTGGGACGGGGCATCGGGCAATGCGTAACACGGCGAGCGAGAGCGGCATGTGCGAGCTTTGTTGCAAGCTCATCAACTCGGAAGACGATGTTGTGGGCGTGGATCTGGTCGCGGAGCAAATGGCATCGACGGGGACCTCGAAGGCTCACCGTCACTGCGCCTCGCTCTCGGTCAGTCTTGGCTCGTTGGCCGAGGCCCGGCAGCTCCTGGCGCCGCGCACCAGCCGTCAGTTGCTCTCACCCGAGCAGCAGCCCGCACGCCGCGAAGCGCGCACCATCACCATTCGGCCGGCCCGGGTGGTCATCAACACGATGCACACCGGCGCTCTGTTCACGCCCGGTCAGCGTACCGCCACCCGCCCGGCGTAACTTGCCTCCTTGGAAATAGCGCGGCCCGCGAACGGGTTCCGGTTGGCATGGCATGGCCAGCCGCCTCACTCGTGCTACAAGCGGCGCCATGACGCCCAGACACCGACGCGCGGCCATCGCGCTTCTCGTGCTGGCGGCCTTGGGCTGCCTGGACACGGTGTACCTGCTCCTCGAGCACATGCAGGTCCGCACCACGGGGGCTGGCTCCGGCGCCTGTGACGTCAGCGCCCGCTTCAACTGCGCGGCAGCCGCGCTCTCGAGCTACGCCGAGCTGTACGGGGTCCCCATCGCCGGGCTGGGCCTCGCGTATTACATCGGCTTTGCCGTGCTCGTGCTCATGGCCATGCGCTCCGAGGCCCGCCGGCCGGTCATCGTACCGGCCCTCGTGGCCCTGACCGCGCTCGCGACCGCGTATTCGGTCTTCCTCCTAGTGGTGTCGCTCACCCGCTTGTCGGCGCTCTGTCCGGCCTGCTGCATCACCTACGCGGTCAACCTCGCGACTTTCGCCGGGGCATTGTTTTGGGCGACGCCGCACCTCGGGGCGAGCTTGCGCACCTTCGACCGTCGCGCGGGCGAAGCAGCGGCCCCGTTCGCGACCTTCGCGCTCATTCTCGTCGCCGTCACCGCGGGCGCGACCGTCTGGTCACATCGCCCCATCACCGCCCCCAACCCAGTCGCCGCCCCGGCGCCACCCAAGGCACCTGCGCTATCGACCGCGGAAGTGAACGCCATAGCGCACGCCGCTTACGCACCCTCGATGGGCCCGGCCTCGGCCAACGTGGTCCTGACGGTCTTTTCGGACTTCGAGTGCCCGCACTGCGCGAGGTTCGCGGCCACCCTGCGCCGCCTGCATCGCAACTACGGTGACGCCCTACGCATCGAGTACCGCAATTACCCTTTGTCGATGCACAAGAACGCCGAGCTCGCGGCGCGTCTGGGCGTCTGCGCCGAGCAACAAGGTAAGTTCTGGGGCTTCCACGATCTCGTGTTCGAAAAGCACGACCAGCTCAACCTCGAGGCCCTGGCCGAGATCGCCGATGACGCCGGTGTCGATGCGCGCGCCGCCATGGCCTGCGCGGATCGGTCCGACGTCAAGCAGATCATCGCCGCGGACATCGCCGCCGGAGAGAAGCTCGGCATCGAAGGCACGCCGGCGTTCGTCCTGAACGGCGAGCTTACCGTTGGCGCGGTCATCTACGACGAGCTCGAGCGGCGCATCGGCAAGCTGTTGCAGAGCAACGAGCGCGCCCAGCTCGCTCCTTGAGCTACGCGACTCAGTCGAGGGCGGCGTCGAGGAAGTGCGCCCGATCCTCGCGTGATGGCGCCGGGCAGGCCTCGTGTTTGCCGAAGATGCGATAGCGGAAACGCGCGACGAGGTCGTAGACGACGTCCGCGATGAAGGACGGAACCAGGCGTAACAGCAGCACCAAGGGCCAGGCTTTCCCGAGTCTCGCGAAAACACTGAGCGCCGCGCGGCTCTTTGCCTCGAGCCGTTCGTGGGGCGTGCCGTAGCCGATGACGAGATAAAACGTATCGAGGCGATCGGGGTCGCGCCCATAGGTGTTCAAGATGCGCCGCGCCACGTTGCTCTGGAGCGTCGCGAAGCGAAAGGCGCGGCGTTGGTCGCGCCGCAGGATGAAGCGCACCAAGCGGTCACACAGGCCGCAGACGCCGTCGTAGAGGATCACCGCGGGCATGCGCCCAGTGTGACGCTACGCGCGCCTCATGTCGATCCGCGCCGGCGGCTGAAATCGAAGATCTTGAAGAGGCCGTGACGGATCTCCACCGGCTCGGCGGGGTAGACGGTGTCCACGAAAACGTTGATGGCCTTCGGGAAGGAGTCCTTGAGGACCACACAGTTCGCGGGCGCGTTGTCGAAAGTCGCGACGACCGGACCCCAGGCCAACAAGGTGGAGCGCACGCTCTTCTTGAACGCGGCATCGTCGTCGTCTTTGTGCGGCTTCAGGAAGACCTTCACGCGCGACGAGAGGCGCGGCAGACCACTCTTGTTGATCGCGGCGCGTGTGCCCTTCCCCATCCGTGCTTCGTCACGGCCGGTCAGGTAGGCGATGCTCGCGCCGAGGTCGTGGAGCTTCTTCACGTATTCGAGGGCGCCGTACTGCAAGGGGTCGTCCTGGCAATATTCGTTCGAGAAGAAGCGCTCGTTCCAATACTTGTCGAAGTCGGCGAGCGCCTTCTTCACCCGCGGGGCCCCGAGGTCGAGACCCGCGACCTTCGAGAAGGTGTCCTTGTTGGTGTAGGCGAGCTCCTCTGCGCGGACCGTCTCGAGGCTCCGGCGGATCTCCCAGTGCAGCGACGGGCGGTCGTCGAGCCACTCGCGCAAGATCCGCATGGTACGGACCTGATTGCTCTTGAACACGGTGTCGTCGAGGTCGAACACCACGACCGGCCGCTCGATGCTGGTGTCGCTGCCACGGTGCTTGTAGCGGTCCATCGCGCGCTCGACCGCCGCGATGACCATGTCGAGCGTCTGGTACTGGTTCGCCGCCTGAAAGCGGCACACCTGGACCCAGGTGGCGGCGGGAACCCGCGGTTGCTCGCGGGGACGCCAGTCGATGCCGATGCGATCGAAGCCCCCGCGCTGCATCGAGCGATGAGCTTGGCTGGCCACCGCCATGACCAGCGAAGGATGCGAAAACGCGCGCGCACTTGGGGAAGCGACCCGCATGAATAGGTTATCGCGCCCGTTTTTACGGATGTTTCAGTATTGTCACTGAGCCATGCTGGCACTCCGGAAGTGGGGCCGGAGCCATGTGTGTGCTAAACCCCCGAAGATGCGCCCGTTGTTGCTGGCAATCGCTGCGTACGCGACGTTCCTGGGCGAGTCCGCCTTGGCGGCGCCCGCTGCGCAACAGGCAACCGACCAGGACGGGCAGCGACTGCTGGCGGAGCTACGCACGCTCGCGGCGGACCTCGAGTACGACCGCGTCGTGGCCGTCGGCCGGCGGGTCTTGCTGCGTGGCGACCTCAGCGAAGACCAGCGCATCGAGGCACTGGTGCTCCTCGGCTCCGCCTTGGTCATCATCGCCGACCCGAGCGCGCCGGACGTGCTCGACGAAATCCTCCGCTTGCGCCCGTCGTACGAGCTCCCCGCCGGTACCGAGCGCAAGGTGACGGTCGCTTTCGCGGACGCCAAGGCCCGTCAGCGCCGCGCCGAGGAAGCCCAACGCATCGCCGCGGTGCGCGCCATGGTCATCGAATCACCCGACATCGCCAAGGCCGCCGCCGGCGAGCCCTTGGTCTTCGAGTTCGCCATCCGCGACCCGAACCGCGTGGTGAACAGCGCCGCGCTCAAGTACCGCCTGGCGACGAGCCCCGACTTTCTCGCGCTCACCCTGCGCCCACCGAACGACGGCAGCGACCGCTGGAGCGGACAAATTCCCGGCACCGTCACCGCCGGCAAGGGAGGTGTCGACCTCCAGTGGTTCCTCACCACGAGCGACGCCGCCGGCCAGCCGCTGATTGGTGTCGCCGACGCCGCCGCGCCGCGCCTCGTGCACATCGACAAGGCCCCGGCCCCGGCCGGCGACCCGTTCTACAAGAAGTGGTGGTTCTGGACCGCCGTTGGCGTCGGCGCGGCCGCGGCGACGACGGCCGTCATCCTCGCAACCAACTCCGGCGACGACGGCAACGTGCCGCAGGGAGACCTGCCGACCGTGGAGCTTCGGTGACCACCACCGGTGAAGTCACCACCTCCCTAGTCTTCGATCGCTACCGCCCCATCCGCAGACTCGCGGTCGGCGGCATGGGCGAGATCTTCTTGGCGCGCCAAGTCGTCGGCCTCGACCGCCTGGTGATCTTGAAGAGCTTGCTGCCGCATCTCGCGCAAGACACGGACGCCGTGCAGCAGTTCATCAACGAGGCGCGCGTCGCGGCGACCCTCAATCATCCGAACATCGTCTCGATCTACGACGTCGGCTCGTGGCACGACGTGCACTTCATCGTCATGGAGTACATCGCTGGCGAGCATCTGGGCCAGGTGATGTCCGCTTTGGCGCGCGACGGCAAAGCGGCTCCACCCCAGGTCGTCATGCAGATCATTCGCGACGCCCTGGCGGCGCTCGACTTCGCGCACCACGCCAAGAACGCCGATGGCCAGCTGATGACCGTCATTCACCGCGACGTCAGCCCGCAGAACGTCATGATCCGCGAAGACGGAGTGGTGAAGGTCGTGGACTTCGGCATCGCGCGTGCCGATAGCCTCGCGGTGCGCACTCGCACCGGCATGGTGAAAGGGAAGCTCCCCTACATGGCGCCCGAGCTCTTGCACGGCCAGCCGGCGACGACACGCTCGGATCAGTACTCCGTCGGCGTCCTCGCCTGGGAGATGCTAACCGGCGGCCGTCTCTTCCAGGGTGTGAACGACGCGGCTATCGCCAGCGCCATCGTCGCTGGCAACGTACCGATGCCGTCGTCGGTAAGGCCCGAGCTCCCGCCCGAAGTCGACGAGTGGGTGTTGACCATGCTCGCTGCTCAGCCCGAGAAACGCTACGAGCGTTGCTCGGCCGCCGCGCGCGTCGCGACCACGATTGCCGCGAGCCTCTCCGATCCTTCGGACGAGAACAGCGTCGCGCGTTACATCGGCGACCTCATCGGGGGGAGCGTCGCCGAGCGCGTCCGCAACCTGACTCCGACCGACCATGATCTGTTGCAGCAGCAGGTCACGCGCACGACCTCGCAGGTACCGGTGCCGACCACCAAGAAGGTGCCGGTCCACGGACACGACAAGCGCGCGGTGCGCTGGGCGACGGTAGCGCTCATCGTGTCCGTTTTAGCGTTGGTGGCGATGAGCATCGTCAACAAAAAGAAAGACGCGCCCGTGGCCACGAGCACCGCGCGTCTCACCCTCGAGAGCGAGCCTGCTGGAGCGACCGTGACCCTCGGTGAGACATATCTCGGCGCGACACCCCTCACGCTCGCGGCGTTCCCCGCGGGCCAGACCCAGACGTTGCGAGTCACCCTGCGCGATCATCAGTCACTCCTCGTCGAGGTCGGCATGAACGCGGGCGAGCAGCGCACCATCCACCTCGACCTCACGCCCCTCGCCAAGGTCGCGGCTGGGGCGCGAGAGATTCCGCAGACCATCACCTCGCCGCCCAAACCGCAGGCGAAGCCCCGCGAGACCTCGAAGAGTCGCCCCACGAAGCCCGCTCAGATACCCCAGAAGCCGGCACCGACACCGGCGCCAGCACCCGCGCCGACCGCTACAGCGGCCGAAGACGCGCTGGTCACCATTCGCACCAAGCCGTGGACCAAGGTGACGATCGACGGGCGCAATCGCGGAGAGACACCCCTCAGCAAGATCGCGCTGACGCCCGGACCGCACACCATCGTCTTCGATAATCCCGAGGAGAAGATTCACAAGACGCACAAGGTCGTGCTGAAGAGCGGCGAAAATCAGAAGGTCGACCTCGACTTCACGCATTGACCATGGGGCGTGTTAACCTCCTCGCCATGACCCGCCGCATAGCTCCCCTCCTTCTGCTGTGCGTCTTGGTCTGGGACTGTGGCGAGCGGGAAAGCACGACACCGCCACACGTCACGCTGCGGATCGAAGACCCACGGCAAATCGCCGCGGAGCTCGGCCAGCAGGTCACGCAGCTCGTCCTTACCGACGCGTCGGGCAACAGCACCGAGCTCGATCCTTCTACCTTTCCCGTGCGGGTGACGTTGACCTCGAAACGCGCGGGACCGCAGCTCGTGACCGTCGATGCGTTTGGGCCTCCAACTGACAGTGTCGAGCCGCCGACGATCGCCGTGCGCGGGCAAGTCACCATCGACATCGACGCCGACAACGGCAAGGAGGTGCCGCTGACGCTCGGCCTCGTCTGCGGCGGGGGCACGGACGCTTGCCCGCCCCTGGCGCCGTCCTACGCGCCATGCACGAGCGACGCTGCGTGCGATGACGGTGTCTTCTGTAACGGTCAGGGCCGCTGCATCGACGGTGAGTGCCACGTCGAAGCCGTCACCTGCGCGTACACCGCCGACGGCTGCCAGGTGTCGATCTGCATCGAATCGCAGGAAACCTGCTACACGGTGCCCAGCGGTTTGGAAGGCTGCGACAGCCAAGCGTGCTTGCCGGATGGCGAGATCCAACCCGACGGAACACCTTGCGACGACGCCTCCTGCTATGCCGGCGTCTGCGGCGGATCGCCGCTACCTTGCCGCGGCGACCTGGTCGACTTCGCCGACATCCCGGACGGCACGACACTCGGGGGCCCCGGCAACGAGCTCACCTTCTTGGGGCTCAGGTTCCCCGAGAGCGATCCTTCGGGCTACGGCGTCACTTGGCAAGTCGTCGGTAGCGCGCGCGAGCTGGTGCCCGACGCCGACGCCAACGGCATCTTTACGTTCTCCGTCGACGAGCCCCGACAATTGGCTTCGCTGCGGATCCGCACCGGCCATGGCGGGCGCTGCGCGGTGAGCTTCTCCCCGAGCCTCGAGCAGCCGGTCCAATACGTGCGCGAAACCGAATACGCGACTTTGACGTTCCGCGACGGCTCCTTCGTCTCCAATGAGGAGCAGCGCGTGCGCATGACGGTCGCATGCGAGGCCCAGACTCCGCGGACGTTGCGGATCGAAGACATCTGCCTCGTGAATCGCGGCCCGCGGTAGTCCGCTTAGGCGGATTTGTACAGCGCCGCGGCCAAATGCCGCGGCAACAGCAGCGGCTGCTTCACCACGCGGGCGCGGTCGATCGGCTGCTCCACGGGCACCATCACCGCGGTATAAGCGCTGGTCGAGCGCACGATATGACGATGCTCGAGCTCGCCGCGAATCTTCACGCTGCCACCGCCCGCCGGCATGACGTAGAACGACACGTCCGCGAAGGCGGTCACGAGCTTCGAGGAGAGCTTGGGGTCGAGCCGCAGGCGAACGCCGCGTTCGAACGGCTCCGCGTCGAAGTAGAGCGGGATCTGGAGACCGACCGCGCTCGTGAAGGTCTCCTTGATCTTGCCCTTCTCGGGGACGAAGCTCGCCATGAACAGCTCTTTGCGGCGTCCGTCCTCACCGATGACATAGCGATTCCAGTGCGTCACGCCCTGGCGATCGCGCAGCAACTCGGTTTCGACGTTGAACTCGCCCGAGGTCACCACCTCCGTCCCCAGGACCGCGCCACCCAGGTGCGCGCTGATGTTCGTGGCGACGACGTTCATCGTCTGCGCCATGAAGTCGAAGAGATTCGTCGGGGAGGGGACGCCCGCCACGACCTCGATTCGCGACTGGCCGCGATAGCGGTCGGGATGCTTGTAATAGGCAACGACGCTCGGGTCGACCTGCGCCAGCTCCTCCGGCTCGAGCACCTCGCGAAGATCGAGGAGCTTGTCGGCGATGGTGTGCACGGGAATGTGCTTGCCGTCGGGGCCACGCCCGTTGAGCACGCCGCCGCGGAAAAGCGTGCGCGCGATACCGGACGTCGTCACCAAACCCTGGAGCATGCGCTTGGTCAGCATGCGGTCGGTCGGCAGGCCGCGCGCGTCGAAATCGGGCTGCGAGCCGGTGAGGGTGTCGGTGAAGAGCTTGGCGACGGAGCGCAGCTCCTCGCCCAAGAACGGAATGGTGCCTGACGCGAACAGCGTCTCACGGAAGTGATCGAAGGCGCGCACCAGTGCTTCTTCGTAGGGCAGCTTGTCGGCGACGGCTTGATCGTAGACGTCGCGGCCGTGCACCATGGCGATGAAATAGGTGGCCAGCGGCGCCAGCGCCGGGTCGCGGATGGCGTCACGCCAGAAGAGCTGGGCTTGCTTGCGGAACTCCGGTGAGTCGAGCTGCGCGAAGTCTTCCATGTGCGCTTCGAACCAGAGACGTTCGATGGTCTCCTTCGACGGCCCCAATCCGCGGCGCGCGCTCGCATGGGCGTCGACGTACACTTGCCACTTGGCCGTCTTCGGGCGGCCGAAGTTGTCGACCGGCATGATGTAGTTGGGGACCATGCCGTAGGCGGTGTGTTGGTGATAGGCGCCGGTGAGCGCCAGCATGTTGGCGCTGTACTCGAGCAGACCGTTCATCGGCGTCGGGTATTTGCGCTGGAAGTCGTGAATCAAGTTGCTGCGCACACGGGCCTGCGCTTGCCGGACGACACCCAGCAGCTCCTTGGCCTGGAAGACGCCGTCGGTGCCAGAAACCCGGGCCGGCGCGTGAATGGGGTCGACGCGGTCGAAGTCGGAGAAGTCGAGACGGTAGCGCGGGAGCGTAAGGCCCTCGACACGGCCGCGCGGCGGCTCGGCGAAGGTCGCGCTCGCGAGCTGCTGCTTCTCGACGGTGCCCACACCCACCGGCAGCTCGAGATCGAGTGCTTGGCGCAGCTCGAGGCGCTCGGCGGGCGATATATCGACGGCGATGGCGTCCGCTTTGGCGGCCTTCGGCTGGTGACCCGTGATGAAGGTGCCGAGCATGCCCCAGAAACCGAACCACCACTCGCGCGTGAGGGGATTCCAAGGGTTCGAGCCATTGTCCATGCTGGCGCGATTCCAGATCATGCCGATGGTGCCGCGGCGGACGAGCTCGCGGGTCACCGACAGCGGATAGAAGCGCGCGACGCTGGTCGCCTTCACGCCCTGGTCGAGGTCGGCTTCGACGCTCTTCAAGGTGTTGACGTAGGCGTCGACGATGCGGCGGTGCTTCATCGGCGTCTCGGCATAGAGCTTCGCGAACTGTGGGCTCGCGACCGCGCGCTTGAAGTCGGCGATGTGCGCCCTGAAAAACGCCTCTTCGATGACTTCGCGCGGCGCGGCGCTGCGCACCGCCGCGACGTATGCCCGCCAAAGCGGACCGCGCGGCTTGCCGTCGGCGTCAATGGGGTTCGCCGACGCGTAGTCGTAGCCGATGATCGGCAGGATGTGGAACGTCTCGTTGATGGCCCAACCCGAGCAGAATGCGGAGAGCTGGCGACCGCCGGTCGAGGGATAGCGCTTGAAGAAGTCGCGCATCTGGTGCGCGACGCGGTACCCTTGCTCCTTCGTGAACGTGTAGCCCGATGGCGGCGTCGAGGGTCCCGGTGGCGGCGCCTGCAAGGCCTCGGTCCGCCAATCGGCGCGCGTCTGCTGCCACAGCGACGTGAGGCCGGCGTTGACGGTGGCGACGGTGCCGTTGATCGGACCCAACGCGAGATACTCGTCGAGCGCCGCGCGGGCGTCGGTGCTGAACGCCGCCGCATGCTGGCGGCGGAACGACTGCAGCGCCTCACGACCGTCGGTCACTGGGTCATTCAGGCGGGCGCGATGGGCAAGCTGCCAGACCTCGTGGGTGTCGATGCGTTGATCGGCGAGGAGCTTTTCGATGAGCGCCGGAGGCAAGACCTTCGCGGGCGGCGGTGGCAAACGAATGATGCCTTCGCGCGCCGGTACGAGCGGCAAGCCGAGCTGCTGCGCGACCAGCGTCATCAGCGGCCCGAGACCGTGCTTCTCCGCCTCTTCCTGGGCGAATTTCACCTCGCGCTTGCTCAGCTGGCCGTCGTGGATGCCGGCGAAGGCAAAGCGCCGCAGCCAAGTCACGCCGGCGAGCTGCTCGACCGCGTCGGCGCTGTGGAAGGCTCGCCGCACGTGACCGAGCCAGGTCTCGACCTGCTCGAGCCGCAGCGCCGGCTCCTTGCCGACGGCGATGATGTCGCGAACGCCCTGACGCGCCAAGGCCGCGCGGTACTGCACCGGCACGTCCTTGAGGAGCACGAGCTCGCCGAGTCGCGGGTAAACCGTGGCCCGCGCGCGCAGCTGCGCGCAGAGATGTGCCGTCACGCGGTCGACCGCGTGCAGTGTAGACAGAGCTGACATGGGATTGACCCACTGAATCGGCAGGTCGTGCCACGGGGTTGCGCGGTTCGGGGCTGACTCGAAGGCCTAGATCGGCGGAAACAGGCGCATGAAGTGCCCGGCGAACCAGAAGAAGGCCCCGAGCCCCACCCCGACGCCCAGTATGAAGGCAATGAGGGCGACCAAGACCCTGCTCGCGCCTCTGGTTTCGCGTTTCGGCGGAGTCACCAAAGCAGCGTCGGAAACCTCCGCCGTATCGACCGCGACTTCGTAGTCCTCGAGCACCTGCCGCACCTCGACGACCCGGTGCTGCGCAAGACCCCGCAGGATTGCGTCTCGCAGCTCCTCGGGGTCGCCTACGCGCTCCTTGGGCTTGATGGCGACGCAGCGCCTGACGAGCTCGACGAATTCTTCGCTGAGCGTCGGGACGTACGTGCGCGGGTCGACGAAGTCACCGCGGCCAAAACGCCCGTCCTCCGAAACCGCGCTCTCGTACGGCAAGTGCCCTGTCGTGAGGTTGTAGAGCACCGCGCCGACCGCGAAGATATCGCAGCGGTGATCGATGTTGCGGCCCTCGAGCTGTTCAGGGGCCATGAAGCCGGGCGTGCCGATCGCCTGCGTGTGCGACGCGATCTCGTCGACCCCCAAGAGGTCGCTCGCCTCGAGCACCTTGATGACGCCGAAGTCGGCGAGCACGACGCGACCGCGGTGCAACATGATGTTCTCGGGCTTGATGTCGCGATGCACGACCTTGAAGCGGTGAGCGTGCTGCAAGGCGAGTGACAGCTCGTGACCCACGCACAAGGCGGTGCGCTCGCGCATCGGCCCACGCTGCAAGAGCGTGTCGTACAGGTTCTTGCCGGGGACGTACTCGAGCACGAGGTAGAGGTCGTTCCCCTGGTGGCCGCTGTAGTCGTAGAGCTCGACGATGTTGGGGTGCTTGAGCACCGCGATGGCCCGCGCTTCGAGCTCGAAGCGCTCGCGGGTGCGCTCGTCCACTTTAGCGGCCAATATTTTCAAGGCCACTTCACGGTTCAGCTTGGGATCGGTCGCGAGGTAAACGCGTCCCATGGCGCCCTGCCCGAGCAAGCGGTCGATGCGATAACGGTCGATGGCGATGGTCTTGGTCATCAGTAGTTGCTGGACAGGAGCACGAAGAAGCCGTCGATGGCCGAATCGGGTCCGAGGCCATGACCATAACCCAAACGCAGCGTCGTGAAGATGCTGTATGCGATGGTCATGCCCAGACGTGCTTCGGCGCCGACGCTGTAGTGCTGACCGTCGGCAAGCCCCGATGGGTGGTCGGCGATGGCCGCGGCGTCGAGGAACGGCGCGATGTGGAAGGTACGGAAGAAGAGCGGCAGCGTGTCGAGGCCGCGATAGACGTCGACGAGCGGCAGGCGATACTCGAGGTGCCCTTCGACCAAGCAGTTGCCCGAATACGGGGTCAACGGGAAGCCGCGCAGAGCTTGCGAGGCGGTGAGGCGACCGGAGAGCGCGTCGAGGATGAGATTGCGTGACGGCAGGCCGGCGATGCTGAAGAGGCGGCGACGGTCGTACGACGAGACACCGTAGGCACCGTAGAGATTCACGTAGAGCACCTGGCGCTTGAACCAGGGGTTGGTGAGATAGCCGCTGAAGTCGATGCTGCCGAGCCGTGAGCTGTATTCCGAGCCGAGCCAGGGCTCTTCGACGCGCCCGCCGAGCGAGATGACGATGCCGTCTTGGGGACTGATCGAGCCGAGATAGGAACGCGTGTTCGAATACGTGAGCGTCGCCGCGAACGAGTTGAAGAACCCGTATTCGGGTGGCGCCACCGGGGTCACGTCGTCGGGTGCTTCGAATGGGTCGCGATAGCGGACATTGTACGACAAGCCCAAGGAAAGTGAGTTGAAGAAGCGACGGTAGAGGGGAATGCTCGTGGCGAGCGAGCCGTAATACTGCTCCTCTTCGATGTACTGGGTGACTCCGCTCGCCGTGCGCACCGGCACGGCCGCGAAGCCCAGGGAACGCTGCAACGCCAAGGTAAAGCCGTAGCGGAAGGTCTGGTTCTGATAGACCGCGACGAAGCTGTTGAAGTGCGAGTCGGTGCCCCAGGTGTATTGCAAGTCGAAGGCATGGCGGCCGAGCGCATCCTGGCCCGTGACCTCGAAGCCGATGGTGTCGCCGCGTGGATCCTGGCCGAGGATGGGCAGCCAGGCGCGCGGGTAAACACTCGCGGTCGGGTCATACGGCTTCGACGGATAGGTCTCGAGCCGAGCGCGGTCGATCGGATCAGGGCGAGCCACACTATCCGCTTCAGCGGTCTGCCATGCGTCGGGAGTCACCGGCAAGCGCGCGAGGTCGAAGCCCTCCGAGTCGTAGCTGCGGTAGACGAGGAAGGCCCCGTCGGGTGACGGCTGCGGATCGAAGGCGCCGCCCACCACCCTGGTGACCCGCCGCACGTCGCCGCCCGCCACCGACATGGCATACAGATCGAACACCCCGGTGCGATCGGAGTGGAAATAGATCCATTTGCCGTCTGGCGAGTAGATGGCGCCGCTGTCGACCGCGCGATCGAAGGTGAGCCGCCGCACCACGTGGGACGTGACGTCCACGGCGTAGAGGTCGCGCTGACCGCCGGCAAAGCCGCTGAACACCACCGTGCGCCCGTCGGGCGAGAAGTGCGGATTGTAAACGTTGGTCGCCTCGCCGAGGTCGGCGATGACTTCGATGCGCCGCGTGTCCGCGAGATCGATGCGCTTCAAGACGCTATGGCCGCCGTCGTTGCTGCCGAACACGGCGTGCGTACCATCGCGGTCGACATCGAGCCCGAAAGCGCGGGCGCTCTCGGTGAGCCGCTCCTTGTCACCGGTCTCGAGATCGATGCGAAAGAGGTCGCCGAACACATAGTAGACGTCGCTGATCTCGTTCTGTACCGCGAGGACGTGACGCTGGTCGGGGAGCACGGCGAGATCCGCGCCGCCGTTGAGCCGGCAGATGACGCGCTCGCGCCCGGAGGGGTCGCGCACGCGCAGGCGCGTCTGGTCACCGATCGGCGACTCGAAGAAGACGATGCCGCCGTCGTTCATGACGCGGGCGCCGCCGATGTCCTGACCACGGAAGGTGAGCCGCTCGCCCTCGACGTTACCGGCCTCGCGGATCGCCGCTTCTTGCGCGTGATAGCGGCTGCGCGTGTCGTCCATGAAATCGTCGTAGAGCTCGTTGTACTCGCGGCCGGTGTGGTCCTTGGCGGTGTAGTTGAGGCCGTAGGGAATGAGCTGGCTGCCGTATTGATGACCGATGTCGCGGAGCGCGCTCTCGTCGTAGTGGAGGCGGATCCAGTCGATGAAGTGAGCGCCATAAAGATACGCCGAGGTGCCTTGCGGCCAGCGCAGGGGTGCGCCGGTGATCTCGTCCAGGCTGAGCTCGCGCCCGCGCAACACCTGCATACGCAGGAGCATGTCGAAGTAGCTGCTGCGTAAGCGGCCGCGCGACGTGAGGTCGGTCTCGAAGTAGGTGGCGAGGCCTTCGGTGAACCAGCTCGGTTGCGCCGAGTTCGGCACCAAGATGCGCCCGAAGATCGCATTCACCAGCCACGGCAAGCCGTGGATCTGATCGATGTGCACGTTGTGCACCATCTCGTGCGTCACCAGGAGGTTGAGCCAGTCGTCGAAGTCGGAGAGCACGGAGGTGTCGTCGGGCGCAACCGCGTTCAGCCCGATTAGGTTGTAAGGGTAAGCCCGTGAGAAACCATTGGCCGAATCGCCCTCGTCATCGAGGACGATGTCGATCGGCGTCTTCGGTCGCCACTCGAGGCGCGCGGTCATCAGAGCGAACGCGGTCTCGGCGCGACGCGTGGCTTCGACCGCTTGAACGTACAGGCCCTTGGGATAGTGCAGGCGAAAGTTGGGGCTGACGACCGTGTGCCACTCGAGCGCCGGGTCATACGCTTTAGCGGACATTGGCGTCAGGAAGACCAAGGCGCCAAACAGGCCCAAGATCATCGTGACCAACAATGAACGGCGACTCATTTTTGTCGACGCCCGCCTCGAAGCCTGCGATGCTTGGCTCCGTGCCCGAGCTCTCCGTCCTCGTCGTCGACGACGACCAACGACTGCTGCAAGCCCTTACGACCGAGCTGGCCAAACGCTACCGTGTGACCACCGCGTCCGATGGCGATGAGGCTCTCGCGAAGGCGCGGCATGCGCCGCCCGACGTCGTGGTGGCCGACGTCATCATGCCGAATCTCGATGGTCACGCGCTCTGTCGCACGCTGCGCGCCGAACCGGCATTCCGTACCACGTCGATCATCATCATGAGCGGCCGCACCGGCACCGACGCCGTGGTCGCGGCCCTCGAGATCGGCGCCGACGATTGCATCTCGAAGCCCTTCGAGATGCGCGAGCTGATCGCGCGCATCGACGCGCAGGTGCGGGCGCGCCGCATGGAGCGCTCGCTGGTCGAGCGTGAGACCCGACTCGCCGCCATCGGCACCTTGGCGAGCTCGGTGGTTCATGACGTGCGTAACGGCCTCACTGCGCTGCTTGCCCGCGCCGACTTTGCCCGCACGAAGCGAGGAAACGCGGCGGTCGAAAAGGACCTCACCATCATCGAGGGCTTGGCGGTTCGTCTCAACCGCAATTTGCAGGACATTCTCGATTTTGCCCGTGGCGACGATGTGGTCTTGAAGCGCCGCCCGATAAGCGTCGCCGACTTCTTCCAGCGTTTGCAAGACGAGCTGACGAGCACCTTCGCGCACGGCGCGGTCGAGCTATCGGTGGTCATCGAGGGTGAGACCCAGGTCGAGGTCCATTGCGACGCCGATCGCTTGCACCGTGCGCTCGAGAATCTCCTGCTCAATGCGCGAGCCGCGAGCGTCTCGAGCAAGCGTCAGCCGGCCAGGGTCGCGCTCAACGTCCAGGTCGCGCCCGACGAGCTCCACGTCGTCGTCGACGATAGCGGCGACGGCATTCCCGCCGCGCAGCTCCAGAGCTTGTTCGGAGTTTTCGCGGCCCACGGCACCAACGCCGGCACGGGTCTCGGACTCGCCACCGTCCGCAACATCGTCCGCGCCCACGGGGGCGAAGTGCACGCTCAGGGCAGCGGCCCGCTCGGTGGCGCGCGGTTCCACTTGTGGATCCCGAACGTCATCCCTGCTGTAGAAACCGCAGCACCCGCTGTTCGATGAGGCCACGCTGCTCGATGGGCGCGACGTGGCTGCCCTCGGGCACGACGAACAAGTTGGCGTTGGCGAGCAGGTGCGCCATGCGCTCGGAGAGATGCACCGGCGTCACCGTATCGCGCTCGCCGGCGACGACCAGCGTCGGCGTGTGAATCTCGGGCAGGCGCGTCTCGAGGGTGTGCTCGCGGGCATCGTCGAGCAGCCGCATGAAGATGCGGATGTCCATCTTGGCCACGTGGTCGAAGTAAGGCTGGAAGTCTTCGCGACGGATGAGGTGACTCGCGACCTCGCGCGAAGCCGCGTACGCGTAGACCAGCTCCATGGCGGCGGCGCGGCTCCAGAAGCGCTGAGCGGCCTCCGGAAAGCGGCGGACCACGCGCATGAGATAGGGGAAGGCGCGGTTCGCGAGGTCGTTGCCATGCAAGTTGTCGAGCGGACGGCCGTAGCTGCCGCAGATCGGCACCAGCGACAGCAGACGCTGCGGCGCCGCGAGCGCCATCTCGAGGGCAACTTGGACGCCCATCGAGTGGCCGAAGAGATGAGCCTCGCGCAGCTCGAAGGCGTCGAAGACGCGATGCAGGTCGCGCGCGAAGATCTTCACGCCGATGTTAGGGTGCTCTCCTTGCACCAAGCTGTTGCCGTGTCCGCGATAGTGCCAGTGGATGACGCGGTAGTGCTCGGCGAGCCGCGCTCCCAGGTAGCGCCAAATGAAACCGTCACAAGCGAGGCCGTCGCACAAGACAACGGCCTGCGCCTTGCTGCGGCCGATCTCCGAGGCGTAGAGCCGCACACCGTCCTCGGTCGTGACGAACCGCTCGATCACGGCGGGGCTAGCTCCGTGACGCTGAACGAATAGGTGAGCATGAGAGTGGCGGCGTCGGCGGCGACGATCACCACATCGCCCTCGCTGGGGCGCGCCGGAACCTGGTAGACCTGCGCGCCGCTGTCCGCTGCGACGGACAACGCGACCGCCGACAAATCGGGGCTGGTCGCGCGCCCTACCCCTCCGACCTCCAGCTGGGCGAGCTCGTCGCTACCGTCGGCGCCGAGGTCGAACGAGACTGGTCCGCTGCTGGTCGCATTGACCAGGCGCAGCGCCCCCAGCGCGACGCGCGCGAGGTCGTCGGCGAAGCGCACGGGCATGAGCGCCTCGGCGGTGCCGGCGAGGACGACAGTGACGCGCTCGCGGCTCGCGAGGGTGATCTCGAAGGAGCTCATCACCTCGGAGTTTGGGGACGCCGCGGCGAGACGCAAGTCCACGGTGTACGAGCGCGCCGCCACTTCGATGAAGCCTTGCGCGAAACCATGCCCCAAGCTCGAGAGGACCGGGTCTCGCGTCTCGCGGAGATAGACGTCGAGCGCCGGCGTGTCCGCCATGACGTGCAAGAGGCGCAGCTGTGCCCAACCATCGGGCGGCGGTGGCGGTAGGACGTCGTAGTTCGTCGGCTCGGTCTCGGTGCAGGCGGTGGCGGCGAGCACGAGCAACAGCCACCGCTTCACTGGAGGCCGCGCTCCTCGAGCTCGGCCTCGGAGAGCCCCAACGCGTGCCCGACTTCGTGGACCACGGTCAGTGTCACCTCGCGCACCAGCTCGTCGCGATCCAAACAAGCGCGCTCGAGATTGCGCTTGAACAAGAGGATGGTGGCCTGCTCGATGGGTGGGGCATCGAACGCGCCCGCTTTGCCGGGCGGGGTGCCGACGAACAAGCCGAGGGCGCGCGGCGACAGTGGCGGATCCGAGAGCCGCAGATCTTCCGGGTGCGGCAGCTCCGCGACCAGCACCGGGATATTGCGCACCGCCTGCGCCACCGTTGCCGGCAGGCTGGTGAGCGCCTCCTCGACGATGGTCTCGAAGGCCTCACGCGCGAGCTGCGGCCGTGGTGTGTAGAGGTCGGCGTCGAGGCGGCGGGCTTGCCGGAAATGCTCGGCCTCGGCCCCGCTCCCTTGCAGCTCGGCGATCAGCCCCAAGGTGTAGTGCGCCTCGGCGAGATTCGCGTCTCCACGCAGGGCGCTGCGTAGCGCGTTCTCGGCCTCGGCGAGCCGCCCGAGCTCGAACATGGCAACACCGCGCGACAGATCGACGTCGGGATCGGCGACATCGGGATCGGCGACGGACTCGAAGCTCGACAATGCGCCCGCCGCGTCCCCCAGCTCGAGGAGAATGTCGCCGCGCATCATCGCGGCGAAGTAACGCGCGTCTTCCCCCTGCATGGCGGCGCGGTCGCAGGCCTGGAGGGCGTCGTGGTGACGTCCGTCGTGCCAGGCCTCTTCGGCCTCGTCCATGAGGTCTTCCCAGGTCATCTCGGCCCTAGCTCAACATTTCGATCAGGGTCGCCACCATCACGCCGGTACCCCCCTTGCTCATGGCCCCACTATCCTTCTTGCTCCAGATCGGGCCAGCGATGTCGAGATGGCACCATGGCACGTCGCCGACGAACTCCGAGAGGAATAGCGCCGCGGTGATGGCTCCGCCAAAGCGGTCACCGGTGTTCTTGGTGTCGGCGATGTCGCTCTTGAGCTGCTCCTTGAGCAACGGATTGAGCGGCATGCGCCAGGCGTCCTCGCCGGCACGGCGCGAGGCATCCAGCAGCCGGTCGGCCATGTCGTCGTCGTTCGAGAAGACGCCCGTGGTGTAAGGCCCGAGCGCCACCACGCAAGCGCCGGTAAGGGTCGCGAGGTCGATGATGCGCTTGGGCTTCAGGCTCTTCGCGTAGTGGATCGCGTCCGCTAAAACGAGCCTTCCTTCGGCGTCGGTGTTGTTGATCTCGACGGTGCGACCCATCGCGGATTTGATGACGTCGCCGTTACGAAACGCGGTGCCGCTCGGCATGTTCTCGGCCATGGCGAGCACCCCGTGCAGCTCGATGGGCAGCTCGAGCGCAGCGGCGGCGATCATTGTCGCCAGCACCGTGGCGGCGCCGCCCATGTCGTCTTTCATCTCGTCCATCGAGCTCGGCGGCTTGATGCACAGACCGCCGGAGTCGAAGGTGACGCCTTTGCCGACCAGCACCGTCGGGCCTTTCTTGGCCTTCTTCGGCGTGTACGACAGGTGCACCAGCCGCGGTTTCCTGTCGCTGCCGTTACCGACCGCGAGCAGCAGGTTCATGTCCATTTTAGCGAGCTGGGCTTCGTCGTAGATCTTGGCGTCGATGCCGTGCTTCTTGGCTTCGGCGGCGGCGAGCTTCGCGAAGGTCGCGGGATAGAGCTCTTGCGGCGGCTCGTTCACGAGGTCGCGCGCCAGTGCAACGGCTTCGCTGACCACCAACCCGCGGGCGACGGCGCGCTTGTCGACGCCGTGTTTGCTGTCCGCCGAAGCGATGGCGATGGTCTGCACCGTTTGCTTGCGACCCTTGTCGGAGAGGTAACGCGTGAAGCGGTAGGCACCGAGGGCCGCGCCGCGCGCGATCAAGCCGTGCGCGTCGATGCCGGTCGGCAGCTCCTTCGGCAGCACCAGAGTCACGTGTTTGGCGCTGACCGCGTTACCGAGGCGGGTCGTCTGTCCGCCCAGGGCCATGAGCCCCGAAGGTCCAAGGCTCTTCTTGGCGCCGAGGCCGAGGAGCGCGACCCGCTTGGCCCGGAGCTTCCCCATGGTGACCATTTGCAGCCGCTGCTCGGATTTGCCCTTGAACTCCTCGTCCTCGATGGCTGTCACGATGGCACCCCCGAGGGCGCGATCGAGGGCCTTCATGAGGGAGCCCTTGCCGGGGTCATCGGAGAAAACAGCGATTGCCAACAGGTCTGTAGCGGCCGAAAGCGGCTCGCCGTTGAAGGGGACGACGTGCATGCGCGCATGTAACGGCTCGCGCCAGCGAAACGCAACATTCGCCGTAAGTTGCCGATATTCCGATCAGACAAGGGGCGACGTGTATGACCCGTATCGATCCGATCAGTTTGAACCAGGCCGATCAGTTCTCGGCGGCTGCCGCTAACATGTCTCCGGCGGCGCTGAGGTCGGTGCAGGATCGCAGCACCAAGCTGGTCAACGGTGTCCTGTCGGGCCGCATCAGCATGGCCGAGTTCCAGCAGAGCATGGAGCTCAACATCAACGAGGCCATGAAACCCGGCCGCTTCGCGAACGGCGAGACCGCATATCGACGCCAAAACGGCATCCGTGAAACCGAGCCGTTGCCACCAGCCAGCACGGCCGAAACGAGCGATCCCTACCGCATCAATCAGCTCGCTTATCGCGGCCAGACGCTCGGCGACGGTGGCAGCGATCTCGGGCGCGCCGGCTGCTTGCTCGCCGCGACCACCACGGCGTCGAACCGCTTGAACAACAGGGCGGTCACCCTCCCACAGGCCAACACCACCGTCCGCAACGCCCGCCAGTTCAGCGGCTCCGACATGAACTTCGGTGGCGCGGCCGAGGCCATGGATGTCACGGTCCTCTCACGCCGTCGCGTCACACCCGATAGCTCGGCCATGCCGGAGGCGATCGCGAACATGCAGAATGGCCGGCCGCCCCGGCAGCTCATCGTCGGCGTCGACTACAAGGAAGGCTCCCAGAACGGCTGGGGCACCGATCACTTCATCAACGTGCACAGCGTCTCCGCCGACGGTCAGCGCCTCCATGCTGTCGACTCGGTTGGCGGTCGCGATCTGACGTTCACGCGCGACGGCTCTGGCAACTGGCGCGCGGGTCATTACACGATCAGCGAGGTCTCGGAGCTAGCCTCCACCCGCGACGTACCACCGCGCGTCTTGCTGGCTCGCAAGGCCTAACTCCAGGTGCCAGACCGGCAATCCGGTCGCTAGGTCACTGGTCGATCTAGTGTCCAAGCCCTTTTTCGCGCCGATAACCCGCCGGTGGTTCGCACCCCGGGGGTTCCCGCATGACTAAGACGACATGCCTTTCGCGCCTGGTATTTGGCGTGCTGCTCGGTCTTTTCGTTTCCGCTTGCGGTGGCGAAACGCGTACCAAACCGCAGACTTGCCAAACCGATGCTCAATGCACCGGCGGCAAGGTTTGCGTGAGCAACACCTGTCAGACGCCGCCATCGGTCACGACCGGTAGCTGCGTGACCTCGAGCGACTGCTCGACCGGCGAGCACTGCGACGAGGGCGATTGCATCCAAAACACCGGCGGCAGCTGCACCACCGCGATGGACTGCCCCGAAGACGAATATTGCCAGGCCGGCCACTGCGTCGACGGCGGCGGTGATGATCCCGAAACCTGCGCGACCAACGCCGACTGCCCCACCGGCAAGAAGTGCAACGACAACGGCGAGTGCGTCGGCTGCGTGACCAACGCGGACTGCACCGGCGGTAAGATCTGCGGCCCCGGCCAGATTTGCAGCAGCCCGACCTGCGACGCCGACTCCGATTGCCCCGGCGCCAAGTGCCTCGAGTCCCAGAGCAAGTGCGTGCAGTGTGAAGTCGACGCCGACTGCGCCGGCCGCCGTACGCGCTCGAACGCCGCCAAGGTTTGCCGCAACAACACCTGCACCAGCCCGAGCTGCACCACCAACGCGGATTGCGGCAGCGGCGTTTGCAAGGGCTCGCCCAAGACCTGCCAACCCTGCGCGACCAACACCGAGTGCGGCACCGGCAAGACCTGCACCAGCGGTCAGTGCAGCGGCACCAACCCGACCTGTACCAAGCCTTCCGACTGCGGCGGCATCGCCTGCGTCGGCGGCAAGTACGAGAACTGTGACAACGACAACGACTGCGTGAACGGCTCGACGCTCGGCATCTGCGACGCGAGCACCGGTAAGTGCGGCGCCGTCGAGTGCACCACGGCCGATCAGTGCGATTCCGGCGAGGCCTGCTACACCCCCGGTCGCTGCGGCCCCTGCATCGCGGACGACGAGTGCCGAACCGGCGAGTACTGCGTCATCACGGCTCCCGACACCACCGGCTGGTGCCAGACCAATCCGGGCGGCGGCACCGGCTGCACCACGAACGCGCAATGCGCGGCCGACCTCGTCTGCTATCAAGGACAGTGCACCACCTGCCTCGCCACCAGCGAGTGCGACTCGTGCGAGGTCTGCGCCTGGAACAACCGCTGCATCACCGACACCGCGGGTAGCTGCACGCCGAGCACCGGCTGCACCAGCAACACCCAGTGCCCGTGGGGCCAGAGCTGCATCGCCGGCTACTGCACGACCACGGGTGGCGGCGGCGGCAGCGGCCAGTTCGGCAGCGCCTGCACCAACAACTCGCAGTGCGCTTTCGGTCTCACCTGCGCCGGCATGGAAGCCGGCTCGTCGATCTGCACCCGCCCCTGCATCGGCTCGGGCCAAGGTGGCCTCGACGATTGCCCGACCAATTACTCCTGCGTCGACTGGGACGATACGGTCCTCGACGGTCTGAAGATCTGCTACCACAAGGATCAGATCGGCGCGGGGATGATGGGCTACCCGTACACGACGCCACCGGGCGGCACCTGCGACGGCAACAACCCTTACCAGAATAGCTGCCAGACCAGCGTCTGCACCGCGTTCAACGACTGCGCGAGCCTCTGCAACAGCAACGGTGACTGTGGCTCGGGTGAAGTCTGCTACGCCTATCCCGACCAGTACGTAGGCTACGTGCACCAGTGCTGGCCGAGCGACACCGAGAGCTACTTGGTGGCCGGCGAGGCCTGCAGCGACAACTCGCAGTGCTACAGCGGCGTGTCCTTGGGCCAGTGCTACGACGGTAACCCCTGCGGCTCCGACTACGATTGCACCGACGGTCAAGGCTGCTACGGCGCCTGCGTCGATCACTGCCGTACCGTGAACGATTGCGCCGGCGACTCGGCCTGTAACTTCTGGCCGATGTACATCAGCGGCGGCTACCAAGGCTGGACCCCGGTCTGCTCGGGCCGCATCTACAGCGGCTACTCCGGCCTCGGCAGCGGCTGCTACAGCGACGCCGACTGCGACAGCGAGTGGTGCATCGACGGCATGTGCACGACGCCATGCGGTACGTCGGACGACTGCTGGTCGGGCACGGCCTGTACGCCGATCAACTTCTATAGTGGATCGACACCGGTCTATTCCGGCAGCTTCTGCTTGGACTAGCGAGCACGGGCGGAGCGCTGCATAGTGCCCGCCCATGACCGACGCCGACCACAACCATCACCTCGAGTCCGCTCTCGACGAACAGCGGACCTTCGTGCCCAATCCCGCCTTCTCCGCGAAGGCGCACGTCAAGAGCATGGCCGATTACCAGGCCATGGTGGACCGCGCGGCGAAAAAACCCGAGGCCTATTGGGCAGAGCATGCCCGCGAGCTCTTGCAGTGGTCGCGCCCGTGGAAGCAGGTCCTCGACTGGCAACCGCCGTCCGCCAAGTGGTTCGTCGGCGGTGAGCTGAACGTCAGCGTCAACTGTCTCGACCGGCACCTCGAGAGCGTGCGCCGCGACAAGCCTGCGATCATCTTCGAAGGCGAGCCCGGTGACCGCCGCACCCTCACCTACGCCGAGCTCCACGCCGAGGTGTGCAAGCTCGCGAACGTCCTCGAGGGCCTGAAGGTCGCCAAGGGTGATCGCGTCGCCATCTACATGCCGATGATCCCCGAGGCCGCGGTCGCGATGCTCGCCTGTGCCCGCATCGGCGCCACGCACTCCGTGGTCTTCGGCGGCTTCTCGGCCGACGCCCTACGGGATCGCATCAACGACGCCGGCGCCAAGCTCGTCATCACCGCCGATGGTGGCTACCGCCGCGGCGCCGTCGTCCCGTTGAAGGCGAACGTCGACGCCGCGGTGGCGCAGACGCCGAGCATCGAAAACGTGCTCGTCGTCCGCCGGACCGGACAGGACGTCCCGATGCAGGAAGGTCGCGACCGCTGGTACCACGAGGCGATGGCGACCGCCCGCGCCGCGCATCAAGCGCCGGGCATCGACTCCGAGCACCCGCTGTTCATCCTCTACACCTCGGGTACGACCGGTAAGCCGAAGGGCATCGTCCACGGCACCGCCGGTTATCTCTTGAACGCCGTGCTCACGACCAAGCTCGTCTTCGACATGAAGGAGAACGACGTCTACTGGTGCACCGCCGACATCGGCTGGGTGACCGGTCACAGCTACGTGGTCTACGGCCCCTTGGCGCTGGGCGCGACCGTGGTCATGTACGAGGGCGCGCCGAACCATCCCGAGCCCGACCGCTTCTGGGACATCATTGCCCGCTATGGCGTCAGCATCTTCTACACCGCGCCGACAGCCATTCGCGCGTTCGTGAAATGGGGCGATCAATGGCCCGCCAAGCACGATCTCTCGTCGCTGCGCGTGCTCGGGACGGTCGGCGAGCCAATCAACCCCGAAGCGTGGATGTGGTACCACCGCGTCATCGGCGGCGAGCGCTGTCCCATCGTCGACACCTGGTGGCAGACCGAGACCGGCGGCATCATGTGCGCGCCGCTCCCCGGCGCCACGACCACCAAGCCCGGCTCCTGCACCTTGCCGCTTCCCGGCATCGCGCTCGAGGTCGTCGACAAGCAAGGCCACCCGGTGCCGTTCGGCAAGGGCGGCCTGCTCATCGTGCGTCATCCATGGCCGTCGATGTTGCGCACCATCTGGGGTGATCACGATCGGATGCAGCAGACCTACTTCAGCGACATCCCCGGCAACGTTTACTTCACGGGTGACGGCGCGCGTCGCGATGCTGACGGCTACTTCTGGGTGATGGGTCGCGTCGATGACGTCTTGAACGTCGCCGGCCATCGACTCGGCACCATGGAGATCGAAAGCGCTCTGGTCTCGCATCCCGCGGTGGCGGAGGCGGCGGTGGTTGGCCGGCCCGATGAGCTGAAGGGCACCGGCATCGTCGCCTTCGTCAGCTTGAAGAAGGGCGCCGCCGTCGGCGACTCGCTCAAGGACGATCTCAAGAAGCACGTCACCAAGGAGATCGGCGCCATCGCGCGACCCGATGACATTCGCTTCTCCGACGCGCTCCCGAAAACGCGCAGCGGCAAGATCATGCGGCGCTTGCTGCGCGAGCTGGCCTCGAGCGGTGAGATCAAAGGCGACACGACGACCTTGGAAGACTTCGCGGCCCTGGAAAAGCTTCGCGACGAAGACTAATCCGTCATAAAAGAGGGGCCCATGTTCCCCCTCATCGCGTTGACCGTCTTGAGCGCGCCTCTCAACGTTCAACAAAAAGACAGCGGCTACTTCGCGCCCGCCGGCCTCGACAAACAGACCGACGAGCTCGACGAGGGCACCTCCGAAGCAACGCCTGGTCCGCTACCGCTGACACTCACGATCCGCGGCGGCATCAGCTTGGGCGCGTACGAGGCGGGTTACAACTGGGCTCTGCTTCGGCTCATGCGTCGCAGCGGCGCCGAGTCCGGCAGGCGGCTCAAGGTGGAGCTCAAGGCGCTGTCGGGCGCCTCCGCCGGCAACATCAACGTGTTCCTCGGCGCCATCGACTGGCTCGAGAGCACACCGACCGAGCTCGAAGGACCAACGAACCTCTTGTGGAAGGCCTGGATCAACGTCGGCCTGCAACAGCTCTTGCCACCGGTCGACGACTGCAAGGGCTATCAGAAGATCCTCGGCGCGTATGATCCGCTCGGCAACGGCGTCACGACGGCCACCGAGGACGGCGACAAATGCCAAACCTATGGACCCGATGACGGTGTGCTGAGTCGCAGGGCGTTCGAGCGCATCTACGGTCATCTGCACGAGCGCCTGGGCAACGGCGGCTTCCGCGACGCGCCCGAGATCCCGCTGGGCGTCTCGATGACGCTCACTCAACCGCAACCGAAGGCCGTCGGCAGCCTCGCCATCGAAACGCAGCGCGCCTACACCGCGTTCACCGCCGTCGTCAGCAACGGCCACCTCGACTTCAAGTCACGCGAGCTCGAGGCACCGAAGTCGCTGGGCCACCACGTCTACCTCGAGCCCCATGCCAACGATTCGCTCAACGCCGCGGTCAGTGACATCGCCACGGCGTCGTCGGCTTTTCCTGTCGCCTTTGGTCCGAAGGCGCTGTGCGTCTATCTCTATCCACCACGCCTGCGCGGCAAGGACGGCGTACCGACGACATGCACGTCGCTACGTTTCCTCGATGGCGGCGTCTTCGATAACGCACCGGTGCGTCTCGCACAGACCCTCGGCAAGGGCCATCGCCTGTCGCTCGATCTCGATCCCGACTTGCCGGCGGCGCCGGGCGCATCCAAAGCCGCGCCGGCACCCGGTCTCGCCGAGACCTTCGGCATCCTGGGTGGCGCCGTGACCACCGCGCGACGCGCCGAGATGTTGAACCTCGCCAACAACGACCGGGTGCTGCCGATGCGCCGGTCGGTGCGGGTCTACGGCGAGCGCCTGGGTGCTTTCGCGGCCTTCATCGCGCGGGCCTACCGTCGCTACGACTACTACGTCGGCGTCTTCGACGCGGCGCGCTTCTTCGCGATCGATCGTTGTTACGCCCTACGCTCGCGCTTGTGGGAGCGTCCCGACCTCAAGTCGCTGCCTCCGCCCGCTGAAGCGGACACCTGCTACTTCGAAACCCTGGCGTCGCTGTACGGAGAGCTCGCGGTCGGTGGTTCACCCGACGCGGCCTACATCTTCGGCGAGCTGGTGCGCACCGACGCGGCAACGACGCACGTCCCCGACGCCGCGGAGCGCTGGCAATTCTCGTCAGGTGAGCCGTCGGTCGTCATCAAATCGGTGGCGAAGGCGATGCTCCTAGGCCCCGTCCCAGAGGCTCGCGGCACCGACCTCGCGAGCGTGGCGCTGCAGCGCGAGGGCACCTTGGGCCTCCTGCAACGACTCGAGGAAGACGACGACTTGAGCAAGGAGCGCGCGCGTTGCCGCCACGCACGTGACGACACGACCTGCATCGAGGTCCGCGAGCTCGATACCATCTTCGAGGACACCAACGGCTGGGTCGCGTCTCAAGCACGAGCGGCCCTGTCACGCATGTACGACGTCGAGCACGCCACCGCCGGCGCCGGCGAGACGGTGGCCGACTTCGCGCAATTCGCCTTCGAGCAGGACGCCATGCCTCGGCGCACCGGCTTCCAGCTCGAGTGGACGGTGCCGCGCTGGAGCAAACATCGCTACTACCTCTGGCTCCTGCCGACCGTCGTCGACTTGCATTTGAAGGACGGCGGCGGGGCCCTGCGCTACATGCCGGCGCTGGCGCTGACCAGCCACTGGGTGCTGGTGGCGCCACTGACGCCGCTCTGGTGGCAGCGCGACACGCAGAAGGAGAATGCCTGGCGCGCCATGGGCTCGGTCGGCATCGGTGCGCAATACCGTACCGGGAGCCTCGGGCTTTCGGCCATCGAGCTCGCCGGCCACTTCATCGTCGACACCTACAACCGTGGCAACCGCGAGGAGTGGGCGCAGCGCCTGTCGGGTGAGCTCGGCTTCTACTGGGCCGCGGGCAAGGTCCACACGGCCCTCCAGTGCGGCGACGGCCCCGCCTTCCGCGACGAAGGGTTGCTGCTCGGCCGCAACTGCCTCTTCAAGCTCGGCCTCGCCGATCTGCCCGGTCTCGCCTATTGGGCAGCGCGGCTCGGTGACTGACCGAGGGTGAAGTAGAAGGTCGCGCCCTCGCCTACCGCGCTCTTCGCCCAGACGCGTCCGCCATGGCGGTCGATGATGCGATGCACGGTCGCAAGCCCGATGCCGGTGCCGGGGAACTCCTTGCTGCTGTGCAGGCGCACGAACGGCATGAACAGCTTGCCGGCATTGGCTCCGTCGAAGCCGGCGCCGTCGTCACGCACGTAGAAGACGACGGCCCCATCGGAGCCATCCTCGCGGCCGATCTCGATGTGCGCTTCCGCGCGCTTCGAGGAGTACTTGAAAGCGTTGCCGATGAGGTTGTCGAGGACGATGCGCAACAAGCCTGGGTCGCAGTCGCACTCCAGCGACGCCGTCACGCGGACGTCGACTTTGCGCTCCTTTGCCCCATGCATCTGAATCGCGACGATGTCGTTCACCAAGGCTGTGAGATCCGTGTTCGTCCGCTGTAGCGGCTGCCGAGAAAGCCGAGCAAGGCGCAACAAGTGTTCGATCATCGCCAACATGTCGGCAGCCGCGGACGCGATATACTTGACGAAGGTTGCACCGCGCTCCGAGAGCCGCGACTCGGAGTCAGCGGCCAAGAGCTCGGCGAAGCCTTTCACCTGGCCAGCGGGGTTACGCAGATCGTGCGACACCGAGGATGCGAAAGCGTCGAGCTCGCGGTTGATGCGCGTGAGCTCCTGGACCCACTCCTTACGTTTGACGGCGAGGTCGACGTGGGTGCGCACGCGCGCCAGGAGCTCGCGCGCCGTGAATGGCTTGGCGACGTAGTCGTCGGCTCCGGCGTCGAGTCCTTCGACGGCGGACTCCTCACCGACCCGCGCCGACAACAAGATCACCGGCAACGAGCTGGTCGCCGGATCGGTACGCAAGGCTTTCACCAGGCCGATGCCGTCGAGGTGCGGCATCATCACGTCGCTGACGACGATGTCCGGCATTTGCTCCGCGATCGACTCGAGCGCGGCGCGCCCATCCGCGACAGCGGACACGTCGTAGGCACCGGCGAGGAGCCCCCGAATGTAGTTGCGCAGGTCGGGGTTGTCGTCGACCACGAGGACGCGCGGGCGTTCGCCAGTCGCGGCCTTCGCGGAAATCGGCAGCTCCGCATCGGCGATGTCGTTTGCCCAGTGGCGCGCCTCGGCGGTGTGCGTTTCCAGATCACGCCGCGAGCCCGGCGGTAATGCCGTCTGCGAGACGTCTTCCTGCGGCAGATGCGCGAACCCTTTCGGGATCTCCACCCTGAAGGTCGTGCCCTTGCCGAGCTTGCTCGCGACGCTGACCGTGCCGCCGTGCAGCTCGACGAGCTCGCGCACCAAGGAAAGGCCGATGCCGGTGCCCTCGTGGGTGCGGCCGACCGCGCCCTCGACCCGGTAGAAACGCTCGAAGAGACGCGGCACCGAGGACTCGGGGATGCCGATGCCGGTGTCCGAAACCGTCACCACGACTTGGGCGGGCTCCTCGTGGCAGCGCACCGCCACCTCTCCCGCATGGGTGTACTTGAGGGCGTTCGAAACCAGATTCGGAACGATCTTCTCCCAGAGATCCCGGTCGACGAAGACCTTCTCACGCAGTGGCGGACAGTCGACGACCAGCTTCAGGTGCGCCTTCTCCGCCGCCGATTGAAACATGCCGGCGAGCTCACTGGTGACCAGGGCGATGTCGAGCGGCGCGAAGGTCGCATGCAACCGCCCCGCCTGCAGGCGCGAGAAATCGAGCAGCGCATTCACCAGACGCAAGAGGCGCAGCGCGTTGTCGTGCGCCATGCGCAGGCGCTCGCGCAACACGGGGTCGAGCTTCGCGTCGGCGAGGCTGTCTTCCAGCGGAGCCAGCATGAGGGTCAGCGGCGTTCGCAGCTCGTGGCTCACGTTGCTGAAGAAGGCGGTCTTCGCGGCGTCGAGCTCACCAAGCTTGTCGTTGGCCGAGCGCAGCTCACGTACGGCGGCCGAAAGCTCGGCGCTGCGCTGGAGGATGTCGCGCTCCATGGCGTTGGCGCGACCGCGAAGCTCATCCGAGAGCTCGTTGGCTTTGGCGAGCGCGGTGACGTCCTCCACCGTGTGGAGGATGAAGCGAACGCTCCCTCCTTCACCGAGGATGGGAACGTTCTTCGGGCTCCAGTAACGCGCTTCGTAGCCGCCGTCGGGCCGGCGAATGTCGTAACGCTGCACCGCCATCGTGTCCGGCTTGCCGGTCTCGCGGACCCGATCGAGCGAAGCGCGGAGATTGCTCGTCCCGGTGGCGGCGGGGTCGTCGGGATTGTCGGGGAAAAGCTCGAATAGGCCCACGCCGATGCACTGCTCGGGCGTCGTCATGGTGGCTTCGTAGCGGGCGCGAGTCGCGGCGACCATGGTGTAGCGCGGCGCGTCCGGTAGCAGCACCAGGAGGACGTCAGGTGATTCCTCGAAGAGGAGGCGGAAGTCGAGGTCGACCGTCATTCACGGACAATTTAGTCAGAAAGTCAGCCGAAATCGAGCGGGTCCCGCTGACTCGGGTACACCGGTTTAGCGGAACATGAAGAGGCGCGCCGCGAAGCGCTGCACCACGAGGAGCTGGCTGCGATCGAGCGCCGAGCCGGGCGTGTAGGCGCGAACGCCCGCCAACGTGCTCGCGAAGCCGGGACCGCCTTGGAGAATCGCGCGCTTCTCGAACGCGTCGGCGTCCGCGTCGAACGAGAACAAGAAAGTGTTGTACGGGCCGCCGCTGCTCGTCGTCCCCGGGCCGACGACGATGTCGATGCCGCCACGGCCGTCGAAGTCGCCAATGCTCGCGATTGACTGACCGAAGCGCGCGGCTGGGGTGCCGTTCCAGCCGGTGCCGTCGAGCGTGACGTACGAGGCCAGGGGATAGCTCGCGCTCATGAAGCCGGTGGCGAAGACGACGACGCGGTCGTCGGTGGTGCCGACCAGGAGCCAATCGCCGGTCGTGCCGCGTGGCGAGCGCACGGTCGCAAGCTGGTTACCGAAGCCGGTCGCGGACGGCTCGTAGGTCACCACCGTGGTGAACGCGCCGCCATCGTAGGTGAAGACTTGCGAGTCGTCGGAGATTGCGAGCTCGTCGACGCCGTCGCCGTCGTAGTCGCCGAGCGCCAAGCGACGCGGCCAGCCGAGGGCGGACGGCTCCGGCGCGATGAGCACGTCGGGCGCGAGGTCGAAATAGGACTGACCGAGCGGGAGCTTGCCGCGGTCACCGCCGCCGATGATGTAGGCACGCGGGTCGGGCGACGTGGTGCTGGTCGTGAGCACGAGATCGACGCTCACGTCGCCGATGACGTCACCGAACGCGACGTTGGCGCAGAGCCGCTGACCCGCGGCACCGAGTAGGCTCACGTCGGGGTGGAGCGAGGGGACCTGCGGCGTCGTCGTGTTGATGTTGCGTGCGATGCCGTCGCCCAGCACGCCGTAGTAGAGAAACAGCGCGCCGCCCGCGGCGCCGGCCTGCGGGAAACCGCTGGTGAGCAACGTCGGATCGCAGATCACCAGGTCGTTGAGACCGTCACCGTCGAAATCGCCACCAGCGACCGCCGCGCCGAAGGAGCCGCTGTACGCGATAGCGGGTGCGTTGATGGTCACCGCGGGCGCGAATGCAGCGGATGAAGAGAGAAAGACCTGCACGCTCCCTGAGGTAAGCTGGGTCACGGCGAAGTCGTCGCGACCGTCGCCGTCGAGATCCGGCAGACTGGTGGCGAAGGCGCCATAGTCGGGCGGCGACGCCGGCTCGCCGCGGAACGCTCCGACGGCTTGTGCGTCATCGCGGACGATGCCGTCGAAGGGCTGAATCGCGGGCGCGGTCACCAGCGGGATCTTTCGTCGGCTCACGAAGCCGGCCGTAGGCCCGCTGTTGCCGACGTCGTCGGTGGCGACGACCAGGAAGCAGTAGTCGCGGTGCGGATAGAGCTCGGGGACCGCGACGAGCTCGGTCGCGCCGCCGCTTTGCGGAGCGCCGGGCAGGACAGCGGTGGTCTCGAACGGTCCGGCGGGCGTGAGCTCCGCGCAGCTCGCATAGGTGGTCGCGCCGTAGGGGATCCCGAGCGCCGCGATGCCGATGGTGTAGCTCACGACGTTGCCACTCGAAGCATCGTCGCCGGGCGCGCTCCAAGTGAGCGCGGCGGAAGCCTCGGTGCGGCTGCACGCGCCGGTCGCCGAGCATGCCGCGACACAGGCAGGCGCCTCGATCGTCGCCGCGTCGAAGCCACTCACCGGCGGTGTCGACTCGCCGATGCAGGCACTCGCCTGAACGCCGGCGGGCGCGATCACGTCGGTGCGCGCATAGATGCTCTCGCGCGCGCTATCGACGCGCACGGGCCGTGGCACCGCGGGGTTGCCGGCGCGGTCACTGAAGCTGACGCTGATGCGGCGAACGGCGGTGCCCGGCAGATGCGACGCGGTGAGCGTGAACACCTTGGCGCAGGCTGGGGCGCCGGCGCAGCCATCGGAGGGGAGAACGTTGCCGCCGAGCGAGCCGAGATCGGTTTCGAGGCTGAGCGCGCGGCCGTCTTCGATACCGGACAGGCTCAAAACGACCGGCTGCGCATTGAAGCCGTTGGTGCCGTCGTGGTCGGCATCCTGAGCCAGGTTCCAGATCGCGGGATTGCCTGGGCCCGCGATGTTCGAGGCCGCCGTCGCGTCGCCGCACGCCGCTGGGCAAGCGATGCTGACCATGGGGACGGCGTTGGCGCACAACGAGCAGCGATCGAATTCGTAAGTCGGGGCTTGGATGTCGGCGACGATGCCTCCGTAGGCGCGCGTGCCACAGACATCCGGGCCGCACATGGCCTCCACGGTGACGGCGTTGGTCGACGGGCTCGCCGGATTGGTGGCGACCTCGAGCTCGACACCAGCGATGGGACTACCGATCGGAGCTTCGTAAGCCGTCGAACCACCAGCGTTGTCGACGCTCAGTCGCACCGTCGTCGGGCTCACCCCGTAGGCGTCGAGCGTCGCCACGAAGTTGGTCTGGAAGCGGCCGCTGGTGGGATCGAGAACGTCTTCGGCGATTCCGTAATAGCGGTCATCGTCGAGGAGGTCTCCAGTGCTTCCGAGCGCGGCATCGAGGCGCTCGACGCTTACGACGAGAACGCCGGCGAAGTTGAGGGTCACGAACGCCGAGTTGGACACGCCCGGGTTGTGATTGGTGTCTTCGGTCACGAGGCGTAGCTCGCGCACCGTGCCCGGCTCGAATTCGGGTCCGGCGTAGATGGAGGCGTCGGCAACGTCGCCGCTCGAGAACGTGCCGGCGAAGACATCGGTCCAGTCGAGCTCGCCGGGAAGCCGCGATTGCAGACGCACCACCACCGGGCAGGTCTCGAGCGAGGCGTCGCTGTTCACGCACTGAGCGAGTGTGAAGAAGAGGTCGGTGCCGTCGGGGCTACACGGTCCGAAGCCGCCGCAGGTCGGATTGGCCGCGAGCTTGTCGAGGCGAATGCGGCGGGTCGAGGAATCGAAAGGTAAGGTGTCGGCGAGGCAACTGGTGCCGAGGGTGCCGCAACCCTGCACGGCGCCCGCGGCGGTGCGAACACCGAGCGTGAGGCTCGGACCGACGGCGTCGACGCTGTAGAGCACGCGGTCGCTGACCACGACGTTGCCGAACCCGTCGGTGTAGGTCGCCTGCAGGTAGTCGAGGCCTTGTGCCAGCGCGAAGGCGGCGAAGTCGAAGCGCGTCTGGCCGTTCGCGAGGGCGCCGCTGGAAGCCGATGCGAGCGCCGA
>JBGGMJ010000002.1:0-16867 GCA_041288095.1 Myxococcota bacterium
GTGCGCGGGATCGAGATCGCGCAAATAGTCCCAAGAGTATATGCCCGTTGCGTGGCTGCCGCCGCCATCGTCTTGCCAAACGATGTTGATGGCGTAGCTACCAACCTCGTCGATGCGGGTGATGACCGGCTGCGATACGTCGACGAAGCGGACAGGACCGCCGTGACCCTGGCAGTGCGCGCACGGGCAATAGCCGCGCAAATAGCGCAAGGGATAGTGGCTTTCCTTGCCGTCATCCCAGGCGATGCGCAGGCCCCCAGCAGCGCGCTGGACCTCTATTTCCAATGGTTCGACGTTCACGTCTGCTTCCATTGGCGAATGGAGACCATCCAAGTCAACATGGTATTGGAGCCTCCGTGAGCACGCGCCGTCGCTACGACACCACTGCCTTGGTCGACCAGATGCGCCAGGAACGGCGCCGGAACCTCATCCTGGGTATGTGTGCGGCGGGCACACTCGGGGGCATGGTGGTGTTCTACATGTTCAACATGCGGGGCATGACCATCCCCGAGGTGCCGGCCGATGCGACCCCGCATGCACCCAAGGGCGGAGTCGCGGCACCGGCGGTCAGTGGCGCCTCGAGCATGGGGGCGCCGCCACAGGTCGTTGCTCCGACAGTGCCGAGCGCGCCGGCGCCTCAGCCCGTCGCGCAACCAACCATCATCGAGGAACGGCCGCCAAGCATGTCGGTCGTGCGTTCCAACATGCCTTCGGGAGCGCTGGTGTGGATCGACGACGCGGGGGTACCGCGTGGGACACAGCTTGAGCTAACCGAGGGGCGTCACTCGGTGCGGGTGAAGGTTGGTAAGAATTCGATCAACGAGCGCTTCGAGGTGAAGGCTGGCGAGACTGTGGAGCTGCGGCTGGACGCCAAGAAGAAGAAGCTGGTGGTCGAGCGGGTGAAGGGGCGGTAGCGCGGGAAAAAATGGTTGGTGTCCCCATTTTCAGTGCGCCTCACCAACCAACCGCACGATATCCTCGCCAAAGCGAGCGATACGCGACGGCCCCAGCCCTTTGATCCCATGAAGGTCATCGACCGACCGAGGCTGAGCCGCATCAATCGCGGCAATCACCGCGTTGGTGAGCACCATGAACGACTTCCACCCCAACGCCCGCGCCTGTCTCTTGCGATAGTTATCGAGGGCGCGAAACACCGGCGTATACCGCGAGCGAAACCGACTCGGCCGCGACGCTCCCTCCGGCCGCTCACTGGCACCAACGCGCACCGGCCGCCCCGCGAGCCACACCGTCGGATACTTCTGCCCCTTGCGCACCAGCCGGTTGTCGCGAATCAGTCCTTCGATCGTATCGAGGATGTCCGGCTCCGGCGCGTCGAGCTTGCCGTGTGCCGGGTTCTTCAAGAGCCCGAGTCGCGATACCGCGCGCGCCCGACTGCCGCGTAGCGCCTTCGTCAGCATCATCTTGCCAACCGGCTTACGCAGCGCGCTCACCATCTCCATGATGATGTCGATCTCACCCGGGGTGAGCTTGCGTCGCGGCTCACTCACCCGCTGCTTGGCCTCTCGTGCTTGGCGCTTCTCGCGTGCCTGGCTGTTCGCCGAAGCCAGCACGGCGCGCACCCCGTCGGCATCGGTGCAGACGTCGCAGCAGCCGCAGACGCCCGGCTCGTCGCCGAAATACTCCGCGATGACGGACTGTCGGCAGGTCTCGCCGTTGGCGTAGTCGACCATGCGCTGCAGCGCTTCCAAACGCCGAGCCGCATGCGCCGCCGAGCCGCCCTTGTTGGCGAGAAACCGCTGCGTCGCCGTGTCGCCATGGCTATAGAGCAGCAAGCACCGCGACGGCGCCCCATCACGCCCGGCGCGCCCGGCTTCTTGATAGTACGCCTCGAGGCTGCCCGGCATCTGCGCGTGCACGACGATGCGCACGTTCGAATAGTCGACGCCCATGCCAAAGGCGTTGGTCGCCACCAGGATGCGCGTTTTCCCCAGCTCGTACGCTGCCTGCGCCCGCTGGCGCGCGAGGTCGGTGCGCCCCGCGTGGTAATAGCCGGCGGCGAAACCGCGGTCTTTGAGGGAGCCCGCGATCTCCTGCACCTTCTTGCGCGTCGCGCAGTAGATGATGGCGCGGCCCTGCGAGCGGCTGTCACGCATCCCGTGCTGCTCGAGCACCGCGACGAGCGCTTCGAGGCGCTCTTTGTCGCTGCCCAGCGGCAACACCGCGAAGCGCAGGTTCTCGCGACGGAAGCCGCCACGTACGCGCACCGGGTCGTCGAGCTCGAGCGTCTTCTCGATTTCGTCGAGCACGCGCGGGGTCGCGGTCGCGGTCAGGGCAATCGTCGGCACCCCGAGCTCGCGCCGGAGCTCCCCCAAGCGCATGTACTCGGGGCGGAAGTCGTGGCCCCACTGACTCATGCAGTGTGCTTCGTCGACCGCGAGCATGGAGATTTCGCAACGCCCCAAGAGGCGTCGAAACCCGTCCGCTAAAGCGCGCTCCGGCGACACGTAGAGCATCGCCAGCTCGCCGGTGCCCAAGAGATGCAACACCTCACGCTGTTGTTCGTCGTCGAGACCGCTGTGCAGCGCCCGCGCGCAGACTCCGCGCGCGACCAAGGCGTCGACCTGGTCTTGCATCAAGGCAATCAACGGCGAGACGACGACACAGGTCCCCTCACCGCGATCGTGCAGCACCAGTGCCGGTACTTGATAGCAGAGTGACTTGCCGCCACCGGTGGGCATGAGCACGAGCGCATCGCGACTCGTGACCAGGGCCCGGGCCGCATCATGTTGACCCGCGCGAAACGACGGAAACCCGAAGACGGACGACAGGACGTTCAACGTCGGATCGTTAAGCAGCTCGCCGATCGCACTCATGGATCATGCGAACCTAGCACCCGCCCCCGACATTCGGGGGGTGTTATCCCGCGACGCGCACCACCTGGGTGCCGTGGAAGCCCGTCGCCCGCGTGAGGAGGGCGTTCATGACGATTGCTGGAGGAATCGCCGAGCATCGGCGGGCCACCTTCGATCGGACGCGTCAGGAGGCCGGCGATGCGGACCTGGCCGTCCTGCTCGGGTCCAGTCGTGCCGGGCTCACCATCGGTGTTTCCGACCTCGTAGAGGAGGTCCTGGAGTCGCTGAACGGCCACGGCGGCGCCGCAGCGCACGTGCCCTGTCAGCCCGTCACCAGGCTCACTCGGCCTTCGCTGCCTCGCGCGAGATGGCCAGGATCAGCGTCCCGTCCTGAAACGCCGGACCTCCGATGGCGAGCGTGCCGTCCTTGGCGATGATGCTCGTCGTCTTGAGCTTGATCTTCTCGATCTCGAGGTCGACGCGGAGCTTCCCGTACTGGTCGATGTCGCGCGGCTTCACGAAGAGCCATTCCTTGGTGGGGAGCTGCACGCGGCCGGTCGCGCCGAGCTCGAGCGAGAGCTGCGCTTCGTCCTTGAGCTCGTACGCCGTGAACTTCAGCGACGACAGATCCTTCGCGAGCTTCTTGAGCTTCGGATCGATGCCGGTCGCCTTGTTGTGCGCGTAGATGACCTTCACGCCCAGCGTGACCGGCTCGGCCGCAAAAGCGGGCGCGGCGAGCGACAAGTACGCGATAGCGGTCAGAATGAAGCGCATCAGAACTCGAGTGGTTGCGACCCCGAGTTAGGATCGACCCAGATGAGGGTCGTATTACCACTGTCGTCGTGCAGAACGGTAGCTTTACCGTCTTCGCCGACCTCGAGTGATTCGACGGTGACCGAGGTCGCGACCACGCCGTTGCCCTGCTGCGGCAAAACACGATCGCGCATGAGGTAAACCACGCCGGGCGCCGACAGCGCTCCCAAACCGGCGGCGACGGCGACACCGGCCAAGGCCTTGCGATGGAAGAGCAGCACGTCGTCCCACCACGCGCTGAGGCGTGCTGACAGTGTGCGTTCTTTCCTCACCGCGATGCGCTTGCGGATACCGGCAAGCGCGGCGAGGGGATCGACAGGCTCGGCCTCGAGCTCGGCGTCCACCATAGCGTTCATGTCACGACCGAGGCGGCGCACGCCTTCGGCCTTCGCGGCGACCGCTGGGTCGTTCTCCACCAGGTCGCGCACCTCGGCCGCGCGCGCCCCGGCCTCGCCGTCGACCCAGGCGTAGAGGAGCTCGTCTCGCACGGTTCCGCGCTTACCGGTCATCGGGACTTCTCCGTCGCTGCTGCGTTCTCGAGCGGGGTGCCAGCGAGGTTCGCTTGCATGCCACGGCGGGCGTGGAAGAGTCGGCTCATCACGGTGCCCTTCTTGATGCCGAGCGTCTCGGCGATCTCTTCGTAGCTGAAGCCTTCGAGCTCGCGGAGCACGATGACTGCTTGGTGAATCTCCGGCAAGCCGCGGAAGGCGCGGTCCAGCTTCGCCGCGAGCTCCTTGCGCTCGTGGGTGTCGTCGGGACCGGCGTCACGATAGCGCGGCCAGAGCTCCTCACCGGAGCGCAACGCTTCGCGCGTCGTTTCGTCCTCGAGCTCCACGCGGCGCTCGCGGCGACGCTTGCGCATGGTGTCGATCGAGAGGTTCACGACGATGCGGTAGAGCCAGGTGTAGAAGGCCGAGGAGCCCTCGAAGTCCTTCAAACGGGCATGCACGCGCGCGAAGGCGTCCTGCAACACGTCCTCGGCGTCGTGACGATCTTTCAACAGACCAAAGGCCACGCGCAGGGCGCGACGATAGTGCCGCGTCACGAGCTCGGAGAAGGCGATCTCGTCGCCACGCGCGGCACGCTGCACCAGCAGCTTGTCGGTGAGTGGCTCACTAGTTAGGCGCGGTTCCGATGACGTGGCCGTCTCTCCTGTGACGATACGTAACCGCGGGCGGGCCGCGGGGACTGCCTGATGTTGCTTGGCGCGCATTTGCGCGCCCGACTTTTGGCGCGTCTCCTTCATGCTAGCAAAGACGCTCGGACACGATGGAAAATTTACGCCTAAATCGGCCAAGAGCGTGATGCCGGTCACGCTCGCAAACATCAATGATTCAGCGGCTCTTACCTAGCTCTTTGGAGCGCTCGGTGGCCGCCTGGACGGCATTGATGAGCGTCGTGCGCAAACCGCCCTGCTCCAAGGTGTGCAAACCGGCGATGGCGGTGCCGCCTGGGCTCGTCACTTGGTCCTTCAAGACACCCGGGTGGAGGCCGGTCTCGAGCAGGAGCTTGGCGCTGCCGAGGACGGTCTGGGCGGCCAGCGCTTGCGCCTGACGGCGCGGGAGGCCCACCTTCACGCCGGCGTCGGCGAGCGCCTCGATGATCATGAACACGTAGGCGGGGCCGCTGCCCGAAAGGCCGGTGACGGCGTCGAGCAACTACTCATCGACGACGGTGACGAAGCCCACCGCTTGGAAGATGGCTTGCGCTTGCGCGAGGTCTTCGTTGCTCGTGTGGATGCCCATGGAGATAGCGGTGGCGCCGAAGCCGACGAGCGCCGGCGTGTTGGGCATGGCGCGGACGATGCGCGCGCCTTCACCCAAACGCTGCTCGATGGAATCGATGGTGAAACCAGCGGCGACCGAGAGAATGAGCGGCTTCGACTGCGCGACCGCGGGCGCGATCTGCTCGAGGACCTTGCTCAAGATCTGCGGCTTGACGCCCAGGAGGACGATGTCGGCGTCCTTCATCGCGGCGATGTTATCCGCTGTAGCGGACACGCCGTAGGTCTTCTCGAGCTCGGCGCGACGCTCGGGACGCGGCGCCGTGCAAACGACGTTCTGCGCCTTGATGAGGTTCGCGGTGATGAGGCCGCGCACCAAAGCTTCACCCATGTTGCCGGCGCCGATGAGAGCTAGCTTTCGGCCCGATAGCGGCATCGTTACTGCGCGCCGCCGCCGCTGGCGCCCGTTTGCGCCACGCGTGCGTCTTTCAAGTGCTTCAAGACGCTGCGGATCTGCAGGAGGATGCGCGCGTTGTCGGGATCGGCGGCGAGCTTCTCGAGCGTCGGGATCACCGATTGCGAGCCGAGGTACTGCATGGCGAGCACGGCGCTGCCGCGGATGTAGATCTCGTCGTCGTGGCTCGCGGCGAGGAGCACCTTCTCGGCTTCGTCGCCGCCGACGACGCCGAGGAGCTTGATGGCGCGGGCGCGAGCGTAGCGCTCACTGCTCGATTGCGCTTCTTTGACGAACTGCTGAATCGGCAGCAGCGCGCGCATGGCGCGCAACGACTCGCGGGCCGCCGCGCGGACCTCTTCGACCTCGATGTCGCGTTCGTAAACGCCGAGCACCATACGGGCGGCATCCTGGCCGTTGACCCCGCGCAGCACGTTCACCGCGCCACGGCGGACGGCGGCGTCATGATGATCGATGCCGCGCTGCAGGAGCGCCATCATGCGCGCCGGCTCGAGCTTGAGCACCGCGACCTTGGTGATCTCGAAGTTCTCGGGTGTCTCGCCGAGAGCACGCTCGAGCACCGGCTCGGTCTCGGGAGTGATCGGCTGCGCCACCACGTACGCCAAAGCGACCTTGCGCACGCGGGGATCCTCGGCGCCGTTGTACGCGGAGATGACGGCGGGCAACGCTTCGCCACGCTCGTACTTGGCGAGAGCGCGCTCGGCTTCTTCGCGCACGAAGGCTTCGCGGTCGACGCCTTGGGCTTTGACGATGTGCGCGATGCCGCGCTGGTCGTTCAAGTTCGCCAAAGCGGTCGCCGACGCGGCGCGCACCGTATAGTGGGCATCGCTCGCCAGCGCCGAGATCAGCGCCGGTGCCGCGCGGTCGTCATTGCTGCGGCCGAGCAACACCGCGGCCTGGAGGCGAACCTTGAAAGCATCGTCGTGCGACAGGGCATCGATGAGCCGCTGCACGTAGGCTTCGCGGTCGGCGCGGGCCACCGGGGTGAGCGACTCGTTCGAGCGCGGTACCGCCTCGCCGTCCTTTTCGGGATCTCCCGGCGAGGGTGGCGGCTGCGACGGCGGTTTCGCCGTGCCGGCCTTCCCGGGCTGGGCCGCGGGGGCGGTCGTTTTCGAGGGAGTTGTCTGAGCAACGACGCTCTCGGTGAACCCGAGCGCCAAGCCAAAGCCGACCGCCACCACCAAACCGGCGGTTGCCTGCTTCACGCAACTGCGCGGCGGCGAACCAAGAAGCGCCATATCTCGTTTTGGGTAACACACGTCCGCTGCCCTCTCAACGAATTGGCGGAATCAGTTGTCATGTACGCGACGCTCGAGAACGTGAAAACCCTTCGTTGAGCTGGCGGCCGACCCGTGTACAATGCTTCCGGCAGTAACGAACATCAGCAGCAGTCGGGGGTTTCGATGCGTACTTCCGCCTTGTCCTGCGCCGTGCTCGGCGCTTTCGTTCTGTTTACGAGCTTCGCCTGCAACAAAGAAGATCCAAACAGCTCGGCCTACTGGCTCGGGAAGGCGAAGGATCCGAAGGAACGCTCCGAAGCCCTTCGCCAGATCGGACGTCTTGGCAAGACGAGCGATTCATCCGTGGTGAAGAAGGTGCTCGGCTACCTTCAAGAAGAAGGTGAATGGCAGCCGGACGCCGCCTACGCCTTGGGCGAGCTTGGCGACAAGAGCGTGAGCCAAGAGCTCGTGAAGCAAATCGACTTCAACGCCAACCCGAACGATCGCTTCGGCCGCGTGAAGACCTCGACCAACCAAGCCATCGCCCGCGCGCTGGCCCGGCTGCGCTCCGCCGACGGTGTCGACCCGCTCGTCCGGCTCGCCGCCCGTGCCGATGACCGCACGCGTGAGACCGCGATACGGGCGCTGGGCGACCTCGGCGACAAGAGCGCGACCGACCCGCTCCTCGGCTTCTTGAGCCCCGAAACTCCCGCGCCGCTCGCGCGAACAGCGGTGTCGGCGCTCGGCGCCCTGCGCGACGGCAAGGCCGCGCCGCGTCTCGTCGTCATGCTCTACGAGGAGCGCGGCGAAATGACTTTTTATGACGAGGCGCGCTTCGCTCTCATCCAGATCGGTGAGCCCGCGGTGCAGGTGCTGACCCAGACCATCGAGCGCAAGAACGATCAGGTCGAGAAGCTCAAGCTCGCCAACGGCAAGACCTTGCCGGAGGGCGCTGTCGAGGCGCGCGCCGGCTCGGTGCTCGGCGCCATGCGCGCCAAGTCGGCCGAGGGTGTGCTGATCGCCACGCTCGGAAAGCTCTACGGCAAGTACAAGCAAGCCAAGGACGACAACATGGCCGGTGCGGTCGTCGAGCTGGCGTACGCGCTCGGCTACCTGGGCACGCCCGAGGCCGCCAAAGCGTTGCATCCGCTCGCCGAGGACACCGATCTCGCGATTCGCGTCGCGGCCGTCGAGGCGCTCACCGCTTCCGGCGACATGAGCGCCCTGCCGGTGCTCGTGAAGGCGACGCAGACCGGCGGCGACGATGCCCGCCGCGCCGCCATCGTCGCGGTCACGCGCCTGGGTGACGCCTCGCACCTCGAGAGCTTCGCGACGCTGGCCAAGGACGAGCAACTCGCCGCCAGCGTCCAAGACGACAAGGTGCGCCTCGAGGCCGCCGCGCAGTGCAAGGCGGACTCCGCTTGCTGGCGCGGCAAGCTCGCCGACGCCAACCCACGGGTGCGCGAGCGCGCCGCCTACCAGCTCGGCTGGGCCGGCGATAAGGCCGCCAAGGACGTCCTCATGAAGAGCGCCGAAGACAGCGTGCCCGAAGTGCGCTTCGCTTCGGTCCTGTCGCTCGAGCGCTTGGGCGCGGTCGACGCGAAGTTGTTGCGGGCCATTCAGGAGCGCGCCGGGGACCGCATGGAGTACCGCGCGGTCAATGCGGAGATCGCTCGCGTCCTCGCGGCGAGCCGCGAGACGAACTAAGGAACGGGCGCCGCGTGGGCGCCCCCGCCTTTAGACCGAGCGCTTGGGCTCGACGAAGCCGCGGACACCACCAACGACGGCACCGGTCGCCATCGTACCGGTGAGCGCCGCCAAGACATCGGCGCCGAAGCCCTTCGTATTGCTGACCGTCGCCAAGATGTTCATCACCGGAATGTCGCCGAGGTGAACCCCGAGCTCGCCGAAGGCCCAAGCGCCGATGGCCGAGATGATCGAGACACCGACGAAGTTGCGCAGCGGATAGAGCAGGCCGTCCGCGAAGCCACCCAAGCGGTCGCTGACCGTTGGCGACTCGATGCGAACCCGCGTTGGGGCGATCTCGCGGCCGTTCAGAGCCGCGATTGCCGACGCCTTGTCGTCATCGAACGTGAAGGTATCGGCGATGACTTTGGCGGCCCCGGCCTTGTCGGCGATCTGCGGAGCGAGCGAGAGCACGATCGAAACCTTGTCGTCGTCGAAGGTGACCTCGCTCAAGATCTCGCGAAGCTGGGCCGCGGTCACGGTGCCCTGGGGCAGGACGCCCGGCTCCGCCGAGGCGGTGAGTGGGGAGCGGACTTGGAGACTAACTTTCGTCGTGACTACCGGTTCCATGGAAATTCCTCGAGGCGTAGCAAGTGGCAATTGGCGTTGACTGTGTTGCGTTTTCGGTCGCCCCCGGCGGAAGTTTCTCCCCCTGACAGTGCCGCAGTGGCGGCATCGAGCCGACCCTTTCGCGGGTCGTGTACGGCCGTCTGCATGAGCATCTTCGCGCGCTTGCGTGAGGACGCGCTCGACACCGGGCGCGCCGTTCTCGACGCTGTTTACCCCGCCCACTGTGTTTGCGCGCCGGACGAGCCGCTGGCGACGCGGCCTGCTTTCGGCCTCTGCGACGTCTGCGTCGCGAACCTCGAGCCCAACGGCGGCCAGCGCTGCGCGGTCTGTGATCACCCCGGTGGGCGTTGCTGCGCGCCGGGAAGTGATCTGCGGATGCGGGCGCCCTACCTCTACAGCGGCCCGCTCACCGACGCCGTCCACGCCATCAAGTTCGGCGGACGCGACGACTTGGCGCGAGGCCTCGGCCGCCTGTTGGCGGAGCACCCCGACATCGGCACCCTGGCCCGCGAGTGCGACCAATGCGTCCCGGTGCCGCTGTCGACCGCGCGTGCGCGGCAGCGCGGTTACAACCAGAGCGCTATCTTGGCCCGGGCCGTCGCCCGTGCCCTCGGCATGCCGGTCCGCCATGACCTACGCCGAACCCGCGATACCGCTCCGCAGCACACGCTCGATGCAATCCAGCGGGGGAGCAACGTCCGCGACGCCTTCGACGTGAAGGGCCCTGTCATCGGATCGGTGCTCCTGATCGACGACGTCATTACCTCGGGTGAAACCGTCCGCGCCGCTGCCCGTGCGCTGCTCGACGCCGGGGCCCATCGCGTCGTGGCCATCGCGCTCGGCCGAACACCACGCGCCGTCATCTCAGCGCCGGCATTTTCGCGGGCTCCTCGCGGTTTCCCGAACGCGGCCCCCTGAGAAGGCCGCAGAATTGCGCTTCTGCCCCGTGGCTGCGATAAAACCGGCCATGTCCGTAGCTTCGGGGATTCGACCGACGGCGGTTACCGTCGATCTCCAGGCGTTGCGCACCAACGCCGCGACGTTACAGCGCCGTGGTGGCGGTCACCCATTGTGCGCGGTCGTCAAAGCGGATGCTTATGGCCACGGAGCCGTCGCGGTGGCGCGCGAGCTCGAGCTGGCGGGCGCCGCCTTTCTCGGTGTCACGCTGGTCGAAGAGGGCGTGGCTCTACGCGACGCCGGCATTCGCGCTCCCATCCTCGTCTTGGGTGGCGCTTTCGGCTCGCAGGGCTTTGCGGCGGTGGTCGAGCAGCGCCTGACACCGGTCATCTGGCGCGCCGATCACTTGGCCGAGCTCGCCGCCGCCGCGCGCGGCTCCGGCATCGCCTATCACCTGAAGGTCGACACCGGCATGGCGCGCCTGGGCGCTCAAGCGGACGAGCTCGCGGCTTTCCTCGCCGCCGCCAAGGACACGCCCCAGCTCAAGCTCGACGGTTTCATGTCGCACTTCGCGAGCGCCGACGTCGTCGGTGATCCGAAGAACGTAGAGCAAGTAGCGAGCTACACGTCCGCTATAGCGCAAGTACGGCAGCAGGGCTTTTCGCCCCGCTGGCTGCACTTCGCGAACACCCCCGCTCTCCTCACCGGCGTCCACGGCGGCGCCCACACCTTGCTGCGCCCGGGCGGCGGCCTTTACGGGCTCGATACCCGCGACAAGCACGCCGGCGACGACCCGCTCCAGCCCATCTTGCGCTGGGCGACCAAGCCGATCCACGTGAAGCACGTCCCGGCCGGCACCACCGTGAGCTACGGCGCGCGCTGGACCGCCAAGCGCGACAGCATCGTCGCGACCTTGCCCGTGGGCTACGCCGACGGTTACCCGCGCATCATGACCGGCAAGGCCAAGGTGCTGGTCAAAGGCGAGCTTGCGCCGGTGGTCGGCACCATCTGCATGGACCTTTGCCTCGCCGACGTGACCGACATCCCCGGCGTGGCCGATGACGACGAGGTCGTGCTCATCGGCGAGCAAGGCAACCGACGCCTCAGCGCGGACGATCTCGCGGGCTGGGCCGGCACCATCTCGTATGAGATCACCTGCGGCATCGGCCCGCGCGTGCCGCGCCGCTACCTGGCCTCGAGCGCCATCACGACCTCTCCGGGCACGTCGACCAGCGGTACGTCGACGACAACCATGCGCGCCCAACCTCTCGCCGCCCAGGGGCACGACGCGTGAGCTCGTCGTCGGTTCTCGAGCGCTTGAACGACAATCCCATCGCGCGCCCGTTCGTCGCGCTCGGCAACGGCGCGATCAACAGCCTCACCGAGCTCGGGCTCGTGATTCAGTTCTTCGCGAGTGCCGTCCTCATGGCGTTTCGTCCGCCATTCCGCGTCAACCTGCTGCTCAATCAGATGGAATTCGTGGGCGTCGGCTCACTCTTCATCATCATGCTCACCGGCACGTTCACGGGCGCGGTGTTCACCTTGCAGACGGTCAACGGCCTCGCCCAGTTCAACCTCGAGAGCGTCGTCGGCACCACCGTCATGATCGGCGTTACCCGTGAGCTCGCGCCCGTCTTGACCGCTTTGATGGTCACCGGCCGTGTCGCCAGCGCCATGGCCACCGAGCTCGGCACCATGCGCGTCACCGAGCAGATCGATGCCATGGAGGTCATGGCGGTGAACCCGGTGCAGTATCTGGCTTCACCGCGGATCTTGGCGTCCGCCATCATGGTGCCCTGCCTGTCGATGCTCTTCGTGAGCGTCGCGTACGCTGGGGCGTACATCATGGCCGTCCCGGTCCTCGGCATCGACGAAGGCGCGTACATCTCGCGCATCCAGGAATACGTCGCCGCTTACGACGTCATGCACGGCTTCTACAAGTCGATCATCCTCGGTATCTTGTTGGCCACGGTCGGCTGCTACAAGGGCTACCACGCCGCCGGTGGGGCCCGCGGTGTCGGCAACGCGACCACTCAAGCCGTGGTCATCAGCTCGATCTCGGTGTTCGTCCTCGACTACGTGCTCTCCGCGTTGCTCATGAAGTTCGAGCCGACCTACAACGCGGTGTCGTATTGATGACCGACACAACCGCGGTCAGCACCCCGGAGACGCCGTACGCCATCGAGGTGAAGAACGTTTACAAGTCGTTCGGGCCGAACCCCGTGCTCAAGAACGTCAGCCTCAAGGTCCGTCGCGGCAAGACGCGGGTCATCTTGGGCCCTTCGGGCTCCGGCAAGACCGTGATCATGAAGCACATGATCGGGCTCTTGAAACCGGATAGTGGCGCCATTCTGGTGGATGGCGTGGACATCACCAAGTTGCCGCACGACGAGCTTTTGAATGTGCGCCGAAAGTTCGGCATGGTATTCCAACAAGCCGCCCTCTTTGACTCGATGACCGTTGGCGAAAACGTCTCTTTTCCTTTGCGTGAGCACAGCGTGCTCTCGAAGGACGCCATCGCCGAAAAAGTGCGCGAGAAGCTCGGCGTCGTCGACCTCAAGAACATCGAGCACAAATACCCGGCGGAGCTCTCGGGCGGCATGCGCAAGCGTGTCGGCTTGGCCCGCGCCATCGTCCTCGAGCCGAGCATCGTGCTCTACGATGAGCCGACGACGGGCCTCGACCCGCTCACCACCGACAGCGTCGACAAGATGATCCTCGACGCCTCGAAGCGCTTGAACGTCACCAGCGTCGTCATCTCGCACGACGTCGGCAGTGCCTTGCTCGTCGCGGACGACATCGCCGTGATTCACGAGGGGGTCATCGTCGAAGACGTACCGGCCAAGGAGATTCGTGCCAGCACGCATCCCTTCGTGCGCGAGTTCCTGCATACTTGGTTTCGGAAGCAATGAACGCTCGCACCCCCCTCCTCGTAGGTCTCGTCATCGTCGCCGCGGTGGTGGCGCTCACGTTCTTCTTGACGCAATCGAGCAACGGCAAGCTCGACAAAGCGAAGAGCTACGTCCTCTACGGCGACTTCTCCGACGCGGCGGGCATTCGCTGGAAGACGCGCGTGCAGGTGAACGGCCTCGACGTCGGTCGCATCGAGGGCATCGAGCACGTCCGCGATAGCGACGGTCGTTTGCTGGCGCGCGTCCAGCTGCGCATCGACAAGAAGTACGACGTCTACGAGAACGCCTTCCTGAGAAAAGTCGCGGAGTCGCTGCTCGGTGATTTCCGTCTCGACCTCGATCCGGGCACGCCCGGCCACAGGAAGCTCGAAGAGGGCGAGGTCATCCCCAACGTCCAGAGCACGTCGGACCTCGAGGCCATCCAGTCCGAGCTGCGCCAGGTCGCCACCAACGTCAATCGCGTCACCGATAGCGTCGCCAAGGTCCTGGCTGGTCCCGAAGGCGAAGGCGCGCTCCGGCAAATTCTCGCCTCTGTCGAGCGATCCGTCATCGCGGTCGAGCAGACCACGTATGCGGTCCGCGAAACCGTACAGAGCAACCAGGCGCTCGTGAATCAAATGATCGCCGACGTGCACCGGTTCACCGGGACGTTGTCCGACGTCAGCGGCCGCGAGGGCGAGATCCGCCAGATCACCGGCAACCTCGCGCAGCTCACCGAGCGCTTGAATACGCTGGCGGGCAAGCTCGCCGAGGGCGAAGAGGGCGGCGAGCTCACCGAGACCGTCAAGAATCTGCGCGAGACGACCGAGAACCTGGCATCGGCGACGCGCAAGATCGATCAAGGCCAGGGCACCGTCGGCCGCTTGGTCAACGACAGCGAGCTCGTCGACAGTGTTCAGGAGACGGTCGACGGCGCCAACACGCTGATTGGCTCGCTGGCGCGCTTGCAGACGCAGGTCGAGCTGCGCACAGAATACATCGTCCCGTTCAACGGCAACTCGCAGTACGTCGACTCGGGCGTGCGCACGTCGCTCGGCCTTCGCCTCATTCCGCGACCCGACAAGTACTACCTCATCGAGGCGGTGTCCGACGTGCGCGGCGATCAATCACGCCATCAGATTTCGCGCGAGTTCCGCGACGGCCGCACGGGAGAGCTCATCCGCAGCGAGACCGAGGACAACGCCGACACCAACTACCGCGCCTTGAAGTTCTCGGTGCAATTCGCCAAGCGCTACTACTTCTCGACCCTGCGCTTCGGCATCATCGAGAACACCGGCGGCGTCGGCGCGAACTTCCACTGGTTCAAGGACAAGCTCGAGCTGCGCGTCGACATGTTCGACTTCACGCGGCGCGTTCCCGATCAGGTAAGTGAGCTCGTGAACCCGCGCTTCCGCGCCTTCTTCCTCTATCAGTTCTACGACCACCTGTTCGCTCAAGCGGGCATCGACGATCCGTTCAACACCGACCTGCGCACCTGGTTCCTCGGCGCGGCGCTGCGCTTCACGGACGAGGACTTGAAGTCGATCATTCCGTTCGCCCCCGGGCCGTGAGCGCACATGGACATGCTCATCAAGCTCTACGACCTACCCGCCGCGCCGCCTGCCCTGGCCGCCGGCATCGCGGTGCGTAAACCCATCGGGCCCGAGCACGACCTCGTGCGCGCGTGGATCAGCGAGCACTTCAGCCGCGGCTGGGCGAGCGAGGCCGGCGTCGCCCTGGCCAACCGGCCGGCGAGCCTCTTCATCGCGACGCGCGACGACGCGCTCCTCGGGTTCTGCTGCTACGACGCGACCGCCAAGGCCTTCGTCGGCCCCATTGGGGTGCTCGAAACCACGCGTGGCACCGGCGTCGGCGCTCACCTCTTACGAGCGTGTCTCACGGATATGATCGCGGTGGGGTACGGCTACGGCATCGTCGGCTACGTGGGCGCGGCGGACTTCTTCCGCAAGGTCGCCGGCGCCGTCGAAATCGACGGATCGACGCCCGGGGTCTACGGGGGCATGCTGCGGTTTCCCAAGGGCCCACCGGTTAGTGACGCGTAGTCACTAGGTTTCCGCCGCAACACTTCGGAGTCGACGCCGATATAAGACATCGACACCGATAATCATGGCGGTTTGTTTATGAGCAGTACCCTGAACCCGACCGAAATCACGCGCAAAGCACCCGGCGCCCTGGCTGACGAGCCGAGCCACAGCAAGGCCGACGACCTCCTCAACCTGGTCAACACCATCGTCGAGAGCCCCCAATACGGCGGCGTCTTCCGCGCCATCGGCCAGCGCTGCACCACCGACGTCGAGGCCTACGTGGGCTTCCCGGCCTACCGCAGCACCGTCAACGACGGCATCTTCTGCCTCACGCGCCAAGGCTTCTGCGTCATGGAGATCCACGGCGAGAGTAACCTCCGCCTGCGCGACCTCACCATCGACGACCTCCAGACGCTCGACCCCGAATCGATCTACTGCATGGCCCGCGAAGCCAAGTCGCGCGTCATGAACGGCTTGGTTGGCCGCGCTCGGCGGTCGTTCCACTAAGATTTGGAGAACGCGATGGGCTCCGTCGACTTCGAGGCCTGGTGCACTCGACGAGCGCTCAAGCAGTTCTGCAAAGAGGAACGCGCCCGTGGCAACGACGTCCCCGACCCTGGCGGTGGACTCCTCACGCTCATGCGGCGCCCCGGCCCTGAGCGCCTGCGCGAACCCGACCTTCCCAAGCCGCCACCCTACGCGCTCGACGTCGACGGCGAAGAGCGGCGCGCCTCGGCGCCACGAGCGCTCCTGCAGAGGCTGCAAGAATCAGCGCGGGATCCCCACTACGCAGCCATGTTCCGTACCGTTGGTGCGTTCGACACCCCGACGGCGACCGCCGCTCTCATGTGGACAAACGTTCGGGGCAAGCTGCCGGACAATCATCACTTCGCGTTGACCGGCTCGGGCTGGTGCCTGTTCGAACCCTCGGACCACAGACGATGGGCCAGGTTGCGCCCAATTGAGATGGATGACCTGCGCGGCCTCGGCCTGCCTGACATCGCGAGACTCCTGGAAAACGGTGTCGAAGCGATGATTCACGAGAACCTGTCGACGTTCGTTACCTATGTGCCGCGACCGCCGCCGGAACCCCGCAAGCCGCGTCTGTTCGACTGGCTGCGACGCGGGAGCTGACGTAGCGCTGACGTAGCGTCAGGAATGACTCTGTCCGCCATCGCGGTTTCCTCGTCGCGATAGTACCGCCCTTTGCATTGCGGTACCGTCGCCACCCCATGCCCAAGCTGCGTTCGCTACTGTCGCGGTTCTTTGCCTTCATCTTCGGCACGTTCGATTGGGATCCGCCGCCATGGCTCGAAGCCGTCGGTCGCGGTCTCGCCCGATTCTGGTCGGGCCTGCGCGCGCTGCACTTCGGACAGCTCATGGCGCTGGTCTTCGGCATCGCCGCGATCGGCGGCGTCGGCACCTGGCTGGTGCTGCGGCCGCAGCCTCCCGAGCCATTGCGCGCGACCCTCACCGCCTACTCACCCAATCCGCCGCCACCGCGCAAAGCCCGTGACCCGGTACCCGCGCCAGAGCCTGCGCGACTGGTCTTCGACCAATCAGTCGCGGCGTTGGAGCTCATCGGTAAGCCGGTAACCGCGGGCATCAGCATGAAGCCGCAGCTCGTGGGCTCCTGGCAGTTGGTGAGCGATCGCGAGCTGGTCTTCACGCCCG
>JBGGMJ010000003.1:0-14860 GCA_041288095.1 Myxococcota bacterium
AGCCGATGGCCGACGACGCGAGGCGCAGGACGAGCGTCTGCGAAAACGGATTGGACAGGCCGGCGATCGACAGGCCCTTGATGATCGCCGCGTAAAACGCCGGCTGCAGCCATGGACGGATGCGCGCTCCGTACTCCCAGGCGAGCTCACTACCGTCGGTGCCCAGGAGCTTGTGGCGGGCGAACTCGAGGATCTGAAAATATTCGTCCGGGTGGTGGTAACCCTTGCTCAACAACGCGGCCACGAGGTGCAAACCCGCGATCGTCCACCACAGGCGACGTTGGTTCATCCCAGCACCTTGCCGAGCCCGATCAACCAGCCGCCGTTCTTGAACGCCGAGCGAAAGAGCGATTCGAAGACGATGGCGCTCGAGAGAGCCAGGAGAAAGAGGGCGAGGGCGGAACCGCGGCGGCAAGCGAACATGCGGTCGACCACGGGAACGGCCGCGACCGCCCACAACGGACCGAGCTGCGCGAACCAACGCATGCCCATGGCGGCGCCGCCGTAGTTGTTGGTGGTGGCGATGATGTAGACGATGACGACCAGCGAACCCGCGGCAATGGCGGTCATCTCGGCCGCGTGTCGTCCGCGATGACGGATTTCACGGAACATCCCGTAGACCGCGAGCAGGGCGATGGGCGTGAGCGAGAACAAGCCCTTCCAGCCGAGCAGGCAATTGAAGGCATAGAGCCACTTGGGCTCGCTCAAGGCATCGACGCTCGTCGGGTTGTTCCAGTAGCTGCCCGCGTACGCGTAGAGGTCCTTCTGGGCGTAGAAGGGCAGGAGCTTGCCGCTGATCGCGTAGTAGGTGGCGAGCGTCGGAATCACCGGCATCAGCGCGCCGGCGAGCGCGGGTACGAGCGCTTTGCGGTCGCGATAGCCGAGCAACGCGAGGAACGCCGCCGCGAACGCGCCCGACGTTAGCTCGAAGGTGAACGCGAGCCCACACAACAGGCCGATGACGAACGCCGTGCCGCGCGCGATCCGGCTACCTGCGCGCCAGAGCATCACCAGCGCCACGAAGAGAAACATCGCCGTCGGTGTGTGATTGTTCAGGGTCACGCTGTACCCGAACGCCAAACAGCCGAAGGACAAGGCCGCCATGGCGTACGCCTGCACCCGAGGGTCGCGGGTGAGCTCGGCGACGAAGCGCGACGCGAGCCACAACATCAAGCAATACGGGACCACCTGGCTCACGAACACCAGGAAGGTCAGGTAGAAGCGTTCGTGCTCCGCGACCTTCATGCCGGTCGCCGTCTTCACCACCCAGGCTTCGGCGGCGAGGATGAGACTGTAGTTCGGCGGCTTCGACGAGTAGTAGCGTCCGTCGATCTGAACCGTGTCGATGGACCAGGCGCCGGGGTGCTGCATCGTCCCGTCGTCGACGAGGCGCTGCACCGTCCAGTAGCGCGAAGCGACGTTGTGGCCGACGCGGTGGCGGGTGAAGCAAAAAACGCCGAGGGTCAAAACCGCGAGCCACAGCACGACCCGCGCCGGCTGCACCGTCCACGCTAACGTGCTCGAGGTATGCGCCGCAGTCGCCGACATCGGCGGCCGCTCTACAGCACACTCGTGACCCGCGTCGAGGTACTCGGAACGCGTGCGGGTCACGACCGTGCTGTCGCCTTCGGCTCGGTTTTTTCGCTTCGCTAGTCGGCCGCGACCTGGCGCGGCACCGCTCAAGCCATCAAGGCAAGGTAGCGCTCATCGGCGCGCAGCGGATCGAACAAGCGGTCTTCGCGGACCCAAAGCCGAGCTTTTTCGCGGTCTTGCGCCGCCGCCATCTCGAGGTGATCGAGCGATTCCTTGATGCGGTCCCAGGTCGCGTAGAGCGCCGCCAGGTGGTAGTGGGTTGCGAAGTCGTGGCCGTCGATCTCGAGGGCGCGCTGGAAGGTGTTGTCCGCCTCGGCGTAGAAGCCTTGCGCCGTGTAAGCGATGCCGAGATCGACGTGGGCCTCGACGTGCTCGGGCGTTGCCTTCACCACTTTCTTCAAGTGGCCGATGGCCTCGGGATAGCGCTCGAGATCGATGAGACAGCAAGCGAGCTCATGCTGGATGAGCGCGTCTTCCGGGGCCTGTTTGTGGGCGACCTCGAGCTCCACCAAAGCTTCGTCGAGCCGGCCGTGGTCGGCGAGCGACATCGCGAGGTTCAGGTGCGCGTCCGGGAACTCCGGCTCGAGCTCGATGGCCTTGCGGTAGAGAGCGACGGCGAGGTCGTGACCCTGCGAGGCGAGAAAGCTCGCGAGGTAATGGCGCGCCGTGGCGCTGCCCTCGTCGCTCTTCAAGGCCTCGACGTATTCGAAGAGCGCCTCCGTGAGCTCGCCCTTCTCGGCCAGGACGGTGGCGAGGTTGTCGTGGGCGTGCGCCGACTTTGGGTCGAGCGCGATGGCCTTCCTGAACTCGCTGACAGCTTCGTCGAGCCAGCCGCGGTCGGCGAGCTCGATGCCACGAGCGTTGTGCTCGTCGGATTGGACGATCTCGTCGCGTTTTTTGGCCATTCGTTCTGTATTGAGCCCATGTTCGGGCACGCAGTCAACGCTCACAACTTGCTTGAGAGCACGCCTTTGAGGCACTTAGCATCGATGGATAAGCGTCGCGAATTCGAGACTTACAAGGCGCTTTTGCTGCGGCTCGTGCGCGCCCGGGGTGGAGACGTCGCCGAAGTCGAGCGCGAATACACCTGGCCCGAGCGTGCCGGCGCCATCCCGTCGCAGGCGACCGCCATGGCGCCGCTGCTCACCGGAGGGCCCGGAGAGTGAGTATCCTTCGCCTCCAGGCCAACCTCGAGCACCCGCAGCCGCGCCACATCAGCCGCGCCGTCGAGCTGCTGCGTCAGGGCTCGACGATCATCTATCCAACCGACACGACCTACGGTCTCGGCTGCGACATCAACAACAAGCGCTCGATCGACCGCATCTACCAACTCAAGGGTCTCGACCAGAAGCACCCGCTGTCGTTCATCTGCAGCGATCTTTCGCAGGTCGCGCAATACGCCTCGGTCGAGAACAAGAACTACCGCATCCTGCGCCATCACGTGCCCGGTGAGTACACGTTCATCCTGCCGGCGACGCGTGAGGTGCCGAAGCTCATGCAATCGAACGCGCGCAGCGTCGGTATCCGCATTCCGAAGAGCGCGGTGTGCAAGGCGTTGATCGACGAGCTCGGCCATCCCATCGTCAGCACCACGGTCGGCCGCCCCGGCGACGACGGCGCTCCGGCGTACACCAACAACCCCGACGACATCATGCGTCTGTTCGGGCGGACGGTGGACGTCTTCTTGGACGTCGGCATGCTCTATGGCGAGCCTTCGAGCGTCATCGATCTGACGGGGCCTGAGCCCAAAGTGCTGCGTAAGGGCTCGGGCGACCTGAGCTGGCTGACGAGCGCCGGTTGACGTTCTAGGCACCAACGCCGGCTCGCGAACGATAACGGTCGCTCCTAACCACAGGAGCTATCCATGAATCGCGTTGGTTCACTACCACCCGCGCAGCGTATCGCCACGACCACCGACGGCGCCGTGCCGGACGTGCGCATCTCGAAGGTCGCACGGGGCTTGGACGTCAAGGTGCAGACCGGCTACTTCAGCTCGAGCTTCACCATCTCCGGCGAGGCCCGTGGCTTCGGTGACGCCCTGCGCATGAGCTACAACGGCCACGAGATCACGATTGAAGGACGCGGCCTGTCAGGCGCGAAGACGGCGCTGCTCGTCGGCCAGGAGCTCCAGGCGGCTCTCGAGGGCGCGACCCAGGCCTACGTGACCGGCAAGGGCGAGCTCAATCGTTACGAGGTCTCGGTCGTCCATATCTGAGGCTCGCGTACGTCCGCGTACGCGGTCACGTCGATTTTTCGTGTTGAAAAATTGACACGGGATCCCACCTCCGTAAGGTGAGAGACAGCTTATGGAAGTGCTTCGCGAACCCGATGCGCGTCGGGTCGTGCGGCATCCACGAGCGTCTCTTAGCTTCGGAGGGTTCGTGGATACCACTCAGGCAATTGTGTGTACCGCCTGCGGTACGCAGTTCGTTCCGCGCCTCAAGATGCAGGTCGAGCAGCGCGGCAGCCATGTGAACTACTACTGCACGCAGCGTTGTCGCATGCATGCGCTCACCCAGAGCCACGCCTGCAGCGTCTGCAGCGGCAACTTCAATCCGACGCATGCCTGGCAGGTCGAGAGCCACGTCGATGCCGAGGGCATCCCGCAGACCACCTACTATTGCACCGAAGCCTGCGTGAAAGCTTCGACCGTTCAAGCGGACCAGCCGCCCGAGAAGCCGCCGCGTGTCATCGCCGTCCTCAATCAGAAGGGTGGCACCGGCAAGACGACCACCGCGGTCTCCGTCGCCGCGGGGCTCGCGCAAGTCGGCGAGCGCACGTTGTTGGTGGACCTCGACTCGCAGGGCAACGTCGGCGTGTCGCTCGGCATCTCCTCACCGCGCTCGGTGTTCTACCCGATGCTCCGCGGCCTCGACCCATCGCACTGCACCGTCCCGGTCCGCGATAACCTCGACGTCATCACCAGCGACGAAGGGCTCGCGGCGGCTGACATCGAGCTCGCGCGTGACGACGAGCAACACCGCATGTGGCGGCTAACCGAAGCGATGGACAAGCTTCGCGGCTACGACTACGTGGTCCTCGATTGTGCGCCGGCGCTGTCCTTGATGAACCACAACGCTTTGACGTACGCGAGCGAGGTCCTCATCCCGGTGAGCTGCGACTATCTCGCGCTCGTCGGTGTGAAGCAGTTGCTGCGCACGCTCCGTCGCGTGAGTGAAAACACCGGCCGCGCTCTGAATATCGCGGGCGTGCTGCCGACGTTCTTCGACGTGCGCAACAAGGTGAGCGTCCAGGCGTACACGTACCTCAAGCAAACCTTCGGTCCGCGTACCTTGCCGCCGGTCAGAGTGAACACCAAACTGGCTGAAGCGCCGAGCATGAAAAAGACCATCTTCGAGCTCGCTCCGGAATCGAATGGCGCGCGTGACTACGTGCGTGTCGTCGAGTGGCTGCGTACCGGCGCCGCGCTCGAGGCATCGCGCATCGAAGAGCACATCGAGACCAACGACCCGCAGCAAGGGGCCGCCTAACCATGAGCAGGCACATGAAAGCAGCACAAGAACCGACCATCCTCATCGAGAATCCCCTTGCCGGTGAGGAGCTCTTGGTCGACGCGATGTACGGTTCACCGCGCCAGGCTCCGCGGCGTCCGCATGCCGTCATCACGCGGCCGTCGCAGCCCAAGCCGTCGCACTACAAGATCGTCTCGATCTCGCTCTACAACGAGGACATAGAGCGTCTCGACCGCATGGTCGCCGAGCTCAAGAAGCGCGGGCACTACAAGGCGAACAAGAGTCAGCTCATTCGCTACGCCTTGGCTCAGCTCGATGTAGCGAAGATGCCCAAAGACGCGCTCGACCCTTGACCAAAGGGACCGACGCTTTCGGCGCTCCGGGGCTCATCTCTTCTGATATCGCTCCGACGTACGAGCAACAACGCACCCTCAACGCCGCGCGCGAGAGGGTGCTTTGGCTCGGGCTCGCCCTCGGAGCCGTGAACGTCAGCACCGGGCGCTACCTCGGCGAGAGCATCTGGAGCGTGGCCGCGCGTGGGATCGCGGTCGTCCTGGTAACCGTCGCGGTGGGGCTCCTGTTCACGGGCAGCGCCACGCGCTTCGGGGTCGGCTCTGGTCCGCTATCGCGGTCAGCATTCGGCGCGCGCGCGGCGATGCTCGTGCACCTGTTGCGTTGGGGCGTCGGTCTCGCCTGGACGGCGACGCATCTCCAGCCGTTCGCCGAGTGGCTGGGACTTTTGGTGCAGGCCACCGCGGTCTGGGGCGCGCCGCAAGTGGGCCTCGAGTGGACCGCGACGCCGGAGCTGACCGGCTACGGCACGTTGGCGGTCCTCGGTGTCGCGCTCGGATGGGTGGCGCGGGGCAGGGTGCGTCGGTCGCGGCTGACGGCGCGGGTGCTCATCGCGCTCGGCGGCGCCGCTTTCGTCGTCTTGTTCGCCGCGCTCGTCATCTCGCGTAGCTGGATGCTCGCGGCGAGCCGGCCGTTTTCGCCGCATGTGCTCCTCGATCAGGTCGGGGCCGCGTTGATCGACGCGCTGATGCTGGTTTGGGCGGTGCCCGAGTGGGTCCGCTATCGCGAGCGCTATGCCGACAACCGCCCGCCGTGGCGGTGGCTGATCGGCGCCTCCATCGCCGTGCCCGTGCTGCTCGTTGGGCTCGCGGCGGTATCGCAATCGGCGCGAGGGCACTCGGACGCTTCGTTGATCGGTGATGCCGCCGGCGCTTTCGGGTTGGCCTTCGGCTGGTTGGGCGCGACCGTGGCTCTTGCGCTCACCTTCGCGGTCCTGCCGTTGTTCGGGGTGCTCACGGCGGCGCTGGCGCTATGCTCGGCGATACCGCGCTGGCGCTATCCTTACGTCGCCTACGCGACGGCGTTTCTCGCGGCCGGGCTTGCCGGGTTCGCCACCATCCCGTCTTGGGTGTTCGCGCTGTGCTTGCCGCCCCTGGCCGCCATTGCGATCGATGAATGGCTGATTAGGCGCCGACTCGTCGTGCTCGACTTGCTGTACACCTATGGCTCGACGCGCTTGTCGGCGTCGCTCGCCACGCTCACCGGCTGTGGTCTCATCGTCTTCGACCACGAGCACCTCGTCGCGTCGGCGGCGGGTGGCATGCTCGTGGCCATGATCGGTACGGCGTTGCCGCTGCTCGGGAAGCTCGGTGGCTTGCGTCTACCCAAGCGTAAGGCGAAGGCCCGCGGCAAAGGTCCCGATGACTGGGCCGATCGGCCGGTCATCGATCCGACCTGGAGCGCGGATGACACGACGCACGTCGGCAAGCCCGACGAGCGTTAGATGACCCCTGAGCCGCCTCGCGGGATCGCGGCATCGCGTTCCTCGCGCAGGGAGCGGACCGAGGCGACATACGCCGCGGCGCCGCCGGCGACAGCGGACACGGCGCCCATGAAACCGCCGGCCACGAGAGCAGGCGTGGCCTCGCCGCCCAGGATTGAGGCGAGCAGCAAGGTGGGGGCGCAGGTCGCCCCGAAGGCCAGAAGCTTCGCTCCCCTGGCCGCAAGGTCACCGTCGAACGAAGGCAGCGTGAGGCGCTCGATGAAACGCCGCGTCTCCACTATAGCGGTCTTGGTGTGCGTCATCGCGAGGCCGATCCCAAGCGCGGCCACGACGCCGACGCCCACGCCGATGATGCCCTCGGGGGTCGCGCCGTCGACGAGGAGCGGCGAGGCCATCTTGAAGGCCAGCTGGCCGCCGAGGATCGAGGTGCCGTAGATGAGGCCGCCGCGGAGACTCTCAGCCGCGATGCGGGTCACCGAGGCTCGCGTCGCATGGCTGATTGCGGCGTTGGTGGACTGGGCGCTGACGGAACGGGTGGCTGGGCTGATCATGATTTCTCCACGGCGGCCGCCACCATCGCGGGGCCAGTTTCTACTGCGAGGTGCGACCACTTGGTGTCTTTGGTGAGGCGCGCGAGGTAGCCAGCGAACAGGCCACCAACGGCTGCTGTCGCCAAGGCCGCGGGCGAGCCTGCGATGCTCCCCACGAGCAAAGCGACCGGCGGGGTGCCCATGATGAAGGCCTGGAGCGCCGTCGCTTCGCAGGCGATCTTCGATCGCAACGACCCATCGCGGACATCGGCGACGAGCTCTTTGGCGGCACGGTAAGCAGCGAGGGTCTGGGGAATGGCGAAGCCCAGACCAATGGCGGCGACGACGCCCGCTAGAGCGGCGAAAGGGAGTGGGTCTTGCGTGTGGGCCAGGGCCCGGACAGCCAGGTCGGCTGCGAACGCGGGTGCCATGTAGCAGATGCTTGCTTTGATGCTGGGCGTAACGACCCGCATCGTGGCGTCGCTTGCCTTCTTGTCGAGCTCCGCAAGGACGCGCTCGGCAACCGTTGGCGCGATGGGCGGGCGAGGGGCGATGACCGTCATGAAGTCGTCCAATGTCCTCAGTCGTGTGCTCTCGGTATCGCCGCGCTGGCCGAACCGGTGCCAAGCGCGGCGGTGACCAGGCCGGGCCGCCAGTGAGATCTCGGTCACAATCGGTGGTATGCCGTTGCCCATGCGCGCTGCATTCATGGGCCTGGCCGCCGACCTTCCAGATGGTTGGAACGACGAATCGACGATGACGTTCACCATCCCGCCAATCGACGTAGGGCAGGGACAAGCGCTCTCACCCGGCAACGTGGTCATCAATTGGGTCGACGGCAGCAACGCCGAGCCCGAGGACTACCTCGCCGACCTCCACAAGCAGTTCGCCGCGGCTTTCGACAACTTCGAGGTTCTCGAAGAAGGGGAGCTCGCCCCTTCCGTGCCGTTCATGCGCTTCCAGTTCGAGGCGGGGCGCGACCTGCAACAAATGCTCGCGGTTCGCAGGGTCGGCTCCCGCATGGTCATCGTCACCGGGACGGCGATGGGGGAATACTTCGACCGCTACCGCGACCAGTTCGCCGGCATTGCTTGCTCCGTGAAGAGCGCCTGACGCGCACTCCTTCGGCGCCTGAGCAGAAGGGCAACCACCACGAGCATGCTCCACGACGCCGCGACCGCGTTACAGCCGCCGCCGAGGTCGCCGCTCGCCGATTGAGCGCTGATGCGGACGATCGCCTCCGTCGTCGCCGAGTCGGGTGGCGCGCAGTTGCCGCATGACGGCGTCGGCGGGCTGCAGTAGCCGTTCTCGGCATCCGCGGGATACTTGAAGGTGACGGCGCCGGCGTCGTCGCACGCGAGGTCGCGCTTCTCGGTCTCGCCGGGGACGGCGCGTGCCGCCATCGTCGCGCGGGGGAACGCGCTCGAGGTGTGCGCCAAGCCCAAGAAGTGGCCGATCTCGTGGACCGCGGTGTTCTTCAGGTCCATGGAGACATCGTCGTCGGCGATGGTGAAATCGAACACGGTGCTGTTGAACTCGATGTCCGCGTCGAGGATTTCGCCGCTCACCGGATCGTAGGTCGTGGTGGTGAGGGCAATGACGTTGTTTTCTGCGCTGTTCCATCCGCTATCGCGGAAGATGAGCAAGTTCTCGGTCGCCGCGGGGTCGAAGTAGTCGTAGCCGACGCGATCGGTGGTGGATAACGCGGTCTCGACGAAAGCCAGGTCGACGTCGGTCGTGAGGCCGCAGTCGGGGGCGTCGGCGCCGAGCTCGAGTCCCGCCCAGACCGCGAAGGACGCGCGCAACACGTCACGCTCGGCATCGCCGGGGATATCCTCGGTGCCGGCCGCGAATAGGGTGAACGCGATGGTCCGCGAGAACCACGCGAGCGATGCCCCTTCGACGCCGCTCGTGGTGTTGACGCGCGCACAGTTGAAGGCCCGCGCCACTCCCGGCGTCGCCATACAGCCGGCGGCGACGAGCAATAGCCCGACGCTACGGAGCACGAACGAGCCCCCGCACACGGCTCTCGAAGCTCGGCAAGTCGACCGCTTCCAGGCGGGCGGCTCGGAGGTCTCCGCGATCGCGGACACGAAAGGCGCCTTGCTCGAGCGCGATAGGCCGGTAGCCGGCGAGGTCGTCGTCGTAGCGCAAGAAAAGAACCGTGTGGTCGCCCTCTTCGACGACGGCTTCGCCATCGACGCGCTGGCCGATGCCGTCGACGATGCCGCCACGCAGGATGATGCTCACCGAGCGCGCACGCTCGTCACCTTTCCACACGCCGCGCACGCGGACCTCGATGCGCGTGAAGATGCGGCCATCGATGCGGAAGCTCTGTCCGGGGCCCGCGTCACCTTCGACGACGAGCTCGGCGTTGCGCGCCAGGGCCTCGAGGCTCACGGGCAAGGCGCGAGTCGCCCCGACCGGCCGCGCGAGCAGCAGGAGCAGGGCTACGCCGAGGCATGTTTTCATCCCGCGAGGTGCGCGCTCGCGACCAGCGCTTGCGAGATGTCGTCCAGGAGATCTTGGACATCCTCGATGCCGACCGACAGACGAATGAACCCGTCGTCGATGCCGAGCTTCTTGCGCGTCTCGAGCGGCACGGAAGCATGCGTCATGATGGCTGGGTGCTCGATGAGCGACTCGACGCCGCCGAGCGACTCCGCCAACGCGAAGATCTTGAGCGACTTCAGAAACGCCCGGGCCCGCGGCAGGCCGCCTTTGACGACGCAGGAGATCATGCCGCCGTAACCCTTCATCTGCTTCTGGGCGATGGCGTGTTGCGGGTGCGAGGGCAGGCCCGGGTAGTAGACCTTCTCGATGTCCGAGCTCTCAGCCAGGTAAGCCGCGACCCGGCGGCCGTTCATGTCGTGCGCCTTCATGCGCACGTGCAACGTCTTGGTACCGCGCAAGACCAACCACGAGTCCCACGGACCGGGCACCGCGCCGATGGCGTTCTGCAGGAACTTCAGACGCTCGCCGAGCTCCTTGTCGCTGGTGCAGGCAAAACCACCCACGACGTCCGAATGGCCGTTCAGAAATTTCGTGGTCGAGTGCATGACCAGGTCGGCGCCGAGCTTGAGCGGCTGCTGCATGGCCGGCGAGCAGAAGGTGTTGTCGACGAAGACCTTGACCCCGCGCTTGTGAGCGACGCCCGCGATGGTCTCGATGTCGATGACCTTGAGCATTGGATTGGTGGGCGTCTCGAGCCAAACAACCTTGGTTTCCGGGCGGATGGCCGCCGCGAAAGCCTTCTCGTCGGTCAGGTCGACATACGAGAATGAAAGGCCCATGTGGCGCAGCACCTTGTCGAAGAGGCGGAAGGTGCCGCCGTACACGTCGTCGCCGCAAACGACGTGATCTCCAGCCTTTAGCGTGTGCATGATGGTCGTCGTCGCCGCGAGACCACTGGCGAAGGCAACGCCTAGCGAAGCGCCTTCGAGCGCCGCCAAGTTGTCCTCCAAGGCGTAGCGCGTGAGGTTGTGCGTTCGGCTGTACTCGAAGCCTTTATGCTCGCCCGGGCCGTCCTGGACGTAGGTCGAGGTCTGGTAAACCGGCGTCATGATGGCGCCAGTGACGGGGTCCGGCTTTTGGCCGGCGTGAATCGCGAGAGTATCGAAGCGCATGGTGCGCGGTGTCATAGCGAGCCCGACCCCCAGTTTGCAACCTGGGGCAAATTGCACCACTTGGCTCCGGCAACGCGTACGCTATAACCGTTTGACGGATGCTCAATGTCACGGCCATTCCAGTGTTGTCGGACAATTACGTCTGGATCCTCGAAAAAGACGGACGTTGTGCCGTCGTCGACCCCGGCGAGCTCGAGCCGGTGCAGAAATACGTCAAAGCAAACCGTCTGAAGGTCGAGACGATTCTGCTGACGCACCATCACGGTGACCACGTCGCCGGGGTCATCGGTCTCGCCGGCTCCGAAGTCGACGTCTACTCTTCGACGAGCGACCTGCGCCGTATCGCCGGTGTCACCCGAGGTGTGAGCGACGGCATGACCATCACCGTGTTGGACACCACGTTCACCGTCATGGAGACGCCGGGGCACACCGTGGGAGCTGTTTGCTATCACGGAGCGGGCCTGGTCTTCACCGGCGACACGATGTTCTCCGCGGGTTGCGGCCGACTCTTCGAAGGCACGCCACAAGAGATGTTCGACTCGCTGCGCCGGCTGGGCGAGCTCCCCGAAGCGACCAAGCTCTACTGTGGGCACGAGTATACTGAAAAGAATCTCGCCTTCGCGGCTACCGCCGAGCCCGCGAACACCGCCGTACCGAAGCGCCTTGCGGAGGTGCAAGCGCTGCGAGCCACGGGCACGCCGTCGTTGCCGTCGACCATCGCCATCGAGCGCGCGGTAAATCCCTTCTTGCGCTCACCCGACCTCGCGACGTTTACAGCCCGTCGAAAAGCCCGTGACGCATTCTGAGCTCAGCCTAAGCCCTCTCGACGGCGCGGACGTTCCGACGTTCGCCGCGATGGTCGTCCGTCTCTACGTCGATGATCCGAGCAGCACGGTCATGACCGTGGAGCGGGCTACCGCTCAAGCGACGCGCATGCTGCGCGAGCCCGAGCGCGTCTCGCCGTTCATCCTGCGCCGTGGAGCCGACGTGGTGGGCTACATGGTGCTCGTGCCGTTCTTTTCGAACGAGTACGGAGGCATCGTCGGCGTCGTCGACGAGCTCTTCGTGCTCGCCGATTGGCGCGGCAAGGGCATCGGTGGTCAGGCGCTGGCGCTCGCCAAGTCCGTCGCCACCGAGCGCGGCTGGGTGCGCCTCAGCCTCGAGACCAACGCCGCCAACGCTCGGGCCCGCGTGCTCTACGAGCGTCAGGGCTTCACGGCCTTGACGCGGGTCACCATGACGGTCGACCTCAAGACGTGAGCTGGCGGATCGCCGTCGCGAAGGTCGTGGTCACCAAGAGCTGCAGGGCGCTCCAGCGGACCGGGTGCCGCCGCGGGTACTTTTGGTTCACCTCGAGCTCGATGCCGGCGTAGCGGTCGCGCGGGAAGGTGTTGCGCAGGCTCGTCGTGAGACCGTCACCGTCGCCGCGATAGGGCTCATTGTCGTGCACCGCGTAGTCCGTTTTGGTGGACAACAAGGCGCTGCGCCAGCGCTCGCAGACGGAGGTTTCGAAGGTGTGCGTTGGATCGAAGAGCAACCCTATATCGGTGGCGCGCACCTTGCCGCGTAGCTCGGGTGTGAAGCTGTGCACGGAGAGATGCACGACGCGCACGTTGGTGTTCAGCAGGCGCTCCACTTCGGCCTTCACCGAGTCGCGATAGGGCCGGTAGTGCTCGGTCAGCAGGCGCTGGCGCCCGTCGGGTGTGAGCGGGCTGAACGGCGAAAACAAGGTCGGGCTCTCTTCGGAGCGATTGCAGTCGATGAGCAAGCGCGACACGCTCTGCGCGTAGAGTCGCACGCCGAGCGTCGTCGCGAAGGCCTGCGCTAGCGCATGCGCGCCGGGGTCGTAACCGCGATGGCTGCCGAGCGTCTGCTTGCTCGCGCGGAAGCTGGCCGAGAAAATCTGAGGTACTTCATTGCCCGCATGCTCACACGAGAGCACGAGGCCGACTTGTCCCATCATGAGGCACTCAGCATTCGCCCCTGCGAGAGGCATTGGGAGAGCTCCGAGTAAACTTCGTGGAGCTTTTCATGGGTCGGGTTCTGGCCGGTGCGGCGCAAGATCCGGCGGGCGAGGGGGCCACCCTTGGTGAGGATCGCGAGCGACGGCAAGTGTTGCTGCAGGCGCGGCGCGCTCACCACCTGCTCGAGGATGGCGTGCCAGACCTCGGACGCGGTCGCCTTGTCGACGCTCAAGCCGAAGGCCTCCAGGTACTTCGGATCGTCGATGACCGCGAAGTCTCCCTCGGTGACGACGCGGTCGTAGAGGTCGGCCAAGCGCTCGGTCGACCAGCTCGCTTGCTCGCGGCCGGTGGTCCAACGCTCCGCGACCAGATCCTCGAGGGTGGTCACTACGAGCGCGATGATCGCGAGGTCGGCCGCCGGACACTCTTGTGTGTCGATGATGCGGATCTCGATGCTGCCACGGCCGAAGCGGGCGATGGCGCCGCGTGCATTCAAGAACTCGTCTTGCAAGATCCCTTCGGGATCGAATGGCGCGATGTCCGCGTAGATGCGCCCGAGCAGCTCCCGCTCATAGGTGGCCCGCGTGTAGACCGGCTCGGGAATGACGCGGCCGCAGACCGAGGGGATGCGCTTCGAGTTGGCGCGATAGACCGCGAGCCGCTGGTCGAGCGCCGTCCCGCGCGCGCCATCGATGAAGGGGGTGCTTGCCGAGAGCGCGGGGATGAGCGGCAAAATGAGACGAATGGCGGCGTGAAGCTTGCCGAACTCGGCGTCGCCATCGAACGGCAAGTTGAGATGCGCGCTCTGGAGGTTCGACCAACCGTGTCCGCTACAGCCGAAGATCCGATCGAAGGCCTTATAAACGACGTCGTTGTCGTGCGGCCACAACCGCGTCTCGCGGCGGGGATCCATCCACGGGTGCATGCCGGTCGGCAATAGGCGCGCATCGCTGCCGGCGAGCAAACGATTGATCTCCTGCACGTCGCGCTGGAACGCGGCGGCGACCCCGTCGAGCGTGCCGACGGGCAGGGTGGTCTTGAGCTCGACCACGTGCGCTACCAGCTCGTTCGACCACGATAGCGGACCACGCTCGATGTCGGAGACGTAAGACCCGGCGTATTTCAAGAACAGCTCGTCGACGATGGGCGAGACGTCGAGACTACCCTCCGCGACCACCATGTACTCGAGCTCGACACCGAAACCCTGGAACAACGACAAGGTCATAGACGTGCGCTCCGATCGGTGCGCGCCTCGAGCCTGCGGATGAACACGTCGATGAGGCGGCCGTAGAGGCTCTCCTTGCCGACCGAGTCCTCGTAGCCCGCGTCGATGTTCGGGTTGTCGTTGATCTCGATGACCACGAACTTGTTGTCGCCGAGCTGCTTCACGTCGACACCGTAGAGACCGTCGCCGATGAGGTTCGCGGCGCCCACCGCCACGCGAATGAGCTCGTGCGGCGCGTCTTCGATGGGCACGCACTCGACGCGCCCGAAGTCCTTGTCGCCGTCGTCTTCGTTCTTGATGATCTGCCAGTGGCGGCGCGCCATGAAGTACTTGCAGACGAACAGCGGCTTTTTGTCGAGGACGCCGACGCGCCAGTCGAACTCGGTCGGGATGTACTCCTGCGCGATGACCAGCTCGCTCTTCTCGAGGTAGTCCTCGACGACGGACACCAGCCGGTCCTTGGTCTCGACCTTCACGACGCCTTGCGAGAACGAGCTGTCGGGCTGCTTGAGCACGCAGGGGAGACCGAGCGTCTTCTGGATCTGCGAGATGTTGTCGTCGTGCACGACCAGCGTCTTGGGCGTCGGGATCTGGTGCCGCGCCAAGAGCTCGGCCAGATAGACCTTGTTGGTGCAACGCAGGATCGAATGTGGA
>JBGGMJ010000004.1:0-20592 GCA_041288095.1 Myxococcota bacterium
CGAGCAAGGGCCGCTGCTCGTCCTCGCCGGCGCCGGGAGCGGCAAGACGCGCGTCATCATCCATCGCGTCGCCCGTCTCATCGAGCGTGGCGTGCGGCCGGAGCGCATCCTCGGCGTGACCTTCACGAACAAGGCCGCGAATGAGATGCGCGAGCGCTTGAAGGGCCTCGTCGGTCGCACCGCGCACAGCGTTCACCTCTCGACGTTCCACGCTCTCGGCTTGTCGATTCTGCGCGAGGAATACGAAGCCGCTGGGCTCTCGGCCGGCTTTTCCATCTACGACACCGGCGACCAGATGGGGCTCGTGCGTGAGCTTTTGCGTCAGACACGCGTCGCCGACCGCCGGCTCGACGCCTACAAGATCCTCGAGTGCATCCGCGCGGCCAAGCGCAAGCGCCTCCAAGAGGTGGAGTTCGACACCGGCGACGATTACGAGCTCGCGGCCTACGATTTGTATCCGCGCTACGTCGAGCAGATGCGCGCCTACAACGCCGTCGACTTCGATGACCTGTTGCTACGCGCCATGACCGCGCTGGAGAATCAAAGCGTCCGCGCCCGCTGGTCGCAGCGCTATGACCTCTTGTTGGTCGACGAGTACCAGGACACGAGCCCCGATCAGCTCGAGCTGCTGCAGGTGCTGGCGGCTCGCCACGGCAACGTCTGCGTCGTCGGTGATGATGACCAGGCCATCTACGCCTGGCGCGGCGCCGCGGTGGACAACATCCTCTCATTCGCGAGCAACTTCCCAGGCACCCGCGAGATCATCCTCGACCAGAACTACCGCTCGACGAGCAACATCTTGGCGTCCGCTAACGCGGTCATCAAGAACAACGCCGCGCGCAAGGAGAAGGTCCTGTGGTCGGCGCTGGGTGAGGGCGAGCCCGTCCACATCGTCGCCTGCGGCACCGCCGAGGACGAAGCCGAGATGGTCGTCGAGACCATCGGTAAGCTCGTGTACGACGGCGCCAAGCACGACGACATCGCCATCCTCTACCGCGCCAACGTCCAGTCACAGCTCTTCGAAGAGACCTTGGCACTCGAGCACATCCCGTTTCGCGTCGTCGGCGGCCAGTCGTTCTTCGACCGCAAGGAAGTGCGCGACGCCGTCGCCTTCTTGCAAATCGCGCAGAATCCCTACGACGAGGTGGCACTGCGCCGCATCATCAACGTGCCGCCACGCGGCGTCGGCGCGACCTCCGTCGAGCGCTTGGTGCAATACGGCGAGCGCACCGGCAAAGGCCTGTGGCACGCCATGAACAACGCGGGGGGAGACATCGATCTGCCGCCCGCGGCCCGCGCCGGTTTGCAGAGCTTCGTCGACACCTTCGGCCCCATCGCGCGTGAGCTCAAGCAGGCGACGCGCGGCTCGCTCGGCGTCACCGCCCACAAGCTCTTCGACGCTTTGGGCCTGCGCCAATCAATCGTCGACGCGAACGAGTCGCCGAACGTCACCAGCAAGCGCATCGACAACCTCGAGCACGTCACCCGCGCGCTCGAGCGCTTCGAAGGCTACACCGAAGCCAACGGCCCCTTGCTCACCGAGTTCCTGCGCGTCAGCGCGCTCACCCGCGGCGACAGCGAGCCCGAAGACGAGGACGAGAAGAAGGGCAAGGTCACCCTGATGACCCTGCATAGCGCCAAGGGCCTCGAGTTTCCCTACGTCTTTCTCGTGGGCGTCGAGGAAGAGCTGCTGCCGCACAAGCGGACCATCGAGATGGGCCTCGACTTCGGCGAGGAGCGCCGCCTCTGCTACGTCGGCATGACCCGGGCTCGCAAGCGCCTGTGGATGAGCTACGCCAAGACACGCATGCGCTATGGCAGACTCGAGCCGCGCACGCCGTCACGTTTCCTCGACGAGCTCCCCGAGCCCCCGGTCATCGAGCGCCGCGACCGCGAGTCGCCGCCGACCGAGGAAGAGGCGGACGCCAAAGCCGATGAGTTCTTCGCGAAGATGCGCGCTACCTTGGGGATCGAAGAATGAGCGACGAGACGTGGTCAGGAGTGCACCAGGAACTTTCTCGTTTGCTCGCGCTGCTCGATACGCCGCGCGATCCCAAGCGCGTCTATGCCTTCGCTGACGGGTTTGCGCGCCTCGTGAAGGCGTATCATGTCGCCTTGAAGGCTGAAGGGAAGACCAGCGTGCGCATCCAAGCCGTTGAAAAGGCGTTGGATTTGGCGACGGCCAAGAGCTTGCTCCAGCGTTTCGTGGCGGGCGATACCGAACCACCAGGCAACTAGCGGGCAACTTTTTGTCCGCACCGCCGATACTCCGATCACGATCATGCGGGGTGTCGCTTGTCCATTTCGCAAAGACTCATCGATCGAGCCTACAAACAGCGCGTCATCAGCGAAGCCGAAACGCGGCCGCTCAGGTACCAAGAGCTGTCGCGGCGCGAGCTCAAGCGCGTCGACGCGACGCTGCGCGACTTGAAGACGCTGATCACGATGACCGATCCCGGTCGAGCCGCGGCACGCGTGATTCTCGCGCGCGGCAGTGTCGGCAACCACGGCCCCGAACGCCTCGCGGTGCAGGTCGACCGCGACAAGGTCTACGTGGTGACACGCCGCTACTTCGGACGTGGGGGCGAGCAAGTGATGATGCTCGACCGCCAAGCGGTGCAGGCCGAGGCTCGCTCCAAATACGCGACGGCGCTGGCGTTGCGTAACGCGCTCGCCGATCAAATCAACGAGCAAGACTGGATGATCACCACCTTGCGCGGGCTGGCGAACACCTTCTCTGGTCTGCTCACGCGCACGACGTGATCGTTCGCGGCAGAGCGGAGCCTCGCGAGGCTGGCCGTGCACCGGCCACGAAGCCCGCCTCCTCCGCCACGCTGATCGTCGACATCGCGGGGCGCACGGCCCGACCGCCCGATGTCCGCTTTACAGGACCAACCGCGGGACTCACTTTCTCGGACAGCGTCAATCCCGACACCTTCCCCGACCTCGTGGGTGGGCCAGCGTTCCTGCGCATCGCGCGCCACGACGGACGAAGCGAAATCGTCGCGGCCGAGATCAAGTCGATCGACGGTCGTTCCATCACCCTGGGAAAGTTCGAAGTCGACGCGGCCCATCGCTTGCGAGGCTCAGGTGACGACTTCTGGGTGCATGTCCCGAAGGAACCGGGAGCAGAGCCCGTCATCACCCTCGGGCCCGACGACGCCATCACCACGGCGGTGCCTCTCCCCTTGCACGTCGGCACGACGCCCCGCTCGTCTGGTCAGCGCGTCGACATTCGTTCGCACGCCCAGGCCGTCCTCGACGGCACCGCCCAACCCAAACACGACCTCGAAGACGTGAAGATGACGGCGTCCGCCGCGGCGGACGTGAAGGCGGAGCAAAACGCCATCGTCTTGGCGTTATCGCGTCCGCTCACCGAGATGTTCGCCGCGTCGGCGCGGATCCAGGGCATCACCGACGACGTCGCCGAATCGAGCCGGCCTTTCGCGGCTCTCGAGCAGAGCATGCTGGAGCTGTCGACGCACACGACGAATCGCTTCGTGCGCGGCCTCGTGCGCGACGATGGTCCTCTCGGCAAGGCCTGGGCGCGCCTCGGCGCCGTACATGCGTTCGCGCAAGCGCACCTACCCGCTGCGTTGCCGAGCAACAACCCGACGCGGCTGCTCGACCAGGGGATGTGGACCGCCATCGAGATCGTCGGCCGGCTCGCGGAGGTGGCCGACGCCTTCGCCGCACGTACGGGTCAAAAGGGGTCGGACATCCTCCGTGCCTCGCTGCCCCTCGTGGTGAAGATGGCGGCGACCCATCAGAAGGTCTTGCACTCGATCCTCGCCGGCGTCGAAGAAGGCGCGACCGACGAAGGGCGCTGGTCACCCGAGCACTTCCGGCTCGTCGACGGCCGTCTCGAGCTGACACCCGAGCTCATCGCGCATGTCGCGGAGACGCGAGGCGCTCGCTTCGACGCGCTGCCGTCGCGGACCACGGGCTGTCCGGCGGCGCAGTCTCTGAACGGCGCGAGCGCGGTGAAGCTGTTCGTCGAGCTCTACGCCGAGCTGGTCGCGAAGCTAGAGGCGCGCGGCGCCGTCTGAGGTGATCTTGGGACGCGGCACCAGGCCTTCGAGGAGAGTCTGGCACGCATCGAACGCCATGGAGACGCGCGGCTTCTCACCATCGAACAGGAGATCGCGTACTTCCTGGAGCAACAACGCCTGCTCGTCGTCGGTCAGCGCCGTACAAGCGGCCGCGATACGCTTCGCGGCGCCGGCATCGACCTCTTTGATGGTCGCGCCGCTTGCGTCGCAGATGGTCTTCGCGACCGCGGTGATGCGTTTGCTCGAGCCGGTGAGAACGGCCGGCAATCCCGCGGCTTCGGCGGCGATGCCACGCAGCACGTCACGGACGTTCTTGCCGATGACACGGCGCTCATCGAGCTCCTTGAGCCAGTGCTCCGCCAGGGAGCCGATCAAAGCGCGCTCGACCGGCTGCGCGGCATCGAAGCGTTCCTTCACGAACGCGACGCGCTCGGCGTCGAGTGGTCGCTGGCCGCGGGCTTCGCGCATTTGTGTTTCCGCCGCTTCGCGCCTTCTCCGGTAGTCGCCACTGTCCACCGAGAAAGCACCCCAGAGGGCCGTGCCCAAGAGGACGGCGCCGCCGGCGAGCACCGCGGGCACGAACGAAAAGGAGACGCTGGTCGCGAGAGCGTCGACCACCGCGGTACCCAAGAGCGTCACCCCCGCGGACCCCGCGGTGCTCGGACCGACGAGCCGCCAGAAATATTGCCAGTCCGACGGTCCCACGATGGGCGATCCGCCGAAGGCACCCACGTCGCTGGACACCTGAGCGAACCTGCCCGACATGGCCCGGTACGTGTCCAACGGCGAGCCGATGGTGGCCAGGGCCGTCTCCGCACGCAGCGCCGGCAAGTTGCGTGTCCCGACTGGCGCCAGCTCCAGGGTGCCAACGAGATGGGAGACTGGAGCTTTTTCGGCGACCTGCGGCATCGCTGCACGACCTGACCAGCTGGGGTTGGCTCGCGTTATCGCTCTGCCTGCCGCGCGGTTGTTCGCGGCCAGGTGCAAGCTTGGCACCGCCTTACTCGTCGATGTCGCTCGCCCGTTTGAGCGCGCCCGGGCCGAACTTCTCCCAAACTGCGTCGAGCGTCTTGTCGAGATTGCCGCGCTTCTTGCGCTCGGCGCCGCCGAACAGCTCCGCTTGCTCGGGTGCCGCGCTGCCCACGAAGTCGTAGGTGGCAAGGCCCACCAAGCGCACGGGGATCTCGAGGTCGAACGCCAGCAAGAGCTTCTTTGCCGCCTCGAAGAGCGCGTCGGCGGAGTCCGTCGGCCGTTCGAGGCGCGCCTGGCGCGTGTTGATGTGGAAGTCGAAGGTCTTGAGCTTCACACGGATACCGCGCGCCTTGATTCCGCTCTTGCGGAGTCGGTGCGCGATGCGGTCGGCGGAGTGCAACAGATGAGGCGTGATGGCCTTGGCCCCCGTGATGTCGCGCTCGAGGGTGTGCTCGGCGCCGACGCTTTTGTTGTCGCGGTCGGGGACGACGTCGCGCGGGTCGTAACCCGCGGCGAGCTCGGCGATGTGGTCGCCCAGAGCACCAAAGGCGCGCGTCAGCACCTCGCGATCGGTGCGCGCCACGTCGCCGATGGTCATGAGGCCGCGTGCCTGCAGCTCCTCGGCGGCCTTTGGGCCCACACCCCAGAGGCGCTTCACCGGCAGGGGATGCAAGAAGCTCAAGACCTCCTCGGGCGGCACGACGAGCAAACCATCGGGCTTGCCGAAGTCGCTCGCGACCTTGGCGACGTATTTGCTGGGCGCGACGCCGACCGAGACGCGCAGCCGTGTCTTCGCGAAGACCTTGTCTTTCAGGGCACGGGCCATCCGCTCGGGCGGACCGAAGAGCCGCTCCGCCCCCGTCATGTCGATGAACGCCTCGTCGAGGCTCAGGGCTTCGACGGCGGGCGAAAAATCCGCGAAGACGGCCATGATCTCCTCGGAGACCGCGGAGTAGTGCGCATGGCGCGGCTCGATGATGATGGCCTGTGGGCAGAGCCGGCGCGCCTTGGCCATGGGCATGGCGCTGCCGACACCGAAAGGTCGTGCTTCGTAGCTCGCGGTGGTGACGACACTGCGCCCCGAGGCGCCGCCGACCAGGATGGGCTTGCCACGCAGCTCGGGGCGATCACGCTGCTCGATGGCGGCGTAAAACGCGTCCATGTCCGCGTGCAGGATGATGCGCGGCCACGTGGTCATGACGACTTGAGGCGCTTCTTGAAGGCTTCGGCCTGGGCGGTGCGCGGATTGTCCGGCCAGTGATGCCTCGGATAGCGACGCGACAGTTGCGGCTTGAGCTCGGGGTAGTGCGTGTCCCAGAAGCTCGCGAGGTCACTGGTCACCTGCAGTGGACGTTTGTTGGGCCCGAGCAAGTGCATGGTGAGAGCGACACGCCCGTCGAGGATTCGCGGGCCGCGCTCGGTGCCGAAGAAGTCCTGCAGAAAGGACTCGACCCAGGGGGGTTTGCCCGCCTCGTAATGGATGCGCAGCGACTTGCCGTTCGAGAGCTTCCAAGTTGCGGGCACTTTGCTGTCGAGCGAGGTCGCGGCGAGCTGCGCTTGCACCTGGCCGAGCAAAGCGGCATCCCGCACCTGCGCGAACGAGGTGGCGGAGGCGTTCGCGAGCGCCTGCGTCAGGAGCTCGTCGACGCTCGGCAGGTCGAGACCGTTGGCGCGCGCCAGCGTGACACGGCCTTTGAGTTGCTCGAGCATCTCGACGTCGAGCACGTCGCCAAGGCCCTTGCGTTTGAGCTGCTCCATGAGGACGGCGGCCGCTTCAGCGGACGGCTCCGCGGGCTTTTTGTCTTCGTCGATGGTGAGGGCGCCGTAGCTCATACGCGAGACGCGGTCGACGCGCTGCCGTTCGGCGTTCCACACCAGCTCGTCGGTCTCGATGATGCGGTCGGCGAAGAGCTCGATGAGCCAATCGCTCTCGATGGCGCAGGCGCTGCGCACGAGCGGAGCTTGGCCGCGTTGCTCGGCGTCGAGGGCGATGAGCCAGGGCTCTCCGACGACGCTGTTGCGCGACAGGAGCGCCGAGCCCGAGCCATAGGTCGCAAGCGGCGCATCGGCATCGCGCGGCCGCGACAGCACCTTGGCGACGCGGTCGGGAAAGCCCGCGAGCAAGGCCATGCGCAGGGCGACATCGTCGTCGCGGCGGTCGTTGCCGGCGATGCGGCGCAACTGATCTCGAGCCCGCAGGACCTGACGTACGGGTCCCAGGCGCAACCCGAGGCGATCGGCGGAGCCGACATCGAAGCGCGCGCGCTCGAGCTCGAGCACCGCGTCCGCGATGGCGATGACGTCGGCGGAAGCAGCCATGTTGGCGCGTCGCTGGGCGGTGACGTCGCGCTCGGCGAGCAAGGCGACGATGAGCGCTGCGTCACCCGCGACCCCGCGCCGGCGCGCTTCGACCATCACCCGCCCGAGACGCGGGTGCGCGGGATAGCGCAACATGTCACGACCGATGGCGGTGAGCGTGCCCTTGCCGTCGAGAGCGCCGAGCATGACGAGCAGCTCCGACGCCACTTCGAGGGCGTGCGATCTCGGCGGCTCGAACCAGGGCAAGCTCGCCGGGTCATAGCCGGCGCTGCGGATGGTGAGCACGGCGTCGCAGAGATCGAGACGCTGGATCTCGGGTGTGTCGAAGTCAGCGACGAGCTCCCCCGCGGCGAACATGCGGATGCAATGACCAGCACGCGTACGGCCGGCGCGACCAGCACGTTGATCGGCGCTAGCGCGGCTGATGCGCTGCAGCTTCAACGTCGGCATGCCGGTCCACGGGTCGTGCGCCGCGACGCGCGCAAGGCCGGTGTCGACCACCACGCCGATGCCATCGATGGTCACCGAGGTCTCGGCGACGTTGGTGGCGAGCACCACCTTGCGACGCTCACCCGGATTGACGGCGCGGTCCTGCTCCTCCGGCGACAGCTCGCCGTGCAACGGCAGCACCAGCGCATTGATGCCGCCCAGGGCCCCCATGCAGCGCATGATCTCGCCGACGCCGGGCAAGAACACGAGGACGTCGCCCTCGTAGGTATTGAGCGCGCGCTTCACCTGAGCGGCTACTGACTGCTCGAGCGGACGCTGACCGGGACTCCCCACGTATTCACTGGTGACCGGAAAGCGCCGGCCTTCGGAGCGCAAGCGTTCCGCATCGAGCCAATCGGCGATGGGCTCGGCATCGAGCGTCGCCGACATCACGATGACGCCGAGATCGGAGCGCTCGCCGTCCTTGAGCTGGGCGCAGAGGGTGAGCGCGAGCTCGGCATCGAGGTGCCGCTCGTGGAACTCGTCGAAGACGACGCAGGCCACACCGTGCAGCTTCGGTGAGCGGATCAGCTCGCGCACCAGGAGGCCTTCGGTGACGAAGCGAACTTGGGTCTTCGCCGAGACCGCTTCCTCGAAGCGCACCTGGTAGCCGACACGCTCGCCGACCTTTTCGCCGAGCTGCCGCGACACGAAGCGCGCCGCCATGCGGCAAGCGAGCCTGCGGGGCTGCACGACGATGATTTCCCCGCGATCGGCGATGCCCGCATCGAGCAGATACCGCGGCACCTGCGTGGTCTTGCCGGCGCCGGGCGGAGCCTCGAGCACGAGGCGGCCGCCGGCGGTCATGACGCGTACGATGTCGTCCTTGAGCGCCTCGATCGGGAGCATGCCGCTAACCTATCGCACCCGCCGCGCCCTGTTATAGCCTTGGCGGCAAGGTGGCGATCGACGTTGATTTCTTGGTCATCGGCAGCGGCCTAGCAGGCCTCAATGCCGCTCTGCGCCTGGCCGAGCATGGCCGGGTCGCGGTGGTGACGAAGCGAGGCATCGGCGACAGCAACACCTCCTGGGCCCAAGGCGGCATCGCCAGCGTCGTCGCCCAGGACGACAGCATCGAGACGCACCTCGCCGACACCCTCACCGCCGGCGCCGGCCTCTGCAGCGAGGCGGCGGTTCGCTCCATCCTGCAGGACGGACCGCAGGCCATCGAACGCTTGGTGCAGCTGGGCGTCGCGTTCGATCGCAACGAAGCCGGCTTCGACCTCACCCGCGAAGGCGGACATAGCAGGCGTCGCGTGCTGCACGCCGCCGACATGACCGGTCGCGAGATCGCGCGTGCGTTGGAGACACAAGCCGCCGCCGCGAGCGGCGTCACGATCCTGCGCGATCACATCGCTGTCGACCTGGTCGCGCGCGACGACCGCTGCGTTGGAGCCTACGTCCTCGACTCGACGAGCGGTGACGTCCACACCGTCCGCGCCAAGGCGACGCTGCTCGCCACCGGCGGCGCCGGCAAGGTCTACCTCTACACGTCGAATCCCGATGTCGCGACCGGCGATGGTGTCGCGATGGCCTACCGAGCGGGCGCGCGTGTCGCCAACATGGAGTTCTTCCAGTTCCACCCGACCTGCCTCTATCACCCGCACGCTCGCACCTTCTTGATCAGCGAGGCGCTTCGTGGCGAAGGCGGTGTGCTGCGGCGTCGTGACGGCACGGCCTTCATGAAAGACGTCCATCCGCTGGGGGACCTCGCGCCGCGTGACATCGTCGCTCGCGCCATCGACCACGAGCTCAAGCGCACCGGCGATGACTACGTCGTGCTCGACATGACGAAGCTCGACCCCGCCTTCACGGTGCAGCACTTCCCCAACATTCACGCCACCTGTCTCGCCCTTGGCATCGACATCACCAAGACGCCGATCCCGGTGGTACCGGCTGCGCACTACATGTGCGGGGGCGTCCAGACCGACGTGCGGGGAGCCACCAGCATTCGCGGTCTCTGGGCGGCCGGCGAGGTCGCTTGCACCGGTCTGCACGGCGCCAATCGCTTGGCCTCGAACTCCCTCCTCGAAGCAGCCGTGGTGAGCGAGCGTGCGTCGCGTGACATGGCGGGATATGTCCGCGAAAGCGACAGCAGCCCGCGCATCCCCGACTGGGACAGCGGCAAGGCCGTCCATCCCGACGAGCGCATCGTCGTCGCCCACAATTGGGACGAGGTCCGTAGAGCCATGTGGAGCTACGTCGGCATCGTGCGCAGCGACAAGCGGCTCGAGCGCGCCGCGAGCCGCTTGCAGGCGTTGGAGCAAGAGATCCACGAGTACTATTGGAACGTGCGCGTCTTCCACGACCTCCTCGAGCTACGCAACATCGCGACGGTCGCGTCGCTGATCGTCCGCTCGGCGCGGCAGCGACGGGAGAGCCGCGGGCTGCACTTCAACCTCGATGTCCCCGAGACCCGCTCGGATTGGCAACGCGACACGGTGCTGCAACGATGAACATCGCCGTCGCGGTCGTCGCCATGCTGCTGGCGGACCTGTACACGTTCGTCGACGAGCAAGGTGTCGTTCACTTCACCAACGTCCCCAGCGATCCGCGCTACAAGTTGGTGCCGGGGACGCAAAACACCTTCGCGAACCCCGAGAGACCGGTGCTCATGCACCGGGTCGACATCGCGAAATACGACGGCTTCATTCGCGACGCCGCGACCTACTACTCGCTCCCCTTCGAGCTCGTAAAAGCGGTGGTCTGCGCCGAATCGGGCTTCGAGCCCCGCGCCGTCTCACCGGTGGGCGCCCAAGGTCTCATGCAACTGATGCCGGCGACCGCCAAGGAGATGTCGGTCAGCGACCCCTTCGACCCCCGGGACAACATCTTCGGCGGCGCTCGCTACTTGCGTTACCTGGTCAACCTGTTCAAAGGAGACGTGCGACTGTCCGTCGCCGCTTACAACGCGGGGCCGGAGCTCGTTGGCCGGCGCGCCGACGTGCCGAACATCGAGGAAACGCGCACCTACGTGAAACGCGTCATGGCCTTCTACCACTACTACCTTACGGGCTCGGCGGCGCAGTAACCATGTGGACTCTCCCGAACGTCCTGACCATGGCGCGCCTCGCCTTCCTGCCGCTCATCCTCGCGTTGGTGTGGCCGGGCATCGAGAGCCGCACGACCTGTGTCTGGGCCGGCATCATCTACGGCATCGCCGGGGTCACTGATCTGCTCGACGGGATGTTGGCGCGCCGGCTCGGCCAGGTGACGGTGATAGGCAAGTTCCTCGATCCGCTGTCGGACAAGGTCTTCTACCTGGTGACCATGCTCGCCCTCTTGCAGCTCCCCGGGCCGCGCATCCCCTTGTGGGTGGTGATGGTCGTCTTGGTGCGTGAGCTCGCGATCACCGGCCTGCGCGCTATCGCGGTCACCGAGGGCATCGTCATCGCGGCCGGCGAGGGCGGCAAGATGAAAACGACCTTCGCGACCATCGGCATGACGCTGTTGCTCGCGCATTACCCCTTCGTCATTCAGTTCGGCTTCACGGCGGTGCAGATCAACTTCCACCTCGTCGGTTTGTGGGTGACGTACGTCTCGGTCGCCGCGTCGGTGCTGTCTGGCTTCGGCTACATCCGCGGGTTCGCGACCGCGTTGAAGGCGAAGCCGGCGACGTGAGTCCGCTCAAGCGTTTCGAGCGCTTCGGCAGGCGGCTCCTGGTGGCGTGTCTCTCCCGCGTCCTCGGAGCGCGGCAACGCGAGGTGAGCGTTCGCGCGGCGGCGCGCATTCTCGTGGTGCGCCTGGACGAGCGCGTCGGTAACCTCGTGCTGCTGACGCCGCTGCTGTCGACCCTGCGGGCGCGCTTTCCCAAGGCCGTCATCGACGTACTGGGTTACGCCAAGACCCGCGTGCTGCTCGAGCGCCATCCGGCGGTTAGCGAAATCCTCGCTTTCGACAAGCGGGCACTGTCGAGTCCGCGTGGACCGCTGCGCATCTTCGCCTTCCTGCGGCGCAGGCGTTACGACCTGGCCATCGACGCGGCAAACCCCACGGACCCCTCGTTCACCCAAGCCTTGGTGACGCGCTTCTCGGGCGCCGAGCACACCATCGGCTCTGCGTTCGGCGACTTCGCGCGCCTCTACAGCGCTCCCGCGACCATCGTCGACGACGGCAAGACGCACGAGGTCGATCTACGGTTGCAGCTCTTGGGCCCGATTCCCGGCGACGGCTTGGTGCGGGTGACCGGCATCGATCTCGGGGGGCCGAGCGACGAGGTGCGCCGGTTCATCAGCGAAGCAGGCAGCTACGCGGTCTTGAATCTCGGTGCGCGCGTGCGCGAAAAGTGGCTGCCCGCGGCGGATTACATCGCGCTCGCCAACGCTATGGCGGACCACGGCGCGCGCTGCGTGCTCACCTGGGGCCCACAAGAACGCGAGCTCGCCGAGACCGTCCGAGCCGCCGCAAGAGACGGCCTCATGGCACCCCCAACGACCCTCGCGGATCTCGCCGCCATCTTGAAGAGCGCCCGCTACGTCGTCACCTGCGACACCGGCCCCATGCACATCGCAGTCGCGGTCGGCACCCCAACCTGCGCCATCTTCGTTAGCACCGACCCAGCGCGCTACGGCTATCACGACGGTCCACATCTCTCGGTGAGCAGCAGCGATCCCATCTGGCGGGCGAAAGTGGGCAACTGGCTTAAATGGGGACACTAACCATTTTCGCTTTGGCGATAGATCTGCGCTGGAAAATGGTTAGTGTCCCCATTTAAAAGCTGGCTCGCGAGCAGCTACGTGGGCCCGAGCTTCTTCTCGTTGTCCTTCACGCGCGCGGCCATGAGGGTGGCGAGCATGCGGCCGAGCTTGGCGTCGCGCTCGGCGAGACTGCGCACCAGGTTGCCTGGGACGCGCACGAGGCGCACGTCGGTTTGGCAGACCACCGTGGCGCTGCGAGGTTGCTCGGTGAGCACCGCGGTTTCGCCGAAGACCGCGGGTCGCTCGAGGGTCGCGACTTCGATGAACTCGCTGCCGTTGCGCTTGCAGATGGCGACGCTGCCTTCGAGGATGAAATAGAGTGCGTTGTCGTGGTCGCCCTCGACGAGCACCACCTGCGCCGCGTCGTAGGCCACCACCTCACCCTGCGCGATCAGCTCGTCACAGAGCGGAGTCGGTAGGTCGCGGCAGAGCGACGAGGATTGGATGAACGCCATGGCGCCGATGTCGGAGGCCAAGGGGCCGGTCGTGTGAGGCTTGTCAGCCAGTCCAGTCACGCGGCAAGCGTAGCCCAACCTGGGTGCGGCGGCAAAAACCTCAATGGACCCCGGAGCCTAGATTCGGTAGCTAGGGGCGCCCATGGACACACTGCAGGCCTTCCTGGCGCGGCGCGGTAACGCTTTCTGGTCGCTCGTCCTCGTCGCGATTGGGGCGCTGATTTTCCTGCCTCGCTTGGGCTCCTATCCGCTCTGGGACCCCTGGGAGCCGCACTATCTGCAGGTCGCCTGGGAGATGCAGGACCGCGGCACGTGGATGAACCCGTGGTACCGCGGTGAGGACAACTGGTGGTCGAAGCCCATTCTCCTCCTCTGGGTGATCCGCGCCGGCACCGCGGCACTCTGGGATCCGCTCTCGAATTTCCCCAACCATGAGCTCGCGGCGCGTCTTCCCTTCGCGTTGATCGCCATCGGCGGCGGTGTCCTGCAGTTCGATTGGGTGCGCCGCTTGTACGGCCGCACCGCGGGCTTCATCGCCGGGCTCGTGCTGGTGACGGCGCCGCAATACGTGGTCATCGGCCGCCAGGTGATGATCGACGTGACCTTCGTCGTCACCTACGCCGCCTCGCTCGGTTATCTCGCGGTCGGCCTGTTCACGCCGCGCCCAGAGCTCGCTCCCGCGGACGCTCCCAAGGCGACACGTGTCCGCGCGTGGCTCGCGCGCGAGTGGCCCTTCGTCGCCTTCTGGTCGCTCGAAGCCGTGTCGCTGCTCGCCAAGGGCTTCGTGTCGCAGACCCTCGTGGTCATCGTCATTGCCGGTTACACCATCGCGACCTTCCGCTGGCGCGACTACGCGAGCGAGCCGGAGTGGACGAACGCCACCCGGGACGGTTCCTGGAAGCGCTACCTCATGGTGCGCGGTGGCCTCGCGCTCGTCGTGCTCGGCGCCGGCGTCGTTGCGTGTGTGGTGCTGCCGAAGGGCCTCCAGCGCGATCAACGACATCTCTACCAGGCGCTACTGCTGGGCCCAGCGGTGCTCGTGACCGCTTTAGCGGTGTTTCGCGAGTTTCCTTTTTCGCGGCACGTCTTGAACGTGCTGGCGCGGGTGCGCGTGAGCTGGGGTCTGCCACTGTTCCTCGCGGTCGGCGCGCCCTGGTACGTCTACATGACGTTCAAGCACGGCTGGCCCTACTGGAACGAGTTCATCTTCTATCACCACTTAGGCCGGGCCGCGGGCACCATCGACAAGCCGGGCAACACCTTCGATTACTTCGTGCGTCAGCTCGCGTATGCGCTCTTCCCTTGGTCCGCTTTCGCGTTGCCGGCGCTTTGGCAGTTCGTGACGCGCGCGAGTCCGTTCCGCAGCGTCGCCGAACGTCGCAACTTCTTCATGTTGATCGCCATTGCCCTACCCTTCCTCTTCTTCGGGCTATCGGGCACCAAGTTCGCGCACTACATCTTCCCGGTCGTGCCGATCCTCGGCGCCGTGCTCGCGGTCGGCATTACCTGGCTCGGCAAGGAGCGTGACGACACGGTCGTGCTCGGCGAGAGCGGCCCGCCGATCGGCCCCAAGGTGCCGGATACGTTTCCCGAGAGCCCGTGGTGGGAGCGCGACGGCGCGCGCGGTGACCTCATCGTCATCGTCATGGTGACGCTCGTCTGCTTCGGCGTCTTCTCGTACGATCTGGTCTCCGACTTCCGCTACGTGCTGCGCCTGTTCATCTACTATTGGAACCGCGCAACGCCTTCCGAATACCAGCCGTTCATCGCCCTGCAGTACTTCACCTTCCCGCTCGGCATCACGCTCGGAGCCCTATTGCTCTCGCGCTGGGTGACGCGCGTCCACGTCGCGGTGTTCGGCTTCTTCGCGATTGGTCTCGCGGCCTACTATTCGTGGGTGATGATGCCCGCGATGAAAGACACGTACACGTACAAGCCGCTCTACACCGCGGCGATGACGCTGGCGAAGCCCGACGAGCCCATCGGTCAGTACAACGATTGGCAGCAGCCCGAGCGCTCGGTGATCTTTCTCTTCCAGAATCGCTGCCAACATCTGTCGACCGACAAGAAGGCCGAGGCCTTTCTGCGCGGCACCGGCCGCAAGTTCATCGTCGTCGACAACAGCAAGCTCGCGGCCCTGCGGCGCGTCGCCGCCAAGGTCAACGAGAAGCTCTACATCGTCAACAAGGACCACCCGTACGGGCTCTTGGTGTCGAACGTCCCCAACGCGGAGGACGTCGCGCAGCTCAAGACCGCCATCATGACGTCCGCTCCAGAAGACATGATCAAGGTGGGCGCCGAGCTCGACGGCAAGGTGCGCCTCTTGGGTTACAAGGCGTCGACGCTGACCCCGACGCGCGGCGAGACCGTGACCGTCGACTACTACTACGAGGCGCTGCAGCTCATCGACGAGGACTGGCAGGTCTTCGTGCACGCCGACGGCACCCGCGGCAATTCTCACCGCATCGGCCTCGATCACTACCCGCTCGGCGGTCTGCACCCGACGAACGAGTGGCAGGTGGGCGAGATCGTGCGTGACACCTTCGAGGTCAAGGTGCCGGGCGGCTATCCCTACGACGCGATCACCCTGTGGACCGGCATGTACAGCACGACACGGCGCATGGAGATCACGGCGGGCCCGAGCGACGGGGACAACCGGATCCGCACGGTACGGCTGTCGATCGCGAAGTAGGGACGCTAGCCGGTTCGGGACCCCTGACATCGCGTCGGGCAACCAAGGCCGAGGACGAGCGAAAACTAGCATTGTCCGATCCGACAAGGGACCTCTGCGAAAATGCTCGACACCTCGTTTACCCAACGCTTCCCGCCGAACAGCATCGACGTCAAACGGCCATTCATGGACACGGTGTGGCAGAGCTCCGAGACCGAGACCGTCGCGCGCAACATCGTGATCATCGCGCGCAAAGATGGCGCCTGGCGCCCCTTCAGCGAGCAGGACTACGAGAGCGGCTGCCAGCACGTCACGACCCCGCGGGACTACGCGGTTCTGCGCAAGCTCGGACAGGGCGGCTATCTCGACCGGGATGGTGAGCGTTACCGTGTCAACGACCTGTTCATCCGGGTGCTCTCGCGCTGGCTCACTCCCGAAGCGCTGGCACCGAACGCCGGCGAGGCCGTGCAGCTTCGCCATCTGGATACCTTCCGAAAAGCGCTGGCCGCCGATCGCTTTCAGGTCGGAGACGAGGGTGGTCCGGTTGTTGGTCGGCTAAGCGTGCGCGCCAACGCCTACGTGCTCGGCACAGTTGGGCTCGTTCAGCGGAGCGACGGTCTCGCAGCAGTGGCCTACGCTCCCGGCGGCGACCATGAGCTCTTTCAACGCGCGGTGAGCGTCCTTCGCGACGCCGCGGCCGCGACCGGCGTTTCCTTCGAGGCCCAGATCGGCGGCAAATCCCCGTTCGCCTAGCGATACGGCTCTACGCGCCTTCTTCGTACGTGTAAGCCTCGCCGGCGTAGTTCACGAACTTCATCTGCGTGCCGTCATGGCTCGTCAGGTACACCGGCTGCACCGGCACCTTGCCGCCACCGTTCGGCAGGTCGACCACGTAGTGCGGAACCGCGAGGCCGCTCGTCCATCCGCGCAGCGCCCTGATGATGTTGACGCCACTCTCGACGGGAGTGCGGAAGTGCGAGGCGCCTTCGACGCTGTCGCACTGGAAGATGTAGTACGGGCGGCAGCGGTGCTTGAGCAGCCACTGGTTCATGCGGCGCACCATGGACGGGTCGTCATTGATGCCCTTGAGCAGCACCATCTGGTTGCCGACGACGCAGCCTGCATCCGCTAAAGTGGTCAACGCCCTGCCCGCTTCCTCGGTGCACTCCTTCTCGTGGTTGAAGTGCGTATTGACGAACAACGGATGGAAAGCGCGCAGCTGCGAAACGAGCTCGGGCGTGATGCGCATCGGCAACGTGACGGGGTTGCGCGTCGCGATGCGGATGATCTCGAGATGCGGAATCGAGCGCAGGTCCGCCAAAACGGCAACCAAGCGCTGGTCCGCCATGGTGAGCGGATCGCCGCCCGAGACCAAGACGTCGCGAATCGCCGGCGTCTTGCGCACGTAGTCGATGGCTTCCACCAGCTCGTCACGCTTCGGCGCGCTCGTCGGGTCGCCGACTTTGCGCTTGCGGTTGCAGTGGCGGCAGTACACCGGGCAGTTGTGGGTCGCGTAGAGCAGCGCACGGTCGGGATAGCGGTGCGTGAGGTTCGGCACCGGCATGTGGCTGTCTTCGGCGAGCGGGTCTTCGAGCTCGCTGGCGGCAACCTCGAGCTCGGCCATGACGGGCACGGCCTGACGGCGGACCGGACACTTGGGGTCCTCGCGGTCCATGATCGACGCGTAATAAGGCGTGATCGCCATCGCGAACTTGGCGCCGGCCTGCACCACCGCCTGGCGCTCGTCGTCGGTGAGCACGAGGACCTGCTCGAGCACCTCGAGTGAGCGGATACGGTGCGCCTGCTGCCACTTCCAGTCGTTCCACTGGGCGTCGCTTACATCGCGGAAGTATGGGGGGCGCGCGGCCATCTACGCCGCGCGCCATAACAGACGGGACCGGACCTGTCAGCCGCCGATGTCGGTGCAGTCGAGATCGAGGACGTCGCCCGCGTTGTTGGTGCCGTTGCACTCGAACGTCGGGAGCGCGGGGTCCGCGTTCAGCAAGAACTCGGGATTCGCAATGACGCGGAAGTCGAGGTCAATCGGCGCCTCCGTGCTTGGCACGGTGTACACCGCGGTCACCTGCACGCTACCGCCAGGCAGCAAGTCGACCGGCAAATCGAGCAACGCGAACGGCGTCACCGTCTGCGCGGTCTGCAACGGGGTCTGGGTGGTGGTCAACCGGTAGAAGCCGATGTTGGCGTCCACACCGCGGATACCGGCGCGGCCCTTGTTGACGATACGGGCGACGACGGTGATCTGTGGCGGACAGTTTTGCAAGCTCGCGACGACCGCTTGCACCTGCAGATCGGGCGCGTTGAGCGGCACGAAGCCCGGCACGTTCTGGCGGAAGTTGTTGTAGAAGTCCGTGTTCGCGTCGCCGAACTCACACAGCGGACCGCTCGAGCCGGTCACGAAGGTCGCCTCGCAAGCCGCCGGGTTGGTCTGGGCCGCGCATTGCGAGCCGGTGTAGCAGACGCTCCAGTCGGGGACGACCCGACCGAAACGGTCCTGATTGGTGATGTGGTACGGGTGCTCGTACCAGTACGGCAGCGTCTTCACCCAGAGGTCGGAGGTGTCGCCGAAGACGGTGACGCCCCAGGTCGACTCCAGGCAGATGTATGCTTGGCCGCGCGGGTTCTCCTCGCAGGTGCCGCTGGCGCCTTGGTAAGCGTCCCAGATGCAGTCGTCGACGTGGGCTTGGCAGGTCGCGCGCGTCACGTAGGAGCCGCAGTTGTTGGCGGTGGCAGCACCGGTGACGACGACGCAGCTGGAGCCGTTCCAGCGGCAGCCGCGGGCCGCGTCGCAGTCGGCGGCCTGGGTGTGATCGGCGCACGTACAAGCGCTGCTCGGATACTGCTCCCAACCGGTGCGGCGATACGCCCAGGTCTCGCAGGTGTTGGTGCCGCTCAAGTAGCGGCAGCCTCCGTTGGCGTTGCACTCGTTGTTACTGTTCGTGTCGCCGTCAGACGTGTCGTAATTGGTCGAGCAGCTCTGGAGACAGGTCGACGTCCCGGGGTCCCAGTCGCAGCCGTTCGGACGCCAGGCGCAGACCGTGCCTCGCATCATGCAGTTCGGTGTGGCGTTGCACTCGGCGGTAACGTCGGTGCCGGCGTCGTTGGTGGTGTCCCTGACGGCGTCGCAAGTCGGTCGGCAACGGTCCGGGTCTTCGGCGGTGTTCCAGTAGCAGCCGCTTCCCGCCTCGCATTCGGTTTGGTCGTCGAGATCGGAGCAGACGCGGCAGTCACCACCGTCCATGCCGCAGCCACCCGCGACATGGCATGCGGCGGTGTTGTCAGCGCGCGTACTGCATGCGGTCGCAGCGACGACAGCCGGCTCGCACGAGGCCGCAGATGCATTGAATGCGCTGCAAGCTTCGCACGAATCGCCATCCCAACCGCAGCCGCCGAGGTTGCCACAAGCGCGGTTGTTGCCGGCGCTGCTGCAATGCGCAAAACCGAGCGCCGTGTTGAGCGGCGGTCCGCCACAGCGGTCACGTCCCGACGAGTAGCGCGACGATTGATCGCCAGTCGAGACCACGACGATCTCGGAGTTCGAGTCACCGTCGACATCGACGACGATCGGATATTCGGTCGCGGTGCGGTGCGAGTTCGGTCGCTCGTAGAGAATGTTGCTGGTGGCGCCCTCGAAGACGCGGAAGAAGCACTCGTCGTTGTAGAGCACCTCGGCTTTGCCGTCGCCCTGGAAGTCGAAGACGCTGGTGCCGGTGACCGCCGACGATTCGTCTTGTGTCTGGTACTGCCACAAGATGCCGACCTCTTCATCGAGGGCGCCATCGACGGCCACGGTGCAAAGCTCGGGACCAGGCACCGTCGGTACGGCGACATTGCAGCCAGAGGTCGGGTTCGACACGAGCGCCACACGCCCGGCGGCGTCGTTGGCGGCGCAGTCGGGGTCGACGACGACCATGCAGCCGGTGCCGGCGAAGCTCACCTCGGGGCGACCGTCACCGTCGAAGTCGGCGATGTTGGGCGGGCCGCCGCGGTTCGCGAGCAGCTGGAAGGCCAGGTTGGTCGTGCTACCGGGGACGCGCGAGCGCAGTACCTCGCCATTCTCGCCACTGACGATGTAGACCGCGCCGGCGTAGACGATGGCCACTTCCGGCGTGTTGGTCGGGCGATTGTACGGCGGCTGCGTGTTGTCGACGAAGTCACCAACGCCGGGGAAGCCGCGACCGTCGCCAATGTCCTCGGTGACCGGCGCTTGATTGTTGCCGCCACCCGCGTAGTGCGCCGACCACAAGGGATCAGCGACCCAACCAGCGCTACCGGTGATGCGGCCGGGCGGGACGGCGCCCGTCGGATTGCGCTGGATCGTCCAAGCGCGGTCGCCCGCGAGTAGCTCGGGCTTACCGTCGAGATTGACGTCCGCTACAGCGGATATCGCGAAACATTCGTCGTCGGCGTCGGTGCAGCGCGAGCCGGTGTTGCTCTCGGCGGCCTGATTGGTCGTACCGAGGTCGACGAGAATCGACGCGCTCGCGCCATTGTCACGGACGACGACGCCGGCCAAGACGATCTCGACGACGCCGTCGGCGTCGAAGTCCGCGAGGTGCGGAGCGCCGCCACTGAAGCGGGTATCCAAGCTGCCCGCGGTGGTGCACCACTTGAGGGCGGCGGTACCGGTACGCGGCGCACCACTCGTGTCGTAGGGATCGTAGGCACAGAGACCATTCTTGTGCGCCGTCACCAGCTCGAGCTGCGCGTCGCCGTCGAGATTACCGATCGCGACGTGGCCGCGCGTCTCGCCGTAGATGACCATCTTGCTGCGCTGTTGCTTCGACGGGGTGCCGCTCGCCGGCAGGTCGGCTTCGGCGCGACCGTCAGCGATGATCAGCAAGTTGCCATTGGTGTTGTCGAACTCGTCGTCGGCGTAGGCCTTGAAGACGACTTCGGGAACAAACTGCCCGCCGCCA
>JBGGMJ010000005.1:0-39659 GCA_041288095.1 Myxococcota bacterium
TCGTAGTCCACCTCGATCAGGCCGAAGCGCGCTGCGATATCGCCATCGAGTACACCGGCGGCAAATACGCCGAGCCCTGGAACTTGAAGGGCCAAATCGCCGCGTCGCGTGGTCACTACGATCTCGCGGTCGAGTACTTCAAGCGCGCCATCTCGCGCCGCAACGACTTCGCTGAAGCGCACAACAACCTGGGCGTCATCTTCTTGAAGCGCCGCGAGACCGCGGCCGCCATGGACGAGTTCAAGCAGGCGATCGAATACGACCCGGGCTATCAAGGCGCGCGCCGCAACTACGGCAACGCGCTCCTCAACGAGGGTGAGCCCGAGAAGGCGAAGCCCGAGTTCCTGAAGTGCATCGAGCTCGACCCCGGCTTCTGCGATTGCCGCATGGGGCTCGGCGTCATCGCTCTGGGCGCCGGCAACTTCGACGAAGCGCAGGGTCACTTCGCCAAGCTCATCGAGGTCTGCCCCAATGACGCGATGGGCTATTACAACCTCTGCTACACCTACCTCCGCAAGCAGCTTTGCTCGGACGCCGTGACCGCCTGCGTCGCGGCCGTGGCCATCGATAAGGACTGCATCGAGTGCAAGAAGAACCTGACGGAGGGCTACGAGTGCCTGGCGCTCCAGGGCGGCGCCGTCAGCAAGTACATGGATGAAATTGCTAAGAATCCTGGCGATCCGGAGCCCCACTTCCGCCTCGGCACGGTTTTCGAGGAGCAGAAGCTCTACGACAACGCAGGGGACGAATTCCTCTACGCAATTCGGCTAAGCGAGGGTAAACACAAGCTAGCGCACTACAGAGCCGCGCGAACCTTCGATCAACTGGCACGCAGCGAGCAGGTGATCGAAATGTGTCAGCGCTTCGTCGACTTATTGCGCGGCGAAGAGCTGTCCGAACAGCGAGAGTGGTGTGTCAACCGCGTCAAACAACTTCAGTTCCAGTGATGGCGCGCCCGAGGAAGCTGAGCCATCCGATGACAGTCATTGGGCGGGTCAGGGCTCGGGGGCAGGGCGAAAAAGAACGAACGTGATTCGTCTCAACGCCGTCATCGAGATCGAAGGACAGGCACCGCGCGCCTTGGCGCACGAGTCGACGGCGCAGACTATCATCCTCGGACGCGACGGCTCGGCCGACTTCCAGATCCCCCTATCGACCATCTCGCGCCAGCACGCCCGTATCGCCGAAGCGGACGGCCTGTACGTCATCGAAGACCTGGGCTCGACACACGGCACCACAGTGAACGGTCGCAAGCTCGCCAAGGGCGAGAAGAAGGTCTTGAAGGACGGCGACATCATCGAGCTCACCAAGGCGAAGGTGAAAGTCTCGATCGAAACCGAGAAGCTCATCGAGTCGGTGCCGGGTGAAGGCACCAAGGCGATCGCCGCGCGCGCCGTGCAAGGCATCCTCGGCCGTCTCGGCGAAGCGCGCAGCGAGGGCCCGTACTTTCGCGTCCTGAACGGCGCCGACGAAGGCACGCGCTTCACCATGCAGGGCAACTTCACCGAGTGGAACTTCGGCCGCTCGAAGGACTGCGAGTTCGTCCTCAACGACCCCAACGTGTCGCGCCGCCATGCTCGCGTGAAGAAGGACTGGAGCGGCTTCATCATCGAGGACCTGGGCTCGAAGAACGGCGTCTTGGTCAACGATCAGCTGGTGAAGAAGCATCGCCGCCTGAAGGACCGCGACGAAGTGACCATCGGGCCCGTCAAAGCGGTCTACATCGATCCGGACGCGGATCTCCTGCGCGCGCTCGAGGACGTACCCGGCTTCAAGGTCGAGGAACCCATCGAGCCCGAGTCCAACGGCGGCGACGCTTCGGTGATGGGCGTACCCGATGACGGCTCGCCCGTCGGCATGGACAATCCCGGCACCGAAGGGGCGCTGCCGCCACCGCCGATGCCGGGCGAGGGCACCCTCAATCAGCAGCGCGAGGCCGACGACGGGTTGGGCGACGTCGACATCGATCCCGACTTGCTCGCCGAGAGGCAGAGCAAGCTGCCGACGGAGTGGATCGTCATCGGTCTGGTGACGTTGCTCATCGCGGCGAGCGTGACGCTGATTCTCGCGATCCTGACCTAGTCCGCTTTGGCGGGCATGTCGAGGACGCGGAAGCGCTCGCGGCACTCGTCCTCCGATGCGCTGACAGCGGCGTTCACGGCGGCGCGAACCGCGAAGGAGCTCGCAACCGCGATGCCGGTGGCGATGGCGCCGGCGGCGGCGTGCGCGAGGAGCGGTATGTCGACGAGAAAGCCCGCCGCGAGGATTCCCATGGGCCCACAGGCGATGGCGGCGCGGCCCATCGACTCGATCGCGCGGATGGTCCGCTCGCGCTCGTAGGCCTCCGCGATAGCGTGCAGGCGTTCGCCGTGACGTGTGCCGTCCGCGGCGGTGCGGTCGACGGTGCGCTCGGAGACGGCACGCGCGTCGAAGCCGAGACCCGGCGCCAAAGCGCGGCTAATCGTTACGTCGAGCTTGTGGACGTAGTGAAGCGGAATAGAGGTCATGGGAAGCCCTCGTGGGGAGGGCTTGCGTATCGGCAATCCGGCGCGCGAGGCGCGGTCGATGAGAGTGCCTGGCACGGAGCCGGCCAGTGACCCAAGTCACCAGCGGGGGGCTTCCTATGAAGTGCCGGGCTGCTCGGCTGTCGCTGCACCTTGCGTGGGCGGTTTCAGGCTCGCGAGGCGCGGGCCGATTTGCGCAAGACGCGTGTCTTTCTCCGTGAGGGCGCCGGCGATCACGAGGGGGATGCCGATGAGCACGACGAGGGCGGAGACGAGGCCAACGAACACGCCGGGCTCCTGATAGCGCCCGAGCATGGAGAGGTACGACGCGTGCGTCGCCGCTACCCCGGCTAGCGCGGTCAAGGGCCACGCGGCGAGCGTCGCGTGCAATGGACGGACGGCATCGCGCATCCCTTGTGTGACGATTTCGAAGCGCGTGAACTCCGGCTTCGAGAGCACCGCGTAGGCGTCTTCCACCGCGACGCGGGTGCCACCTCTGAGAATGGCGCTGAAGTCGAGCCGCTCCTGGAGCTTGAGCGCGAGATCGGGATCGTGCTTGGCGATCTCGGTGAGCGCGGTCATGCGCGGCTGCGCTTTGACGAGCCGGCGGTCTGCGACGGGGCTAGGTACGACCGCCACGGCGCTCGCGAGCCCGGGCAACGGTGTTGCGGTGCGTTCGACAGTGAGAGCGCTCATCGACCAATCCTCCACCCGGAGTCTCGGTATCGGCAGCGCCTCGACGCACGGACACAGTCCACCGCCTGCGGTTGTGGCACTCACGTGGCGGCCGGTGTCGCCACCAGCCGCTACCTACCTGTAGAGAACCGCTAGCTTACGGCAGCGGGTTGAACTTGACCGCGGGGCGGATCACGACGACCGAGCCCTTGGCGCCCGGGACCGACCCGTGGAGCAGTACGACGTTCTGCTCGGGGCGAACCTCGGCGATGCGCACGTTCTGCGCGGTCACGTTGTCGTCACCCATGTGGCCCGGCATGCGGCGGCCCTTGATGACGCGACCCGGCCACTTACGGCAGCCGATCGATCCGCCATGGCGGAAGTACTCGTGGGTACCGTGCGAGGCGTTGAAGCCCTTGAACTTGTAGCGGCGCACGACGCCCTGGAAGCCCTTGCCCTTGGTGCGGCCGGCCACGTCCACGAGGTCGCCGATCTTCCACTCGACGTCCTTGAGCGAGATCTCGGCGCCGACTTCGAACTTCGCGAGGGTCGCGTCACTGACGCGGAGCTCGCGCACGACGCGGCGAGCCTTCTCGTTGCCGCCGAGCGCCTTCACGACGCCTTTTTCGGGGCTCGAGAGCAGACGCTCGGGCTTGTTGCCGAAGCCCAGCTGGAGCGCGGTGTAGCCGTCGGTGCGGCCGTTCTTGTTGGTGGCCTTGGTGCGCTTGTTCATGACGAGGTTCGGACCGAGCTCGATGACGGTGACACCAATCGCGGTGCCGTCTTTGTCGAACACTTGCGTCATACCGAGCTTGCGACCAATCAGACCGAGCTGGCGCTCTTTCATCGTACTAACCTCCGGGACTCGCGATTCACCTGCTGGCGAACGGTTGGTCCCCAATTGATAGGGCGCGCCAAATACGGGACGGGCCCTGATTTGTCAATCTCAGTCGAGCGGGGCCGCCGGGAAAGCGGTGGCCGGGGGCGCTACATTGAGGAGCTTGGCGACCGTATGCGTGAAGGTCGAGAAGGTCAGCTCGTCCTCGATGACCTTGCCGGCGCTAACCGCCTTGGGGGCGCGCACCAGGAACGGCACCGTGAGGTCGTAGGTGTAGGGCATGCCGTGGGTCGCGCCCGAGCCGTCACCGAAGCCGGCCCCACGCGCCAGGACGACCATGATGTCGCCTTCGGAGTCGACAGGATAGGCGTTGCAGACCAACACATCGAGGCCGGGACCCGTCGGGCAGGTACCGGGCAGCGTCTTCACGTCGAAGGCGCTGGAGACCCCTGGCTGGGCCGTGAGGGTCGTGAGCAACGCGGGGACCAGGCGCTCCCGCACCCCGGGGGCACGGCCTTCGTCCGTCAGGGCGACGAAGGCACCGACGAAACCATGCAGCCACCGACCCGGCCCCAGGACCTTCTCGGCCGTCTTCGTGAGCTCCTGGGCAATCTCTTGGCGGGACATGCGCTTGAGATCCCTGCAGGGGCGGTCCCATCGATCCGCTGAAGCGGACTTGCACTCGGGACGCATGGGCTGCACTTCGGGGATGGGCTCGACACCGTGATCGGCAGACAGCGCGACCGCCCAGCCATCGGCTCCGAAGCGCTTGTCGAGGCCTTCGAAGAGGCGGGCGAGGGTGCCGTCGAGGCGCAGCAGCTCGTCCCAGGCCTCCCAGGCGTCAGGCCCGAAGGCGTGGCCGATGATGTCGTTCGCCGACAGGGAGAGCGACAGCAGCGTCGGCTGGCCGTCGTGGCGCTCGGCGTCCAGCGCCGCCAGCGCGAGCTCGACCAACATGATGTCGGATTGTGGGCTCAAGCGGACGGCCGCTCCGAGCGGGGCCTGGCGAATGAGGTCGTGCGGAAAGGCGCGCATGCTCGGCTCTTCGCCGTCTTGATCGTCGGGCGTGAGCACGTGTCGGGCGAGCCAAGCGGGGTCGAGCGGTGTCCACGGCTGCGCCAGACGCTCGGGAATGGTGCGCGAGACATCGACCGCCCACGCCGGCAGCGCTTCTCCGTAATAAGTGGAGGTGACGAGCTCGGCGGTCTCGATGTCGAACCACACCGCGACCTTCGGCGACTTGCCCACCGGCAGGATGGCGCCGCGATCCTTGAGCGACAGACCCATGACCAGCGCATCGGGATACTGGGCGCGGAACATGTCTGCGACGCCGTCGACCCGCAGGACTTTCGGCGAAGCGCCGGCGCGCGCCGACACTCCACGCGTCGAGACCAGCCGCGTATCGTCGTCCGCCATTGTGGACACGACCCGTCCATTGCGTAGCGCCTCGTTGGACATGACGCCGCTCCGCGCCGGCGGCGCTCCGGTGAACAACGCCGCATGGCCACAAGCCGTCTCGGTCGCCGCATGGGCATAGCGGATCGCTCGCACGTACGTGCCCTCACGCCGCAAGCGCGCGAAACCGCCATCGGCCGGCAAGGTCTCGAGCCGCTCGCTCGCCACCCAGGCGGCAAACTGATCGACGATGATGGTGACGACGACGGGCGCCCCCGTGGACTTCTTCGGTGCGGGATCGCTGCGCGTGCTGGAACAAGCGAACACGCCGAGGCAAAGCAGGGGGAGGTACTTCACGGCGGGCCGTCTAGCCGAGGTCCGACACGACCGACAACACTTAAAGCGGTAACCGGAAACCGCCACCCTCCCTGAACTCGAGCGTGAAGCCGAACTGGAAGGTGATGTTGCCGTTGCCGTCGGCGAGGGCAGGGGGCGGATTGTTGAAGGGCTCGGCGCGGCGGAAGGCGTTGACCGCTTCGGCGTCGAGGAAGTCGAGCCCGCTCGAGCGCATGACGACCGCGTCCCGAAGCTTGCCGTCTTTCCCCAGGGTGATTTGCAGCATCGTGGTGCGGGTGAGCTGACCGAAGACGTTGCCGCTCGGGTCACGGCGGCGGAACTCGCTGACGGGGTTCCAGTGCTGCGAGACGCCTTTCTTCATGCGGTTGAAGAAGCCGGCGTAGACGAACTCGCGCGACTTCAAGAACGTGCCTTCGCCCTCTTGCTCGTCGATGGCGTCGGGAGCGGGAGCGCCGGCGATGCGCGACAGGACGCCGATGGTGGGCACGAGATCGGCGACGGCTCTGCCGAGCTTGGGCGCGTGGCCCGGCTCGGCGAGCGCCTCCTGGCCTTCTTGGCCGGGGGCGATGCGCAGCTTCGTGCCGTTGCCCGCGACCTCTTCCTTGGCCTCGCGGTTCTTCATCGTGCCCATGCGTGGGTCCAAGGCGAGCGCCAGGCGATCCTGCTCCGCGACCTTCGGGAACTCGAGCCGCGGCGCCTGCGCGGCTTTGGCGTCTTGCTTCTTCTTGTTCTTCGTCTGGTTCGACTTGGTCTCGTCGGGGCCAATCTCGAGGACGTTGGGATTGCCGCCGACCTGCGGTGAGCTCACGCCTTCGCTCTTTCGCGCCACCGTCAGCTCGTTCATCGCGTTGCCGTAGTTCTGCTGCTGGTTGCGGCTGACGGTCTCTTTGTCGACGTTGGTGTTGTGCTCGGAGAGGTACTTGGCGTCCTTCGGCGCGGTGCTATCCGCGGTCGGAGGGACGTCGACAATTTGTCCCTTTAAATCCTTTGGTAGCACCGGTTCGTCAGGTTTCTTCTCTGCTAACTTCTCCTTCTCTTTTTGCTTCTCGCGCTCGAGTTGCTCCTTCGACTTCATGTTGGGCCGGGCGATGCGTCCATCGCCGGTCATGGGCACCATCCTCACTTTGGTGACCTTCTTGTCGGGAGCGTGGCCGCCGCCTTTGAACAGGCTGACGACCAAAGGCACGGCGAGGACGTGCAGTGCCAACGCCACGACCAAGGCCGCTGGCAATGGCACCGGCGATCTGTCGAACCTTCGCTCGCGGTCGCCCACCGTGTTCTGCCTCTCCAGGAGACGCTAGCGACCGTGTTCTAGGTCGTCAAGCAGGGGGGCCGGGACGGGCTCGTCAAACGTGGGTTTTCAGGGCGCGGCCGGCTACCTGGAGAATCTTATCCTCAAATGACGCGCTGGCCAGACTCTCGAGGGTGAGCTCCCTGGCGCTGTCGAGCAGGTTCTTGATGGTGTCCTCACACTGCTTGGTGACGTTTTCGCACTCGATGACGACAACCGACTCGGTGTCCCTGAAGCGTGAACGGCCGTTCATGTTCGCCGAGCCGCCGACCGTGTACTTGCCAGCCAGAGTCATCACCTTGGCGTGCACCATCGGCGAGCGCACGAAGATGCGCACGCCTGCTCTGATGAGCTCTTCGTGGAGTGGGCTGCCGGCGTGATAGGCGATCTTGAAATCGATGGTTTCGACGGCGGAGGTGAGCACGGTCACCGGATAGCCGCGCGCCACCGCGCGCTTGAGCGCGTCGAGCACCGGCTGCGGCGGCGAGAAGTACGGGTTCTCGATGTGAATGGGGCCCTCGGTGGCATCGATGAGGCGGACCCAGGCGGCGGTAATGTAATCGTCGCCATCTTCCCACGGGCGATGTTGAATGAAGCGCACCTTGCGGCCGCCGCCGATGTGAGGCGCTATAGCGTACGGATCGGTGAGCTCGCGCAACAGGTCGTCGGGGATGTGGTGGCCGCGCTCGAGCCAGGTTCGGGTGAAGGCGTATTGCATGTCGGCGACCACGGGACCGCGAATCATGAAGTCCATGTCGTGCCAGGGCTCGCCGACGCTGACGATCGGCTTCTTCATGAACGGCAGACCGGCAAGGCGGATGAGCTTGAAGCGCCGATTGTCCGCGCCCGGCACCCCTCCGCACTCACTCGTCAGGTTGATGCCGCCGAGGATGCCCACGTGGTTGTGCAGCAAGAAGAGCTTTTCGTGCCAGCGGAAGACGTGGCGCATCCAATCATCCGGACCATCACCGACTGCTTCGACCTCGACGCCCGCGCGCGCCATGAGCCGGAACATGTCGGTGCCGGCGCCGACGGCGTCTTCGGAGCCGACCGCATCGTAGATGTGCCTCGCCGGACCGACGTTCCGCGCGTGCTGCATCATCATGCGGGCGTTGCGCCAACCGACACCGTCGTTGCGGTTCACGAAGGTCTGCTGGTGCAGGGACTCGCCCGGCCGCGCCATCGCGGCGATGTCGCCTCGCGCTTCGAAGGCGCGCTGGCCGTGCGGCAGGACTTCGACGAGGTTTCCGGGGCGCGCGACCGATTTGGTCTCGCGGTCGAGGAGCGCCTCGAGCTCGGGCGAGCCGAGCTTCAAGCCGAGCACCGGCTGCAACACCGGGATCGACTCGATGCCGGTCATCTCGCGCATGCGCAGGCCGAGGGTACTGCGATCGCTGAGGACCGAGCCGCCGGTCACGGGGTTGAGCATGACGCCGAGCGGGCCCGCGTCTGGGAGCCGGAAAGCCGGGCGCGACTCAGCCTCGGCCCGCGCTTTGGCGGCGGCCTGGGCAGCGGCGACGACACGCCCCACGGGAGTCAGCATCGTCGTTACTTATCGGCAGGAATGACGCGCTGTGTGGTCACGTCGACCCGTCAACGTGTCAGGGCCCTAAAGCAACGTACCGCGCAGGATAAGCGCGGCTGCGCTGAAGTAAATCGCAAGGCCACTGACGTCCACCAGGGTCGCTACCATCGGCGCCGAAGCGCTCGCGGGATCGAGGCCGGCGCGCTTCAAGAGCAGGGGCAACATCGACCCGGCCAAGGTGCCGAAGAGCACGACGCTGACGAGGCTGATGGCGACGACGCATGCGATGAGCACATGGTACGGGCCGTAGGCGTTGGCGATGGAACCCCAGACGACGATGCGCGCGAAGCCGATGGCGCCGAGCATGCCGCCGAGCACCAGCCCGGCCGCGATCTCGCGGCGCATGACCCGCCACCACTGGGCCATGCCGACCTCGCCGAGCGCCATGGCGCGGATGACCAGCGTCGTCGCCTGCGAGCCGGAGTTGCCGCCGCTCGAGATGATGAGGGGCATGAACATCGACAGCACGACCGCCTTGGCCATCTCGTGCTCGAAGTAACCGAGCGTCGTCGCGGTGAGCATCTCGCCCAGGAACAAGACCGCGAGCCAGACACCGCGCTTGCGGAGCAGCGGCCAGAGCTTGATGGTGAGGTACGGCTCGTCGAGAGCTTCGGTACCACCGAGCTTCTGGATGTCTTCGGTCGCTTCTTCCTGGAAGACGTCGACGATGTCATCGACGGTGACGATGCCCTTGAGGCGATTGTCTTTGTCGACGACCGGGATGGCGAGGAGCTGGTGTTGGCTGAACAGGCGGCTGACCTGCTCTTGGTCCATGTCCTCGGCGACCGTGACCATCTCGGTCTGCATGACGTCACGGACGCGCGCCGCGTGCTGCGCCGTGAACAAGTCGCCGAGCGACACGACACCGATGAGGTGCTGTCCGTCATCGAGGACATAGGCGTAGTAGACCGTGGCCAGGTTGTCGCGTGCTTGCCGTCGCAGGTAGCTGATGGCTTCGTCGATGGTGAGATCGCCCCGCACCGTGGCGTAGCGGGGGCTCATGAGGCCGCCCGCTTGGTCTTCGGCGTAGGCGAGCAAGACACCGACCTCGCGGCGGGTGCGCGCATCGAGCGCGGCGAGAGCGGCATCGCGCTCGTCCGCCGGTAGCTCCTGCACGACGTCGACGGCGTCCTCTGGATCGAGCAGTCGCAACCAGGCCCGGCGCTGCGCCGGTTGCAGGGTTTGCAACATCTGCACTTGCTCGTGCGCGGTCAGGGTAACGAAGAGATCCTCGGCGTCGTCCGGCGGCAGCAGCGAAAGAGCTTCGATGCGCTCGTCGAGCGACAGCGCCGGCCACGCATCACGCACCTCTTCGAGGTCGGGCGCCTCTTCGGTGGTCGCATCTGCCGTTTGCTGAACGTCGCTCATTGGGCTTCCCGCGGCGCCGCTCTCTTAGACGGACACGTCGCGGATGCCAAGACGATTCGGGGCCTTTGAGTGATCGTTGAGGCGGGTTTTCAGACCTCGAGCGCGCCGATGCCGTCGGTCGCGAAGCCGCCGCCGTTGCCGAAGCCGTTCGCGAGCGGCAGATCGACCGCTCGCATGGCGGTAATGAGCACCTTGGTGAGATTCTCGCCCGTCGTCGAGCGGTAGTGGACGTTGCCGCGTAGGGCGCCGCCGGCGTGACCAGCGAGGAGCACCGGGTAGTCGTCGATGCTGTGCTCGCGGCCCTGCGTGAGGTCGCTCGAGGCGAGAATCGCCGACTGCTCGAGCAGGTTCGACGCGCCTTCGGTGGTCGCGCGCAGCCGCTCGAGGAAGATGCCGAAGTGCTGCATGGTGATGGTGACGCCGTGCGTGAGCTCGGGCTGGTCACCGGGCTCGTCGTGCGACAGCGAATGGCTGCCTTCGGTGACACCATCGGCGTCGAACGAGGTGTAACCGACGCTCCCCGAATACATGATGCTGAAGACGCGCGTGCGATCACACGCGAGAGCCAAGGCGAGTATGTCCGCCATAGCGACAGTCAGGTTGCGGAGCTGCTCGACGCCTTGCTGGTCGGGATACTCTCCGGGCTCCGCGGGAATGCTGCAGAGGTTGGCGTTCTCCTCCTCGAGGGCGGCGATGCGGGTCTGCAGCTCGCTGACGCTCGTCAGGTGCTGGTCGAGGCGGCGGCGGTCGTTGGCGCTCACCCTCTTTTGCAAGGCGGTCGCGTCGGCATGGACGGCGTCGAGGACCTGCCGGCGGAGCGCCAGCTTGGGGTCGATGGTGCCGGCGTTGCTGGCGACGAAATCCGGCGCGAAGACACGCTGGAAGAGCGCCCGCGCCGAGTAGAGCGGACGGTTCACGTTGTCCGGCCCGTTGTGCGAAAGGAAGTTGAGCGTCGTGCCTTCGCTGGTGATGACGCGCTTGGAGATGCCGAGCTCGAGCGAACGGAACGCCGTGCGCTTGGTGGCATCGGCGGCATAGGCCGCGGCGACGACCTGATCGATGCTCGGCTTGCTGAAGGTCGAGCAGTAGCCCGCGTTGCCTGGGTCTTGCGGGACCATCGGCGACGCCGAAAGGAAGCCGACGCAGCCGGCGTGATGACCGCGCTCGTTGCCGGTCTTCACCTGCGTGCCGGAGACCACCGAAACGTAGCTCTGCAAGGGCGCGAGCGGCTGCAGATTGGTCTTGAGGTCGTAGGCGCTGCCGGTGCGCGTCGGTGTCCAGGCCGATAAGCGCACGCCGTTGCCCCAGAAGAACAAGCCGAAGCGCTTGGCGAGCGCCGTGCCGTCCGCGAAAGCGTTGCCGTTGGCGTTGAGCATGGTCTCGAGGACCGGTAGGGCGAGAGTCGCTCCGAGACCGAAGGCCGCGCCGCGGAGCACGGTGCGCCGGTCGAGCTGGTGCCGCTTGAGCGGAATCATTGGACCTCCGCGAGGCTTGCGTAGCGAAAACCATCGCTCGAGGCGATCGCCTCCATGAGCGCCTTGATGGTGAAGTTGCCGGCGGCGAACTGGGTGTTGATGGCGATGATGGTCGCCTCCTCGTTGCGCGATTCGACGTGGCCGACGGCGTAGCGGTACATGGTGCGCGCGGCGCAGTTGGTGGTGCGCTCGTCGTCCACGAGGACACCAGCGAGGCCCGCGAGCCCGTCGAACGTCGTCTCTTCGATGTTGCCCGAGAGGTCGAGCGTTGCCCCGTGGTCGGTCACGCGGTGCGCGCCGATGCCGTCGAAGCTCTCGAGGGCGAGCCCGATCGGATCCATCATGCTGTGGCAGGCGGCGCAGGTCGGGTTGGTGCGGTGGGTCGCGAGGCGGTCGCGCATGGTGGGCGCGTTCGGATCCGGCTCGGGCACGACGGTCTCGACCTCGGGCGGCGGCGCCGCCACGGCCTCGCAAAGGACCGCCTCGCGCACGTATTTGCCACGTAGAGTCGGAGACGAGCGCTCGCTGGTGGCGTAGAGGGCGAGGAACCCGGGCTTACCCAGGAGGCCGACGCGTCCCTGTTGCGCCGGCACCTGGATCTGGCGCGCATCACCCGTCACCGCCACACCGTAGACCGGGCCAAGCGCCGCCGAGGCGAAAGCGACGTCGCTGGTGAAGAGATTGCGATAGTCGCCGCTGCCGTCACCGACGATGGTCGCGATGCTGCGCAGGATGTCGTCGCGCATCGCTGGTCCGAGCTCGCTGCTCGCCGCCGGGAAGAGGTCGCGACTCTTGGTGAGGTCGTCGAGTCGCTCGAGCCGCAGCCAGTCGCGGAAGAAGTCGTCGAGAGCGATGTCACGGCCGGAGGTCGCGAGGAGGCGCGCCGCTTGCTCCTTCACGGTCCGCGGATCGGTGAGCGCGTCTTCGTCCGCCAGGGCGGACAAGGCGTCGTCGGGCGGCGCGTGCGTCAGGAAATACGAGAGCCGCGTCGCCATGGCGTAGCTGTCGTAGCGCCCCCGGGTTGGGTCGTCGGGGTCGGGCTCCGGCAGCTCGACGCGGAAGAGGAAGCTCGGGGATTCGAGCAGGGCGCCGATGATGAACGCCACGCCCTGCCATACGTCGCCCGCGAGCGCGTTGGTCGCCGACGGCCCAATCGCGGCGAAGCGATTCACTTCGTCACTACTGAGAGGTCGGCGGAAGATTTTGCGCCCCAGCTTGGTGGTGAGGCTTGCCCAGCAGGCGGCATCGCCCGCGTTCTGCGGCGTGCAGACGCCGAGACGGGCGCGGCGGGTCGAGACCGTCACTTGGGCCGCCACGTCGAGAGCCGCGAGCTCGAGCTTCTCGACGGCGTTGGCGGAGAGAGTCGTGGACCCGGCACCGATGGCTTCGAGGCCGTTGATGATGGTGTCGCCTTCGAGGTCGGTGGGCACGTTGATGTCGGCGCCGAAGAGATGGCGCAAGGTGTTCTGGTATTCGGTGACCGTGAGCCGGCGGAGCTGGGCCGGGGCCGCGACGAACGGGCGCGGACCGTCGAACCCCACGGGGCTCACCGCGTCGTCGGCGTATTCGCCGATGACACCGACGCCGCAGCCCGCGAGGCTGACCGCTAAAACGGTCGATATGAGTGTCTTGCGAAACACGTGACCGATGCCTCCGGCGTTTCGGGGAGGGCGACCCACGCGGCCGGCATGGTGACCGCGTGGATCGATCTCACCTCCGTTCCCGAAATTCTTCTTGGCTACACAGCTCCACGGCGCGGCGGCGCCGCGGTGTTTGGGAGTGAACGAACGCGAAGCTATCGGCGTCGGGATCGCCGCAAGATCCCGACGCCGAAGCTCACCATGGCAGACCGTCGGTAAGGTCGGTCTGGAATGGGGGTCCAGTAACCCATTCGCATTCTTGTTGAGCACCGACCGTGCCAGCGCACGTTAGGAGCTAGAACGCCTCAGTTCGGCGATTTGAGCGTTCGCTGTCGCCGCGTCGCGTGGGCCGTAGTCCACGCTTGCGGATGACGACCCACATCACTCGTCGTCGGCGGCCGGCACAGCGGGCAAATACGGGAGGACGCGACCGGTCGCGAGCCATGCGCGGGTGACGGCGTTCTGATCGACGTAGCCGAAGGCTCCGCGATCGCGCGAGAGCTCGCGGTAGCGCTCGACAGAGCCTTCGGGACCAGTCGCCAGGATCGCACGGACGATCGCCGCGTTGTCGACGTAGCCGAAGTCGAGGCCGGCATTGCCGAGCGCGCGGTAACGGTCCATGGCGTCCGGCGGACCGGCCGCGACGACCGCTTGCGCCACGGCGGCGCCGTCGATGTAGCCGAGCTCACGGCGGGGCAGTGCGCGATAGCGGTCGACGGCTTCCGGCGGTGCAAGCGCGAGCACCGCGCGGGCGACCGAAGCATTGTCGATGTAGCCGAAGTCGAGCCGTGCATTGCCCAAGGCGCGGTAGCGATCGATGGCGCCCGCCGGACCCGCGGCCAACATGGCGCGCACCATGGCGTTGGCATCGATGTAGCCGAACTCGCGTGGGTTACGTGCCAGCTGCCGGTGGCGGGCCAGCGCCTCGTCGCCGCCGTGAGCCAGGATGAAGCGGACCAGACCGGCGTTGTCGACGTAGCCCAAGTCCTCGCGCGTGGGCTGCAGGCGGCGATAGCGCTCGACCACCGCGTCGTCCGAAATAGCGAGTAGGGCTTGGACCTGCGCGGCGTTATCGACGTAGCCGAGCGGCAAGCGCTCGCGGCCGAGGGCCTGATAGCGGGAAAGAGAGGGTGTGGTTACCGTGGCGGCGGGCTGCGGGGCGGCAAGCCGCAAAGCCTGTCGCGCGCCTGCGAGCTCACCCTCGGGGATGTCCGAAAAGAGGCGTCTCATGGCGACGGGAGCGGTTCGGGGGGCTGCCGCGGGCTGCTGCGCTGGTTGGACGGGGTCGAGCATATGGCCGTTATCGAGGCGCAAGGCGGCCGGATGCGGCGATCGAGACTGACATGGCGTATCTGCTTGACAGTTTGACCGGGCAATCGTTAGAAGGCGCGCTCCAAATTTAGGACGTTGCGAGTAACGATGCCTACGATTAACCAGCTGGTGCGCAAGCGCCGCGATGAGAAGCTGACCAAGAACAAGACGCCGGCCATGGAAGGCTGCCCGCAGAAGCGCGGTGTCTGTGTTCGCGTCTACACCTCGACCCCGAAGAAGCCGAACTCGGCGCTTCGCAAGGTTGCGCGTGTGCGTTTGACCAACGGCTTCGAAGTGACCTCCTACATCCCGGGCGTGGGTCACAACCTGCAAGAGCACTCGGTCGTTCTGATTCGTGGTGGCCGCGTCAAGGATCTTCCTGGCGTCCGCTATCACATCATCCGTGGCACGCTCGACGCGACTGGCGTCGAAGGCCGTCGCCAAGGTCGTTCGAAATACGGCGCTAAGCGTCCTCAGTAGTAAAAAGGTAGAGAGAAATGGCTCGTCGTCGCGAAATCCCGAAACGCCGTATCATCCCGGACCCCAAGTTCGGAGATCGTCTCGTCGCCAAGTTCGCCAACGTTCTCATGTTCGGCGGCAAGAAGAGCACGAGCGAGACCATCGTTTACGATGCGTTCAACACTCTGGCCGAGCGTGGTGGTGGCGAAGAGCCGCTCAAGGTCTTCAAGAAGGCCTTGGACAACGTGAAGCCGATGGTCGAGGTCAAGAGCCGCCGCGTCGGTGGCGCCACCTACCAGGTTCCGGTCGAAGTTCGCCCGGAGCGCCGCACCGCCTTGGCGATGCGCTGGCTGATCACCTACTCGCGTGACCGTGGTGAGCGCACCATGGCCGAGCGTCTCGCCAACGAGATCCTCGACGCCGCCAACAATCGTGGCGCCGCGGTGAAGAAGAAGGAAGACACCCACAAGATGGCCGAAGCCAACAAGGCGTTCGCCCACTACCGTTGGTAGTTTCCTCCCTCGGCGCCTAGCCGAGTGACTGTTCGTCGAAGCGGCCGGTAACCCCGGCCGCTTTTTTTTGGCCCGGTTTGCGCCGCCACGACAGGGTGCCTACGCGACAACGCACTCACGCAACATGCGCCGAAGTCGGGCCGATATGCTGCCCAGTCAACAACGCCACCGCGCTAATGCGCACGCCATTGCCGAAAGCAAACCCGATGCAACTCTCTCCTCTCAAGTCGAATCCCCAGCCCAGCTCTTACCTCGAGCGCGCGACTGCCTACGCCAAGGGCACCTTCGAGGCAGGCAAGGGCGCCGTCGCGCAGCGACCGCTCCTCGCCCGCGTTGGCGCATATGTCCCGGCCGCTGCAGCCAGCGTGGCCGGTGGCTTGGTCGGTCTCGCGGCAACCCCGGTTTACGCGGTCGAGAAGGTCGCGTCGAAGAGCTTCCTCTCGAACGCGGTCGACTTCGTCGGTGCGGCGGCATTCGGCGCCGTCGCGCTTGCCGGCTTCACGGGCATGGTGACTTACCTGACCGGCACGGCGCTGCCGTCGCTCACCATCGGACAGGGCGCGATGCTCGCGCTCCAAGGTGCGGGACTCGCTGTCTTCGGAAAGGCGGCCATCGACTCCATCGTTGCCTACGGCACCGCCAGCGCCGGCAAGACCATGAGCTTCATCGCCAGCGGCTTCGACCGCTTCGGCGTCGGTGCAAAGAAGGCCTAGTCAAGACCCGTCATTGTTCGTTAAAGCGGCCGGTATCCCCGGCCGTTTTTTTTCGGGCCGGATTCCAACGAGGTGGATCCGATGGCGCTTCGACGACGCTCATTCACTGCTCTCCTCGCTCTGACGCTCGTTGCCTGTGACGGCGACAAGGGTCTTACCGGTCCCGCGGGTCCCGTTGGCCCGCCCGGTGACGAAGGGCCGCAGGGGCCTCCTGGTACCTCTAGCGATGGAGGTGCCGCCGTCCGCTTGTACGGCGACGGCCGCGACGGCGCCTTGGACGTGCCCGCGGGGACGACGTTCCTGCCGCTGGACAGCACCGGTCAGTACACGACCATCACGATCGCGACGGGGGGAACGCTGCGCGTGGCGAGCGGCACCTTGCTGCGAGCCACCGGCGACATCGACAACGACGGCACCATCGAGGTCGACCCAGCGACATTCACGGGGGTCCGGCGCTACGGTTCAACAATGGCCGACCTCGCGCCGGCGACGGTGCCTCCCCATCCCGGCGTTGCCCTGAGCGCCGCTGAGTTTGGCTCCGTCGACATGAGCTCGACGTTCGTCGCCTATGGTGGCGCCGGGGGCAGGGGGATCGGGCGAGCCGCGCGCTGGCTCACCCAGCTGTTTCCGTCGGCCGGAGGCGCCGGCGCTGATTCGTGGCCGTTCGACGCGGTCGCGACGGAATCGGGCGGTGGGTCGTTCCATCTTCGGAGCGGCGGCGAGATCCGCAACGCGGGAACAATCCGCGCTCGCGGGGTCGACGGCGGGTTCGGCGGCCTGGGCGGCTGTGGCGTAGGAGGTGGCGGCGGTGGCGCGGTGCTGCTCGCCGCGGCGACGCAGATCGACAACGGCGGCGGCGCCATCGACGTTCGCGGCGGGAACGGCCAGGCCGCCGACGGCGACCAGTGCGGCGCGGGCGGCGGGGGAGGTGGCGGCTTCGTTCACCTCATCGCCCCCGTGATCGATGCCGGCGACCTCCAGTTCACCGGAGGCCAAGCAGGCACGGCCGGCGTCTACGGGTCCTTGCGATGGATCGGTGGCGGCGGTGGCGGCGGCTCCGCTGGTAACGGCGGGCGAGGCACCGGCCGTATCAACGCGACCGTCTCCGCGGCGAGCGGTGGCGGCACGGGCGCTGCGTACCAGATCGTCGCGGCCCCCGAGACGGCGCTCTGACTCACTGGGTCGCGCGCGCCAGGCGAACGTCGATGACGTTACGCGGGTCGCGCTCGGCGAGCGCGATTTCGCTCGCCGCGTAGCCCGGCGCTTCGATGAACACCGTGGGCTGCGAGGCAGCGACCGTGAAGCGGGTCGTACCCTCGTCGCCCACCTCGAGCGAGCCCGTGACCAGCGACTTGCCGGTCACGTAGCGCAGCATGCCGCCGGCGACGAAGCTGCCGCTCGTGTCGGTGATGCGTGCGGTCCAGGTTCGTGACTGCTCGCCTTCGATCTCCACGTCGACGACGCTCCTCGCGGGGACGTCGACCTCGAGCTCGTGCACCTTGAGATTGCCGTGCACCTTCGCGCCGACGATGGCGATGCGATAGCGGCCGTCCGCGAGGTCGGCGATCTCGAAGGTCGCGTCGTCGAAACACTTGGGGACGTGAATCGCGCCATCGCCGATGCGCGTCGCGCCGACGCTGTCGCAATCGCGGACACTCATGGCGAACGCATTCTTGCTCTTCGCGTCGATGAATCGGCCGCGCAACGTCGAGCCCGCGAGCACGAAGTTGGCCTCGACCTCGGCCGGCTCTTCCATGGTCACGGTGCCGAGCAACCGCTCCTCGCTGTCGCGCCGTAGCCGCAAACGGTAGCCGGCGTGCGCGGGAAGGTTGTCGACGCGATAGCGGCCATCCGCATCGGTGGTGGTCTCGGCGGGGAAGGTTTGATGGTCGCGCTTCGCCCAACCCATCGTGTTGTTGATGAGGACGTGAGCGCCGACGACCGGCGCGCCGTTAGCTTCGCTGATGCGTCCGACGAGCCTCCCCGTCTCCATGGCGAGAAAGAAGTCCTTGGTGAGCTCGGCGACGTGCGTTCTAGCGGTCACCCACCGGAGCGGCTCGGCGCTACGGTTGTCGGGATAGCTTTCGAGCTCGACGGGCGGAGTGCCGGTGACCACGCGCACCATCGGGTGCTCGCCGAGAGGAATGAAGATCTCGTAGACGCCGCGCTCGTCGGTCGCCGTGGTGGCGTCGCCGCTCTTCACCATCACGCCCGTGACCGGCGCCCGTTCGGCTCCCCGATAGACGTGGCCGGTGACCTTGAGGATGCCGCTCAGCGAGACGCGCACGTGCTCGGTCTCGCCTTCGGCGACGCGCAGGTTGGGCAAGATGGCCGTGCCGTAGCGGGGATGCGTCGCGGTCAGCGTGAAGGCCGTGTCCTCGGGCGCGCTCTTCAGGATGAACGCGCCTTTGGCGTCGCTCTTCGTCGTGACCTCGCCGATGGCGATGGTCGCGCCCTCGACGGGATCGTCGCGCCAATCGACGACGACGCCGGTGAGTCTCGCGCCCGAAGACAAGGGAAACACGACGTAGGGGTCGTCCGTTGGAGCGGACAGGACGACCGACTGGCGCGACGGAGCGTACCCGCTCGCGCGTACCGTGAGCTCCCAGGCGCCGGCCGCGAGACCTTCGACGACGAACTGACCATTGGCCTCGCTCACCTGCCGCGACAGACCCTGCGAGGCGCGGGACGCCGGGGTGAGCATAATCTCGAACGCTTGGACCGGGCGCCCCGATGCGGCGTCGAACACCTCGCCGGCGATCCTGAAGCGGACCGCGCCTCGGCCCGCGTCCCAATAGCCGCCGGTGGCGGCATCGACGCCTCCCGCGGACGCGCCGGCACCAGCTTCGCGCAGCACGACGCCAGTGATCTCTGCCTTGGCAGCGTCTCCGCTTCCGTCACCCGCGCCCAATCCACCCGCCCCGAGCAGGCCACCCGCAAGCGCGCCGCCGACCTCGCGTTGGCTGGTTGCGATGTCTTGGACGACCTTGCCGCCGAGGAGCGCAAGGACGACGAGCGCGATGGCCAAGGACCCCAACAAGGTCCGATTCGATTTCATGATCGCGCTTACGTATCAAACGCCCGAGTTATTGCGTACTGCGTGCCGAAAGGCGTAAGCAGCGCCCATGGCTCGCGACACCGCCCTCGAAAAGACCCGAAACATCGGGATCATGGCGCACATCGACGCCGGTAAGACGACTACGACCGAGCGCATCCTTTATTACACCGGCGTCACCCACAAGATCGGTGAGGTGCACGACGGCGCCGCCACCATGGATTGGATGGAGCAGGAGCAAGAGCGCGGCATCACCATCACCAGCGCCGCCACCACCTGCTACTGGCACGAGCACCGGATCAACATCATCGACACACCCGGTCACGTGGACTTCACCATCGAGGTCGAGCGCTCGTTGCGCGTGCTCGACGGCGCCGTCACCGTCTTCGATGCCGTGAGTGGCGTCGAGCCGCAAACCGAGACCGTCTGGCGTCAGGCCGACAAATACCGCGTGCCGCGCATCTGCTTCATCAACAAGATGGACCGTGTCGGCGCGAACTTCGAGGGCACGGTCACGGAGATCCGCGAGCGCTTGGGCGCGAACCCGGTGCGCGTGCAGCTGCCCATCGGCGCCGAGGACAAGTTCGTCGGTGTCGTCGATCTCGTGAACATGAACGCCATCGTGTGGGGTGGCGAAGAGCTCGGCGCCAAGTTCGACATCGTGCCCATTCCGGCGGAGCTGGCCGACGAAGCGGCGATGGCGCGCGAGGAGCTGCTCGATGCCGCCACGCAGTTCGATGACGCGCTCATGGAGGCCGTCCTCGAGGGCAAGACCCTCGAGCCCAAGGCGATCATGGCCGCCCTGCGCAAGGGCTGCCTCAAGATGGAGCTCACGCCCGTCCTGTGCGGCGCCGCTTTCAAGAACAAGGGCGTCCAGCCGATGCTCGACGCCGTGGTGTTCTACCTGCCGGCGCCGATCGACAAGCCGCCGGTCGAGGGCATCGACTTCAAGGGCAACACGATCGTGCGCGAGACCCGCGATGACGAGAAGTTCGCCGGGCTCGCGTTCAAGATCATGACCGACCCGTTCGTCGGGCAGCTCACGTACATCCGCGTCTACTCGGGCGTGCTGCGCTCCGGCGACACGGTCATCAACGTCACCAAGAAGAAGAAAGAGCGCATCGGTCGCTTGCTCCTCATGCACGCCAATAAGCGCGAGGAGATCAAAGAGGTGCACGCCGGCAACATCGCGGCGGCGGTCGGCCTCAAGACCTGCACGACGGGTGACTCATTGGCTCCCGAGGATTCGCAGGTGCTCCTCGAGGCGATGGAGTTCCCGAACCCCGTCATCCAGATCGCCATCGAGCCGAAGAGCGTCGCCGACGAAGAGAAGCTCGGCCAGTCGCTGCAGAAGTTCGCGACCGAAGACCCGTCGTTCCGCGTCCACACCGACCCGGAGACCGGTCAGACGATCATCAGCGGCATGGGCGAGCTCCACCTCGAGATCATCGTCGACCGCATGCGCCGCGAGTTCAAGGTCGAGGCCAACGTCGGTAAGCCCCAGGTCGCTTACCGCGAGACCATCACCGGCACCGCCGAGGCGCGCGGCCAGTACATCCGCCAAAGCGGAGGCAAGGGCCAATACGGCGACGTCACCATCAAGCTCGAACCGTTGCCCGCGGGTAGCGGCTTCAAGTTCGTCGACGCCATCACCGGCGGCAAGATTCCGCGAGAGTTCATCAAGCCGGCGGCGCAGGGCATCGAGGAGTCGCTGTCACGCGGTATCCTCGCCGGCTACCCAGTGGTCGACGTGCAGGCGACGCTCATCGACGGCAGCTTCCACGACGTCGACTCCAACGAGATGGCGTTCAAGATCGCCGGCTCGATGGCATTCCGTGACGCCGCCGAAGCCGCGAAACCCGTCATCCTCGAGCCCATCATGGCGACCGAAGTCGTGACCCCCGAACAGTTCATGGGCGACGTGGTCGGCGATATCAACCGCCGCCGCGGCCGCATCCGCGATCTCGGACAGCGCGGCAACGCCAAGGTCATCACCGCTTTCGTGCCCCTCGCCGAGATGTTCGGCTATTCGACCGACCTGCGTTCGGCGACGCAAGGCCGCGCCTCGTACACCATGCAGTTCGATCACTACGAGCCGGTGCCGACCAACGTCGGTGAAGTCATCAAGTCGCGCGGGCGCTGAGGCGACCGAGCTCGGCGCTGTGATACAACGAACAGGGCCATGAAACGCCCGTTCGCGCCCGGCCCCTGGCTGCTCATCGTCGTCGGCGCGGCGCTCGGGTCGTGCGCGATCTCGGGAATCTTCGAGAGCACTGGCGCGCCGTGCCGCGACGATGCGAACTGTCCCGCGGAGCAATCATGCTGCCGCGGTCACTGTGCTCGGACTTGCGAGAGCGGCGACGCGGTCGTTGCCTCGGTCACGCTCTCCACCGACTTCGTACCCGGCTACGAGTTCGATGAGGTCCGCGTTGAGCTCGACGACGACGTGCGCGCCGTCGACGCCAACGTCACCGCCGCGTTTTTCTTCGCGGCGCCGGTCGGACAGTTTTTCGAGGTTGCGCCAGACCGCGAGCACCGGGTCGTCGTCGCTCTGCGCAGCGCCGGTTCGACCGTGGCGGAGCGGACCGTCGCGTTCACTCCGTCGGCTGACGTCGTGGTGCCCGTGGTGCTGAGCCGCGACTGCACGGAGGTCGTTTGCGGTGCGGCCGACCAGTGTCTCGGCGCCCGCTGTGAGAGTGAGCAGTGCTTCGGCCTCGAGCCGTCCGCTTGCCTCGCGCCCCTCTGCGCGAGCGACGTGGATTGCCCGGCCTTGGTTGCTTGCACGCGCGGTGTCTGCACCAGCGGCGTGTGTCTGCAGCAGCGTGACGACTCGTCTTGCGGAGCCGACGAGCGCTGCCTGCCAGGCGTGGGTTGCATGGCGCGCGAGGTCGAGTGTGACGATGCAGCCGATTGCGAGGACAACTACTCGTGCACACGCGAGGGCTGCGATCGCGGGCGCTGCGTCGTGACCGCCGAGCACGCGAGCTGCGAAGACGATACGATCTGCGCGCCGGGCGCGATCGGTGTCGACCCGGTGACCGGTTGCGCGCCGCGACCCACCTTTGCCTGTGCGACCAGCGGCCAGACGATTCCCCTCGAGTGGCGCTGCGACGGTTTCGCCAATTGTTTCGACCACAGCGACGAGCAGGGTTGCGGCTATGCGCTCTTCACCTGCGCCAACGAGACGCAGGCCATTCGAGCGGACTGGGCCTGCGATGCCTTCGTCAACTGTCCCGATCAAAGTGACGAGACCGACTGCGGCTACGAAGCTTTCGTTTGCGCGAACGGTTTCAACGTGACGCGCCAAGAATGGGTCTGCGACGGCTCGACGACGTGCCCCGACTTCAGCGACGAGGCGGACTGCGGCTACGCGCTGTTCACGTGCGCCAACGGGGTGCGAGCCATTCGAGCCGAGTGGCGCTGCGACGCCTTCGTCAATTGTGAAGACGGCAGTGACGAGATCGGTTGTCCCTAGCCGAGCCCCGGCAGCGGACCCGGGTCGACCTCTTCGTCGACGTCGGTGTAGTCGCCGAAGGTCGTCACCGGCGAGTTGAAGGCGTTGAGCATGCTCACCGCGAGCTGATGGAAGCCCGGCCGATCGGCGAAGCCCCACGACAGGGTCGGGTTCGCGGTGTCGGGAGCGAGTGACAGGTGTCTGCCGAGCGCCACGTTGCCGAAGTTGCCGCCGATGGTGAGCGTTTGATTGCCGGCGGCGTGGCCACCGCCGTTGCCGAACTCGCCAAGCCAGACGAGCATGGTGTTGTCGAGCGCGGTGCGGCCGTTGCCTTCGTCGATATCCTGCAGGCCTTTCATGAGCCGCGTGAAGATCTTCGCCTTCCACGCCCCGATAGCCGTGAAGGTCTTCGCCGTGTCGCCGCGCTCGCCCTGGTCGCTGTAGAGATGCCAGGCGCCATGGTAGTTGGCGCCGCCGCGCTCGAACGTCGTGTTCAGGGTCGGCTCGTTGAGGAACGCGAGCTTGTCGGCGCTGGGCTCGGAAAAGCTCAGGGTTCCAACGTCCGCTTGGCCACAGGCGATGGCGTGGACCAAGAGGCTCGCGTGTGCCTCGGCGTAACGTTCGAAGTCATAGGTCGAAACGCCACTGATGATTGGCGCCGATCCGCAGCTCGCCGGCAGTGACGCGGGGTCGACGGGCTCGTGCGCGAGAGTCGTCTCGATGGTTCGGATCTTGTCGGCGTGCACGTCCAAGCGCTGCCGGTCCTCGAGAGCAACACGGCTGCGCAAGCGATTGAATTGCTCGAGCACTCCATCGAGCACGCTCTTGCGGCGGACGGCGAGCACGTCGACTGTGGGCGCGTCAGGGGGCGGTGGCGCGGTACCGAAGAGCGCATCGAATACTTTCTGTGGGCGGTTCTGCTGGTTGATGGGGTCGCCGGCTCCGGCCCAGAAGAGTTGCGACGTCGAGACGTCCGTCCCTGGGTCGTCCGGCACTCTCAAGTCCAAGCGGCGCGGCGCGCCACCGTCGGCGATGAGCTGGCCGATGACGTGATCGACCGAGGGGCCCGCGCCGGTGATCTGCCAGTTGGCATCACCCCAGTGGGTCTCGCGGCGGCAGGTGAGCGCCGTCCACGCATTGCCCCAGTGGCCGCCGGTGACTTTGTGATCGACGCCGCCGAGGACCAACGTCTTGCTCTGCAGACCGGCAGCGGCGATGGGCGCGAGTACCTGACCGTAGCTGCCGTCGGCCTTCGGCCACCACTCGTCCATGACGAGACCGTGGTGGTGGTACATGACGATGAGCCGCTTGGGGCCGTTGATGAGTGGTGCCCACGCCGTAGCTCTGCGTGGTGCCGCGAGCGTCGCGAGGAAGGGGAGGGCGACGGCGACGCCACCGGCCCCGACGAGAAAGCTTCGGCGCGAGGTGCGCCGCACCAGTAGATCGAGCCCTTTGGTCATGGCTGTGGCTCCGTCGCGTAGATCATCAAATCGGACGCCGCGAGCTCGATGATGGCCTCGCGGATCGAGGTCGTCGCGGTGGTGGCGATGCTCGCGATGGCGCATTTCTCCGCCGACGTCGACGAGCGACCCACGGACCACTCCAGCCAACGGCGGGAGTAACAGCGCGCAACGTCCGTGTCGGTCGCGAGTTGATCGACGAGGTCGGTGGCGTTGGCGAAGCTGCGTCCGTCGGAGAGCTCGCCGGCGGTCTCGATGGGTTGGCCGTCGGCGTAACTCGTGGCGTAGGCACCGGTCGCGTCGTACATCTCGAACGCGAAGCCCAATGGGTCGATTTGCGTATGGCAGGAGGCACAGATCGCGTTTTCCTTGTGTGCCGAGAAGATCTCTTTCTTCGACTTCGGCTCCTCACCGGGCGCGGGGGTCGGCAGCGACGTGTCGACATCGTCCGGGGCGACGAGGCTCGTGCACATGAGCTTCGAGAGGATGGCGACGCCGCGACGCACCGGAGAGGTGCCTGTCGCGCTGGCCGTCGACGCGAGATAAGCGCCGCGCGTCAAAATCCCCCGGCGCTCTTCACCGAGTGTCACCTCGCGCCAATCATCCGGGCCCGTCGAGCCGGAGGCGACGCCATAGAAGGCCGACAAACGCGAATTGACCAACGCGGCTCGGCTGGTGAGCAGGGCGCCGACACCGCCTTCTTCGTCCCAGATGGTGCGATCGATGAACGCCTCGAGCTCGGTGCGCAGGTCCTCCGCGAGCTCGGTGGTGAAGTCCGGGAAGACCTCGGCGCTCTTCTGCAGTGAGGTTGGCTCGAGCACGGCGAGCCACTCGTGGTGGAAGCGCCGCAGCGTCTCCTTCGCTCGCGGGTCCTGCAACATGCGCTCGGCTTGAGCCCGCAGTTGCTCGCTGGTGCGCAACGCATCGGCGTCGGCGGCCAATCGCAGCTGCTCGTCAGGCAGCGATCCCCAGAGAAAATACGACAGACGTCTGGCCACCGAGTGTCCGGTAAAGCGGAGTCGGCCGTCTTCATCGACGGCGTCGGCGGTGATGTAGACGAAGTCCGGGGACTGGATGCCGAGCTCGATGATCGCGCGTACGCCGGCGCGGACATCATCGACGGCTGTCACCGCGTCGTAGGCCGCCACGAAGGTCGCGACCTCTTCGGTGGTCACCGGCCGCTGGTAGGCGAGAGCGGCATAGCGGCGCACGAAGCCTTCGATGCAGCCCGCGGTGCCGGCCGCGCATCCGAGGAGGCCCACCATGTCCGCGGTGAGCTGTTCGGAGGCGCGCTCGGCGGCGTCCATGAGCTGGTTCGCGGTCAGCAGCGAAATCGTGTTTTGACGGGCGTTGTTCGAGAAGTAGTCGCCGACGCTGGGGTCCGGAAAAGGCGACGGGCCGGCGTCGAAGGTGGTGACGCCAAGCTGGGCCGCGAGGTCGCGCAGGCTGTTTCCTAGCTCGGCCTGCGAGAGCCGCCGCAAGGGGGCGGGATCGCTCAATGCCACCGGGTTCGCCTGGCAGGCGTCGATCTGGGGGATCTCGTCGACCAGCCGGTCCGAAATCGTGCCACCGTCGCAAGCGGCCGTGAGCGCGAGCAAAAGCACCGCATGTAGGCGGGAGGATGCCATCTCCTGACAAGGACCCGACCCGGCGGAAACGGCTCAAAAAAAATCAGCGGCTGCAGCCGATGCGCGCGTCATCGAGACCGAGCTCGTCGTACCAGATATCGAGGGGGGGCCTCGTGGCCGTGTCGCCGAACAGAGCGGCGCCAATGCTGAAGCGGCCCACTGGTTGCGGCGCCATGCTCGTATCGCCGCTGTAGGCCAAATCAGTCACCTCGGCGCCGTCCACCCAGAACTGCATCTCGCCAGTCACGCCCGAAAGGACGCGCCACTCGAGACACGTCCAGCGATCGAGCGGCAACGACGTCGCCGAGCGAACGTACGCTGCGTTGGCCGAGAGGGTGAGATTGCCGTCGTCAATCCACAGCATCGGGCCTTCGTTGGGCGCGTCGGCCTGCAGCAGACCCAACATGCGAAAGGTTCTTCCAGGCAAAGGGGTTTGCACGTAAGCGAAGACGCGCGCGTAGAAGGTGTCCTGCGGCACCACGGCGGTCTGCGTGATCTCGCCCATGCGCACCCCTTGCCGCTCGGGGTCCGGCTCGGCATCCGTGCGTACGTGCAGCGCGCGGGTGCCGCGGAAGAAGCGCTCGGTATCTAGCGTCACGCTCGCCGCGTAGTTCACGAAGTACCAGGGCGGCGATTGCACCTGCGGCTGCTCGAAGCCGTCGCAAAGGGCGAGGCCGGCGAACGTGCACAGCGAGGGGTTGGGGGTCTCGGCGTCGGCGGCGAGCTCGTCGACGTCGGTTTCCAGCTCGTCGTCATCGGCGAGGGTGAGGACCGGCTCGGTTCGTGGTGAGCACGCCGCAACGGCGAACAGGCAGGGTAGGAGGAGCCGGCGCATCAGTGCTCCGCTCGCAGACCGAACGCCAATGAGAGACCGGCCCAGGCGCCCGACAGACCGATATCCGGCCCCCGATCGACGCCCGCGCGGGTGCTCGTGAACGCGTAGCCGCCGTCGACGATCAGCTCCGTGGCGAGCCGGGCCGCCGGCAAGAAGAAGACGCTGACACTGGCCATCGGACCACCCCACGGTGCCCAGACGACGTCGCCCACCGCCTCTTGGGCAGCGGCGTTGCCGCGATAACGGACGACACCGCCGCGTCCACCGGCACCGGCGCGCAGGCCCCAACGGGCCCATTGTCGCTGGTACGCAAGACCAACGTCGGCGCCGATGACATCGACGCCGATGCTGCCCAGCGTGACGTCGCGACCGCCGTGCTCGAAGGCGATGTCGATGGGCAACGCCAGACGCCGCGCGATGCTGGGTACGACGCGCACTCCTCCGCCGACGAGGATGCCCGCGTTCTGGAAGGGTCCGTGGGCGCAAGCAAAGGCGGCGAGCTGGGTCCAGCGCTCGTCGAGCGTGCGAACGGCGGCAAGTGCATCCTTGCGTGCCGCCAGAGGAGCACGCTCGCCGACCGGCTCGGCGACGGGGGTCGGATTCGTCGTCAGCTCGGCCCAGCTCGCCGACACCAGCTCGACGATGGCGGTCGCGAGCAGGCGACTGGCACCGGCTTTGCCCAACGCGAAGATGTCGACGGTGCGCGCCAGCGATTTTCCCGTGACCGGGTCGTCCACGTCGATGCGGACGAACGACGATCCGGTCACCGGCGCGACGCGGACCCAGGTCGTACCGGCGCGGGATGCGGTCTCGGAGGAGCTGTGAAGATTGAGCTCGACGAGCTTGCGTACCGCGGCCTTGTCCGCGATAGCGACACCATCGTCGATCTCGATCACGAGAGGGACGGCCGCGGCCGCGGGCACCGCCAAGAGGAGACTCGCGGTGACCAGGGGCCACCGCCAAGCAAATCTCACTCTAGCCTCCCGAACCGGCGCACCGACGCAGTATGCGGTCCGTTGGGATAGCGCGCGAGATAATCTTCGGCCCGTGCCAGCGCATTGGCTCCGTCGCCGGCCCGCGACCAAGCCTCGACCTCGCGGGCCAGTGCGTCACCGGCAAGCGGCCCATGCGCGTCGAGTGCTCGCGCCCGCGCGAATGCGTTGGCCGCTTCGCGCGGGCGGCCAAGCTCATCGAGCAGGACGCGGCCCAACGTGAAGGCGGCGAGCTGCGAGCGCGGATCGGTCGTGTGCTCGCGGACGACGCGCTCGAGATACGGGACCGCCTCGGCCGGATGGTGGCTCCAGCGCGCGACGTCGGCGGCGAGCATCAGCTCTTCCGGGATATCGCGCACGACCCGCGCGCCGCCGGCTCGGAGCTCGCCATAAGCGGCGTCGTAGTTGCCGCGCGCCGCGCTGGCGCGCCAGGCGCTCGGGGCCGCGTCGCCCTTCTTGCGATTCCCGTCGTGGGTGGCGAGCGGGTCGGTCGGAGCGGGCAGCGCAACCTCCGGCAGCCGCACGGGCTCGTTCACGGGCGCGGCCGCTGCTGCCGGCTGCTCGGCGGCGGGGCTCGGCGCGCCGCGGCCACGCTCGAAGGCGGCACTCTCACCTTGCGAGATCAGCCGCGCGACGCCCTTGGTGGTCACACGCACCTGGCCGCGCTCGACGCGCACATTCACGTTGCTCTCGCTCACGGCGACGACGAAGCGCGTGCCGATGACCTCGACGCGGACGTCGCCAGCCACCACCTGAAACTTGCGCTTGGGGTCGTGCACGACGTCGAAACGGCTGGCACCGCGCACCGCGACGACCTCGACGGCGTTGGCGCTCGCGCTGGTGACGTCGATGAGGCTGTCGTTGCCGAGCGGCGCGACCGTCGACCCGTCGGCGAGCGTCACGGGTACTGGAGCACGCCAGCGGTAAACGAGATTTCCGGCGGTGCCGGCGATCAACATTGCGGTGAGCGCGGCGAAGACCGTTCGCGTCCGCTTTTGCCGACGAAAGCGCCGCGTGCCTTGGCGGATGGTGCGCTCGATCTGGCCGGCGGTCGGCGCCTCCGGGGTGAGCGAGCGAAGCTCGGCCAGCATGTCGTTCAGGTCACTCATCGCGAAGCGCCTCCGCGATGACGTCGTGAGCGGCGCCGATGCGGCGCTTGGCGGTCGCGAGCGAGCAACCGCAAGCGGTCGCGACCATCTCGAGCGACATGCCCTCGATGTGTCGCAGGGTCCACGCGAGGCGCTCGTTCACCGGCAGCCGATCGAGAACGCGGTAGATCGATCGCAGCATGCTGTGCTGCTCCGGGCTCGCTTCCGGAGCGATGGCATCGGTGTAGCCCACGTCTTCGGTGCCGAAGATCGAGAAGAGCCGCCGGCGCTGCAGGCGTCGCTTGGCCTGGCGCACCGTGGCGATGGCGAACCATTGGCGAACGGCGGCGGGATGGGCGAGATCGCGCAGATCGCGCCGCGCGCTGATGAAGACATCCTGCAAGAGGTCTTCGGCGTCTTGCATGCTCTTCAGGATGCGCAGGGCGATCGAGTAGACGAGCCGAGCATTGGCGCGGAAGGCGGTCTCGAGCGGATCCGCAGCGGCGCCGGCCTGGTCGGGCGGTAAGCTGTAGAGATGGGCTCGATGGCTCAAGACTGCAAACCCTCACCATGAATAAGGACAGAATCGCGGCAAAACGGCTCACTATGCCAAGCGGTCAGGCAAGTCGCGTGATCTTAGCTCACTTTTGCTGAGCCGATCAGAGCGCCTGGTGTCCTTTGCGGAAGGTGAGGGTGATAGCGGCATCATGGCTGGCGTTGGTGGGTGTGACGCTCTGCGCCTGCGGCAACGAGGTGTCGATGCCGAGCGTCGAGGGTGCGGGCGGGGAAGAAAGCGATCCGCCCGTCGGTGACGTCGACACCACGGCGCCGGGTGACGACGACGGGCCAGGTCCCGCGGGCGGCGACGTCGCGCAAGGCGACGATGACCCACCAGGAGACGCCGATCTTCCACCGGCCAAGGTGCCGGTATTCATCGCGCAGGGACACGCGGGGCGGCTTCTCATGTCGTGCGACGATGGCCGCTCGTGGCGCTTCGACGTGAGCGACGACGACGCGATTGTCTGCTTCAATCCCACCGACTGCGATCACAGCGCCATGTCCGCGGCTGGGCTCACCTATGCGAACGGGCACTTCTTCGCGAGCTTCGGCCACGGCTCGTCCGCCGGAACGTTACGGCATTCCGTCGACGGCAAGACCTGGACGCCCCTGCAGACCGGCAGCTCGCAGGGAGGCGTGTACTTCAACGGCGAGCTCCTGCTGTGGATGGAAGGGCACTTTGGCCTCTCGAACGATCTCGGCGTAACCGTCGACTCGAACCTCGAGAATGTTCCTGGTCACTTCTATCAGTCGCGCACCATCGCGGCGCAGGGCGACGTCATCATCGTTTCGGGCGACGGCGTGGGGGGCCTCGTGAGTCGCGATGCGGGACGGACGTGGCAGGCCGCGACGCTCGTGGATGTGCGCTGGGGACGTAACGTCTTCATGCAGACGGCGCCAGACGGCAGTCTGGTGACGCTGAGCGCCGTGCACGACGTCCAGATCGGAGAGCAGACCTACAAGACGCTGGCGTTCGCCGCGCGCTCGACCGATGGCGGGCTCACCTGGGTGGGCTCGCAACGCTTGGACTACGTCACGGCCTACGTCGAATGGGCAGGCATGTTCAGCGACGGTGGCCTGCTCTTCGCCTTTTTCGACAACGCCATGTGGACGAGCGAAGACGGCATTACGTGGGGCGGGGTGACGGTGCAGACGTCGCTGCCGGCGGGGCGCATCACCGATGGCGCCATCGCACGTGGGCCGAGCGGCACCTACGTCACCGTCACCGACGTATGGAACAACTACTACGACAAGCAGCGCGCCTATCGCAGCGACGACGGCCTTCACTGGACGCAGCTCGACGCGGAGAGCTTCACCGGCGGACACCCGGTGCGTCACATGACCACCGGGTGGGTCGACGCCGCGGCCTGCGCCGAGTAGCGGCTGGCGGGCACCGATGGGCGCGGTGCGACGAGCTGCACACTGTGGTGTAGCTCGCCGCACCGCTCGGAGGACCGCGGCGCGTGTGCCCCAACGCGCCAGCGGGCGAAGTTCGCGCGCCGCATCCACGAACGGCGCAATCTTCGCTGCGACTGGTTAGATCAAGATCTGGTGAAAACAGCTCCCCGCTCGGCTCATTCGTTGTGGTGATATCGGCCGATCGCGGCTGGGGTTGCCCCCTCATGTGCGACTTTTTGGCACCTGGGATCGTCTGAGACCCGATAAGGAAAGATGCCCTCGATTCAGGGCGGAGTGCGTCATGTTGCTCGCAAACCTCGTCTTGACCATGGCGTTGGCGGCCGACGAGAGCTCGCGTTTTCACCTGCTGGAAAGCCAGCTTACGGTGGCGACTCAGGTTGGGACGGAGCCTGCGAGCAAGAAGTGTCCGAGCCTCTATCCCAAGGTGGCGCCCCAGCCTCCCGAACCGCTGTCGACGCCACTCCCCGACGCGGCGCTAAAAAAATCGCTGGCTGAAGCTTTCGGCGGACGCACGCGCGCCTCGGCCTGCGTCTACGGCGTTCAGGGCGTTCGCCGCCAAGACCCACGCTACGGCATGCGCCAGCTCACGCTCGAGGTCGCGCCGCCGCTGGCTCCGCAAGGGCGCCTGCGCCTGCTGCTGCGGACGGTCGTTAGTCGCTTCGAAACCATGCACGACGTTGGCCACAACAACGCCGAGGTCTACGCCGGCGTCAGCTACTGACCTCCGATCTCGACGCCTGCGAAAAATCGACATGTTGCCGTGAAAAAGTGCTCGACGGGGTCACGTGCTTTTGCTAGAAGCCGCGCCCCTGAGTTCAAAAGGCACCCGTCCTCGTGGCGGTGATGCGGTTTGACAACGCGGAAAGCGCCGTCCGGGCGCGTGATCGAGGCTCATTACGGCTTCGAGAGCGCACCCGATGCAAACGAGAGTTGAGATGAGCAACCAAAGCCAACAGCAGCAGCAGCGGACGAAGATCCGCATCCGCCTCAAGGCCTACGACAGCAAAATTCTCGATCAGTCCGCTGGTGAAATCGTTGAAACGGCGCGTCGCACCGGGGCCAAAGTGGCCGGTCCGATTCCGCTGCCCACCAAGATTCACCGCTACACCGTCTTGCGCAGCCCGCACGTCGACAAGAAGTCGCGCGAGCAGTTCGAGATCCGTACGCACAAGCGCCTGATGGACATCATCGAGCCCACCCAGCAGACCCTCGACGCTTTGATGAAGCTCGACCTGTCCGCCGGCGTGGACGTCGAGATCAAGAGCTAAGGCGGAGCACGTCAATGAAAGTCGATGTCTTCAACGTAGAGAACAGCAAAGTCGGCAGCGTCGATCTGCCCGATGACGTGTTCGGCGCCGAGGTCAACGAGACCCTCCTCTGGGAGATGGTCAAGGCCCAGCGCGCTTCGCGTCGCCGTGGCACGGCCAAGACCAAGCGTCGTGGCGAAGTCAGTGGCGGCGGCATCAAGCCCTTCAAGCAGAAGGGCACCGGCCGCGCTCGTCAAGGCTCGAGCCGCGCTCCGAACCACGTCGGTGGTGGCTCGGTGTTCGGTCCCGTTCCGCGCGACCACAGCTACCGCCTCCCGCGCTCGGCCCGTAAGGTCGCGCTCGCCAGCGCTCTGTCGCTGCGCGCCAAGGGCGGGCTGATGATCGTCGACAAGATGGAGCTCAAAGCTCCGAAGACCCAGAGCGTCGTCGAGTTCATGGGCAAGGTCGGCACGACCAGCGCTCTGATCATCGACATCGAGAACGACAATCTCAAGCTGTCGACGCGTAACCTGAAGAAGGCGAAGTACCTGTTCGCTTCAGCGGTCAACGTCTACGACATTTTGGACCACGACAAGCTGGTCATCACCAAGGGCGCTCTCGAGCACGTCATCGCTCGCGCCAAGAGTGAAGAAGCGAAGGCGGCCTAAGATGCAGACTCAAGAAATTCTCGTCCGTCCGATCATCACCGAGCGCGCGACCACCGCGCAGGAGCGTCTTGGTCAGGTCACGTTCGAGGTCAAGAAGGCCGCGAACAAGAATCAGATCAAGAGCGCCGTCGAGACCATCTACGGCGTAACCGTTTCCGCGGTGCGCACGATGACCATGCCCGGCAAGCTGAAGCGCCGCGGTCAGAGCATCGGCAAGCGTCCTAACTGGAAGAAAGCCATCGTTCAGCTCAAAGAAGGCGACAAGATCGACTTCTTTGCGGCGGAGTAAGCCATGGGCGTAAAGAGTTTTAGACCGACGACGCCGACCAAGCGTCATCAGACCCGCGCCGATTTCGCGGAGCTCACGACCAAGGGTCGCGCGCGTCCCGAGAAGTCGCTCACCGCGCCTCTCAAAGAGAAGGCCGGCCGCAGCAACCAGGGCCGTATCTCCGTTCGCTTCAAGGGCGGCGGTCACAAGCGCAAGTACCGCATCATCGACTTCCGTCGTAGCAAGGTCGACGTCGTCGCCAAGGTCGTTCGCATCGAATACGATCCGAACCGCTCGGCACGCATCGCGCTGTTGCACTACAAGGATGGCGAGAAGGCGTACATCATCGCGCCCGTAGGCCTCGCCGCCGGCGACACGGTGGTCAGCTCGTCGACGGCGGACATCAAGCCCGGCAACTCATTGCCGCTCGTGAACATCCCCTTCGGCACCACGGTGCACGCCATCGAGATGAAGCCCGGCAAGGGCGCTCAGCTCGCGCGTAGCGCCGGCGTCTCGGCGACCTTGATGGCCCGTGACGGCGGTTACTGCCTCTTGCGCTTGCCCTCGGGCGAGATTCGTCAGGTGCCGGAAACCTGCCGCGCCACCATCGGTCAGGTCGGCAACACCGACCACGAGAACGTCGTTCTCGGCAAAGCCGGTAAGTCACGCTGGCTCGGTCGCATGCCGCACAACCGCGGCGTCACCATGAACCCCGTCGACCATCCGTTGGGCGGCGGCGAAGGCAAGAGCTCCGGCGGCCGTCACCCGGTCACGCCGTGGGGTAAGCCGACGCGTGGTTACAAGACCCGCAAGAACAAGTCGACGAACCGCTTCATCGTTCAGCGTCGTCCGCCTAGCAACATGAGCAAGGGATAAGCCACCATGCCACGTTCACTGAAAAAAGGTCCCTTCGTGGACAAGCACCTCGTCAAAAAAGTCGAGGAGCTCAACAAGAGCGGCGCCAAGCGTGCCATCAAGACCTGGTCGCGTCGCTCGACCATCTTGCCGGACATGATCGGCCACACGTTCGCGGTCCACAACGGCCGCAAGCACATCCCTGTGTTCGTCACTGAGAACATGGTCGACCACAAGCTCGGTGAGTTTGCCCCGACCCGCACCTTCAATGCTCACCCGGGCATCAAGAAGAAGGAAGTAGCGCGCTAATGGCTACCAGAGAAAAACAAAAGGCCGTCAAGCGGGCCGAAGCGCGCAAGGCTCTCGGGCCCGTCGCGTCGCTCAACTATCTGCGCATGTCGCCGCAGAAGGTTCGCCTCGTTGTCGACCTCATCCGCGGCCGCGCCGTGGAAGAGGCGCTCAACATCCTGACGTTCAGCCCGAAGGCGGCTGCCGGTCCGCTCGGCAAGCTCCTGAAGAGCGCTGTCGCCAACGCCGACCAGAAGGGTGGCTTCGACCTCGACAAGCTGGTCGTCAAGACCGCGACCGTCGACGAGGGTCCGACCTGGCGACGGTGGCTGCCGCGCGCTCAAGGCCGCGCCACCCGCATCCGCAAGCGTACGTCGCACGTCACCATCGTTCTGGGCGAGAGGGCTTAATCACATGGGTCAGAAGACACATCCAGTAGGCTTCCGCCTCGGCGTCATTCGTACCTGGGACTCCAAGTGGTACGAGGACAAGAACTACGCAGCGTGGCTGCACGAAGACATCAAGCTCCGCGACTTCGTGAAGAAGAAGCTGAACAGCGCTGGTGTCTCCAAGGTCGAGATCGAGCGCGCCGCCGCCAAGGTGAAGATCAGCATCTACACCCCGCGTCCCGGTATCGTCATCGGTAAGAAGGGCGTCGGCATCGAGCAGCTCAAGAAGGAGCTGCAGGTTCTGTCGAAGTCCGAAGTCTTCGTGAACATCCACGAAGTCCGCAAGGCCGAGATCGACGCGCAGCTCGTCGCCGAGAATGTCTGCGTTCAGCTCGAGCGCCGCGTTGCCTTCCGTCGCGCCATGAAGAAGGCGGTCCAGACCGCTCTCAAGTTCGGCGCCAAGGGCATTCGCATCGCCGCCGCCGGCCGCTTGGGCGGTGGTGAAATGGCCCGTCACGAGCAGTACCGCGAAGGCCGCGTGCCGTTGCACACGCTGCGCGCCGACATCGACTTCGGCTTCGCCGAGGCGAAGACCACGTACGGCAAGATCGGCGTCAAGGTGTGGATCTTCCGCGGAGAGATTCTCCCGGATTCGGGTCCGTTGCCTCCGCGCGAGAAAGCCCCAGAACAGCCCCGGGAGCGCTTCGACTCCTAACGGGAGTTGTACGCTAAAGAGGACTAACGATCATGTCTCAGCTATCGCCAGCGAAAGTCAAATATCGCAAGCAGTTCAAGGGCAACCTCAAGGGCAAGGCCCTCCGTGGTGGCACGCTCGCCTTCGGCGATGTCGGCCTCCAGGCCACCGAGCCCGGCTGGATCACCCAGCGTCAGCTCGAGGCTGCTCGTATCGCGATGACCCGCCACATCAAGCGTGGCGGTCGCATCTGGATCCGCGTCTTCCCGGACAAGCCGATCACCAAGAAGCCCGCCGAAACCCGCATGGGTCACGGTAAGGGCGGTGTCGAGCACTGGGTTTGCGTCGTGACCCCGGGTCGCGTGCTCTACGAAATGCAGGGCGTGAGCGACGAGATCGCCAAGGAAGCCTTCCGCCTTGCCATGCACAAGCTGCCCCTCGCGACGCGCATGGTGCGCCGCTCGGACATGTAGGACCAAGACCAATGGCACAGAACGCTGAAAAAGTCGTAGCTTCGAACATCCGCGACCGTAACCCGGCAGAGCTCATTTCGCTCCGCTCGGCCAAAGTAGAGGAGCTCCGCAAGCTCCGCTTCAAGAAAGCCTTAGAGGGCTCGCAAGCCGTCACCATCAAGTCGCACGAGTTCCAAGCTCTGCGTCGTGACATCGCCGTCTTGAACACCGTCCTCGGTGAAAAAGACCGCGGCGTGACCGTCGAGGCCAAGGCCCCGAAGGCAGCCAAGCCCAAGGCCGAGAAGAAGGCTGACGCGCCCAAGGCCGAGAAGAAAGCCGCCGCCCCTAAGAAGGCGAAGGCCGAGAAGACCGAGAAGGCTCCCGCCAAGAAGGCGAAGGCCAAGAAGGGCGAGGAATAATCATGGCTGAGAAGACTGCAAAGCCGAAGGCCGAAAAGGCCGAGAAGGCTCCCAAGGCCGAGAAGGCCGTCAAGGCTCCGAAGGCCGCCCCGGCCGCGATGACCGCGCAAGCGGACGCGCCCAAGGTGGGCGAGGAGCGCCAGAAGTCGATCAAGACCCGCCGCGGCGTCGTCTTGAGCAACAAGATGGACAAGACGGTGGTCGTCGAGATCAGCCGTCGTTACCAGCACCCGAAGTACGGCAAGTTCTTGAAGCAGCGCATCCGCCACAAGGCGCACGACGCTGACAACAAGTGCAACATCGGGGACATCGTGGTCATCGAAGAGACCCGTCCGCTGTCGAAGGACAAGCGTTGGCGCGTCATCGAGATCGCGGTCGCGGCGTCGGCCGTCTAATTCGATAAGGACGTCCGCTTTGGCGGATGCTGAGGTTTAGTCATGATTCAGATGCAAACCGTGCTCGACGTCGCTGATAACTCCGGCGCGAAGCGCGTCATGTGCGTCAAGGTTCTCGGCGGCTCGCGTCGTCGCTACGCCACCATCGGTGACGTGGTGATCGTGGCAATCCGCGAGGCCCTGCCGAACGCCAAAGTGAAGAAGGGCGATGTCGCCCGCGCCGTCGTGGTGCGCACCTCGAAAGAGATCATGCGCGCGGACGGCAGCTACATCCGCTTCGACACGAATTCAGCGGTTCTGATCAGCGCGCAAGGCGAGCCGATCGGCACCCGTATCTTCGGGCCGGTGGCACGCGAGCTCCGCAGCAAGAAGTTCATGAAGATCATTTCGCTCGCTCCCGAGGTGCTCTAATGGCTCGCCGTCTACGCAAAGGTGACGAAGTCGCCGTCATCGCTGGTGCCCACAAGGGCAAGACCGGCCGCATCGTCGAGGTCATGAACGACTCGAACCGCGTGCGTATCGAAGGCGTCGCCACCGCGCAGCGCCACGTGAAGCCCGGCCGTGACCCGAAGATGCCCAATGGCGGCATCATCGAGAAGCTCGGCTCGATTCACGCTTCGAACGTGATGCCGGTTGACCCGAGCACCAAGAAGCCGACCCGCGTGGGCTCCAAGACCCTCGAGGACGGGACCCGCGTTCGTATCGCTAAGAAGTCAGGTGACATGTTGCAGGACGCTGGCGTATAAGGCGCCTCCGTTTTTGGAAATCAGCCGGTTTGATTGCGTGACCGGCTGTAACGAGGAAAGTCATGGCAGAAGAGAACGACGATAAGGCCGCAGCGGCTGCCGCGAAAGCGGAGCGTGCCGAGAAGGCCAGGGCCAAGGCGGCCAAGGGCAAAGAGAAGAAGCGCGACGCCATCAAGGTCGAGCCGCTTCCCGAGGGCTACGTCCCGCGCCTGCTCAGCCGCTACAACAAAGAGATCATCCCGGCTCTGATGAAAGAGTTTGGATACAAGAACGCGATGGAAGTTCCGAAGATCACCAAGATCGTCGTGAACGCCGGTATCGGTGAAGCCACCGCCAATCCGAACCTCGTGAAGACCGCCGCCGACCAACTCTCGGACATCACCGGCCAGCACGCGGTCATCACCAAGTCGAAGAAGGCCATCGCGAACTTCAAGCTCCGCGAAGGCCAGGCCATCGGCGCCACGGTAACGCTGCGTCGCATGGCGATGTGGGAGTTCCTCGACCGTCTCGTCTCGGTTGCTCTGCCGCGTACGCGCGACTTCAAGGGCATCAACGGCAAGGCGTTCGACGGCCGCGGCAATTACACGCTGGGGCTGAAAGAGCAGATCATCTTCCCCGAGCTCTCGTATGAGGACGTCGAGAAGGTGTTTGGCATGAACATCTCGATCATCACCACGGCGAAAGACGACGTGCAGGGGAAAGCGCTACTGCGCCACCTCGGCATGCCCTTCAGGAACTAATAGACCATGGCTAAGACTTCGAAGCGCGTCCAAGCGACCCGCAAGCCGAAATTCAAGGTTCGCGCTTATAACCGTTGCCCGATCTGCGGCCGGTCGCGAGCGTTCCTCCGTAAGTTCCAGATGTGCCGCTTGTGCTTCCGCAAGCGCGCTCTGAACGCGGAGATTCCAGGTGTCATCAAGGCGAGCTGGTAACAGCTAGCCCTTTCAGCCTGTAAGTTCGCGATAGCGAATACTGCAGGCGAGGTAGTTCATGCATACAGATCCAGTTGCCGACCTGTTGACCCGCATCCGCAATGGCGCCCGCGCGCGTCTTTCGACGGTCAGCTGCCCCCAGTCCAAGCTCAAGCTCGAGATCTGCCGCGTGCTCAAGGAAGAGGGCTACATCGCCGACTTCCAGAGCGTGCCGGATCAGAAGAAGCAGGGCCAGATCGACATCACGCTCCGTTATAACGAGCGCCGTCAGCCGGTCATCAATAGCATCCGCCGCGTCTCGAAGCCCGGCCTGCGCAAGTACCTGCGCTCGACCGAAATCCCGCGCATCCGCACGGGGCTCGGCATCATGATCCTCACCACCTCGCGTGGCGTTCTCACCGACCGCGCCTGCCGTGAGCAGGGCGTTGGCGGCGAAGCGCTCTGCGCCGTCTACTAAACGACACCACGAAACGAGGAACGAACAATGTCACGCATTGGTAAAAAGCCGATTCCGATTCCCGACAAGGTGAAGGTCGACATCTCCCCGCGCTCTGTGAAGGTCACAGGGCCCTTGGGTGTACTCGACGCGGTGATCCCTGTCGGCGTCACCATCAAGATCGAGAACAACGTCCTTCACGTCGTTGCTCCCGCTGCCTTCGACCGCCACAACAAGGGCTTCCAGGGCCTGATGCGCGCCGTCCTCGCCAACATGGTGAACGGCGTCGTCAAAGGCTTCGAGCGCACCATCGAAATCACCGGTGTTGGTTACAAGGCCGAGCAGAAGGGCGACAAGCTGGTTCTCCAGCTCGGTTACACGCACCCCTGCGAAGTCGTGTTGCCGAAGTCGGTGAAGGCGAAGATCGACAAGGGCACCGTCGTGACCCTGACCGGTCCGGACAAGCAGGTGGTCAATCAGATCGCCGCGACCCTTAGAGCCTTCAAGAAGCCCGAGCCGTACAAGGGCAAGGGCGTCAAGTACTCGAACGAGACCATCATCCGCAAAGTCGGTAAGACGGGAGCCAAGTAGCCATGGGCACCAAGGGTTTGACTGGCCGCCAGCGCCGCAAGCTGCGCGTCCGCAAGAAGGTCTTCGGTACCGCCGAGCGTCCGCGCTTGAACGTGTTCCGCAGCGCCAAGCACATCTACGCGCAAGTGATCGACGACGACAAAGGCATGACCTTGGCCGCCGCTTCGAGCCTCGCGGAGACCGTGAAGAAGATGGACGGCAAGAAGTCGGACATCGCGAAAGCGGTGGGCTCGGCTGTCGCCCAGGCTTGCAAGGCCGCGAACATTACCGCGGTGGTTTTCGATCGCAATGGTTACCGCTATCACGGACGCATCAAGGCAGTTGCCGACGGTGCCCGCGAAGGCGGATTGCAGTTCTAACGTCCGTGCCCGGACCGGTGTGCCGGGCTTGGCTGTCCGCTTAAAAGGACAAGAGGTTTCTCATGGCTCATCACGGTATGGAACAACAAGACGGCGAAGTCGTCGACAAGCTCGTCGACCTGAACCGCACGGCGAAGGTCGTCAAAGGTGGCCGTCGCTTCTCGTTCAGCGCGCTCGTCGTTGCCGGTGACGGCAATGGTCGCGTTGGTGCGGGTCTCGGTAAGGCCAACGAAGTTCCCGAGGCGATTCGCAAGGGTTTCGACCAAGCCAAGAAGAACCTCTTCTCGGTCCCGGTCACCAACGGCACG
>JBGGMJ010000006.1:0-7177 GCA_041288095.1 Myxococcota bacterium
CATGACGCCTAGGACCAGCTCGAGGATGGGCACGTTCGCATAGCGCTGCCAGTAGAACGAGAGCACCGCGACCACGAACATGGCAAAGCCCATGAGCGCCATGCCGATGCGGCCGGCGAAGACGAAGTGTTTCTCCGCGCGCTGCTTGTGGTGATGGACACACCACGGCCGGTAGAAATCCTCGACCAGCACCGACAACATGGCGTTCATCGCCGAGTTGGTGGTGGCGATGGCGGCCGCGATGACGCCGGTGGTCGCGAGCCCGCGCAGGCCGGGTGGAATGCGCGTCAGGATGAAGTGCATGAAGACGCTGATCTGCTGACCCTGGAAGGTCTTCGCTACGTCTTGTCCGTCATAATAGACATAGAGCAAAGACCCGATGGCCATGAACACCGCGACGATGGGCACCACCATGAGCTGCGACATGATGAGGCCGCGAGCGCCCGTCTTCGCGTCCTTGCAGGCGAGCAGGCGCTGGGTCGTGTCCTGGTCGAGCCCGGTGTTGCCGATGCAGAGGAGGAACACGCCGGTGAGGGTCGCCGGCACGCTGAAGGATCGCGACAGGTCGAAGGAGAAATCGAAGAGGCGTAGCTTCTGCGCCGCGGAGAGCTTGGCGACCACCTCGCTCGCGGAAACCGGAATCAGGAGCCACAGGAACACGAGGCTGGCGATGGCCGCGGCGAGGTAGATGGTGAACTGCACGAGATCGTTCCAGACGATCGACTTCAAGCCGCCGACGAAGGTGAAGACGAAGCTGAGGAAAACGAGCACGAGTGACGCGAGCAGGATCTCGAGGGCACCGACGGTGCCGAACATGATCATCGAGACGGCGATGGCGCCGAGATAGACGCGCGTCCCACCGGCAAGCACGCGGCCGATGAGAAACATGCCCCCCGCGGCGCGCATGGCGAGCGCTCCGATACGCCGCTCGAGGAGCTCGTAAACGGTGGTGACGCCCAGTGCGTAGTAGCGCGGGATGAGCACGCGCGCGGTGAAGAACGCCGCCATCAAGGCGCCGACGTTGCTCGATAGATAGGTGAAGTCGCCCCGATAGGTGTAGTCGGGGCCGCCGAGAAAGGTCGCGGCCGACATCGTCGCCGAGAGCACGGACACCGCCGCGAGCCACGCCGGCAGCTGCCCGCCCGCCAGGAAGTACTCCTTGGCGTCTTCTGTCTTGCGCGGCATGAAGAAGATGCCCGCGGCCACCATCACACCGAAGTAGAGGGCGACCACGCACCAATCGAGAATTTCGAAGCCGGGGGTCATGCGCTTGGGCCCCTTGATAGGCTAGATTCCGCGCCCGATGAAACGCACGTTGACGATTTTCCTGACTAGCCTCGCCATCGCCTGCAGCGCCGACGACAAGCCGAAGCCCGTGGCCGGCACCAAGCCCAAGGTCCTCGAGGAGGTGCCCGCTCGAGCGGACTACGTGGAACCGGCGAATCGCGGCGCCCTGGCCACCGCGCCGGCTGATGCCGAGCGCACCCGCTCGGGGCTCGCTTCACAGGTGCTCCACCCCGGGAGCGGCAAGAACCATCCGGGCAAGCACTCGGTGGTACGCGTCCACTACGTCGGCTGGACCAGCGACGGCCAGGTGTTCGACAGCTCACGGGCGCGCGGTGAGCCCGCCGAGTTCGGACTCGACAAGGTGATCGCGGGTTGGACCGAGGGCGTCCCGCTCATGGTGGTGGGCGAGGAACGACGCTTCTGGATCCCAGCCGATCTGGCCTACGGCAACAGCGGCCGGCCAGGCACGCCGCAGGGTGATTTGACCTTCGACGTCGAGCTGCTCGCCATCGTGTCGACGCCGATGGTGCCGGAGGTGCCCCCCGACGTGGCCGCGGCGCCTGCGGACGCCAAACGCACCGCTTCGGGGCTCGCTTACAAGACCATTGTGCCGGGTGACGGCGCCCATCCGGACAAGGACGACATGATCACCATCGAGTTCACGGGCTGGACACCGGACGGCCGCATGTTCGACTCGACCTTCACCAACGACCATGGCCCGACGACGTTTCACCTGAACCGCGGCATCGCCGGCTGGGCCGAAGGCATTCAGCTCATGCGCGTCGGCGAGACCACACGCTTCTGGATCCCACGGCAGCTCTTCTTCGGCGACAAGCCGCCGGAGGGGCAGCCCAAGGGCGACGTTGTCTTCGACATTCATCTCGTCGAGATCGTGGACTGACGCCAGCGCCGGTCCGATGCGCTACCATCGCGGCGCATGCGCATCGTCGTCCTCTTGCTCTGCCTGGTCGCTTGCGGCGAACAGCCCTCGGGCACGTTGCTGGTCGAGCCGGATTGCACGGGCAAGCTCGGCGGTACCGCGCGCGTCGACATGTGCGGTGTCTGCGATAGCGACCTGGCCAACGATTGCAAGCAAGACTGCTTCGGCGAATGGGGCGGGCTCGCGCGACGCGACCAGTGCGGCGTGTGCGACACCGAGCCGGCGAACGACTGCACGCTCGATTGCCTGGGCGTTTGGGGTGGCGATGCGACCCTCGACCCCTGCGGCGGCTGCGATGCCGACCCCGCCAACGACTGTATCGAGGACTGTGGCGGGGTCTTTGGCGGCGGCGCGACCCTCGACGCCTGCGGCACCTGCGACGCCGACCCGACAAACGACTGCGTGCCGGAAGAGTGACGCGACCCAGTCGCGCTCCGGATGAGATGTGGGTATAGTCTCCCGGCTCATGAGCCGCTTTTGCCTCTGCTCGCTCGCTTCTCTGGCGCTTCCGCTGCTCGCTTGTTCGTCCATGCGTTTTCGCGAGCGACCCGAGTGGGTGAACCACGACCCGTTGCCCATCCAGCAGGCGCCTGACTCGTGCCGCGGCTCGATGGTCAATCTCGGCACCGTTAGTCTCGAATCGCCGCTCGACGGTAGCCGCCACACCGACGACGCCCGCCGCGCCCTCGAGGTGGCCCTGAACGACGCCGGCTACGCGCTCACGGCGCAGGCCGATCAAGCCGTGCAAATGAAGGTGGTCTACACCGCCAAGTACAAGGACTTCGCCAAGGACAACTGGGCCGACAAGTGCTGCCTGCAGATCTGGTCGATCTGCGCCACCGCCCACCTGGCGCGGCTCGAGCAAACGCTCGAAGACCTCACGGTGTGTGACGACAACATCGACGTCGGCGACATCGCCGACCTCGGCATGGAGCGCATCGCCGCGATGCTGGTGGCCTCGCTCAATCAGGACGAGACGGCGCGCTCGATCTTGAAGAACGAGCCGCTGCCGCTCCCAGCCGGCGAGACGCCCGAGACCGAAGAATAGAGCCCCGGCCTACTTTTGGAAGGCCGCCGCCACGCCCGCTTGCAGCGGTAGGGTGAAGTCGATGAGCAGCCCCCGGTGATCGGTCGGGTAGGGCTGCACGACGATGTCTGACGTCGCGGCGCTCTCGCCGATGATGCGTGCCCGCGTCGGCGTCAACGACTGACCGCGATAGTAGACAAAATCGATGCGGTCGTGGTGGTCCGTCGGATCGTTTGGCGACGTCAACGGCGTCCAGGTGAAGCCCGGGTTTGCGATCTCGTTGGGGTAAAGCTGACGGTAGGCGTCGCTGAAGCCGGCGTTGGTGAACGCCAGGCTCTCGGGCCAGCGGACGCGGAGCGGATGGCGGCGAATGCGCGCGGCGTCCTCCGTCCAGTCGAGGTGAGAAGGCTGATTGAAGTCGCCGACCGCGATGGCGGGCAAGCTCTCGCCGCGCGCGCGGAGCTCGGAGACGGCGTCGTTGACGTCGGCGCCTCGCGCGTCGAGTGCAGCGGCGATGGCTTCGGCCTCGGTGCTCAAGAATGCGCCGTTGGCATACGGGATCCCTAGCAGCTGGAAGGGCTGATACGGCGCGTGCGCCAGGTGCAAGTTCATGAACAAGACGCGCTGGCCGCTCGGGAGGCTGACGACGACGCCGCGTCGGCCTGGGGGCGGGGGCTCGATCGGATGCGGGGTCAAGACCGGCGTATCACCACCGGTCTGAACGACGTTGTAGCCAAGCTGGCGGGCGATCTCGATTGCGGTTTCTTTCGAGCATTCCTGCAGGCCAACGAGGTCGGCCCCCGCCTGGCGAATGATCGCGATGATGCCGGGGAGCCGGCCGTTCTCGCCGTTGACCTGGATGTTGAGGCTGAGGACCCGGAGATTGGTTCCCGGCTGGGTCGCCGAGCGCGCGAGCGGCGTGGCCAGAGCGCGCAGGGTCGGCGGTGGCACAGGCTTGCCGTTGGCGAATCGGCTTGGCCGCTCGATGGCCATCGGGATGACCGAACGGACCTTGGGGGAGACACGCCGCGCGGGGGCGGCGAGCTCGGAGCTTGGGACCGGGGCGGGACGAGCCCTGCCGAGGGACAATTCGGTGCTCATGCGCGGACGTACGTATCGGCGGGGATGACACGATGTCGCGTGGATCCTCCCGGGAGCCTGGAGCCGCGCTGGCACGCCTAGCATCCGGCGGGCCAGTGGGTCGATACTCGCGGCACTTCCGGGGTGAGCACCAAGTGACAGAGAAGACGACAGAGCCCCGCGCCGCGTGGATGCTAGCGACGTTGCGCAGCCACCCGTTGCTCGCGAGTCTCGATGACGCGGCGCTCGCTACGCTGGTGAACGCCGGCACGACGCAAGCGCTGCGGTCCAAACGTACCTTCCTGCGCGACGGCGGAGTGGCGGATACCGTCTACTTTTTGCTCACCGGCGCGGTGCGCATCTACCACCGTGACGGCAAGAGCTCCGAGGTGCTGCTCAAGCTGCTGCGCGCCCCGGCGATGTTCGGCGAGATCGAGGTCATCGCCAAGCGCGCCTACGTCGAGAACGTCAGCACCATCGAAGACAGTCAGGTCCTCGGCGTCCCGGCGGCCGTGTTCCGCGTCCTGCTCACGCGTTACCCAGACTTCTGCAGCGCCGTGCTCGCGGATGTGGCGAACAGGTTTTGCGTCGCCGCCATCAACATCAAGGCGGTCGCTTTCGCGGACGTACGGATGCGGCTTGCCGCTCTGCTGCTCGACTACGCCGCCCTGGCCGGGAAGCCCGGACCAGCCGGCGAGGTCATCGACGCCGCGGTCTCGCAAGAGTCACTGGCGCGGGATCTCGCGGTCAGCCGCAAGGCGGTGCAGAACGCCATGGCGGAGCTGCAACGGCGCGGCTTCATGGCGAAACACGCCGGCCGCTACGTGATCGCGGACCGACCTGGACTCGAGAGCGTGGCCAACCTGCGTGCCGGGCTCACCTACTCGAGCGCCTCGAAGTGACGCTGGAGCTCCAGGTAGCCCGCCGAGCGCGTCGCGGCGCCGCTCATGATGTCGCGCATGATCTGGCGTAGACCAGCGGCGGTGCGCCCGCGGCCCGCCACCGGGTTCGCCTCGTAGCCATCGCGCTCGAAGAAGTTCACCGTCAGCCTATTCGCGAGCGCGGGGTGGGCAATCTGGAAGCCCGGGAAGACGCCCGCGAGGTTCATGCTTTCGAGGACGTCGCCGGGGATCGGGCCCTCGGGCATGCCGTTCACGCGCGCCTGGTCGCGGTAGGACTGCGCCGTGTCGGCGAGCTTCACCGTCTGCATGTGCGGACCAATGTCGATGTCGAGATTCGCGGCGTGGCAAGCGCGGCCGAGGTCGGTCCGGGCGATGCGCTGCGCTTCTGCCCATTCCGGCGGGCGTCCATGGATGGCGAGCACTTCGCGGCGCAGACGCCGCGCTAGCGCGGCCTTCTCGTGTTTGCCCTCGGCTTCGAGGCGCTGGGCGATGAGCTCGCCGTGGGTCGAGAAGACGGTGTTCGAGTTGGCGGCGAGGAGCTGGGCGTAGCCGAGCGCCGTCGAGATCTGCCTGCCGCGCCCGCTGACGGGGTCGATGCCGGCCTGCATGTTGTGGGTCCCGCGGCCGCCGGTCTCGAAGGCATAGACCCCGAGGATCTGCTCGCGCGTGAGACCCGCACGCAGGGCGACCTCGGCGTAACGGCGCTTGAAGCGTGTCTCGAAGGCGGAGCGTTGCGCGTCAGTGGCGTTTTCGCGCAGGAGGTCATAGCGCAAGCCGAGTCGGTCGGCGGCGGCGATGAAATCCCGCACGACCGCGATAGTGGACGGCTCGCGCGGCACCGCCGGGAGGCCGAAGTCGGTGGGGTTGGGCTTCGCCGGACCGTCGTAGACCGGCGGCGCGTCGTTCATGAAGTCGGCGTCGCCGAGGCTTGCGACGGTGCGGCCACGACGCCCGGCGGCGAGCTCTACGACACGCGCCCAGTAAGGCTTTGCCTTCTCCTCCTCGAAGCGCGCGTGCGCGGCTTCGTAGGCGGCAAGGGCACGGCGGTAACGCGCCTCGTTGTTCGAGGGTTTGACGGCCTGGCGCACCTCGACCTCGAGGCTCGGCCGGATGGATTGCATGAGGTCCGGCTCGAAGGCTTGAGCGAGACGGATCGCGGGCGAAGAGACGGGCTCGGACGTCTGAGCAGAGCTCGAGGCCGAACCCAGGCGCGCAACTGGTTCGAGCATAGGCGGCAGTCCTGGTGGTGGAGCGCGTGTATCGGCGTGCTAGAGCGCGATGTTGCTCGCGGCGACGCCCTTGGCCATCTCGGAGCGCAGCTTCTCGAAGGCCGCGGTCACGAAGCGCTCGACCTCGGCTTCCTTGCCGGAATAACCGTTCGCCAGCTCGCGCGGATCGATGGTGAAACCTAGCTCGAGGAAGTCGCCGTTCACGGCGCCGCGCTCCTTGAAAGCCTTCTGGGTCACGGAGAACATGCTCCGCGAGTACTCGGGGTGGCCATGCACCGCCATGCTCAAGGAGTCCCGACCCATGCCCTTGAGCGTATGGGAGAGCTGCGCCAAGGCGAGCGCGACGTCGCCGGTGGTGAGGTCGGCGAGCGGCAGCTTCACGAGCGTGAGCTTCTTCACGTTTTCCGGCGGACGGCCGAGCATCGAGCCAAGGCCGCCCCGCTGGGGAACGATGTTGTCCAGTGCCTCTCGCAGCAAGGCCCCGGGCGCAAAGCCCATGCGCGCCTGCAGACCGGCGTCACCGGCCATGCGGTAGATGGATTCGCCCGTCTCACGACTGAAGAGCGGGTCGCCGCCGACTTTGAGTGGAGCCTTCCAGGCGTCGCTCAGGGGACCGGCGACGGCGTCGCGCGCGGCGTTGCTCTTGCGGGTTTGCACGGCGGAAGCGATAGCGGCCCGAACACCGGCGACGGCGGGCTCGATGCCCTTCATG
>JBGGMJ010000007.1:0-3730 GCA_041288095.1 Myxococcota bacterium
AGCGCACAACTCTGCAGAGGGCCGGCGACGGCCATCTTTCACATTGGCCGACGCCTGGCCGTGCCTCTTTCTTCTTGGTTTTGTGTTGCGCGTTCCGAGGCTGCTGCTGCTCGACAGTCGATGACCCTGCCGTCGCAGTGCCCTTTGCTTCGGGGGCACTGCTGAACCACACGCCTCGGCGCTTCGACTCCTTCAAAGCACCGCCGTACTTCGAGCTCGTCGCGCGTTGCCCCTAGGCAACCGCGTGGTTGCAACGCGGCGGCCTAGCTCCAATCGTCTTGCTTCGAACCGCACTGCCACAAGGCCTGTCTGCAACGCGCCGCTTGGGAGCATCAGCTCCGCTGTTCGAGCCGACGACAAACGCCGGGGCCGCGGCGTAGCCAGGCCGCGATCGGCTACGGCCAATCCAGAATGGCCGCAAAGCTCGCCGCTTCCCCAGCAAGCTCGAGCAGCGGAGTGGCGGCGAGTCGCCGGACGTCACTCCGACGTTCTTCGTGGTTGCCAACCGACACGCTTTAGCGCACATCATTCTGCCCAGGCCGGCGACGGCCATTCGTCACATTGGCTGCCGACCCTAGCGTTCGAACTTGTCCTTGGGACAAGCGCTGAGTTCCTGGCCGCTCTGATACTCGAAGGTCTTTTCTTTGCCGGTCACCTGATCGAACACGGTCAGGTTTGTCGTGCGCCCGGACGTCGTCTGCTTGCGCACTTCGGCTGCCTGCCCCCACCAGCTGACGCGGTCCCCAGGCTGCAGCGTCGATACTCTGGTCCAATCAAAGTTTGCCCATGGGTCGTTGGTCGCCTTCATACACGCCGCCTCTATTGTCGAGTCTAAAGTCGTTATCGCCGCGGTCACGACTTCGTTGCGTTCTTGTTCAGGGAAAACGACGACGAGTCGCCGGCCAGCGATTCGCTCGGCCGCGAAAGGGGGCAGCCAATACAAGATGTCCGCAGGGCTCGCGTCGAAGCGCCGCGAGTCGCCGGCATCACTCGCGAAGTTCTAGGTCGTTGCTAACCACACCGGCATAGCGCACACATTCTGCACCAGGCCGGCGACGGCCATCTTTCACATTGGGCGCGGCCTGCGCGTCTCATCTCGGCTTCGGTTCATGCTTATTCGACCACAGATACTCCAGCGCCTCGGATGGCTCTACGTTGCCGCCGTCTGTTTCGTCTCAACCTGCACGTTCTGGGAGCAAAACAACTGGATGTCCTACGGCGGCACGCACGACTTCCTGGCCTTGCTCCCTCTCACCGTGACCGGTTGGGGAGGAATCGCCGCAATGCTCTGCGTGATCTTTGGGCCGCGCCGGCTCACCACATGGATCGCGATCGTCGGTCTCACTGTCGTGATCCCGATGGCCATCAGTGAAATCGCTTGGCGCCGCGAGTGGCTCGCCACTTATCCATCTCGGGTGTGGATCTACGCCAGTGTCGTGTCCGCGTTAGCGGCAATCGCACTGCTCAAATCGCGAGAGGCGCCGGCGCTCGCAGACTAGCCATTTGCGCCGAATCCCCGTTTTCCGCATTCATTCGCGCCTCATCCAAGATGGCCGCAAGGGTCGCGTCGAAGAGCCGGAGTCGCCCGCGGAGGCACCGAGTCGCGGCGAACAGGGTCCTACGCCGCGCGCTACGGCGTAGGTAAGTCGCACGTGCAGGCTGCACCCGTGCAGCGCCACGCGTTGAACACGATCGTATCAGTATCCAGATACGTGGGGTGCAGCGGACAAAGCTCGCGTGGTAGTGGCACGCGAGTGCGCACCTCGAAATTGCTGGTCATCACGTAGACGTTCATCCGCGGCCGCGAGCCCTCGAGCTCGTGGGCCCAGTAGACGAGCTCTTGATCATCGGCGCGCCACTCCGCGAATGTGAGCGTCGTGGTGTCGGCCACGCCCTCCGCCGGGAGGTCGACCTGCGACGACGAGGCGAATGTGCGCACGGATTGGCGATACGGGTTGAACGTCAACGGGCCGTAGGTCGCCGACACGAGCGGGCTCTGCTGCATCCAGAACACCTTCGTGGCGGCGTGGTTGATGCGCGCGTCGTTGGTGCCAAGCACGTCTTCGACCGTGGCAAAGCCACAGCAACCGGCCGGCACCTGGTCTGGGCAGATGGGACAGCCCACGAGCGAAACGCTCGCCATCGACGCCGCGCCGCTCGCCGGCAAGAGCCACACGGGGCGCATCCACAAGCCGTAGCCGGGAAGCTGGAAGAGAGCCGAGAGCACGATCTTGCCGGTGTTGTCGCTCGGCCCGACCTGGTGCGGATCTACCGGCACGGCCAGCTCGGAAGGCAGCTGGATGGCGCTCACCGACTGGACGAACGGGACCGTGCTGAAGGTAGCCCGCTTGATTTGGGCACTGGCGGGCCCCGTCGGCGCGGCGATGAAGATGAGCCGGCCGTCATCGGTCCATGAGGGGTTCGCGGTCATGCCGCCCGACGCTGTACCAGCGACGACCGCGACGTCCTTCGGGTTCGTGAGGGTGAAGACAACGACTTCCGTGCCCTCGTAGTAGGCGCCGAACCCTTCCTCGTTCTCCATCGCGAGTCCGTTGCCGTCCGGGTCCGCGTGATAGCGCGTGGCGGTGAGCCAGTCGGTCCCAGGAAGGTGGCGCACGTGGCTGAGCTCCGTGGCGCCCGGGTCGACGAGCAGCTGCAAGCCCGATCCGTCGGTGTGCACACGGTAGACTCCGAGCTTGGGGATGGCGTCGCACGTTGGCCCCACCGTTGCGGATGGGCACGCGCAGGCGCCTGTGCCCTCGACGCCGTCGTCGCAGATGCCGTCATTCTGACACGTGCAGGTGCTCTCGCAATCCGCGCCGAACTGCCCGGGCGGGCAGGACGTGTCGATGACTCGAATACCCTGGTGAGCTGCACCGTCGCAGCCACTTAGCGTCAATGACGCTAGACACGCGAATAGGGCGCGCTTCTCAGACATCGCCGAGATAGACACGGCAGCCGCCCGCAAATGGAAAGTCAAAATGGGGACACTCGCCATGCCGGACGCTCGGTGGACGTCGAAACACCGACGGCGCGCGATTCTCCGCCTGGCAAGACGAGCTCGAGTGTACCGGCGGCAAGTCCGCGACCGGCCCTGTCCTGTTCGTTCAGTGAGCGCATCGATGCTCTTTCCCCGGCGAGCGCTTCGGACCTAGACTCTTGCACTCACTTAGAAGGACGTTGCGACATGGGCGCGCAGTGGAAAGCAAAAGGCCGAGAAGCGGCCGCGAACGCCAAGGGTAAGCTGTTCGGGCGGCTCGCAAAAGACATCATGATTGCGGCACGCGCGGGCGCGGACCCGGCGACGAACTCCCGGCTGCGCCTCGTCGTCGAGCAGGCACGTAAGATCTCGATGCCGAAAGACACGGTCGAGCGCGCGATCAAGAAAGGCGCGGGCATCGGCGGTGAGTCGGTGCAGTTCGAGCGAGTCGTCTACGAGGGATTCGCGCCCCACCAAGTGCCCGTCATGGTGGAATGCTTGACCGACAACTTGAACCGCACGGCATCCGAGATCCGCGTTTTGTTCCGCAAGGGTCAGCTCGGTACCTCGGGCTCCGTTGCCTGGGACTTCGATCATCTCGGCATGATCGAGGCCGAGCCCATGGCCGCTGGAGCGGACGCCGAAGCCGCTGCCATCGAGGCCGGTGCCCAAGATCTCGAAGCGGGCAGTGAGGAAGGGCACACGTTGTTCCTCACCGCGCCGACGGATCTGGATTTGGTGAGCCGCGCG
>JBGGMJ010000008.1:0-10956 GCA_041288095.1 Myxococcota bacterium
CGTTGGTCGAGTAGCTCAGCGTGCCGTCCAAGCGAACGGCGGGGCGCTCTTGGAGGGCCGCGAGCAGCCAGGTCTCGCCGCCGCCGGCATAGTGATCGAGCGGCGTGAGCTGCACCGAGCTGAAGATACCGAGTGCCCGCAGGCGTCGTGTCGCGGCGCCGACCGCGACGACGTCGAGCGGATCGCCTTTCGATAAACCGAGCTCCTGTTCGATGAGACCGCGGTTGGTGCGGAAGTCGCCGCGTACCAAGAGACCGCCATAGCGGCTGCGGTCGTTGGGGCTAACGCGATAGACGATGCGCACCTGGCCGCCGGTCTCGGCGTCGGGGCCGTCGATCACCTGTTCGACCTCGGCGAGAGGATAGCCGTCGGCGGCGAGCAATGCGGAGAGCATGCGCTTGTCGTCCTCGGCTTGCTCGGCGACGAAAGGCTGGCCGGTGCGAGCCGTCAGACGCTTGTGTGCGAGCTGGGCGTTCGGCGTGTCGGGCAGGCCGTTCAAGGCGACGCTCTCGATAGTGCGCCGCGGTCCCTCCGCGATGGCGAACGTCAGCTCGAGCTCGCCCTCGCCGATGACCTGGATGCTGGTGCCGACTTGGGCATTGGCGAAGCCCTGCTGGAAATAGTACTCGCGCAATACCGCGATGTCGTGGTCGGAATACGAATAGACCCAGCGCTTCGAGCCGGTGAGCAACAGTCCCGCGCTTTCTTCGAGCCAAGCTTTGTCGAAGCTGTCGTTGCCCGTAAAGACGACGCGTGTGAGCTTGGCTTTGGGACCCTCGACGATCTCGAAGATCGCCTCGGCGACGGTCTTGCTCACCGAGCGCAGGCGGCCAACGACTTGGACGTCGTAGTAACCGTCGCGTTGGTAGCGCTCACGGATCTTGTCCGCCATGTCCTGCACCGTGCCGCTATCGACGGACTGGGCATCTTCGAACGTCGACTCGTCCAGCAAGTCGTCATCGTCGATCGCCTGGTTGCCGACGAAGGCGATGCGCACGATGGGGCCGCTCTCGATCTCGAGGGTGACGTTGGCGAGCTCCGTGCTGTCGTCGAGGTCGTAGGTTCCCTTCACGCGTGCCTGCGGCCAGCCACGGCGTTGCAGCTTACGCGCGAGTCGCTCCAGGTCCTCGTTGAACTCCGCGGGTTGGAAGTGGATGCGCAAGAGCGGCAGCCAGTAGTGGGTGAGGTAGTCACGCGCTTCGTCCTCGGTGAGGAGCGGCGTTCCGGTGATGTTGATCTTGCCGAGCCGGTACTTCTTGCCGTGGCTCAGCCGCGCCTGCACGTGGACCCCGGCGTTGGGCTCGGCGCCACTCTCGGAGGTGATTTCGAGGTCGACGTCGGTGGCGAAATACCCGGCGTCCTGGAGGTAATCGTGGACGCGCTGTGCTTGGCGATCGAGGCTCTCGTTCTGTGCGTCGAGCAGCGCGCCTGGGCGCAGATAGAGGCGCTGCTTCACGTCGGAGCGCAAGATCGACCACGGCAAGTCACCCGAGACCGCATTCGAGTAGACCATTTGCTTCTGCGTCAGATCGCACGAGATGCGCATGTGACTCTTGTCGACCGAGCAGCGCGCTGTCTCGAAGTAGCCGAGCCGCATGAGATGCTCGTGGAAGTAACGGATCGTTTGGCCGTCGAACGGCGGCTCTTGCATGTTCCCGGACACGACGATGCGCGAGCATAGGCGACGCCATTGGCGGTTGATCTCGACGCCGATGAGGCGGAGCTGAATCTCGCCATCGAGGTGCGTCGCGCTCTTGCCGTTCGGATGGAGGCCGCAGTGCGAGTACTTCTCGCCCTCCGCGAGCTCGGGGAAGGTATTGGCGGGTTGCGGTGGCTCCTCCGCTTTGGCGGTCAGAGGCGCCGCTGCCAGCAGCAGCGCTATGACGAAGGGGCGCGGCATCAGTCGCCGATCAGCCGGTAACGCATCTCGAGGCGGTTGTCGCTGCGGGGCCGTACCACGGAGTTATCGGTCACGACGCTGTTGCCCTGCGCCGCCTGCGCGATGGCTTGCAAGAACCAGCGGTTGGCGAGGACGAAGGTCGCGGTCGCGACGTTGAGGTTGGTGCCGCTCGCCTGCAGCGCGCGCTGCACGGAGCCCTCGAGTCGCAGGCGCGGTGTCAGCTCCTTGCGCGCGGTGACCCGCACCTGGTCGCTGGTGAACGAGGCCGACAGGTCGACCTCGAGGTTGATGCGATCTTCGAGCTGGTTCTCGACGAAACCGGTGAGCGGGCCGGTGACCCCCGCGCCCGCCAAGGCGATTGCGGCGTCGACCTCGGGTGAGGTGCTGTTGCCGCTGGCGGTGCCGGTGGTGCTCGAGCCGTAGAAAAGCTGGTCGAAGCCGGCCTTGCCGGTGATCAGAAGCGCCAAGGTCTGATTGCGGTCGAGGCCTGGAGACGCCGACAAGTCGAACTGCATCTCGGAGAGCGTCCCCGACAAGGTCATCGACACGAGATAGATCTCATCGGCGGTGGAGTCTTCGCCTTTCGCCGGCACCTCGCCTTCGGCGACGAGCTGGATGTTGGCGCCTTCCGAGACGGCCAGCCCCGGTGTGAAGCTCACCAAGGTTTCCTGGACGGTGAGGGTGGCTTCCGGGAACTTGATGGTCCCGGCCTGCGCGGTGATGCGCCCACCCATGCTCGGCGAAAGCGGTGTGCCGCGAACCCGCAGATCGAGCTGGAGGGGGAGGGCGATGGCGAAGGCGCTGGCGTCCACCGCGACCTCGACGTCGTCGCGGCTGGTCGCGCGCAGGTCGAGCTCCATGTCGGCCAGGAACGGCATCGTCTGCGAAAGCGGAGCCGAAGTGTCGGGCTCCCTGCCGACGAAGTTGAAATCCTTGAGCGCGAATTTCTTACTGTAGCGGCCGGTGAGGACGACGATGTCGCCCGAGACGTCGGGTACCGCGCCCTGTCCCGAGAGCTTGAGGTCGGCATCGGCTTGCACGCGGAGCTCGCGGCTTTGGAATGCGAGCTTCGACCCGAGCAAGCGGACGTCGTAGCTGTCGGGCTTCCAGGCCTTCAAGCCGATGCGCCCGCGCACCTCGAAGGTACCGGTCTCGAGCCGACCCTTGAAATCGCTGATGACGACGTTGTCGCCGGCCAAGGCGATGCGTCCGCTGGTGACGACGAGCTCTTGCGAGATGCCGCGCGGGCGGCACCGCACCTCCTTGGCGATGCTGAGCTCGCCCGTGAGCGACGGACTCGCGAGCTTGCCGCTCGCCTTCGCGACCACGTGCAAGATGCCTGTCGGCTCGGAGACGGCGGTGACGAAGGGCCCTAGGACCGCGAGATCGAGATCACCGACCATGTCGCCGCTGAGGTTGCCGTCGCGAACATTGCCGCTCACGGTGACCGTGCTGCCGGCGCCTTCCAAGGTGAGTCGCGGGACGCTGACGTTCGTGCCCTGGAAGGAGATGGTCGACGGTTGCGCCAACTGTACCGTCTGGGTGTCGACGCTCGCGGCGAGCTTGTTCAAGGTGAGCGTCCCATCGACCGTGCTGGGTGCGCTGTAGCGGACATGGGTGTTGCCGCTCAAGGTGAGGTCGTAACCGGCCTTCGCGAGCTTGGGTGAGAACGCCGACGCCCGGAAGTCGTCGAAGTTGGCGTGGAGCTCGGCGGCGGGACCTCGGCGCGGCCAGAAACGGAGATCCGCCGTCAGGATTTTTCCGAAATCGACGCGGGCGTCGTAGCGCTCGTCTGGAGAGTCCGTCGTCACCGCTATGGTGATGGTGTTGGTCGCGGGGGCGACGCCGTCGATGGTGATGGCCGAGATTTCGAGGTCCGCTTTGACGGCCGGATACGGCAGCTCACCGTGGATGTCCGCGGTCGCCACGAACTTTCCGTCGAGGGGCAGGTCGACCTTCGCCGCTTTCAGAGCGCTCGCGAGGCCTACGTCGCTCACCGCCACCTTGCCGTCGAGCTGGCCCGTCGCCGGCGTGAACCCGGCGTCGACGTCGGCATTGCCGAGCGGGCCACGCAGCTGCGCCGCGAGCCGCAGGGCCTGGGCCTTGCCTCCCGCGATCTTGGCCTCGCCGATGTCCGCCGTCAGTGTGCCGATGGCGACGTCACCAGAGGCGAGCTCGCTCACGCGCACGTTACCCTTGATTTGGGGCGTTGCCGCCGGGCCGCTCACCGTGAGCTTTGCTCCGATGATGCCACGGAGCGGCACGTCGGGAGCGGTGAGCGCGAGGACGGCGGCGAGAGGCAGCTCGCTAACGGTCAGCTCGGCGTCCACTTGGGTGCTCGCGAAGGCGTAGCGACCCTTGCCTTGCAAATCACCCCCGTCCTTGGGGTCGAGCGCGACCTCGCGCACCTCGACGTGATCGGGCGTGAGCACCGCCACCGCCCTTGCCTTGGTGAAGGCGATGCCGCGGGCGGAGAGCTCGTCGACTCCCAGCGTAAGCTCGCCACGGGGCGCTTGCAGGGTGCCGCCGAGCTGTCCGTCGATGATGAGCTTGCCTGACGCCTTGTCGTTGGTGAGCGCGGTCAGCGAGACATCGTGCGCAGTGACCTTGGCCGCGAGAGGCATGGCATGAAGCGGGCGCCCGCGCTCGTCCATGACTCCGACGGTGCCGTCGATGACCACCTGGCCACCGCCGATGCCGACGGTCGCCGCGCTCAGGGTCACGACTCCACCTTCGATGCGCAGCGGCGCACGCACGCTCGCTGGCCCCACGTCTTGCACGACGACGCCCTGGGCCTCGAGCAAGGCGTCGGCCACGAGCCGCGACACGGTGCCCTTGGCCTTGGCGGTGAGCACGAGGCTCTCGACTTCCAGGGGCGCGTCGGCTCCCGCCTTGGCGAGCGTCGTCGCCGGCCTCTTGTGTGTCAGCGTCAGGGTGGCGTCGATCGGGCCGGTGTCGGTGAAGGGAATGCGACCGTGCGCTTCGAGGTGCGCGCCATCGCCTTCCGCGGCGAGGCGCGCGACGTTCGCGTGCTCCGGTGTGAGATCCCCTTCGAGCTCGAGACGCAGTGGGTCGGGCACCAGCGGCAAATCGGCGGGCAGGCCATCGGCGCGTACGTCGGCCTCGATGTGCGAGGAGAGGTCGATGAGGCCTTCGCCGCGTGCCTTGACGCGTCCGCTCAAGCGTTTGGGCAACGTCGCGTCCACGCCGGCGAAGACCCGCACTGCTTCGGCGAGGGGAAAGCGCTCGAGATCGATGACCAGGTCGTGAGCCATGGGCGGCAAGAGCTCGAGCTCGCCACTGACATTGGCGCTGCCTCCCTCGACCGCGGCGTGCAGGCGCTCGATGTCGATACGGTCGCCCTTGATCGTGCCTTCGAGCGTCACTGCCTCGATGGCGAGGCCGGACACGCTCGCGTCCGTACCGCGCACCGACAGTTCGACGTGGTTGCCGTCGCTCGCGGCATGCAACGCGAGCTGGCCGCGCCCCGCGAGGCCCTTCGGCAGGATGCTCCGCAGCAGCGGATGCTCGAGCGGCAGCGTCGCGTCCGTGACCAAGGTGCCTCGCGGCAGCGACCCTTCGGGAAAGTGTAGGTCTCCGCTGGCGTCGACAGTGAGGCCGTCCACGATGACCCGCGCCTTGTCGGCTGCGAAGCCGAGCACGTCGCCGATGTCGATCTCGAAGGCTTCGGCGTGCACCCGCACTGGACCGCCGTCGTAAGCGAAACCGTCGGTGGTGAGCGCGAAGCGCGGCGCTTCGACGTCGCCATCGATGTCGAGGAGGTCGCCGCGCATGCCGAACGCCACATTTTCGATATGGCCACCGGAGACCACGATCTTGGTAGTGCCGTCGTCGTAGACGAACTCGACGCGATCGAGGGTGGTGCCGTGAAAATCGAGCGCGAGCGGCGGACCGTCGTCTTCGACGTCGGGCTCGGGCACGACTGGGCTCCTCGGCGTGAACGCCTCCGCGATGCCCAAGAGCATCGGGTCCTTCGCGAGAGCCTGCACGCGGATGTCGAGCCCGTGAGCCGCGATGTCATCGATGGCGAGGGTGCCGTGGAAGAGCGCACGCCAGCGCACGCGAGCATCGACGTGCGTCGCTCGGATCACCGGCCGGCCTTCGGGATCATCGATTGCGACATCGTCGATGACGAAGTGGAAGGGTAGCGACCACTGGATGCCCCCGACCTCGAAGTGACCGGCGAAGAGCTCGTTCAGGTTGCTTTCGACGAGCTCGGCCAAACGCTCGTTCGAGAGGTAAAGCTTGGCGCCGACGACCGCGATGACCGCCAAAGCGAACACGCCCACGATGGTCCAGAAGACCATCTTGAGAATGCGCTTGATGATCCTCACGGGTCGCCCCTAGCCGCTGACTGCTTCCCAGGCCGAGTACAGAGCTGGGAGCTGCTCGTCGAGGCCACGACGTTCGTCGAGCAGAGTCTTGCTCTTGGCCACGTCGGCATAAACTTGAGGATCACAGAGCAGCGCGTCGATCTCGCGCATACGGGCCTCGTGCGTCCCGATCTCGGACTCGAGACGGGCGCTCTCCTTGGCTCGGCGCGTTGCTTCGCGTTGTTGTGACTTCTTTTCTTCACGGGTTATTTGGTTGCTCGAGGCGGAGGCCTCGCTATTGCGTGTCGACGCAGCGACGGGTTCGGGCATCAGCTCCCGGCGCTTCCACAGGTAATAATCATAATCACCCACGAACTCCGTGAGTATTGACGGACCTTGGGGCCCAGGGCGCACTTCCACCAGCTTGGTGGCCACGCGGTCGATGAAGTAACGATCGTGGCTGATGAAGACGACGGTGCCGCTGAAGGCCGAGAGGGCGTCCTCGAGGACGGCCCGACTCGCCAGATCGAGATGGTTGGTGGGCTCGTCGAGGAGGAGGAAGTTACCCGGCCGGGCCAGCATCATCGCCAGGACGAGCCGGCTCTTCTCACCACCCGAGAGCACGTCGACGACCTTGTCGACCGCGTCGCCGCTGAACAGGAAGGCACCGAGGATGCCGCGCACGGTCGATTCAGCGGCATCGGGCATGGCCGCGCGCATGTGTTGCAAGACGGTCTGGCCGCGCTCGAGCGCATCCATCTGGTGCTGGGCGAAGTAGTAGGTCGCGACGTTGTGACCGATGTCGCGATTGCCGGCGTCGATGGAGAGGGTGCCGGACAGCATCTTGAGCAGCGTCGACTTGCCGGCCCCGTTGTCACCGACCAGGGCGATGCGATCGCCGCGGCGGATGTGGATGTCGACCCCGTCGTAGACGACGTTTTGCCCGTAGGCCTTTTTGACCCCGGTGAGACGCGCCACGGTGTCGCCCGAGCGGACAGGCTGCGGCAACGCGAGCTTCAACGAGCGGTGCTTGCGCTTGGGCTTGCCGGCTGTGGCCGCTTCAGCGGACAGCTTGTCGAGCGCTTTCTGTTTGCTTTGCGCCTGCGTGGCTTTGCTGGCCTTGGCGCCGAAGCGCTCGACGAAGCTCTTCAAGTGCGCCATGCGGCGCTCGCGATCCATGGCCTGCGCGGCGAGCTGCGCATCGAGCTCCTCACGCCCCTCGACGTAGTCGTCGTAGGTGCCGGGAAACACCAGCAGGCCGTCGGGGGTCAGCTCGGCGATGCTCGTCACCATCCGATTCAAGAACCAGCGGTCGTGGCTCACCACCACCCAGGCGCCCTCGTAGTCGGCAAGAAAGCCTTCGAGCCAGTTGAGGCTCGAGAGATCGAGATGGTTCGTCGGCTCGTCGAGGAGCAGTACTTGCGGTGCGTAGAGGAGCAAGCGCGCCAGCTCCGCGCGCATGGCCCAGCCGCCGGACAGGCCCGACATGGGACCCGAGAGCGTCTCCGGCTTGAACCCGAGGCCCTCGAGGATGCGATGCGCGCGCGCTTCGAGGCTGTGCGAGCCCATCCGCGATAGCGCGTCGATGAGCTCGACTTGCTCGTGCGCGAGGTCGGCCGCGTTCGCCGGGTCGCCCGCCGTGAGCTTGGCTTCGACATCGGCGAGCCGCCGGCGCGCCTGCATGATCTCGGCGCTGCCTTCGAGGACGTGCTCGAGGATGGTGCCGTGCGTCGCCCGGGTGACCTCTTGGGGCAGATAGCCCAGGCGAACGTCTTTTCCGAGGGTGACGGCGCCGCCGTCGCGCGGCTCTTCTCCGGAGATGATCTTGAGCAGGGTGGTCTTGCCGGCGCCGTTGGGACCGACCAAACCGACCCGTTCGCCGTCGTTGACCGTCCAACTGACGTCGCTGAACAAGGTTCGCCCGCCAAAGCTCTTGGCGACGCGCGTGACCTGCAACATGGCGGCCGGTCTACCGATCTGCATGGTAAGCCGCAAGCGCGCTTGACCAGCTGGCGCGGCTCGCGCAAAGGACGTCCCATGAACTCCGAGACGCCCCTGGTGGCGGTGATCATGGGCAGCCAGTCGGATTACGACACCATGCGCCTGGCCTGCGAGATCCTGGACGAGCTCGGAGTAGCCTACGAGGCCAAGGTCGTCTCGGCCCACCGCACGCCCGACGCGATGTTCGCATTCGCCGAGGCGGCGGAAGGGCGCGGCCTGCTCGCCATCATCGCCGGAGCGGGCGGTGCCGCGCACTTGCCCGGCATGGTCGCGGCCAAGACCACGGTGCCGGTCATTGGTGTTCCCGTGCCGGCCACCATGTTGAACGGCGTCGACGCGTTGTTGTCCATCGTGCAGATGCCCAAGGGCGTGCCGGTCGCGACCGTCGCAATCGGCAAGCCGGGCGCCGCGAACGCCGGTATCCTCGCGGCTCAGATCGTCGCTAACTCACATCCCCAAGTGCGCGCTGCATTGAAGGCTTACCGCGACAAGCAGCGTGACCTGGTTCTGGCGCAGACGTTGACATGATCAAGGGTGCAGTTCTCCCTCCCGGAAAGACCATCGGAATCTTCGGCGGCGGCCAGCTCGGCCGCATGATGGCGCTCGCGGCGCGGCCGCTGGGCTACCGCGTGCACGTCCTCGATCCCGACCCCGACTGCGCGGCGAGACCGGTGGTCGAGAAGGTGATCACGGCGCCCTTCGACGACGTCGACGCCGCGCGCACGCTCGCCAAGGGCGTCGACGTGGTGACCCTCGAGATCGAGAAGATCGGCTTGGCGGCGCTGACAGCCGCGGCGGAGCACGCCCCGTGTCGACCGGACGCGACCATTCTCGAGACCATCCAAGACCGGGCGCTGCAGAAACGCTGGCTCAAGGGGCACGCGATCCCCATCGGCCCGTACATGGAAGCCGCGACCCCGGCGCAGCTCAAGCGCGCGGCCGAGCAGCTCGGCGGCCGTTGCTTCGCGAAGGCGGCCCATGGCGGCTACGACGGTCGCGGCCAGATGGAGCTCGCCTCCGCCGACGAGGCCGTGGCTGCCTGGGACGAGCTCAAGGCGGAGTCGGTCGTTTGCGAGTTCGCGCTCGATCTCGACAAGGAGATCTCGGTCCTGGTCGCGCGCAGCGCCGGCGGAGAGATCGCGGTCTATCCGGTAGCGCACAACCATCACGAGAAGCGCATCCTCGCCTGGTCGGTAATCCCCGCGGAGATCCCCGAGGAGCTTGCCACCAAGGCCCAAGACCTCGCGCGCGGTATCGCCGATGGCTTGAAAATCGTCGGGCTCCTAGCGGTCGAAATGTTCCTCACCAAGACGGGCGAGCTGCTGGTGAACGAGCTGGCGCCGCGCCCACATAACTCCTATCACGCGAGTGACTCCGCGTGCGTGACGTCGCAGTTCGAGCAGGTGATTCGCGCGGTCTGTGGCTTGCCGCTGGGCTCCGTGGCGACGGTGCGGCCGTCCGCTATCGCGAACATCCTCGGCGACGCCTGGGAGAAGGGCGAGCCGAAATTCGAGCGCGCCCTCGCCATCCCGAATCTGAAGCTGTCGCTCTACGGCAAACAGCCCAAGCCCGGCCGCAAGATGGGGCACCTCACGGCGAGCGCCGAGACCAGCGAAGACGCGGTCGCGGTGGTGCGCCGTGGCCTGAACGGTCTGCGCGGCTAGCGTCGTGCGCTAGGGGGCCGTCGACGACTTGGTGCGCGGCTTGACCTCCGGCACCTGCACCGGCGTCACCGGCACGGCCGGCTGCGCGTTCGCTGTATCCGTCGCTACGTCGACATCGCGCCGTTCACGCTGGGGCCCCGGATCGCGGCCAAGCGGCCACATCGGCGTTGCCAGCTGCCCACCGCGTGGTGCTTGATCGAGATTGCCGGCGAGCGAGGCGCCGAGCTGACCCACAGCCTCCTGTGTCGCCGCGGACAGGAGCTCCGAGATGCCGCGAATCGCCGCCGCGAAGTCTCCCGTGGGCACCTGCTTTCGCCGGTCGAAGCTGTACGTCCACAACACCTGGCCGTCGCTGAAGCGCGTGAACGCGAGCGAGATGGCGAGGTGCGCGAACCAGGCGTCTCCGCTATTGTAGACCTCGATCGAGTTGAGGTCGCCGGCCATCGTGTAGTCCGGCCGGCGCTCGCCGAGCTCGCGGGTCACGGCGTCGAAGGCGCCCGCCTCGCGCAATGCGGACGCCATCACGTCGCTGACCATGCGCCCGGGTTTTACCGCCCAGACGTTCAAGTCGCTGTACTGCAGCTGATACGGGCTCTCGCGCATCACGATCTGGAATTTGTCGTAGGTGCTCGCGGTGTCCATGTTGGAGACGCGCACGAGCCCGGGCAGAACGCGTCCGCTCCCTTTCTCCAAGGGATCGACCGCGAGCACGTAGAAGTTACGCGGCTGTTGCGCGCGGCCGAAGAGCCCGCAGGCGGCGCTCTGCAGCGCGAGCAGCATGATGCAAAAACCGAAGCGCTTCATTCACGCAGCTCCCGTCCACGCAGCAGCGCCGATGGATCCTGCGCCAAGATGCGACTGAACTCGCGGAAGTTGTCCGCGGCTTCGCGCATCGACGCCATGGTCGCAGTGAAGTCTTCGCGGCTCGCGCGGAAGGCGATGTCGGCTTCTTGCAGGATCTTCGCGACCTCCGTCATGGCGACGCCGAGGTTGCGGATGGCGACGCCGCCTTCCTCGGGCGACAGGCGCTGCTCGAGCGCCGCCATCACGCCGCGCG
>JBGGMJ010000009.1:0-52499 GCA_041288095.1 Myxococcota bacterium
GATCAAGTCGCGGCTCCTCGCTTTGGCAAACCGACAAGCAAAGCCGAAGCGGCGGCGCGCCGATGCGGCGTCTGGGCTCGCCGGCTCCGTCCGCTCCAACGCACGCGGCGAGTTGCACGTCGTCGGCCAAGCTTTCGACCCCGACCACTTGCAGGGCTCCGCCCGTTTGCGTCGCGGTCTCGTCGCGACCGGTTAGCTGATCGCCAAGCTCGCCCTCGACGAGCGTCTGACGCCGATCGACTTCAGCCGCGCCTTGTACATCGACACCGAGACCACCGGCCTGTCGCACGGTGCCGGCACTTTGCCTTTCCTGATCGGCATGGCCTGGTTCGACGGCACCGCGGTGCGGGTCGAGCAACTCGTGCTGCGAAAGCCCGGTGAAGAAGGTCCGATGCTCGAGGAGCTGGCGATGCGGATCGCGTCGTCGTCATGCATCGTCAGTTACAACGGCAAGAGCTTCGATTGGCCGCTTTTGCGGACGCGGTTCGTCTTGAATCGCATGAAGGTGCCCGAGCCCGCGGCGCACGTCGATCTCTTGCACTGCGCCCGGCGCGTCTTTCGCCGGCGGCTCACCAACGTCCAGCTCACCGAGCTCGAGCGCGAGGTCTTGGCGCTCACACGCCACGACGACGTCGGCGGGGCGCAGATCCCCGCCATTTACATGGACTTCCTGCGGGGCAAGGACGGCGCTTGTTTGAACCCCATCCTGCTGCACAACCAGCACGACCTCGTATCGCTGGTGGCGCTCTTGGGTGTGCTCGCCGACAAGATCGAGAGCGCGTCGAGCGAGGACGATCTGCGTGATCAACTGGCGCTGGCCGAGCTGTCGGTGCGTGCCGGCGATGGCGACCGTGCGCATGCCTTCGCGCTGACGGCGGCGGCGGGCAGCTCCGATGTGTCCGCACCCGCGCTCGTTCTCATGGCTCGCGTGCACAAGCGGCGCGGCGAGTTCGCCTCGGCTGTGGCGGCTCTCGAGCGGGCGCTCACGCATGCCGACCCCGACATCGCGCCCTTGCTCTGCCTCGAGCTCGCGAAGCTCTACGAGCGACGCCTCCGCGATCCATCGCGCGCGCTCGAGTACGCGCGCGGCGCCATCATGGCTGAGCCCGAGGTCGCCAATGCCAAGCGCATCGCGCGACTCACGAAGACCGCGTCACGCTTGGTGCTGCCGTTTCCAGCCGACTTCGAGTGAGCTCGCGACTAGCGCGTCGGATACGCGAGATCGAATCGGTCGATGTCGCCCTGGTATCCCGTGCTCACCAGCGCGGCTCGCAGTGCTCGCAGCGTCTCGCGATCGAACGGCAGCGCCGGCATGCGGGAGACCATGCTCGCGAAAGCAGCCCGCGAGTCGGGACCTGTTTCGTCTTCCGGAAGGGCGTTGGTCAGGCGGCCAAGCTCGGCTGTCGAGAGCTGGCGAAGCGTCGTCTCGATGGTGCCATTCTTGATGCCGGCTTCGAAGGCCTCGCGGATCGCCCCGGAGTCGCTCTCGAGGGCGGCCTTTAGCTGGCGTAGGTCGCGCAGCTGCACGCGGCCCTGGGCGAGGTCGCCGTCGGCGGCGCCGTCTTGCAGAGTCTCGAAAACTTGGACCTTGCCGGCGCCATAGGGACCCGAGGGAACCATCTGCGGGACGTACGGCGCGACTGGGACGATGCGGGCTGGATCGGACACGAGACTCTCCCCGGAAGCTGGTGGCCGCTTATCGGCGGCTCGGGCTCGCGAGGTGCGTCGTCTGGACTACCTCCTTGGCAGCCACGTAGGCAGGCCCTTCGGGGCCCTCGACCTTCAGCCAACCGTCGCGGCTCTCGAGCAGCACGAGCTCGTCACCACGGCTCAAGCGATAGCGCTCGAGGCTGTCGGTGTCGTTGGCGGCATAGGTCTTCGTATCGGCGCCGGTGACCACCACGTAGGTGGGCTGGGCTACGTGCCATGCGACCCAGGCGCCGAGCGCGACCAGCCAGACAGCGAGGCTGATGATGAGAAGGCTCTTCTGGACGCGCCGGCCTATCGCTATGCAAAGGGCGATGTTCACGAGCACGAGCAGCAAGGCGAAGTCGGTCGTGCCGACGGGCAGCGGCGCATCGACGTGCACGTGGCTGCCGCTGGCGGTTCGCGCGGCTTCGAGGGCGGCCGCGATCTCGGTGTCGCGGGGGGCGGCGGCGCGGGCGGCGAGGAGGCTCGCTATAGCGGTTGGATGGTCCTCTCGTCCCAGGGCCGTCACGCCGGCGTCGAATGCTTCGTTCGCGGTCACGCAGCCTCCACGAAGCCGCGCGCCAAGGCGATGGCGTCGCCCTTGAGGTCAGCTTGACCGCGCGCATGACCGTAAAGAGCGGCATCGCAAGCCGCGAGCACCGACTTGGCGCGGCTAACGAGGGCCGTGTCGAGACCGGTCGCGGCGAGGGCCGTCAGCGCTTCGTCGCTGGATAGGGCGGCGCCGTGGTGCTGGATGCGGTTGCCGATGAGCTCGCGCACGACGCGCGAAACTTCGTGGGCATCGTTGCCGAGCCGCTCGAGCTCGTGGAGAGCGCGTCTCGCTGCGTCGCGTCGCTGCTTCTTGAGCGCACCACCTGGGGACGGTGAGCGGCGGAAGCGAACGAGGAACGCCATGGCCAACGGTAGAGCGATGAGCAGCGCGAGGCGCGGACCATCGAGCCAGGCAGTCGGACCGCCCTGGGAGCGGCGCAGCGCGAATGCGGAGCGGCGTGTCGGTTGCTCGAGACGTGGCGCGGGACTCGCCTCGGGTTGCGTCGGCGCCGCCAGGGCGGCGGCAGGCACGTCGGCGCCGGCGATGCGCAAAGTCAGCGGCTGGGCCTCCGCTTTAGCGTAGGCGCGGCGCCTGGGGTCGAAGTAGACGAGGCTCGGCGCCGCGATCTGGATGTCGGTCGCTGACTGCGCGACCAAGGCTTTTTGGAAAGTGCGCTCGCCGATGAGCTCGTTCCCGCCGGTGTCGTAGCGCAAGGTCGGCTTGTCATCGTAGACCTTGACGGCGTTGCCGAACGGAATCCGCGGCTCGGGCGCGGCCGTCATCTCGGCATTCCCTCGTACGCTGAGCGAAAGCGTCACCGAGTCACCGGTGTGCGCTTCCGTCTTGCTCAAGACGGCACCGATGCTGACGTCGCCGACCAGGCCCGAAAATCCCGCGGGCGGGGGAGGGAGAGCTTCGATCGCCAGCCGCGGCGCGTTGCTGCGCACGGCTTTGCGGACACCAGTGTTGCCGAAGATGCTGCCGAAGTCGTCTCCGCGCCGGCGGTTGCGCTCGACCGTGCAATTGAGACGCACCGGAGCGAGCTCGAGGACCCCGGGCCTGTCCGCGAAAACGGCCTTGCGGACCTCGACGACCGAAACGTCTTCGCCGTCGACGTGGGTGCGGTACTGCCGTTGCTCGCCGAGGTCGTAAGAAGCCGCGTTCGGGAAGTCCGGGAGCTTGAGGCTGGGGCACGACGCATCGACGCGCGCCCAGACCTTCAGTGTGTAGACCAGCTGCTCGCCGACGAAGGCGGATTGACGCGGCCCACTCGCCGGCACGAGCTCGGCGGTGAGGTAGATCTCCTCGCCTCCCTGACCGGGCGTCGTGCTCGCCGCCGCCACGAAGAGCTGCACAGGCTCGGTCGCCATGCGCGTGCCGTCGACGACGACGGGAATCGCGGGGACGGTGAGCGTGCCGGCGTGCTTCGGGACCAGCGTGAAGGTGTAACGCGTGCTCGAGCTCATACGCCCGTTGATGATCGACACCTGGTTCGATTGACCCGACGCCTGCGTCTCGAAGTCGGCGTTCATGCTGCTCGGGAGCTCGGGAGTGTCGGCGCTGCCGACGACCTGGATGGTGAGCGTCACCTCGTCGTCGAGGCTTGCGCGGCCGCGATCGAGGGTCGCGCGGGCGCTGCCGGCGAACGCTTCCGCGGACAAGAAGGTGATGGCGAGAAAGGCGAGGCGGGGCATGCGAGTCACCAATCCTTGCCGGAGCGCGAGTGCTTCTGGCGAAGGCGGGAGCGCGGGCGTTTCTCATCGACCCGCTCGAGGAGGCGAGCGGCCTGCTCGTCCGTCATCACGGATTTGTCGGTAGGGCGGTGCTCACGTTTGGTCGGGCCCTGCGCCTGCTCGGCCTTCGGCTGCTCGGCCTTCGGCTCATCGGCTTTCGGCTCATCGGCCTTCGGCTCATCGGCCTTCGGCTCTCGGCCATCGGCACTCGGCTTTCGGTCATCGGCTTTCGCCTCATCGTCTTTCGGCTGCCCGGCCTGCTTCTCCTCCTCCTTCTTCTGCTCCTGCTCCTGTTGCTGCTCCTCTTTCTTCTCCTTCTCCTCCAACTTCCTCCGAGCGAGCTCCAAGTTCGCCTTAGCGTCCTCATCCCCCCCATCCGCCTTCAATGCCTGCTCGTAACTCTCAATCGCCCCTTTGAAATTCTCCTGCTTGAACCGCGCATTCCCCTGTCCATACAACGCACCCGCCTTGAGCTTCGCCTCCTTGGCCGCCCTCGCGAATGCTTTCTCCGCGTCCGCGAACCTCCCCGCCTTGTACAGCGCGCTTCCCAAGTCGAAATCGATGCGGGCATCCTGCGGCTTGTCCGTCAGAGCACGCGCGAGCTCCTCCACCGCCGTCACATAGTCGCCGCGCTCGTACGCCGCGACCCCGGGGTCCGCGACAAGCATCGTGAGCAAGAGCACCATCATCGTGCGCGCCGCCCCCGCAGGAGCGCCTCCAGCATCAACCCAGCCGCCGCCAAGGAAACCAAGACGCGGTAGCGATCCTTCCCATGGACCCGGCGTCGCGACCCTAGATCCCGCGAAGCCACCTTCGTCTTGATCCCAGCGTAGATGCGCTCGAGGTCGTAGTCGCCGCTCGTCGATCGCACGACGTCCCCACCCGTCGCGTTGGCGACGCTAGCGAGCTGCGCCTCGTCGAGGCGGCTCAGCACCATCTCACCTTTCCGATCGCGCCGGAAACCGCCCCCGGCGAGCGGAATGGGCGCGCCTTCGCTGCGGCCAACGCCGATGCCGAAGACGCGCACGCCTGCCTGCTTGGCCTTCTCCGCTGACGCGGCGACGTCGCCCTCGGTATCCTCGCCGTCCGTGATCAGGATGACGGCGCGGCCCTCGGCAACGCCCGCCTCGAAGGCGTTGATGGACACGTCGATGGCTTTCGCGATGGCCGTGCCCTTGGTCGAGACCAGCTCCGGCGCGACCTCGCGCACGAACAAGGCCGCGGCTTCGTAGTCCAAGGTCAGTGGTAGCTGCAGCACGGCGTCACCGGCGAAGATCACCAGGCCGATGCGGTCACCGTCGAGACGGGCGAGCAGATCCAAGATCTCGCGTCTCGCGCGCTCGAGGCGCGAGAGGCCCGCGTCGCTCTCGACATCGCGTGCCAGCATGCTGTCGGAGACGTCGAGCGCCACCATGACGTCTACGCCACGCGCCCGTACCTCCTCTTCGATGTCGCCATAGCGGACGCCAGCCAAGGCCGTGACTAGTGCCGCGAGCGACGCGCCGATCACCACGTGCCGCCAGGAGCCTCCGGGCGAGCGAGCCACCAATCGCGGTTGCAATCGCGGCGCCACCAGACGGCCGAGGCGCGAGCGCGCCAAACGCTCTCCGCGGATACCCACGAGTGTCACCAGGACGGGGACAATCAACAACCAGAGCACCCAGGCTCGTTCGACCGCGAACCCGCTCATGGCAGCGTCCGCAAGCGCGTCGATAGCAGCAATGCCTCGAAGCACAGCAAGAAGAGCGCTGGCGCCACGAATAGCGGGTAACGCTCATCGAGCTCGTGCTGCTCGGGTGCGTCGATCGCGTCTTTCTCGAGGGTGTCGATGTCCTCGTAGATGCGGGCCAGTGCCGTCGCGTCCTCGGCGCGATAGTACTTGCCGCCGGTTGTGTCCGCGATGGTGGTCAGTGTCTCTTCGTCGAGGTCGACGTCTTCGTAGAAGAGCTGGCCTTGCACGACCATGGGCGCGCGACCCTGCCGCGCCGCCCCAATGGTGTAGACCTTCACGCCGTAAGCCTTGGCGAGTCGCGCTGCTTCCTGCGGCTCGACGTTGCCGGTGTTGCTGCGGCCGTCGGTCAGCAAGACGACGATGCGCGACTTCGCCTTGTCGTCCTTCAAGCGCTTCACCGCGGTGACCAGCGCGTCACCGATTGCGGTCTGCTCGCCGGCGACGCCGATCTCGAGCCGCTCCACGAGGTTTGCGACCAGCGCATGGTCGAGCGTCAAGGGAGCCTGCGTGAACGCGAAGCTGCCGAACACCACCAAGCCGACCGCGTCATTGACGCGCGCCTGAACGAACGTGGTCACGACGTCGCGCACCACCTCGAGCCGAGTGCGTCGCCACTCGAGCGAACGCTCGGCGTCGAGATCGAGCGCACGCATGCTGCCGGAGGTGTCGATGGCGAGGACGATGTGCAAGCCGTCGGTCGTCAGTGCCTTCTTGCCCTGTGAGCCGACCGGGCGAGCGAGGGCCCCCAAGAGCAACGCCACGGCAACGTACCGGGCGGCGACTACCCAGGGTCGCAGGCGCACGGCCCAAGTGGCGCGCAAGTCAGCGAGCGCATCGAGGCTCGAGAAACTGGCGGCGGGACGGCCCGAGGCGCGGTGGCGGATCCAAAGACAGCCCAGCCATAGGGCGAACAATGGCACCAAGGCGAGCAGCCAGCGTGCGTCCGCGAGCCTCATGTGGGGCTCCGGTCGACGAGCGCCCAAGCGCGCTCGACGCTCTCGGCGTGCTCGTCCGGAGAAGCGGGCCGACTGGCGAAACGCACGGCGTCCGCGAAAGCGAGCAGCGCCACCAGGTTCGACCGACCCTCCTCGCCGAGGGCCTTCAGCAAACGTGGCTCGGCGGTGAGCTCCTCGGTCGTCATCTCGGTGGCGTGAACGTCGAAGCTTGCCTCGATCCAGCGCCGCAACACCACGGCGATGTGACTCTGCAAGCGCTCGGCGCCGGCCTGGTCGCGGGGCCGCGTTCCACGAATCGCCGCCAGCGCGAGCCGAGCTGCTTCGGCGTCGTTGACGGCGGCTGGTGCGCGCTCCTTCCGTCGAAGCTTGCGCCAGACGAGCATCACCGCGCCGACGAGCACCAAGGCAGCGAGCAGCCACAGCCACCACGGCCAGGGCTCCGAGAGGGGTACGAGTGGCTTGATGTCGCGTAGCTCGTCCATCAGCGTCGCCGGCGTCTCGTCGCGAAGAAGCGCGTCAGGATGTCTACGTAGGTGCCGTCGACCGGCAGGTCCACGAGCGGCACTCGCGCCATGCGCAGGGTCTCCGCGAGCTCGCGGCCACGGCGCGCCGCCGCCGCGGCATAGTGCTCGCGGATCTTCGCGTCACTCGTGTCGACGAGCCGCACGGCACCCGTCTCGGCGTCGCGTAAATGCACCATGCCGACGTCGGGCAGCGCCAGCTCGTGCGCGTCGATAGGTCGCAAGGCGATGACCTCGTGATGCGAGGCGACCGCGCCGAGCACGTCCTCGTAGCCTCGGGCGATGAAGTCCGAGACGAGAAACACGACGGCGCGTCGGCGTTGCACGCGGCGCAAATAGTCGAGCGCCGCGGTGACGTCGGTGCCGGTCCCCTCGGGCTCGAAGGTGAGCAGCTCGCGGATCAAGCGCGCCACCTGCGCGCGACCTTTACGCGGCGGCACGTAGCGCTCGACTCGATCGGTGAACAGCCCGATGCCGACGCGGTCATTGGTGGCCGTGGCCGCGAATGCAAGCAAGGCCGCGAGCTCGGCGGCCATCTCGCGCTTGCTGCGCATGACGCTGCCGAAGCTCCCGGATGCGCTCATGTCGACGAGCAGCAAGATGGTCAGCTCTCGTTCGGTGCGATGCTCCTTCACGAAGGCGCGGGCGCCTTCACCCGAATGCGCGCGGGCAGTGACGTTCCAATCGATGCGGCGCACGTCATCGCCGGGCATGTATTCGCGCACTTGATCGAGCTCGGTGCCTCGGCCCTTGAAAGCACTCGCGAACGCTCCGGTGAACAGCTCGCTCGACAGCCGGCGCGCACGAATGCGTAGCCGGCGGGCTCGTGCCGCAAGCTCTGGGTCGAGCGTGGGACGCCTCGCTTCCATAAGTGCTTAACGAGCTCCGATCGACCTCATGGTACGTCCACCGATGCGAGCACATCGCGCACGATCCGCTCGCCAGTCAGCTCCTGCGCCTCGGCCTCGTAGGTCGGTAGTACGCGATGGCGGAGCACGTCGGGCGCGACCGTCTTGACGTCGTGCGGTGTCGCGTAGGTGCGGCCCTGCATCAAGGCGTGCACGCGCGCCGCTTTGACCAGAGCGATGCTCGCGCGCGGCGAGGCTCCGAAGGCGATGAACTTCGAAAGCTTCGCGAGCCCATACGCCTCGGGCTTGCGCGTCGCGAAGACCAGGTCGACGATGTAGTCCTCGAGTCGCGTGTCGAGGTGCACGGCATCCGCGACCTCGCGCGCCGCCATGATGTCCCGCGGGTGCACGACCGCGCTAACCCGCGGCGTCTCGCGCCCACTCATGCGCCGCATGATCTCCTTCTCGGCGGCCTTGTCCGGGTAGTCGACCGTGAGCTTGAGCATGAAGCGGTCGACCTGCGCTTCGGGCAGCGGGTACGTACCCTCCTGCTCGATCGGGTTTTGCGTTGCCAGGACCAGGAACGGCGAGGGCAGGGCATGCGTGGTATCGCCCAGCGTCACCTGGCGCTCCTGCATGGCCTCGAGCAACGCGCTCTGTACCTTGGCGGGAGCGCGGTTCACTTCGTCGGCAAGCACCAAGCTCGCGAACAGCGGCCCTTTCTTCACGGTGAAAGCGCCGGTCTGCGGCCGGTAGACCTCGGTGCCCGTGAGGTCCGCCGGTAGCAAATCGGGCGTGAACTGGATGCGCGAGAAAGTGGTCTCGACCGCCCCCGCCAGAGCCTTCACCGCCGTGGTTTTGGCGAGGCCGGGGATGCCCTCTATGAGCACATGACCGTCGGCGACCAAGGCGAGGAGGAGCCGGTCCACCAGCGTTCCCTGACCCACGACCACTTTGGAGACTTCGTCGCGAATGCGGCCCAGCATCGCCGCGGTTTCCTGCACGGTGCGTTCGTCGAGACTCATGTGCTCCCTTAACCCCTGTCGGCCGGGTCGAGATTCCAGGGCCGCCTGAAGGCGCCTTCTAGAAGCTCGGCGTGCGGCGCGGCAATGACTTCCGCGTCGAGGAGCGCCTCACCCAGGCTGGCGCCAAGGAATCTGCTCGCTTCCTCGATATCGGCTTGCGCGCCGCGGAGCGTGAAGAAGCCGCGACCTCCGAAGCCGGTTGCCAGGTGCATGCGCTCGATCCGTACCTCGGTCGCTTTGACCGCGAGGTCGGCGGCGCTGATGGTCGTCGCTACCGTCGCGAGCTCGAAGATACCGAGCGGATCCGCGTTGGGCACCAGCCGGTCGCCACGCACCGCCGCGATGACGGCGGGATGCACACCAGGCAGGAACAAGCGGTCGATGCGGCGCGATCCCAGGCCATCTTCCGCCGCCGCGAGGCTCTCCTCGACCGAGGCGACGTCCCCGGTCATCAGGAGCACCACTTTGTTCGGACTTACCGGCGCGCACGCAAGAATCTTCACCGGCGCGCGCTTCAAGGCGGCATCCTGAGCCCGCAAAGCCCGCGGCAGGCCGTCGATTTCCAGCAGACCGATGGCCTCGGCGGAGATGAAAGTCGCGGAAGGCATGGTCGCCGCGCGGTTTTACACGTCCAGGGTGGGTGATTGGAAGCGCGCGTCGGCAGGCGCTGACCATGGAAAACCTGACCTTGACACGCTTTGGGGGGTCCCCGATCCTGGTTTCATGTCGCGCGTGCAGGAGCAGCGCCACCACGTGCGACGGTCCACACCGCTGCGCTGTTGGCTCGTCGACGGCAAGGCCGAGCGGTTCGTGTCTCTTGCGGACTTGAGCTTGTCCGGCGCGCGTGTTTTGGCTGCTGCTCCACCCGAGGTCGGGGAGCGCGTGGTGCTGCGATTCAATTTACCGACGAGCCCGGTCCCCGTGGTCGCGAGTGCTCGCGTCGTCTGGCGCGCCGAAGGGTTTCGCGGCCGGGGCGGCGTGTTGGGGCTGGCGTTCGACTCGGTTAGCGAGGTAGCTGCGCTTTCGGCCTTCATCGACGACCGCGCGGCGTCAGAGGCCGTCTGACTAGCGATGCGCTACGGAATCTTCTCCGATGTCCACGGCAACCTCGAAGCGCTCGACGTCGCGCTGACCTGGCTGCTTGCCCAGAAGTGCGACGCCTATGTGTTCTTGGGCGACGCTGTCGGCTACGGCGCCAATCCCAACGAGGTCTGTGACCGCATCAGACCCATCGCCGACGTCGCCATCATCGGCAACCACGACGCGGCGGCCTGCGGGCGCATCGACTTCTCCGAGTACTACGACGCCGCCAAGCAAGCGCTGCAGTGGTCGGCGGAGAAGCTCACGCCGGAGAACCGTGCCTGGCTCGCAGGGCTGCCGTTCAAGGTCCGCCATGGCGAGATCGAGTTTTCGCATGGCTCACCGGTGCATCCGGAAGCGTTCGACTATCTGTTCGCGCCCGAGCAGGTCGAAGCGCTCGGCGGTCAGCTCTCGGAGCTCGCCCAGGTCACTTTCATCGGCCACTCGCACCTGACCATCTCGTTCTATATCGACGACGCGGCCATCGTGACGCCCGTCATCGCCGACGCCATCGACTGCACTGGTCCGCAAAAGACCATCATCACGGTGGGCAGCGTCGGCCAGCCGCGCGATCGCGACCCGCGCTCGTGTTGCGGCATCTACGACACCGATACGAAGGTCTTCACCTTCCAGCGCATGTCGTACGACGTGCTCGCCGCCCGTAAGAAGATCATCGACGCTGGTCTAGCACCCGTCTTTGGCGAGCGACTCTTGGTGGGCATGTAACTTCTTCGGGTATGATCCGAACCGGTGAAGGTCAGACGGCATGTGTTCTTGGTGTTGGTGCTGCTCGCCGCGGTTGGCGGCTGCAAGCGTACACCCTCGACCATCGTCATCACGCGCTTGCTTCTGAACCTGCCGCCCGAGCTCGAAGGCAACCGCGAGCTGCGTGAGGGGCTGCGCGCCGACCTCGTCGCCACGCTTGGCGCCGACAGCAGCACGCGCTTCAAGCCCGAGGAACGCGAGGGCACGCACACCCTGCGCGTCGAAGTCGCGACTCCCGTCCGCGATGACGTACGCAACCACCGGCCGGACGACGTTGGCGAGGTCGACGAGTCACCGATGCAGCGGGTCCGCGTCGAGCTGCGGCCGCGGCCCGATGCCATGAGCTACGACGTCATCGGCTTGGCCCCAGCCACCAGCGACGTGCGTCACGATGCGGCGATGGCGTTCCAGGACGGCTGGTCCGTCAGCGTGAGCATGCGGCTGCTCGACCGCGGGCCGGACGCCGACCTCATCGGCGCTCTGAAGAGCACCGACGAGCGTTTGCAGCTCTTCGCGGTGCAACGCCTCGGCGAGCGCAAGACCAAGGCCGCTGTGCCCGCGCTCATCGCCTTGCTCGACGAGAAGACCAAACCCGAGCTTGCGCTGCGAGCAATTGGCGCGCTCATCGCCATCGGCGACCCCGCGGCGGCCGAACCGATGATCGAGCTGGCGCGCAACAAGGATCCGCAGTTCGTGCTGCAGGTCGTCTTTGCCCTGGGCTCACTCGGAGGGCCGACGGCCGAGGGCTACCTCGTGACGCTCGCGAGCGGGCATCCGGTGGAGGCGGTCCGGCGGGGCGCGGAAGATGCGCTCGCGGAGCTGGGGCGGAAGCGCCGGTAATCCCCAAAATGGGGACACCAACCATTTTTCCGCGTCTACTTGAATGTCGCTCCACCTGCCTTGCTCGGAAAAATGGTAAGTGTCCCCGCACTTGCACCCGCCTCGCCCCTCAAGGCACCTTGGCGCCACCCATGCCGAGGTCCCAAATGATGATCCGTCGCTTCCTGCCGCTGGTATTCCTCGCCGTCGTCGCCTGCGACACCGACAAGAAGCCCGACCAGCCGCCGGCGGTGCCGCCGCCCGTGCCCGCCGATCCGACCCCCAATGACGTGGTCCCCCCGGTCGATGCGCCCAAGACCGCGGATCAAGACTGCGTCGGCCCCGACGCCACCGGGACGCCGAAGACCCATCAGTGGAACGGCATCACCTGGGAAGAAAACGGCAGCACCCTCTCGTGGACCGGCCCGGCGCGCGACGCGGTCGTCGTTGGCACCGTCACCGACATCAAAGAGAGCTCCGAGGAGAACCTCGCGAACCTCAAGGCCTTCATCGCCTGGTTCAAGAAGAACAAGGTCGACATGATCATCGTCGACGGCGACTCGGGTACCACCCAGGCCGGCATCGAGAGCGCTCTCGATGTGCTCGCCGGCGCGCAAGTTCCGGTGTTCGTGATCATCGGCAACGGCGAAGGCCGCGTCGTCTACAAGACCGCTATGGCGGCCATCCAGCAGCGCTCGCCGCACGTATTCGACCTGGTGAAGGTGCGTCGCGTGCACACCCCGCAAGCGGACTTCGTCTCGCTCCCCGGTTACTTCAACCCGGCGTTCATCCACGCCAAGGACGGCTGCCAGTATCATCCGGCCGATGTCGAGGCGACCGGCGCCATCATCAAAGCGGCGAAGAGCCCCGTGGTGCTGGTCTCGCACGGCGGCCCCAAGCAGAGCGGTCAGTACGGCGTCGACCTCACCACCGAAGGCAACCACGTCGGCGACCCCGACATGATCAAGCTCATGGCCGAGCACAAAGTGCTCTTCGGCATCTTCGGCAACATCCACGAGGCCGGCGGTCACGCGACCAACAGCGATGGCAGCGAGCTCATTCCGCCGAAGAAGATGGTCGACCAGCTCTATTTGAACCCGGGGCCCGCCGACGCCGTCACCTGGATGATGAACGACAAGAGCGAATCCGAAGGGATGGCCGCCATCATGACCATCTCGAAGGGCAAGGCGAGCTACGAGATCCTGCGCCGCGGCGGCAAGGCGGCGGTGGTCGCCAAGGCGAAGACCAAGAAGAAGGGGAAGTAGTCGTGGCCGACTCGCCGCTGTGGAAGCGCGTGAAAGAGCGCGCCAAGACCGTCGGCAAGAGCGCCATCGATGACTTGTTGGCGTCGGAGGAGAGCTCGTCGGCGGTTGGAGCGGCGGTGCGTCGCGTCCAGGAGAGCCGGGCCTTCATCGACGAAAACGCATCGCGCTTGCTCGGGGTCCTGGGCCTCGCGACGCAAGCCGACCTCGAGCGCGTCAGCAAGAAGGTCGGCCGTCTGCGCAAGCGGATGACCGCGCTCATCGATCGTTTGGGCTGATGCCGTTCTAGCGGACGTCGCAGTCCGCCACGGCTAGTTGCTCGTCCAGCCAGGGGTCGAGCCGCACGACGCGGCAAGGCTCCCCCGCGCGGGTCCGGGGCACCGGGGTCTCGCCGCGCAAGAGCCGGTAGCGCTCGCCGTCCGTACCTTCACGTGCGACGTGCAGCGCTATGCGCAAGCGCTCGACGTCCGCCTTGTCGAGCCGGCCACGCGCACGCTCGGCCTCGATGCGCTCCTCGGCGACCCGATAACGATCACGCGCCGTTGGTTCGGGAGACCGGGTCAACAGGACCCCGACCAGCACCAACGCCGCCGCGAGCATGAGCAACACCGAGCGCACGTTTCCGTCTTCGCGTGTCGTTGCCGGCTTGGCAAGTCGAGCGACTCACGTTAAACAACCCGCTCGAGCCAATCATGACGACCCCCCGCCGTGTACTCGTGATCGAGGATAACCTCGATGCCGCCGAGAGTTTGCGCCTTTGGCTCGAGCTTGCCGGGCATCATGTTGCTGTCGCGCACAGTGGCGAAGAGGGCTTGTCCCGCGCCACGGAAGTGACGCCCGAAATCGTCCTTTGTGACCTCGGGCTCCCCGCGGGCATGAGCGGCCTCGACGTCGCGCGCGAGCTGCGCGCCCGACACGCCGACACCATCGCCCTCGTCGCCCTCACCGGGCACTCCGGCGCCGACATCCTGCGTGAGGTCAAAGAGGCGGGCTTCGACATGCACGTGGTCAAGCCCATCGATCCCGCCATCATCTCGAAGCTCGTCGAGCAGGTCTAACGCTCGTGCGCGGTCGCCGCGCTCAGGGCGGGCGGCCGGTGTCCGACAAGCCGCGCTGGCCCCATACCTCGCGCCGCGGCACCTTCACGGCGGCATCGTGCTCGAACACGTGGTCGGCTCCGACGCCGTTGAGCGCGGCGACGCGCTCGATCTGCCAAGCGGACGGGTGGCGAAAGAGCAGGGAGCCAAGTGACTCGCCCGCGTGCGCCACGATGATGCGCAGGCGCACGATGGGAAGGCTTGCGACATCGGTCGTGTTTGCTTCACGCAGCGAAGCGATGGTGGTGGCGAAGCTCGGCGCGCAGGTCGCGGCGTTCTCGACAGGCCAAGCGCCGCTCAAGATGCGTGAGCGCGTTTCGTCGCCGAACACCACGAGCTCGACGTGGATGCCCGCGGCTTCGGCGCGACTGCGGGCCACCTTGCCTGGAAGCCTCCGCAGCGACTCTTCTACGGCGACCGGCTCGACCGATCCGTCGCCACCGTTGCGGCCCACGACCTCGTCGGGAGAGCCTTCGGCGGTACTTCCTTCGAGCAAGACCGTGCAGCCGTCGCCGCTCGAGACCAGCACGGGGCCGTCGCGCTCGGTTTGCCAGCCCGCCGGGACCTCGTAGGTCACGCCAAAACGCGGATGGATGACTTTCGACGCCACCGCCGCGCCGTCCAGGGGATGGTCGTCCATCACCAGGCCGTCTAGCATCGGTAGGAGGGTGGGATGCTCGGCGGCAGCCGTCGGCAAGCGCAGCTCCGCGATGCGCTCGCCCATGCGCCGGGATCTGTCCGCGACCGGCGGGTGATCGTCGAGCCAGCTCGTCGATTGCGCGGCCACGTAGGCTTCGAGTCGGCGCAGCACGTGTGTGAGCGATAGCGGATCATAGCCCGCTGCCGCCGCCAGCTCGACGCCCGCTTCGTCGGCGCGGCGCTCTTGCGCGCGGGAGATGGGAGCCAACGCGACGACGCGCGCGGTGGTATTGGTCGCGTCGGCGACGCGGTTGCCGACGCTCGGCTTGATGAGCCCGAGGAGCTTGCGCAGCGTCTTGCTGAGCGCGTCGAACGGAGCCGAGGCGATCTCGCGCTTCTTGCCGTGATTGGCGGCGATGTGACCGGTCTCGTGGCCCAACACCGAGGCCAGCTCGCCTTCGTCGTTCAACAGCGCCAGCAGGCCGCGGCTCACGAACACCGCGCCGCTATCGAGCGCGTAGGCGTTTGGCTCCTCGCTGTTCAGCACCGAGAAGCTCACCTGCGGGAACCCCAAGCCGTTCCCCACGCTCTGCATGTAGCCGGCGAGGGGCTCGTCACCGAGCAGGCCGATGTCACGGTCGACGCGTTGTAGCGCCTCGTTGCGCGCGATGATGTCGTTCTGCGACAGGCGCACGGCGAAGCGCGCGGTCCCCGACGAGGCGCAACCGCAGAGCAACAGGGCGGCGAGCGCCAAACGAGTCATCGGCGTTTTACTCGTCGACGAAGATCTCGAAGTCACCGGAGTTGGCGGTGAGCTCCTTGCGCGCGCCTTGCAGAGCCTCGTTGGTCTCACGCAGGCGGCCGGACAACACCTGCACGAAGCTCCACAAGAGCTTGGTGGCGATGACCGGTTCCGTTCGAATGACACCGAAGAACTCGTCTCGGCGCATGGCGAGCAGGTTGCAGTCGCCGTTGGCGACGATGGTTGCCGAGCGCATGGCGTTGTCGATGAGCGCCATCTCGCCGATGTGCGCGCCTGCTTTGAGCGACGTGATCTGCTGTCCGCCTTTGAGGACATTCACCTCGCCGGCGAGCACCACGTAGAGCTCATCGCCCGGTTCGCCTTCGCGGATGAACGTCTCGCCGCCTTTTACCTTCACGAGCTGCGTGAGGCCGACGACCTTGACCAGCTCGTTGTAGGAGAGGTGCGCGAAGATCGGGATGCGCTTGAGGATGGCGATGCGCTGTTCGGCGGCGACGGCGGCGTCGGCCGGCGGCGGCGTGCCGCCCACGCGCATCACGATGCCGGTGAGGTTGTCGTGACCACCGCGCTCCATGGCGCGATCGATGAGGTTGTTGAGCGAGAGCTCGATGTCGGGCTCGCCGATGACCTTCGTGATCTCGGTCGGGTCGGCGTAGTAATTGTACAGGCCGTCCGAGCACATCAGGTACGTGTCGCCCGCGTCGATGTCGAAGATCATGGTGTCGACGGGGACCGTGGGCTGCACGCCCAGGGCCCGTGACAAGACGTTGCCTTGCGGATGATTGCGAGCCTGCTCGCGCGAGAGGGCGCCGCGCTTCACCAGCTCGTTGACGTAGGTGTGGTCGTCCGAGAGCTGATGCACCATGTTCTGGCGCACCACGTAGAGCCGGGAGTCGCCGACGTGGCCGAGGATGCCCTTGTTGTGACCGGCGATGAGGACCACGGTGCACGTCGTGCCCATGCCGGCGAGCTCGGGGTTGCGGCTCGCCTTCTTGTAGACCTCTTTGCAGGCGGTGTGGATGGCCGCCTCGACCATCTTGGCGACGGCTTTGACGTCGCTGGACTTACCGCTGGCCAAGAACTTCTCGCGCGTCTTCCCCGCGCTTGCGATTTCCCGCGTGATGACCTCGCAGGCTGTCTTGCTTGCGACCTCGCCGGCGGAGTGGCCGCCCATGCCGTCGCAAACGATGAACAGTCCGAGGTTCGGATCAGCGAAGAAATTGTCCTCGTTGTTGGTGCGCACTCGACCGACGTCAGTGCGCGTGGCGACCCGCAAATCCATCCCGGAGACTCTAATCCCGGGTCGTGGATGCGGACAAGCTTCGTGTAAGACTTGCGCGGTATCGGTTCATTTGAGTGACGGCCTTGGCGTAGGCGCCATCGGCGTACGCGGCCCGAGCGCGGTAGTACGCGATGGCCGGGGACTGTTCGGCGTCAGGGACCGCCTCGTCGGCGCGTGTCAGGGCGACCCCGGCGTCCTCGTAGCGGCCGTTTTGATAGAGCAGGTAGCCGTAGAGTAGGCCGTAAGCGGCGTTTTCCCGGGTCAGCTCGGGCTTGGCGACGAGGTCCGCGAGGGCGGTGCGGATATCGCTTCGCGCCGTGGCAACGACACGCACGTAGTTGGCATCGTTCACGGCGGTCGGGTCGACCGGTTCCACTTCGTCGATGTCGCTCTCGAGAAACATGGCGATCTCGGCGACGCGTCGGGCCTCGGTTTGCACGGCCGAGCTGCCTCCAGCGATGCCCTCGCGAGCCGACTCCATGGTGTCGAGCGCATCCGCCAAGAGGCCCTTCGTCAGATAGGCGCGGGCCAAGGGGACGGCACGCTCGGCCCAGCGCTTCTCGTCTTGGTCGGCCACCATCCGCTGGATGAGCCGGCCTCGCTTGCCGCGCGACGCGGATAGCCAGGGGAGCTCGGCGTCTTTGTCGGCGTACTCGAGCAGATCGCGCGGCGCCCCGAACTCGATGAACGCGTTGTCGTCGGTGTTTTCCGGGGTCGTGTCCGCTATAGCGGTAAGCTCGTCGTTCCCCGCGAGCAAAAGAGCGGCGAGCTCGTAGGGATCGTGCAGCTCGGCGCGATTGAGCTCCGCCGTCCACGTCGTGAAACGCTGCTCGAGGCGTTCCCAGTCGATGGCCACGGGACGATGTCCACCAACGAGCAGCAGATCGTTCGAGTCCGCGTGCGCGGTGAACACATAGACATGCGGAAAGACCGCGTGGAACGTCTTGAGAATGGCGCCGATGCGCTCGGGGGCGAGCTCGTAGATCTGCAACCACTGCAGGAAGAGGCCGTCCTCGGGATCGATGCGGCTCGCGGCGAGGGTGAAAAACTCGCGGGTGAAGAGGCTCGCGGCCCCCGCCATCCAAGGGTTCGAAGGCTCCGAGACGATGACGTCGAAGCCCGAGGCGTTGCGGCGCAGGAAGTTGCGGCCGTCGTCTTCGACGATGGTCAGTCTCGGGTCGTTCCAGGGCGCGTGATTTTCGTTCGCGAAGTGATGGGCGCCGGCGATGACCTCGCGCTCGATGTCGATGAGCGTGACATGGTCAGGGTCTCCTTGGAGCGCGCCGCCGACTGTAACGCCCGTGCCGCAGCCGATGACCGCGACGTTCTTCGGGTTCGGGTGCAGCATCATCGGCAAGAGCCCGCTCAAGATCTGCGTCGGCATGTCCCCGACGCTCGAGCCGTCTACTTTGCCGTCGACCTTGATCCAACGAACGTCGTCTTCCGACTCGACGGTCACGGTCGAGGAGAGACCGTCGGCGTGGAACAAGATCTCGGCGACCTCGAATTCGTCCTTGAGGTACTCGCGCGTCATCGAGGGCCGATAGACGCCGGCGGTCCAGCGGCCGATGTCCCAGCTCTTCCAGACCAAGATCAGGGCCGCGGCCACCACCGCCGCCCCGACGAGCGTGCGCCGCCGCTCCTTGCCGATGAAGCTCTCGGAGCGCAGGGCGAGGACCACCGCCCCGACGACGTAACCGAGCGCCGCGACGCGCATGCCGCGCTCGATGCCGAACGCCGGGATGAGCACGAAGACGCTCGCGAACGAGCCGACGATGGCACCGACGGTGTTCACGGCGTAGGCAATCCCCACGGCGCTGCCGAGCTTTTCGGAGCTTGCAACCACGGCGGTGATGCTCAGCGGGAAGATGGCGCCCATGGCGATGGTCGCGGGCAAGAGGCATAGGGCGGCCAGCCCGAACTCGGTGGCGAATAGGCCCCCGAGCGTGAGCCCCTGATCGAGGATGACCCAGCGGAGCATTGGCGGGAGGTCGTCGACGATGGCGATGCCCATCATGGACGCCAAAGCGGTCGCGAGCAGGACGCAGGCGAGCGCGAAACGCAGGGCTCGCGTACCGTCGGCGATGCGCGAGGCAATCGCGCCACCCAGTCCCAGGCCGGTGAGATAGACACAGACGATGGCCGAGAACGCGTACGTCGACGGGCCGAGCGCGGTCGAGATGGCGCGGGTCCACAAGACCTGCAACGCCATCGCGGACGCACCCGTGAGCGCCAGTACCGCGACGATGTCTCGAGCTCCGGCGCGGATGCTGCGGCTGCCGGCCAGCGGATCGGGCTCCTTCACCGCCACCTCGGGCGCGCGCATGCCGAAGTAGAGCGCGGTCGCGCCGACGAGGACGTCGATACCCACGGCGATGAGGTTGGCTCCCGAGCGGCCGAGCGATGGGATCCACCAGAAACCCGCGCATGCCGCGCCAAGCACGGCTCCCGCGATGTTGATGGCGTAGAGCGTCCCGACTTCGCGGCCGATGGTGCCGATGCGCTCGGTGACCGCCTTGGCGAGGATCGGCAGGGTCGCGCCCATGAGCGTCGTCGGCACCACGAGGACGAGCACGGCGACGAGGAAGCGGGTGAGCGCCCGCAGGAAGCCGCTCGAGAGATCCCCGAAGAGCGCCGCGTCGACGTTCGGCACCGCGAGGGCCCAGTGCGTGACCACGAGCCCCGCCACCGCCACGGCGAGCTCCAGGAGGCCGTACGCCGCGAGCGGTCGCTTCATGCGATCAGCGAGCTTGCCGCCGATGTGACTACCGAGCGCGAGACCGCCCATATAGGCGGCGGTGATGGTGGCGATGGCCACCGAGGTCGCGCCAATCGCGAGCCCCAAGTAGCGGGTCCACACCAGCTCGAAGGTGAGCCCGGCGACACCGGAGAGCAGAAAGGCCAGGCGAGCAAGCGTCCGCGTCATGGTCGCCGTGTTTGCCATGCCCTCTAGCGCTTCAGCAAACCCAACCTTCCGCCCATGAGCCGGTCGAGCCAACGCGGGGGCAGCATCGTCGGCAGCGTCCAGTTGGTGAGTCGCCCGGAGACCAACGCGACGCGGTGCTTCGGCCGCTTCGCGGTGAGCGCGGTGTGGACCGCTTTAGCGACCACCGAAGCCGGCAGGCCTTCGCGGCCGTGGTTGACCATGAATTCCGCCACGCGGTCGAGGATGGGCGCATAGTCGGTGTGCGCGTACTTCGAGCGGTCTTCCTTGTCGGCTTTGTCCCAGATGGGCGTCGCGATGCTGCCGGGCTCGAGCACGATCACGTCGATGCCGTACAGCAGGAGCTCGCGCCGCAGGCAGTCCGAGATGCCTTCGAGCGCGTGCTTCGAAGCGACATAGGGCCCGAGGAAGGGAAAGCCCATGCGCCCGCTGACGCTGCTCATCATGACGATGCGGCCGGGCTTGCCGGCGAACTTGGGCCGCGCCCCGAGCAGAGGCAGGAACGCCTGCGTCACCGCGATGACCCCGATGACGTTGATTTCGAGCTGGCGGCGGACCTCGTCGAGCGCCACGTGCATGAGCGGCCCCGGCACCGCGACGCCGGCGTTGTTCACGAGGCCCCGCAGCGAGTCGTTGCCGATGGCGTTCGCGACCTCGCGTGCCGCGTGAGCGACCGCGGCATGATCCGTGACGTCGAAGAGCAGGGGCGTTACATCGGCGCCGTAGGCCTCGCGCATCGCCGTGGCGTCAGCCTCTCTGCGCACACTGCCGAAGACGTGAAAGCCCTTGCCCACGAGATAGTGGAGCGTCGCGGCGCCGATCCCAGTCGATGCACCCGTGACGACGACCGCTGGTTTCACGCCGCTTTACTCAGTGAATCTTGTCGACGTTCTCGTCGACCACGAGCTGCGTCGGCGAGACTCCGAGATGGCGGACGATGGCGTCCTTCTCGGCGGCGAGTCGTTTGGGGTTCTCGATGAGGCGCACGCGGCCGCGGGCGATCTCGCCTTCGTCGAGGATGTTGCGCTCGGACAGCAGACTCTGGAGGACGTAGACGTCTTCTTGCGAGCGGCGTAGCTGCGAGCGGAGCTTTTCGATGTTGGCATTGAGCTCGCTCATTTGAGCGCGTCGAGCGAGACGATCACGGGCGAATTGGATCTCTCTGACAATCAACGCGAGCGCTAGCGATGCTCCACTGACGATCGCAAGTACGACCATGATCACCCTCGATCCGAGCCATGAGTATAGAGAGCCCGCATCGAGTCTACAACTGACTTCGGAAGCCGCGACGTCACTCGAACCGTCGCGGCTTACCGCGTCATTTCAGCCTGCCAGGGAGCCTAGAAGCCGAGGGCCACGTCCAGGCCCGCCGTGAACATGTTGAAGTCGGGGCTGGTGTCGCTGCTGGCCGGGATCACGTAATACTGGACGATGACGCCCAGCTTGATGATGGTCAGGTCGAGGAAGTGGTAGCCGGCGGCCACGTTGAAGCCAAAGTCCCAGCTCGTGTCCGAGAGACCCGGGACGCTGCCGGCGCCATCGACCGAGAAGCGCGTTCCGATGACACCCACGTGGGCGCCGACGAAAACCGGGACCGCCGGGATGTAGAGACGGGCGCCCGCGAGGAGCGGATAGATGGTCATGTTGGCGTCGGCGGTGCCTGCATCGAGGCTGAAGCGGTGCAGGCCGAGCTGCAGCTCGGGCTCGATGATCGGCAGCGGCAGGGGGCGAATATAGAGGTCACCGCCCCAGCCGTTGGCGTCGTCGCCATCGGAAACGAGGGCGCGGCTGTAACCGATGTCAGCGCCCACGCCGAAGGCTTTGGCCTCGTGGGTGACACCGACGATGATGGCAAGCACGGCGCTGAATTGAATGACACGCTGCATCGGTAGTTAGCTCCCGTTTAGAGGTCGAAAAACCCGCGGCCCTAGGGTCCCGGGGTTACACGATTTTCATCCCTTGAAGCAGATCTCCAATCAAGGCGCATGTTGCGACGCCGATCGCGTTATTCTTATTCGGAGTTGTGTATGTTTGACCGGACCCCGTGGCATCGGAGTCTCTCACCCCCAGGGGTGCGGTAGTGGTACAATCTCGGACATGGGCGAGGAGCGGGAATGGCTGCGCGGATGACTGATCATCTGGGTGACACCCAGGCGATTCGTCGCGATGCTGCCCTCGGCAAGGCGCTCACGACCATCCGCGTCGATGTCATCGCGGGTCCCGACGCGGGCGCGTCGCAGACCTCGTCGGCGGACACCCTCAGCGTCGGCACCGCGCCCGGCAACACCTTGCAGGTCACCGACCGCACGGTCTCTCGCTATCACCTCGAGCTAAGGCGCGAGGGCGAGGAGATCGTCCTCACCGATCTGGGCTCGACCAACGGCACACGCACGGGCGAGGTGCGCCTCGAGCGCGCCCGAGTGAAGAACGGCACGACGCTCGCGCTCGGTATGACGCGCCTGCGAGTCAGTGATGGCGCCGAGACGCAGGTCGACGTGAGCGTGCGCAACGAGCTCAAGGGGTTGAAGGGCGACACGGTGTTGATGCGCCGCTTGCTCGCGCTCGTCGAAAAGAGCGCCAAGAGCGACGTGCCGGTGCTCGTCACGGGTGAGTCCGGCACCGGCAAAGAGCTCATCGCCCGCGCCTTGCACGCGACCGGGCCACGAGCCGACCATCCCTTCGTCGTCGTCGACTGCGGCTCGCTATCGCCGACACTCATCGGCAGCGAGCTCTTCGGGCACGAGCGCGGTGCTTTTACCGGCGCCACCGATCGTCACGCGGGCGCCTTCGAGCAGGCAGGCGAGGGCACGGTTTTTCTCGACGAAGTGGGAGAGCTGCCGCCGACCTCGCAGGCAGCGCTCCTCGGCGTCCTCGAGCGCGGCACCTTCCGCCGCTTGGGCGGACGCACCGAGCTACCCATGCGCGCGCGCATCGTCTCGGCGACGAACCGCGATCTGCGCTCCGACGTCAATCGCCACACCTTCCGCCTCGACCTCTACTATCGCCTCGCCATCGTCGTGCTCCTGGCGCCGCCGCTGCGCGACCGTCTCGAGGACATTCCTCTCCTGGCGCAGCACTTCGCCAAGCGCGCGGGTCACGACGGCTCGCTCGAGACCCTCATCCCCTTCGACGTCCTCGAGCGCATGAAGGTCTATTCGTGGCCGGGCAACGTGCGCGAGCTGCGTAACGTCATTGACGCGGCAGTGACGCTGGGCGCCGACTGGATGCTCGACAACGTCCCCGAGCTGACGCGTCCCCCGCTGCCGCAACCGCTGTCCGACGAGCTCACTTCGCCCTCGCTCTCCGGCGCCGCGCCGACCGCGTTGTCACCGCCGCCGTCCTCGTCGGATCCGGCGTCCATCGAGGCCTACAACGAAGCGCGGGCGACCGTGCTCGCCGACTTCGAGCGCCGCTATCTCACGCAGTTGTACCAGGCGACCGAAGGCAACGTGTCGAAGGGCGCGCGGCTCGCCAACATGGATCGCAGCCACCTCGTCGATTTGTTGCGCAAGCACGGCATCCATCCGCCGCGGCGCGAGGCGGGCGCGACCGACGGCGGCGGCGACGCTTGACGGCCCTTCGCCGCTTTCGTATGACGCGAGCCCTTCCGCGCGGGCGTGGCGGAATTGGCAGACGCGCTGGACTCAAAATCCAGTTCTAGCGATAGAGTGTCGGTTCGACCCCGACCGCCCGCACTTCGACTCCTCCGCCAGCACAGGCGACGCGCAGCTGCTCAAGCGTTGAGGCGCGCGAAGGCGTCTTCGGCGTCGGCCACCGTGTCGAACGCCATGAACGCATCGGCGGCGTGCGCGTCGCGAATGGCGCGGCGTAGCTGCAAGACACCGACGCTGCGCGGACCGACGAGACCACCCACGAGGCTCGCGTGCGGCAGGTCGGCAAGCCAGGTCGTGAAGTCCTTCACGCCGTCGGGTGCGCAGCAGACGAACTCCAGGGCGTCGATGATGAGGATCATCGGCTGCGGCAGTCGTGGCAGCTCCCTGGCCACGTAGGAGCGCAGCTCGATGCAATCGTTTTTCTCGAGATAGCCGGCGAGCGTCAGCGTGACGTGCTTGCCGCGGACGCCGAGGCGATATTTGACGCTGAGCTCCCCATCGATGGGCGGCGGGGGCGCGGTTTCGGTCAGGGTCAGTAGGTGCTCGTCGAGAGCCTCGCGGGTCACGTCGTCGAGCTCGAAGAAGCGTACGCCGAAGCCACGGACTCCGTCGCGGCGGACAACTTGTCCGTTCAAGTGGACGGGGAGGCCGTTTGGCAGGCGAAAAGCGATGCGCACGCCGTTTCCCACCTGCAGCTCGGGCACATTGGTGACGAGCGCGCCGCCGCGGCTCAAGTTGGCGACCGTGGCCGGCTGTGTTTTGGCGTGCGTGGTGATGCTCGCCGCCTGCTGCATCGAGATGCGCGGGTGGGCGCGCTTCTCCGCGGAGCCCGCCACGGTGGTCATCAGCGGCGTTCCGCCAGCTCCAGGTGCCCGCGCACTTTCTGAAGCAGCTCGGCGCGCGCGATCGGCTTGGTGATGAAATCGTCGCAGCCGGCCGCGTAGGCTTCGGTGATCATGCTCTGGTCGCCCTTGGTGGTGACCATGATGATGGGGATCCGCTTGGTCGCCTCGTCGCGTTTCAAGGTGCGGCAACATTCCAGGCCGTCGATGTTCGGCATGACGACGTCGAGCAGGATGAGATCGGGAGGCGTTTCGCCGCGCGCCACCTTGATCGCCTCGGCGCCGTCGGCGGCGGTGAAGAGCTCGTAGTCGGTGTTGCGGAACATCAGCTTCTCGAATGACAACACCGTCGGCGAGTCGTCGACCATCAGGATGCGCTTCAAGGGCGTGCCGTTCCTTTCAGGCGTTCGTGAGGCGTGTAGATCGGGTAGGTGGGGTAGGGGACGCGGTCGAAGGCCTTGCGTGCCGCCCCCACCGTCTCGGCCGAGCCCAGAAGAAGATACCCGCTGGTGCGCAAGGCGTCGTGCGCGCGCTCGAGCATGACCGCTTTAGCGGTGTCGTCGAGGTAGATGAGCAGGTTGCGCAGGAGGACGATGTCGTACCCCACGAGGCCCGGCCACGACTCCGTGAGGTTCGCGCGGCGGAACTGGGTGAAGGCGCGCAGAGCCGCGATGACGCGCAGCTGGCCATTGTGCTGCTGGAAGTACTTGGGCAGGAAGGAGGCCGGTACGCCGCGCTCGAGCTCGCGGTGCGAGTAGACGCCGGCGGCGGCGCGCTCGACGCGCTTGGCGGAGATGTCGACGCCCGTGATCTCGACGCTCCAGCGCGAGAGCTCGGGGAAGTGCTCGCGCACCAGCATGGCGACGCTGTACGCCTCTTGGCCGGTCGAACAGCCGGCGCACAAGACGCGCAGGCGCCGCACTTCGGCGCGCTTCTTCATGGCGCTCGGAATGACGAAGTCGCGCAAGGCGGTGAACGCCGGCGCGTCGCGGAAGAACGAGGTCTCGCAGTTCACGAGGTCGTCGACGAGGTCGGAGGTCGCTTCGTTGAAGGGCGGCCGCAGGCGATCGATGAGGGGTGTGACCCCGCTCATGCCGCGAGCGCGCGCGATTTGCTCGAGGCGAGCTTCGAGGAGGTCGGCTCGACGGCGATCGATGGACGTTCCCGCGTAGGCGCGCAGCGCCTGAGAGAGCGTCTCGTAATCGACATCGCAGAGAGCCATCGGTCTACTTCGTCCTCCAGTGTGCCTCGCCACGACCCTCGCGGTCCGTGCGCGGCATCACGTCTACTCCTTCACCAAGAGACGGCGTGTCAGCTCGCGCGCGACGTCCGAGATCGGCAGCACCTTGCTCGCGAGCCCGGCCTTGACGATCTCGCCAGGCATACCCCAGACGACGCTCGTGGGTTCGTCTTGCGCATAGAGCTCTCCGCCCGCCGCGCGAATCGCATGCGCCCCCATGAGACCGTCACTACCCATGCCCGTGAGCACCAATCCGAGAGTGCGTGGCCCGTAGGCGGCCGCAACAGACTCGAACAACAAGTCTACCGAGGGACGGCAGGAACGCACGGGAGGCTCGTCAGAAAGTAGCACGCGCGGGATGCCGCTCGCGTCGCGGCGTATGCGCATGTGTTGCCCCCCGGGTGCGATGTACACATGCCCTGACAACAGTTGGGTGTGATGGACGGCTTCGTGCACCTGCAGGGGTGTCCGCGCCGACAGACTCGCGGCGAGCTGCTCGGTGAACAAGCGCGGCATGTGCTGCACCACGACGACGGGCACCGGCATCGTCGGCGACATGCCGGTGAAGACCTCGCTGAGCGCCATCGGGCCGCCCGTCGAGACGCCGATGGCGATGATCTCGACGCGTCGCCCCGACGGTGGGGGCAAGGTCGGGCGGGGCGCGGCGGCCGGTGGCGTGACGGCGCTTTGGCGCAGACGTGGCGATCGCTGGGCGAGGGCGCGGATCTTGTCGATGAGCACGGCGCGCAGCTCGCGCGGCAGCTCGCCGTTCGTCCCGACGGTCGACGGCTTGGTGACGTAGTCGGCGGCGCCCGCGGCCAGAGCCTCGATGGTCACGAGGGCGCCGCGGCGGCTCAGCGAGCTGAACACCAGCACTGGCGTGAAGTGGCGGCGCCGCCGCAGCTCGCGCAGGAAGGCGATGCCATCCATCGTCGGCATCTCGATGTCGAGCAGGATGACGTCGGGATTCACCTCATCGAAACGCTCGAGGGCGACCTGGCCGTTCTCGGCGGTGCCCACGACGTCGATGGAGCCGTCGACCGACAGGAGCCGCGTCACCATGGCGCGTCCGACGCGTGAGTCGTCGACGATGAGCAGGCGGATGCTCAAACGCTGAAGCCCGATGACAGCGCCAAGAGCTCGTTGGAGACCCGCTGCACTTCACTCGCCGCGGCTTGCGTCTGGCTCGCGCCGTAGGCCGTCTGCTTGGCGGCGTCCGCCACGGTGGAAATGTTGTGCGCGATACCGGACACGCCGCGCGAGGCCTCGCTGACGTTGCGGGCGATGTCGCCGGTCGTCACCGACTGCTGCTCGACGGCGCTGGCGATGGTGCTCTGGATCTCGCTGATTTGCCCGATGATGGTGCTGATCTCGCCGATGGCGGCAGTGGCTTGGCTGGTGCTCGCCTGGATCGACTCGATCCGTTGGCTGATATCCTCCGTGGCGCGGGCGGTCTCCTTGGCGAGCTCCTTCACTTCGTTGGCGACGACCGCGAAGCCCTTGCCCACTTCGCCGGCGCGCGCCGCTTCGATGGTGGCATTGAGCGCCAGCAGGTTCGTCTGCTGGGCGATGCTGGTGATGACCTTGATGACGGCGCCGATCTCGTTGCTGCTCGTGCCCAGGCGGCCGATGGTCTCGGTGGTGCCGCGGGCGACGGTCACCGCGCGCTCGGCGACCTTGGCGGCATCAATGGCGTTGTGGGCGATCTCGTTGATCGAAGCTGAGAGCTCTTCGCTCGCGGTGGCGACGGTTTCGACGGCGCGTTGTACTTCCTCGGCGGACAATTGGGCGAGGCTTGCGGTCGAAGCGGTCTGTTCGGAGGCGGCGGTCATCTCGGTGGAGATGAGGCCCAGGCCGTCGGAGGAGCTGGCGAGCAACGAGGCGGTGCCGACGACCTTCTTGCTCATCGTGATGACGTAGTTCTGCAGCTCGGCGACAGCTTGCTCGAGGCGCCCGAGCTGGTCGTCACCTTCCACTTCGACGGTCGTGGTCAAGTTGCCGCGCGCAAACCCGAGCAGGGCTTCGTGGAGGCGCTCGATTCGCTGTGTCCCGGGGGCCTCGCGGCTGTCCCCGAGCAGCAGATGCGCGACGTGACCAACGATGCTTCCGTTATGGCGGATGGGAGCGATCGTGGCTTGGCCCTTTACTCGCTTGAGCCGTGCGCGGCTGCCTCGCGGCGCCGCCTCGAAGAGCTCCTCGAGCGCGATGCCGAGGATGTCGTCCCCCTTGAGGGCTCTCACGGCGCTGACGTTGGCATAGACGACGTGCATCGCGGTGTCGGCCAGTAGAATCGGTGTCGGTAGCGCCTCGAGGCTCGCCACCAGTCCATCCGTGGAGCGCAAGTCGAAGGACGGTGAAGCGTCTCGCGTGGAGGTCTTCTTCTTGCTCGCCATCTTTGTTCCTCAGGTCGGTGAAGCTACGCGCTTGGCGTCGAGCACCAAGAGCAAGCGGGATTCGAGCTTGTGGACGCCGACGATGAAGGCGCGGGGAGCCCCCATGACCGTCTGCGGCGGGGCTTCGAAGGATGCGGAAGAGACCGTGATCACGTCCTCGACAGCATCCACGAGTAGGCTCACAGCCTCGTCCCCGGCGCGGATGATGACGTGCGATTGCCCCGCGTTGGGATCACGGTCCGGCAGGTTCAACCGGCGCCGCAAATCGATGGCCGCAATGACGTCGCCACGGAGATTGAGCAGGCCACGAACCGCGGGATCGGCGAGCGGCACCGTGGTGATCTCGCTTTCGCGGAGCACTTCTTGAACGTCGAGCACGGAGACGCCGCACAGGAGCTTGCCCACGACGAAAGTACAAAGCTGCGTGTCGCTCATTGCACGCCCTCCGCCCGTCCAGCCGCTCTGGCCACGGCGCGGGCGTCGATGATCTCGGCGACGCGGCCACCGACGATGATCGTCCCCGACGAACCGCGGCGCGGAGCAGGGCCGATGTCGACGCCGCTGACGTCGTCGATGACGTCGAGAATACGCTCGACGATAATGCCGACCCGCGTGACCTCGTCGTTGTAGACGATGGTGAAGAGCGTGTCGTCGCGACCACCGCCAAGCCCGGGGTCGCGTGACTTCTGCCGCCGCTCCTCGAAGATCTCACTGCTGCGCAGCAACGGCAGGACGCTGCCGCGGTACTGCACGACGTCGCGAACACCCAGTCGCTCGACCTGCGAGTTGCGCAGCTCCTCGAGACGGTCGACGTGCTCGAGTGGAATGGCCAGCTGTCCGCCGTCGCGGAAGGCCGCGAGCAAGTAGCGGCGGGTGACGGTCTTGGCCGCGCGGGCCGACGCGAGTCGGGTTTCGGGGTTCGCGACCTCGTGCTCGAGGACGTGGGCGGCGCGGGCGATGCCTTGAGCGTCGAGGATGACGCCGACCTTGCCGTCGCTCATCACGGTTGCGCCCGAATAGACGGGGATGCCGTCGAGGTGACGCGAGAGCGGCTTCACCACGATCTCCTCGGTATCGCCGATGCTATCGACGATGAGGCCGAAGCGCTGCCGCGCGGCTTCGAGGATGACGATGTTCACTGCCTCATCGGAGTCGGGCGCGGCGACGGGCAGGGGCGTTGGTGGCAAGCCCAACACTTGCGCCAGGTCCACGAGGGGCACCAGCGAGCCGCGCAGGCGTAGCACTGGCGACGCATAGACCTTGTCGATGAGCTTGCCGACTTGCTCGGCCTGCACCCGCGTGAGCTCGACGATGCTGACCTGGGGCAGGGCGTAGCGCCCTCCGCCGCAGCGGACGATGAGCGCCTGGATGATCGCGAGCGTGAGCGGTACGCGCAGGCGCACCGTCATGCCCTCGCCGCGCTTGCTGTCGAGATCGATGGTGCCACCGATGCGCTCGACCTGCGTCTTGACGACGTCGAGTCCGACGCCGCGTCCCGACACGCTCGTCACCGCTTGGCGGGTCGAGAAGCCCGGGCGGAAAGCGAGCTGCGCGAGGTCTCGGTCGCTCATGGTGACCGCGTCTTGCGTGTCGATGATGTTGCGCGCGACGGCGACGCCCTTGATGCGCGCGAGGTCGAGACCGGCGCCATCGTCGCTGACTTCGACCACGACCTGACCGCCTTCGTGGTAGGCCGCAAGGCGAACGAATCCGTATTCGGTTTTACCGGCCGCGCGACGTACCTCGGGCGTCTCGATGCCGTGGTCGACGGCGTTGCGCACCAAGTGCGTGAGCGGATCTTTGATGGTCTGCAAGAGGCTGCGGTCGACCTCGGTCTCCTGGCCCATCATCTCCAGCTGCACGACCTTCTCGACGCTCTTGGCGGTCTCTCGCACCAGACGTGGCAGCATGTTCCAGACCGAGCCAATAGGTTGCAGGCGCGCTTTCATCACGCCTTCCTGGAGCTCGCTGGTGATTGCCTTGAGACGTTGAGTCGCCGCGGGCGCAAGCGCGCTACCCGGTTGCTCGAGACCCTGGACGATCTGATTGCGCGCCAGGACGAGCTCACCGACGGTGTTCAGCAGGCGGTCGAGCAAGTGGACGTCGACGCGGACGGTACGCTCGGCGCTCGGCGTCACCTGCGGATCGTGGAGCTCCTGAAGAGCTTCAGCGACGTTCGCGAAGCCGCGACGGACAGTGGCCGGCTCGTGATCGGGATTGTGCGCATCGAGCCGCTGCCGCAGGCCCGTGAAGTCGACTTCACCTTCGCTCTGTGTCGCTTCGATGGTCGGTAGCGTGTGGCGTATGGCATCGCCGACCGCGAGCAGCAGGCTCGCGATGTCGGTGTTCATGCGCACGTTGCCGTCGCGCAGGGACGAGAGCAGGCTCTCGGCGCTGTGGGCGAGAGCTTCGAGCTGCGCGAACCCGAGCCAGGCACAGGTGCCTTTGATGGTGTGAAAGCTGCGAAAGACGCTGGCGAGCCGCTCGGCGTCGTCGGCGTTGGCTTCCAGGGCCATGACGTCGCGATCGAGCCGATCAAGGTGCTCACCGGTTTCGACCAGGAAATCCTTGACGATTGCGGCGATGTCCGAGGCGTCGTCCATGGGTGGCGAGCTTCAGCGAGCGTTGCACACTCCGTCAGGCCGTTCCAGTTTTGCGAGCTTGCGACATTGGCGTCGAATCGGGCATTTGCGGGCGCTAGTGCTGCTTGCTTTGACGATCGCCATCCTCGCCGTGCTCGCAGGCGTGGCTTTGGGCCTGTTCAGCCGACGCGTGTCGTCCTGGCTCGAGCCGATTTACGCTTTCGGCGTGGTCGCGGCGCTGGTCGTCGTCGTCGGTCATTTGCTGCCCGAAGCGGCCGAAGCACTGGGCATTCAAGCGCTGTTGGTCTTCGGCGTCGGGGTGCTGGTGCCGAGCATCGTCGAGCGCTTGGCGGCACGCCCGGACGGCAGCGGCCATCCGCCGATGCAGGTCGGCTTCATGGCGCTGCTCGTGCATCAGGCTGGCGACGGCGCGGCGCTCGCGGCCGCGGCGCACGCGGGGGCTGGGGTCGAGGTCGGTCTCGCGGTCGCCGCGCACACGGTGCCGCTCGTGACCCTGATGACGACGCTCATGGCGCGCGAGCTCGGTGTACGGCGCGCGTTGGTTCGCGCGGGCGCGATGGCTCTGGCGACCCTCGCGGGTGCCGGATCGCTCGCCATCGTTCCTGAAGCGACCTTCGCGCTGGTCGAGCCCTATGCGGCCGCGCTGATCGCGGGCGTCCTCGTGCACGTGGTCTTGCATGCGCCGCCGGCCGCGGCCACACGGGCGCTCGGTGGACGTTTTCTCGAGCTGCTGGCGATCGCGGCCGGCGTAGCCTTGGCCCTCGTTGGCAGCGCGCACGAAAGCACCCTCGCGAGCACGTTGTCGGCAACGCTATTGCGGATCGCGCTCGCGGTCGCTCCCGCCTTGCTGGGGGGCTTGCTGCTCGCATCGGCGGTGCAGGCCATGGGCGCGCGTCTGCCTGCTACGTGGATGCGAACGGGACCGCGGCTGTTGCAGGCTTTACGTGGCGCCGTGGTCGGCGTGCCGCTCCCGGTGTGCACCTGTGGCGTGCTGCCGACCGCGCGGGCGCTCCTCGAGCGCGGCGCGCCGCCCGCTCTTCTCGTCGCCTTCGTGGTGGCGGCGCCGCTACTCGGTCTCGACACCTTCTTGGTCACGGCACGGTTCATCGATGTGCCCACGGCCCTCTTGCGCGTGGGGTTCGCCGTCGTGGTGGCGATGGCGGCGGCTTTGGTGGCGAGTCGGCGCAAGCGCCGGGCGGCCGGAGGCGGCATGGTCATTCGTGCTTTCGCGCGCGCCCCCCAGCGTCTCGCCGAGCGCTCGCCGGCGACCAAGCCCGAGCGCAATGATGCGGCGCGAGGCTTCTTCGCGCGCGCCTTGCTGCACTTCGACGAGCTGGTGTTCCACGTCGTGCCCTGGGCCGCGGCGGGCATTCTGGTCGCCGCGTACGTCGACGTGCTCTTGCCAGCGAACGCCATCGACCATCGTGTGCTCGACGTCGTCATCGTCACGCTCGCTTCCGTGCCTCTCTACTTGTCCGCTTCGGCGGTCACCCCCGTCGCTGCCGTGCTTCTGCTCAAGGGGTTGTCACCGGGCGCCGCGCTCGCGGGTTTGGTCGTCGGACCAGCCACCGACCTGGCCACCATCGGCTTCTTGAAGCGCTCCTTTGGCGGCCGCGCCACGGGTTTTGCGCTGCTTGGGCTGGTCGGCGGGGCCTTGCTGCTCGCCTTCGCGGTGAACGCGACCGGCCTCAGCATCGTGCCGCAGCTCTCCGCCGACGATGGTTGGTTGTCCCGCTTGTCACTTGCGACCCTCGTGGTCCTCGTGGTGCGTAGCATCTGGCAAAGCGGTGTCGTGGCCTGGGCCGAGGCCCTATCGCGGACGCCGAGCTTGGAATGGCGTGTGTCGCGCGCTTATGCGCGCTTGTGAGTCAATGACAATGTCCAGCGCTCTCGTTCTTACGTTGTGCCTCGTCGCCCAGCCGAAACAGCCGGTCAGCCAGCCTTGGCTCGACACGCATCTGTCGCCCGATGCCCGCGCCGAAGCTTGGGTGAAAGCGATGACGCTCGAGGAGAAGCTGGCATTGGTCCACGGCTACTTCGCCACGTCCGATAAGGGCACGGTCCCCAAGGAAGCGTTGATCGGCGCCGGTTACATCCCCGGCATTCCGCGCCTCGGTATCCCCGCCTTGTTCGAGACCGACGCGAGCCTCGGCGTCGCGAACCAACTCGACGCACGCAAGGGTGATGTCGCGACCGCGTTGCCCGCGGGCCTCGCCACCGCCGCGTCCTTCGACGTGCAGCTCGCCTACGACGGCGGCGCCATGATCGGCCGCGAGGCACGCGCCAAGGGCTATAACGTCATGCTCGCCGGCGGCATCAACTTGACCCGCGAGCCACGCAACGGCCGCAACTTCGAGTATCTCGGCGAGGATCCCTGGCTCGCCGGCAAGCTCGGCGGCGCCCACATCCGCGGTGTCCAGTCGAACAACATCGTCTCCACCGTCAAGCACTTCGCGCTGAACGCGCAGGAGACCGGCCGCATGGTGATGTCGGCGAACATCGACGAAGCAGCGCTCCGCGAAAGCGACCTGCTCGCCTTCGAGCTCGCCATCGAGGACGGTCGGCCCGGCTCGGTGATGTGCGCGTACAACAAGGTCAACGGCGTCTACGCCTGCGAGCACGACTTCTTGCTCAACCAGGTGCTCAAGAAGGACTGGAAGTATCCGGGTTGGGTGATGTCGGACTGGGGCGCTGTCCACGGCGTCGAGGGACCGCTGGTGGCTGGGCTCGATCAGGAGTCGGGTCAGGAGCTCGACACTCAGATCTTCTGGGGGGCGCCGCTCACCGAGGCCGTCAAAGCGGGCAAGGTGAAAGAGGCGCAGATCGACACGATGGTCCGCCGCATCCTGCGCAGCATCGTCGCCGCCGGCGTGGTGGACAAGCCCGTCCCCGTCAAGCCACAAGCCGTCGACTACGCAAGCCACGCCGCCGTCGCCCAACGAACGGCCGAAGAGGGCGCGGTTCTCCTGAAGAACCAGAACGAGCTGCTGCCTCTCGGCGCCGAGCTCAAGCGCATCGTCCTCATTGGCGGACATGCCGACGTCGGCGTCCTATCGGGAGGCGGCTCGTCGCAAGTGCGCGCCGTCGCCGGCACGCCGGTCGAGATCCCGTTGACCAAGGGCGCGTCCGCGAGCTTCTGCCGCGTCACTTGGCACGGCTCGTCCCCTTTGCGGGCGTTGCAGGCGCGGCTACCCGAAGCGCAAGTGACCTACGACGACGGCACCGACGTGAAACGCGCCGCTAAAGCGGCCAAGGAAGCGGACGTAGCCATCGTCTTCGCGACTCAGTGGGCGACCGAGGCCAGCGACATCCCGAATCTCTCGCTGCCCGACAATCAGGACGCGCTCATCGAGGCGGTGGCGAAGAACAACAAGCGCACCATCGTCGTGCTCGAGACGGGAAATCCGGTGCTCATGCCGTGGCTGTCGAAGGTGCGCGCGGTGCTCGAGGTCTGGTATCCGGGTGAGCGCGGAGGCGAGGCGATAGCGCGGCTCTTGTTCGGCGACGTGAACCCGTCGGGGCGGCTGCCTATGACTTTTCCTTCGAGCGAAAAGCAGCTGCCGCGGCCGGCTCTGGATGGCTGGGCGGCGGCCGTCAAAGCGGAATCGGGGAAGCCCGAGGATGCGGTGAAGCCGTTCGACGTGAAGTACGTCGAGGGAGCGGATGTCGGCTACCGCTGGTTCGCTTCGAAGAAGCACAAGCCGCTGTTCCCGTTCGGATTCGGCCTTTCGTACACGAAGTTCGCTTTGGCGAACGTGAAGGCCGATGGGAAGAAGGTCGAGCTGGACGTGACCAACGCGGGGTCGACGGCCGGAGCAGCGGTGCCGCAGATCTACGCGACACCTCCCGGCGGGCGCGCGCGCCTCGTTGGCTTCGCCCGCGTGAATCTGGCTCCTGGGGAGACGAAGCACGTTTCACTCGATATCGACGCCCGCATGCTCGCAAAGTACGACGTAACGGCGAAGGGATGGCACGTGCCCGCCGGAGCGTACACGTTCACGGCGGCGCAGGATGCTGGGGACAAGGGCGTGAGCGCCACCGTGCAGATGGCGGAGCAGAGGATGGCGCCGTAAGAAAAATGGTTAGTGTCCCCATTTAGCGAAAATGGGGACACTAACCATTTAGCCGACGAACCGAACCAGCACCGACTCCAACGCCTTCCGATCAATCGGCTTCGTCAAGTAGTCATCCATCCCCGCCTCGAAGGCCTTCACCTCGTCGCCCCGCATCGCCATCGCGGTCAAAGCGACGATCGGAATACTCTCCGTCACCTTGTTCTTCTTGAGCTCCTTCGCCGCCGCGAACCCATCTTTCTTGGGCATCGCAAGGTCCATGAGCACCAGCGCCGGCTTGTGCGCGATAGCGAGTGCAATCCCCGCGTCGCCGTCCCCCGCGAGCAGTACGTGGTAGCCCATGTGCTCGAGAATCGAGCGCGCCAGCTCCCGATTCAGGTCGTGGTCGTCAACCACCAAGATTGTCTTCGCCGTCGGCGCCGGTGTTGCCGTCACGCGGCCCGTCGCCCGGTCAATCGCCGCGAGTAGCTCTTGCCGCGTAATCGTTCCCTTTTTGGCGACCGCGCGCACGTGCTGCTTCATGCGCACGCGATCGGCTTCCGATGTGTCCGCCGCGGTGAGCACGATGATAGGCACATCCTTCGTGCGCGCGTCCGCCTCCAGGGCGTCGATGACCTCGAAGCCCGACATCTCGGGCATCATCAAATCAACGATGGCGACCGCCGGCGCCTCGCGTTGCGCGTGCGCGACTCCGTCCCTGCCGCGTTGATACGCCGTGACCTGGTATCCCGCCGGCTCGAGCAAGCCGCTGAGCAGACTGCCGACATGTGGGTCATCGTCGATGGCGAGCACCTTGGGCCCGTTGCCGGGGAACTGCACCGGCAACATCTGCTTGATCTCGCTCAAGAAGCGTTGCGTCTCGATGGGCTTGGGCACGAAGTCGTTGGCGCGTGGAGCCGCGGTCACGATGACCGGGGTATTGCGCGTGCTCTCGCGCCGGCGCAGCTCGTCGAGGATGCGCAAGCCATCGCGTGAGTCGGTGGCGGGATTCAGGACGAGGGCCGCCGGCTTCAAGCGACTCACCATCTCGGCGGTGTCGGTGCCGGCTTCGACCTGCGTCACTCGATAGCCGTTCCCCTCGATGAACGACTTGAGCGATGCCGACGAAGCCCGGTCATCGTCCACCATCAGGACCAGCGGCCGGCCATTACCGTTGCCATTGCCGTTGGCGACCCTTGCTCCCTCGGCGAGCGGTAGGGTGAAGCGGAAGGTCGCGCCTTCGCCCTTGATGCTCATGACCTCGATCACGCCGCCATGCTGCTCGACCAAGCGCTTGCAAATCGCGAGGCCGAGCCCGGTGCCCTGGATCGACTTGACCATTGGGTTTTCACCCTGCACGAACGGTTGGAACAAGCGGGCGCGGAGCGCTTCGTCGATGCCTGGTCCGGAATCGCGGACGTAGAAGCGCATCATGCCGTCGACTCTTTCGGTGCCGACCGTCACGGTCGCGCCTTCCGGGCTGAACTTCAGCGCGTTGCTCAAGAGATTGAGCAAGATCTGGCGCAACTTGCCGACATCTGCGCGCACCGGGGTGTCGTCCGCTATCGAGGATACAATCTCGATCTTGCGCGCCATCGATGTCGCATGCACCAGCTCGCGGGCCTCGATGATGGCCGTCGACGGCACGATGTTCTCGACGTCCAAGGTGGTGTGGCCCGCCTCGATCTTCGACAGGTCGAGGATGTCGTTGATGAGGCTCAGCAAGTGCCGGCCGCTGTTCAAGACGTCGCTCAGGTAACGCACCTCGCGCTCCTGCAGACGGTCCTTGGTTTGCTCCACGAGCAGCTCGGAGAAGCCGATGATCGAGTTCAACGGAGTGCGCAGCTCATGCGACATGTTGGCGAGGAAATCGGTCTTGAGCTGGCCGGCGCGCTCGACTTCGCTGTTCTTGAGCTGCAGCTCGCGCTGTTGCGCTTGCAACTCGGTGCGTTGCGCCAAGAGCTCCTCTTTTTGCGCTTGCAGCTCGTCGTTCGCGCGCTCGAGGCTCAAGGTGCGTTCACGGACGCGGCTCTCGAGGTCTTCGTGGATTGTCGCGATGGCGTCGGCCATGCGATTGAACGTCGTCCCCAAGGTGCCGAACTCGTCGCGCGTATCCACCTGCACGCGCGCGGTGAGGTCTCCTTGGGTAAGCGTCTCGGCCGCCACCGCGACCTTGCGCAAGGGGAGGGCGATGCGCTCCGAGAAGGCCCAGCCCAGCGTCAACGCCAGCGCGATGATGACGAGGCTCACGATGAGGGTTCGCTGAACCAGCGCGCCCAGGCCGCCTGTCACGACGCGCTCCGGGACGATGGCGAAGATGGTCCAACCAATGGACGAGAGGCGTCGCGCCACCGCGAGGTTGTACTCGCCACTCTCGGGCGCGATGTAGCGATAGAGCCCGTCGAGGCCGACCAGGCTCTTCGCCGTGGCCCGCTTGTACTCCTCGGGTACCTCGACTCCCGCCGCGAGCAACTGCTCCGTCTCTTGTCCGTAGCGCTGCGTGCGGATGATCTCTTGCGCGATGCCGGGGTCGACTGGGCCGGTGGGGCGGAAGACTTGGTTCTGACGGAAGCTGTGGGCGATGCGGATGCCGGCCTCGTTCACCACGACCGTGTAGCTGCCCTCGCCGGTGCGGCCGTTCGCGGCGCGCACCGCGTCCCAGAACGCGTTGGCGCGTACATGGACGGCCACCAGACAGGTGCGGTCGGGGGTGTGCACCGGGGCGGTATAGGAGAGGAGCGGCAGCTGACCGCCCACCGACGGCGTCGTATAGACGTTGGTCACCGCGTGGCGGGGGAAATAACCGCGCAGCACCGCGGTCTGGCCCGGCGGGTGCTGCGCGTCCTTGCCGTCGCTCGCGTAGAAGAAGTTGGCGTCCTTGTCGGTGACGGAGACACCGACGACGTTGGAGTCACTTTCGATCAACGTTTGCGCCGCTTCGTGCAAGACGGGGTTGGGGTCGCCGGTCGCGCTGCCGCAGGTCTCGAAGGTCGCCTTGGCCCGGCTCAAGCGCGTCGCTGTCGACGAGTAGATGAGGTGGAAGCCCTCCAGCTCACTCACCAGCTGGTCGGCGCGCGTGCCCAGGAGGTTCGCGGTGTCGTCGGCGGCGATTTGCTTGGCGGCCTGGAACGCGAGCCATGAGCTGATCGCCACCGGCAGCGTCGAGGCGATGAAGAGCATCGCCAGCGTTTTCAGTCGTAACGGCCAGTGATCGAACGACAGAAAGCTCATGGCTTCAGGACCTCGCGCCGTCTCCGAAAGATGCGATGCGCCGCGTCAGTGTCCGGGAAGACCTCGAAGTGGGCCTCGAGGTCGACTGGCAATGTTTCGACCATGCCCAGCACCAGCGCGCCGTCATCTTCTATGACGGAGCGGACGCGCTCAAGGGCTTTCTCCTGCAAGCGCCGGTCGAAGTAGATGAGAACGTTGCGCAACAAGATGATGTCGAAGCTCGCGACCACCGCGCGTGTCGGCGCGAGGACCCTGCCCACGACATCGTGGCTGACGAAGTGGACCCGAGGTCGCAACGACGGCGCGATCTGGGTGAGGTCGCCGTTCTTGATCAAAAACTGCGAACGCAGGGGCTCGGGGATGTTCGCTAAAGCGGACGTCTGGTAAACGCCGCGCTCGGCAATCGCGAGTGACGTGGGGTCGAGGTCGGTCGCGACGACTTCGTAATCGGAGTAGCCGTAGATTTGCCGGCCGATCTCGAGGAGCATGGCGATCGACCACGCCTCCTCGCCGGTCGCCGTCCCAATCGACCAGACGCGCAGGACCTGGCGCGGGTGACGCACCCAGAGAAAGCTCGGCAGGACGATGGTGGCCAGCGCTTGGAAGACCGGCGCGTCGCGGAAGAACTCGGTGACCGGCACGAGAAAGGCCCGGGTCAGCTCGGCGACTTCGCCGGGAGTGCCCATCAAGCGCTCGACATAGGCATCGACGCTCTTCGATCGCGAGGCCACGAGTCGCTGAGCCACACCCCGTGCCAGGGTCTCCGGACGGTAGTCGCGGAAGTCGATGCCGGTGCGGCTGGCGACGACGGTGAGTACCTTCGCGAGCTCGGCGGGTTCCATGATCGGCCGCTCACTCACCGGAGGTCAAAAGCTCGGCCGCGCTCGTACGAGCCCATAAGCGCCGGCGCCGGGTGCGTTGAACTTGCAATAGCGGCCGCGCTTGGTGGTCCACATGCGCGGGAAGGCCACCATCGCCGTCGCCGAGATCGGCGGCTCGAGCGGACGGTTGCGCAGCCAGGTTCGCACCACGATCATGTCGATGCGGTTGAAAGCCGCGGGACGACGCTCGCGCAGCTCCGCCGCCACCGGCCGGTCGACGATGTCCTTGCCGCGCGTGATCTCGCGGACTTCCTTGGCGTGCGCCTCCGTGTCGGTGTTCTTGTTCTTCCCCTTCTTCTTGGGGTCGCCTTTTTTGCCGACATCACGCCGCTGCGCGGGCGCCTTGCCGGCGGGCGGCTTGAACAAGCCGTCACCACGTTTGTTGGTGCTCACCGGCGAATAGTAGTCACACCAGCTTCATGAGGGCGAGGAAGATCTCGAAAACGATGAGCGCGACGATAGAGGCCTCGAGCCGCATGGAATCGCGCGTCGTTACCTGGTCGACGAGGAGTGTGTTGAATTGGTGCAGGACGTTGAGCTTGTCCTCGAGGAGCCGCCGCCAGCGGGGAATATCGAACTCCTCGACCGCGGCCCGATGGATGCGCGCGAGCCAGGTGTCACCGATCATCTGCAGCGAGTTGTCGAAGCGGTCGGTGAGCTCCGACAGGTCGACGAATAGGCGCATGATGTCGACGGAAAGCTGGCGGTAGCGCCGCGAAAACAGACCACGCGCCGGGCGGCCGCCGATCTCCTTGTAGAGCCGCGTCAACGAACGTTGCACGATCTGGTCGTAGGCGCGCAGCTCGAGGAGCTGCATCGATGCCAGCTCGATGACGTCGGCGACCTCGAGCCCGCCGCGCGGGTCGACGATGAGCGCGCTGTTCCAATCGAGGACCACCAGCTCCTCGGGGTTGTAGCTGAAGCTCTGCCGCAAGACGTGCGCGCGCTCGCCGCTGGCGATGCGGCCTTTTTCGCCGAGCAAGAGCCGGGCGATGTCGAGCTCGGCCCTGAGCTCCTCGCCCGTGAGCTTGGGCTCGAGCCCGTCGACGATGATGATGGTGTAGTCCTCGACGATGCTCGAGACGTCGCCGATCTTCGAGGCGCCGGCGACAGCGCGCGTGATGCCTTCGGCGATTGGCCGCGCCTCGTCCGTGATGCGCTCTTCGCTATCGAGGACACGCGCCGCGAAAGCGATCAGCTCCTCGCCGGACATCGGACCGGGAAGGGGGATCTCGAAGGTCACGACGACGGCGCCGAGATCATAGATGCGGGTCACGACGCTGCGCGCGGGCACGCCTTCGATCGCGGAGAAGGGCGCGTCGAGCACGACCTGAAGCGGCGGCTGCGTGTTGCGGATGCGCGACGCCGTGCGCACGAAGCTCAAGCGATCCGAGGTCTTGCGCAACAAAGCCTCGGCCTCGGCGAGCCTCACCTCGTCGGCGACGTCGAAGATGCGCTGCGCGAGGATGCGGCCGCCGGTTACCAGCATACCGGCCGAGCCCTGCCTCGCCGCGTACCTCGAAGTCAAGCGCCGTCATCCGCCACGACCGCAAAAGCGCAACGCTTTCGAGCGTGTGCGATTTTCGCGCAACAATCCTCGAGAATTCATCCGCCCACATTGAGCCCAGGTTTGTATGTACGTGTGGGAGAGCCACCATGATTGACGCCACCACCCAGCGCCTGCACGTCCGGGCGCCCGGCAGCAGTGTTGCCGCCGCCTCGGACACCACCAGCAATGCACGTCTCCGCGCCCTAGGGGGGCGTGAAGCCGACGGCGTCGATGCCCAGCGAGGCAGCGCCGCACCGGTCGTCCGCGATCGCGCGGCCGGTCCCCGCGAGAGCACCATCGATCAGCAAGCCGCCGTCGTGCAGCGTCTGCAGACGACGCTCACCGAGACACGCGAGGCCGTCGCGCACCTGGTGAACAACGGCACCACCACCGCTGGTCATCGCGACGCGGATCCGGCCGTCACGGGAGCCCAGCACACCATCATGCGCGCGCCGGAAGCGCAGAAGCCGCAGCCCTCCGCGTCGTCCGCTCAAACGAACAACAACGGGGCCGGCACCACAGGCACGCAAGCGACTCAAGCCGCCGCGGCGGTCAACTACGTCATGACTCAGGCCGAGGCCGAGGCGATCGCCGTCCAGATCTATTCGGATGCGTTCCCCGGCGTCTCGTTCACCCGCAACGAGCTCTCCGCGGCCATCGCGCAATTGCGGACGGGTCTCATTACCCCCGAGAGGCTCTGCGCCGAGGTGCACGAAGGCGCGGCGCTTCTCGCCAACCCGGCGGGCGATGTCGCCGGCGCGCAGGAGCGCGCGCCGGGCCGTCACCCGAACCGTCAATCGACAATCGCGCAGGAGCTGCGCTTGCAGCGGCTCGCGGCGCTGATGGAAGCGGGCATCCTTCCGGAGAACAAGTTCACCATCAACGGCAACTTCTCGTACAACCAGGGAGCCGCGATTCCCAAGAGCCGCTTCATCGAGACCCCGGCGGCGATCGAAGCGCGTAACGCACCGCGCGGTCCGGCGATGCTGGGACGCGAGCTGCAGCGCTCGATGGAGCGCTTCAAGACCAACGTCACCAAGCAGGAGCTGTCGCAGGAGGGTAACGATGGTGTCGGCGAGCGCCGCATCAACCGTTCGCGCCCGGCGGGCAGGGTAGCGCGTGGAATCGATCCGAAGATCGACCTGACGAACGGTAGTGAGCGGCTGATCAGCGGCTCGTCGCAACCGCCACCGCCGCCGATCTCGAGCACGGCAAGCACCGGTCAGCCGGCGAACGGCGCGTTCAGCTTGTCGAGCGCCTCGCTCTCCGATCTCTCGGAGCTCAGCGACGAGATGAACGATCGCTCGTTCGAGAACAATACCGAGCCGCCGCCGCCGCCACCGCCGTCGGGCGACCCCATCGCGCTCGACTTGAACCACGACGGCAAGATCGGCACGACCGGCAAGAGCACGGCGAAGGACCACAAGGTCGAAAACGCCACCGTGGCCTTCGATCTCGACGGCGACGGCCGCCGCGACAACGCGGAGTGGATGAATGGCGACGGCGACGGCCTGCTCGTCGACGACCACGACGGCGAGATGGGACGCATCGCGGCCTACCGTGGTGATGTCGACGTCAAGCGCCTCTTCGGCGACGAGGGCGGCCGCTTCGCCAACGGTTACGAGAAGCTCGCGGGCTTCGACACCAACAAGGACGGCAAGATCTCCGGCGGTGAGCTCGACGCCCTGAAGGTCTGGATCGACGACGGCGACTCGCGCCTCGAGGAGGGCGAGCTCAAGACGCTCGGCGAGCTCGGCATCACCGAGCTGTCCGTTAGAATGGACTTGGTCCAGAACCAGGCGGGCGAGACTCTGATGCGCTCGACCTTCCAGCAGAACGGCCAGACGCACATGACCGAAGACGTTTGGTTCGGCATGGACGGGCGGGCCGAGGCCGGCCAGCGCGGCTTCCTCGATCACATGAAGAAGGCGCTGACCGAGTCGACGGCGGAGCAACAGGGCCGCATGCTACGACGCCTGGATGCCGCAATCGTCGAGGTCGACAACATCAACCGCGACATCGATGAGCGCCGCACCCATGTGACCATGGGCAACCGTGTGCAGCAGAACTTCGTCGCGGCGCAGCTGGGCGGCACGCGCGTCTAGAGCGGGCGTCGGCTAGCGGACCTCGGCGGTCGGCTCCTCGGAACCCTCCGCCGGATCCCGCGCCAAGAACCAAATAATCCCACCGGTGATCAACGCCGCCGCCCCAACTCCGCCGCCGATGATCCCCGCGCGTCCGAGTGTGCGCGCGCTGCTCTTCGCATCACCACTGCTACCCGGGTCATCCAGCACCTTGGCCTGAAGCCCCGCCAGCACGAACCCGCCGATCGCCACGGCCGCGCCGGCTCCAGCGGTGATCAAGCCCGCCGTCCGCCTGCTGCTGCGCTTCTCCGCCTGCGTGAGCGCGAGCCCCTGACTCGCCGGCACGTTCGGCACCGTGCGCACGATGTCGCCGGCAAGGCGCCGGTCGTCGAGCTCCAGATACGCGAGGCTCACGAGCTCCGCGATTGCGAGCACCAGTGGCTCATCATTGCTGCGGACCCGGTCGACGCTGATCTCGCCGGCCTTGTGATTGCCGACGTACGCCACCATTTCGACCTTGGCGTCACGGCCGCTCGGCGAAACCTTCGCGGCGTAAACGGCATCGGCTTCCCCCGTCACCTTCGCCATGCAGGTGGCGTCGCTCGGGCAGCCCTCTTCCATCGGAACGCTTTCGCGGACATCGTTCTGAGCCACGGCGCGCAAAGCCAACGCCGTTTCGCGCTTGGCGGCGCTCACGGGATCGGGCTCGCCGAGCACGGATTGGGTGCCGGTGAGCACGGCGGTCGGCGCGGCGGGGAGTAGGGCGTCGATGAAGGTACGCGCTAGCGGCGGCGCCGAGCCAGGGCGGACGCCGAGCGCGGCGTCGGCGCTGCGCATGACGCGACCTTTGGTGACCGAATAGAGCTCGGCGTGCACCGGGGTGAGAGCCGGCGCGCCGATGGTGTCGCGCGGCGTCGTCGAGACCAGGACGATGTATTCACAATGCAACACCTTGCCGAGCTCTCGCAGGCCTTGCTTGCGCGTCTCGGCGCTCGGGTCCCAAGCCTTGGCGCGCGCCGCCGCGAATGCCGCCGCCTCTTTCAAGGGCGTGAGCTGCGGCGCGACGCGCACCGCTTTCTTGCCGACGGCGACGCGCTGACCCCACGGGAGACTGCCGGCCCTGCTCACGCGCACGTAGTGCTGTCCAAGCAGCACGTCCTTCATGGTGAGCGGCGCTAGTCCGCGATAGCGTCCATCGACCTCGACCACCGCGGCCTCGCCAGGCGGCGCCTCGACCACCAGCGTTCCGCGGCCGCCTCCTTTATAGCGGGCGGCGATCTGCTGCCACCGCTTGATCATCGGCGGATTGTAAATCTCCGGGTTCGGCGCGGCCTCGGGGTTCAAGGCGAGGATTTCTTCGATGGCCTCGCTCGCCGCTTTGATGTCCGAGCGCGTGAGCGCAATCGCGCCCATGAGCTCGAGGGCGCGCCCGAGCGAGCGCAGGTCGCTCGCCTGCGCCAAGTGCTCCCGGTAGCCGGTCAACGCCGACTGCGCGAGCTTCGCGGCTTCGTCGATCAACAGGTCGTCGAACTTCGCGCGCGCCGCACGCAAGTCGCGGGTCGCTTTGCGCAGGGGCTCGCGTGTATCGGAGCCCGAGACCAGCGCGCTGTCGATCTCGGCGAGGCCCAGCCACGGATGATCGAGGACGATGCCGCGGACGCTCGTGACGATGGCCATGGCGGCGGGCGAGGCATTGTCGGTCGGGCTGCCTATGACAACGATTTCGGCGGCTTGGGCCGGCAGCGCGACGACCGCCACGACCCAAGCGACGAACGCAGAAACCCTCGTCGGGCATGTAGTCGTGCGTGTGCTCACGTCTTCCCTTGCCGTCCCTGCTATAGTGAGGATGTAATCCAATCTCGCTGTTTCTGCTCGCAAAGCGAAGGCACCGGGCCATGTCGTTCAATCAGTTCCCGATGCGGTTCGGCAAATACATCGTCCTGGACCGGGTGAGCGCCGGTGGCATGGCCGAAGTGTATCGAGCGAAGGAAATACGAGAAAGCGGCTTCTCGAAGATCATCGCCATCAAGCGCATGCTCGACGGCGTCGCCCTCGACGCGACCATGGCTCCGATGTTCGTCGACGAGGCCAAGCTGGCGGCGCAGCTCGTGCACCCCAACATTGCACAAACCCTCGAGCTCGGCCGCATCGATGACGCGCTCTACATCGCGATGGAGCTGGTGTGGGGGCGCGACCTGAAGGCGATCTCCAAAGCCTGTAGCGCCAAGCACATTCCGTTTCCGGTAAGTATCGCTTGTTACGTCGTCGCCAAGGCGGCCGAGGCGCTCGACTTCGCGCACAACGCCCATGGTCCCGACGGCCGGCCGATGCGTCTCGTCCATCGCGATGTCAGTCCGCACAACATCATGCTGGACCACGACGGCGAGGTGAAAGTCATCGACTTCGGTGTCGCTAAAGCGGAAGCCAAGTCGAGCGAGACGGTCGCGGGCGTCATCAAGGGTAAGTTCAGTTACATGGCGCCCGAGCAAGTCACCGGCGCGGCGGTCGACGCGCGCACCGACGTCTTCGCGCTCGGCATCGTGCTGTTCGAGCTGCTGTCGGGTGAGCGCCTGTACGACGGCTCGAGCGCGTTTTCGATCTTCGACAAGGTCGTGAATCAGCCGGCTCCGCGCTTGTCGAGCGTCGCGCAGGTCGTGCCGGAGCTCGACGATATCGTGGCGCGTTGTCTCGCGAAGAACCCCGAGGATCGCTTCGAGAGCGCGGCTCAGCTGGCCGATGCGTTGGCGCCGTTCCGCATCCAAGAGCGCAGCATCGTCGGCCCGCGCGAGACCAAGGCTCTGCTCAAGCAGCTCTATCCGAACGACGAGATAGAGATGCGCGAGAAGACGCAGCGCTACCAGGAGATCCGTGAGCGCGACTGCGTCGACGCTCGCGACGCGGTGGTGCCCGCGATGCCCGCTGGTCGCACGGAGATCTTGGCACAGAGCCAGTTTGCGTCCGCTTTCGTGGGCACGCACGGCACGTCCGCGCCGACCGCCATCTACTCGGCACTGACGCCGGTCAAGCTCGAGCCGCTGCCACCGGCCCAGAGGCCGACCGACGAGATTGATCCGCTCCCCCCCCGTCGTGGCCTTGCCGTCGCCATCGGCGCCGCCGCCTTCGCCGCGACCATCGTCGTCGTCTTCGCCGCGGTGAAGCAGAAGACACCAATCGAGCTTTTCAGTGGCCTGTTCGGCGAGCGCACCAAGGCGCCCATCGTGGGTAACCCCGTGCCACCCCCCGCGCCGCCGTCCCCCCCGACCATCACCACCAGTGCCGACCCGCCTCGCTCGACACCACCCGCCACGCCCACCTCCGGCCGGCCCCAGGTCGGCACGACCGACCCGCCGGTCGCGGATCGCGCGCCGCCCGCGAAAGGCCTACCGCGCCCACCGGCGAAGGCCCCACCCGCCGTCCGCGATGTCGGTGGCTACGGCTACGTCTCGATAGGCGCGAAGGGCTCGACCTCGGCCAAGGTGTTCCTCGACGGCCACGACATCGGTTACGCCCCGGTGCACCAGCACCGGGTGAAGCTCGGGTCCCACACCGTGAAGATCATCCCGTACAAAGACGAGATGCCGGGCAAGCCGGTCACCAAGAGCTTCGACGTGGGCAAAGATCACGTCTCCGAGAAAGAGCCGCTGCGCCTCGTTGTGCCCCTCGAATAGGCCTTTTTACGTACGTCATGACGCAATCCGCCCAACTGTCCGAGTTTTTGGGCGTTTTAGCGGTTGACTAGTCGTTGGGGGCTCACGTACTCTTTCGAAGCTTCCCGAGAGCTGCGCGCCCCGGTTTGCAGGTGCAATCCGCGGAAATTGTGAGCGCGCCGGCCCGGTGGAGGCGTTGAGACAGCCCGAAGAATTTCTACAAGCGGGCTACGTGTAACAAAGGGAATTATGACAGACGTGCAACTTGGCGCGACGTCCACCGACGCGGAGACTGACTCCCTATCCGGTGACGACCTCGACGCTCCGGCCCTCAGCGAGAAGAGGGCGCCGAATCTCGACACCGCCGCGGTGGATTTCGCAAAGCTTCCCGAAACCGCTCCCCGTGCCTTCGAAGACTTCCCGGTGTCCGACGACATCAAGGGTGCTTTGGCGGACATGGGCTACACCTCACCGACGCCGGTTCAATGTGGCGTCGTGACCGATGCCGCCGCCGGCTTGGACCTCGTGGTCCAGTCGAAGACCGGTTCGGGTAAGACCAGCGCTTTCGGCATTCCCATCCTGCACCGCATCGTAGCGGGCAGCGGCGCACCCGGGCATCCGCGCGCGCTGGTGGTCGTGCCAACGCGCGAGCTGGCGCACCAAGTCGCCGCCGAGCTGCGGCAGCTTGCGGCCCGCAAAGGCACGAAGACGCTGGCGGTCTACGGCGGCGTTCCCATGGGCCGGCAAATCGCCGTGCTCAAGGCGGGCGTCGACATCATCGTCGGCACGCCGGGTCGCTTGCTCGACCACGTGCGTCGCAAGAATCTGTCGCTCTCCGAGCTCGAGACCTTCATCCTCGACGAAGCCGACGAGATGCTGTCGATGGGGTTCTGGGATGACGTCACCGCCATGCTCGGCATGGCTCCGAAGACGCGCCAGACCATGCTGTTCTCGGCGACGCTGCCGTACGAAGTCGCCAAGGCGGCCGCGCAGTACTTGCGCGATCCGGTGCGCGTCGACCTCTCGGGCGACAAGCTCTCGCTCGACGGTATCGAGAACCACGTCTTCCACGTGGTCCCCGAGATGCCGAAGCCGCGCCAGCTGCTGTACGTGCTCGAGCGCGAGCAACCCGAGAGCGCGATCATCTTTTGCAACACGCGCAACGAGACCGAGATGATCGCCAAGTTCCTGACCACGTCCGGCTTCATCGCCGAGCCGCTGTCGGGCAACTTGAAGCAGAAAGAGCGCGAGCGCGTGATGGGCCGCATCAAGGCCAAGGAGCTGCGCTACATGGTCGCGACTGACATCGCGGCCCGCGGCATCGACATCACGGACCTTTCGCACGTCGTTAATTACTCGTTACCCGAGTTCACCGAGGTCTTCTTGCACCGCGTCGGCCGCACCGGCCGCATGAGCAAGAAGGGCACCGCGGTCAGCTTGGTCGATGGGATGGGCTTGGGCACGTTGACCAAGCTCGAGCGGGACTTCGGGATCAAATTCACCACCCAGAAGCTGCCGCCTGAAGAAGAAGCAATCGCCTTACGGAGTAAGCGCATCATGAAGGAATTGACCGAGAAGGCGTCAGTCGCCGAGATCGGACAGCACGTTTCCGCGGCCCAAGAGATTCTGGGCAGCGCGACGGCGTCGCAAATCGTTGCCTATCTGTTGAAGTCGTACTTCAACACCCAAGCGTCGGACGCCGAGCGCCGCAGCCGCAGCGCTCAAGATCGCGAACCGGGACGTGAGCGCGAGCCTGAACGCGATCGCGGACCTGAACGCGATCGCGGACCGCGTCCCCCGCGTGGCGACCGTCCCGAGCGCAGCAGCGCCAGCAGCAGTGGTGGCAGCGAGCCCCGCGGTGACCGCGGTAGCGGACCACGTGTGGACGGCCCTGCCTCCGCCGAGGGTGAAGGCGGGCGTCGTCGCCGCCGTCGCCGTCGTGGTCGCGGCCGTGGCGAGCGCAGTGACAACGGTACGTACATGGAGACGCTCGACGCGGCTGAGCTGCTCGCTCGTGAGCCGGGTGCGTCACCGGCCCCTGCCGCCGATGGCGGCGAGGGTAGCACCAGCCACGCCAATGGCGTCGCGCCGGTCAATTCCGGCATCCCGGCGATCGACGTGGTCGAAGATGGCTTCAAGCGTATGCGCGTGAATGTCGGCTTCGATGACGGCTTCAAGGGCAAGGGCGCGGTGGCGAAGAAGATCGCCTCGCTGGCCGGCCTCAACGAAGGCATCGTTCAAGAGGTCGAGGCGCGACGCGACCACTCCGTGCTCAAGGCCACTCCCGAGATCGCCGAGCTGGTGCTCGAGCGCGTCGACGGCGCGACCATCGGCAAGAAGGTCGTCGTCATCAATCTCGCCGGTCAATGAGTCGACGATGATGCGGCTGGCGCTCACACTGGGGTTCGCTCTCGTGGTGAGCGCCGTCGCATCGTCGGCTTCGGCGCAGGTTACGGCGGCGCGTTTCTCGATCACCATCGACGGCTATGAGCTGGCAGTGGTGTCGAGCGTCAGCAGCCTCGGCTCCTACAGCGAAGTCATCGAAAGCACTTCGTCGGGTCCCGGTGGCGTGCTGGTCGTCAGGCGTGTGCCCGGCAAGACCCGCGCGCGCGACGTCGTCCTGAAGCGGGCGTTTTCGCCCGACACGACCCTCAATGCTTGGCGCGAGGCCGTCGAGCTCGGTGACCTCGCGGCGGCGATCAAGTCGGTGACGCTCACTGGCTACAACACGACCGGCGAGCCCGTAGTTCGCTATCACCTCGAAAACGCCTGGCCGAGCACCCTCGAAGTGTTCACCGACCAGACCACCGGCCTCCTGATGGAGACGGTCACGCTGGTCTGCGACCGCATCCAGCGCGTCTCACCTTAAGGGAAAGCGCGCCGGCAGCCGGTGTGCGTGAGCACCACCGTCTCGCGCAAGCCTTGCGCGGCCGGCGTGACCTCGAGCGCGCTGGGCCATGCGTTGCTCAAGCTCCAGCGGCCGATGACGCCGAGCTCGTCATCGACGAGAGTCAGCGTCGCATCCTTGGTGGCGGGCTCGCCTTCTTCGATGGCGGTGCGCCAGCTCGTGAGCGACAGGTCGTAGCTCGCGAGTCGCGTCAGGGTGATGTCCTGGTAGAGCGCTGTGCCGGGCACGACGCCCCCGGCTGTTTCGACCAACGCGTTTGCCCCGCCGACGCCGCGCACGAGAGGGAAGACGCCGAGGCTTGCGCCCTCGACCTGCAGGACCCAGTTGATCGCTGACTCCGGTACGCAGCTGCCGCCGTCACCGTCACACACGCCGCAGACGTCCACGACGCAATCGTCATCACCCGATGGGTCGTCGTCGTGATTCGAGGAACCCCCCGATGAGCCTCCGCAGGCGCATAGAGCCGTGATGGCGACGGTTATGGCGAGACGGGACACGCAGCCACCATGAACCGCGGTTTCGGCCCGTGCAACCGCTGGTGGTCGAGCCCGATCTGTCGGGCCCGCGATCTATGTTCGTTCTCGCAACAACGCGAGGTTTGAAACATGGAACGTCGTCGCAGTCGTGGTGAAGCCGAAATCGAAGCTCTTCTGGCGAAGCTCCCCCCGGGCAGTGATCGTCACGCTTGCTTGAGCGCGGCGCGTGACTTCAAGGCCTCCTGGGTTGCCCTGGGCGACCGCCTCACCAAGCTGCGGGAGACGGGCCAGTACGCCCAGTGGGGCTACAAGACCTTCGAGGCCTACGTGCGCAACGAGCTGCGTATGAAGCCCGACACGGCCAACAAGCTGACGCGCAGCTACTCCTTCCTGCGCGATCACGAGCCCGAGGCGCTGTCAGCGCCCATCGCCCGCGAGCTGCCGCCCCTCGACGTCGTCGATCTGCTCTCACGCGCCCGTGAGAAGGCCAAGGTCAGCGACGAGCAGTTCGACAACATCCGTCACGAAGCCTTCGACGCCGACGAAGGCCCGATGACCCGCTCCGAGGTCATGAAGCGCTTCCGCGAGATCGACCCAGACGCGTTCAAGCCGCAGCCCAAGAAGGCCGGCGGTGCGGTTGCTGCTGACGGCAACGTCCGAAAAGCGCTACTGTTGGCCGAGCGGCTCGAGAGCTTGTTGGTTGCAATTCAAGGCTTGTCGGAAGATGCACAACGTCACGCCCAGTCTGTAACCGTCGAGCTGCGAACCATCTTCTTGGAAACTCAGCAGCAGCAGCCAGAGGCGAACGCTGCGTAGCGCAATGTAACGAGAGCGGATGACGACGACACTTCAGGTCTACAATTCATTCAGTGGCAAGAAGGAACCGTTCGTCCCGCTCGACCCGGCCCATGTGAAGGTCTACGTCTGCGGTCCCACCGTGTACGACATGGCGCACATCGGCCATGCGCGCTCGGCGGTCGCGTTCGACGTGGTGGTGCGCTACTTGAAGCGTCGCCACAAGGTCACCTACGCGCGCAACTACACCGATATCGACGACAAGATCATCAAGCGCGCCAACGAGCTCGGGCAAACACCCGAGCAGGTGAGCTCGCGCTACGTCGTCGAGTACCTGGCCGACATGGACGCGTTGGGTTGTATCCGGCCCACGGTCGAGCCCAAGGTGTCGACGCATTTGCCGCAGATCATCACGATGATCGGCGAGCTCATCGCCAAGGGTAATGCCTACGCGTCGGGTGGCGACGTTTATTATGCGGTCGAGAGCTTCGCGGCCTACGGCAAGCTCGCCAAGCGCAACCTCGACGACATGCAGGCTGGAGCGCGCGTCGAGCCGGGCGAGCACAAACGCAATCCAATGGACTTCGCCTTGTGGAAGGGCGCAAAGCCCGGCGAACCGCAATGGCAGACACCATGGGGGCCCGGCCGTCCCGGCTGGCACATCGAGTGCTCCGCGATGAGCCGCGAGCATCTTGGGATGACCTTCGACATCCACGGTGGCGGCAAAGACCTCACCTTCCCGCACCACGAGAACGAGATCGCCCAGAGCGAAGCGGCGAACGGCGCGCAGTTCGCCCGTTACTGGCTGCACAACGGCTTCGTGAACATCGACGACGAGAAGATGTCGAAGTCGCTCGGCAACTTCTTCACCGTGCGCGAGGTGTTGAAGGCGATCGACCCGCAGGCCGTTCGCTGGTTTCTCCTGTCGACGCAGTACCGCTCGCCCATCAACTTCTCCGACGCGGCACTGCGCGAGGCCGAGCAACGCGTCGTCTACATCTACGGCACCCTCGAGCGCATGCGCTCGGCTTTGTCTTCCATGGCGGACAAGGGCGTCTCCGCGGGTGCCCTGCGTGAGCCTTCGGTCGCCGGCATCGTCACGCGCTTCGAGCAAGCGATGGACGACGACTTCAACACCGCCAAGGCCCTGGGCGACATCTCCGAGGTCTTCAAGCTGGTGAACGAGATCCTCGACAAGCCGTCCGACCCCGACATGGACGCACGCACCTTGCGCGCCGCCAGCAGCGGCTTATCGTCAATCGCCGAATGTCTGGGCATCTTCGGCGAAGACCCGCGCACCGTCTTGAACCGCATCGAGCAGCGCAAGCAGGGCGAGAAGGGTGTCGACGCCACCGCCATTCAGGCGCTGGTAAACGAGCGCCTCGAAGCCCGTAAATCCAAGAACTGGAAGCGCGCCGACGAGATCCGCGACGAGCTCGCCCGCCTGGGTATCGCCATCAAGGACTCCGCCACGGGCACCACGTGGAACGTGCAGTAGCTTTCGCCCTCGCGATGTTCTTGCTTGGCGCGGCGCTACCCGCTCGAGCGGACAGCGGCGACTTCGCCTTGGGCCCATTGATCGGCATCGGGCGCGGCGGCGACAGCGACGAGGGTTTCGCCGAGTTGCGTCTCGAGCTGCGCGCAGACTACGGCCTGTTCCAGTACATGAGCGTCCGCGCCAGCGGTGGGGTTGGGCTCGGTGTCGCCGACGACGGCATCCCCGAAATCGGCAACGGCTTCGCGCGCGGCCTCACGTCGGCGGGGGTCGTGTTCGCCTACGATGTCTGGACCATCGTCCCGGAGCTGTTCCTTTACGGCGGTGGCGGCTTCGGCAGCATCAACGGGTGGCGAGTCGGGGGGCTTGCGGCGCTGCGCATGTACTTCAGTCGGACGACCAGCGTGACCTTGTCAGGAGGGTGGGAGAGGGACTGGGCGCTCGACTTGGGGACGTGGCTTCTTGGCTTGGGTGTTTGGCTATAGGCTTTCGGCTCTCGGCAATCGGTGAGCGGCACTTTCGCGGATCGCCCCTCCTGCGCCTTCCGCTCCTCAGGTTTTGTGGCAAGCACAAAACCCTCCGGTACCGGCTCCGGAGGGGCTGTGGGCGTGGGCCGTTAGCGAAAGCGCTCGAGCATCGCGCAGATGTGATCGCATCGGTCGCGGAGCGCTGCGGCTGTGGTAGGGGCGATCAATCCGAGGGTGTCCAAAAACCTCATGCTTCGCCTACCTCCGCTGCGGCTTCGACGTGAGGCCCGCACCCGCGAGGGCGTTAGCCCGGGGCTTCACGCCGAGGTCGCAGCACGAGGTATCCCAAGGACCGCACCAGCGGTCCGTCCCGCAGGGACGCGCAATCGGCAATCGGCAATCGGCAATCGGCAATCGGCAATCGGCAATCGGCAATCGGCAATCGGCAATCGGCAATCGGCAATCGGCAATCGGCAATCGGCAATCGGCAATCGGCAATCGGCAATCGGCAATC
>JBGGMJ010000010.1:0-83580 GCA_041288095.1 Myxococcota bacterium
AAAAAGCCCTTGTCAGGTGGTGTCGGATCGATCTAGGTACGCCGCGGCTAGGGCTATCTCGCCGATTTTTAATCACAAAATTCGACGAATGTGCCGTTTCGGGTTAGAAGGTTGTCGGGCGCGAATGTATGCAGCTGTAAGGCTTTGTACTGTCGCAACCTAATTGAGGTTTCCGCCGATACTCTTCTTGTAGTCGAGGTGTATCAATGCACGGTCTCATTACGACGCGGAACCTGGTTGTGAACGCGCCAACCATCATCCACGAGTTCGGAATGAGCGCCTACATGCGGTGCCTGGCTGCCGCGCTCCTCTCCCGCAAGAACGTCACCTTCCTCGAGTGCGTCATGCGCCTCCAGGGTGGCTGTGCTCAGCGCGCGAATCCTGGCCCCCAAGCCAACGACTAGCCCTCCTCTTCGGAACCACAATCCGGCTCCAGCAGTATGCTGAGCATGGGTTCATTGCTCATCGACGAGCTCTGTGCCGAAGGTCTCCTCGGCCCGTTCCTCGAGAGCCTACGCACGCGCATCGGCGGCTACGAGCTGCTCGATCATTGGTCCCAGGGCGAGTTCCACCATGACGTCGTGATCGCCTTGCCTGCGTCCGCGAAAGCGTACGGTCTCCCCGCGGTGGTCGTCGTCGCGACGAACTGCAACGGCGGCATCAAGGAAGTCCTGGGCTTCGATGAAGCGCCCGCGCGTTGGGCATTGTGGCATCACCGCTGTCCCGACAACCCCGAGTTCACGGGTGACCTGCCGACCCTGCGGGCATGCAAGCGCACCGAGCACTGGTTCGACCCGTGCGAGTTGCTGGTCGAGGATGCGCGCAGCGAGCTGAAGGCGGAGTATCGCTGCCGTGTCCGTGGTGGCGGATGGGCGCCGCTGAAGCGCTGACGCATCGATGTGGTGAACGGCGGCTCGGGGCGGCCGATATTCCGGCCTCACACCCAGGTGGAGCCCCGCGTGACCTCCCTCATCGGCCAAGCTGCCTTGCAGCGCGCCACGAATTTCCTCGGCTCGGTGACCTATACCCGCAGCGCCGAGCTCGGTATCCCGGTCGAATTCGCCAGCCATCCCGTCAATCAAGGCGGCCTCTGCGCGAGCTTTGTCGCGAGCGTGTTGAGCCAGGTCGGTTTTCCCCACCTGAGCCTCACCCTGCAGCCGCTGATGGCCATGCCTGACGTCCTGCGCGCCGCCTTGGTGGCTAGTGGTTTCGTGCCCATGCCGGTGGGGTCGCTTGCGCCTCCGGGATCCGTCGTGATCTGGCCGCACAACGAGCACGCCGCCTTCCTGCTGCGGACCGACGGTCAGACCATGACCGTGCTCAACAGCAACAGCGCCCATCGGGCCCTTCCCCAGACCGTCCGCTTCGACAACCACCTGGTGGCTTACGAACAGCGGGCGACCATCTTCCGGCCGCCGCTTTAGAGCGTCGGCATGTCACCGGGGGCGCGATTGCGCGTTGATGGTGGCCCTCCTAAGGTTCGTGGCCAGTGGCGCGCCGGGACGCGCTCCACGGATCCCCAATGGTCATCGTCTATCTCTTGCTCGGAGCGGCCGTACTGCTCGGCTGCGGTAGCTCCCTGCAGCGCCGACACCCGCGCGCCCTTTTTGCCCTCGTGCTCGCCTCGCTGGTCGCGCCGCTGATCCTCGACCACAGCGCGCACAATCTCGTCCAGATAGGAGCCGTGCTCGTCTTGCTCGGCGTGGAAGCGCTCGTTCCCCACGCGGACTACGCCGCGGTGAGCGACGAGAACCTCAAGAGCGCCGCCTTCGTTTCGTTCAAGCGCCTCGCCTCGGTCGTGGTGACGATTTTCGTAATCCCACGGATCCTGAGCTGGGCAACGCCGATGTGGAGCATGAGCGCCCACGGCGTGCACCCGCTCGTCCAGGGCATCGTCGGGTTCTTGGTGCTCGACTTCTATCTGTGGGCCTACCACTGGACGCAGCACCGCCTCGATTTCATGTGGCACTTTCACAAGCTCCATCACGCAACCGCGGAGCTGACCGTCTTCGCGAGCGGACGGTCACATCTCGTCGACGCAACGCTAAAGCTGACCGGTGTCGTGCTCATCTCCTACGCTCTCGGTCTGTCGCCGGAAGTGTTCACCTTCGGCTTCGCCCTGCCAATTCTCCTGCTCGACTCCTTCAACCATTCCAACATCGACTTCCCCAGGCGGCGCTGGCGATGGCTCGCTCGGGTGTTCACCTCCCCGAACTGCCACGCGGTTCATCACACACCCGATCGCGATCGGATGAACTACGGAGTTGCTCTGATGATCTGGGATCGGATCTTTGGAACCTTCGAGCTCCCCGAAGCGCGGCCTACCGTCTTCGGGCTCCACGACCGTGCATGGGGGCGCGCCGGCGTGTTGTGGCAGCACCTCGAGCCGGTGCGCGCGATGCTCCCATCACCGCGCCCGCGCGTCTCTTCTCTTCCGGCCAAATGACCGCGCTGGCCCTACCGAGCGTCGTGCTCATGTCTCTGGTCGGCATCCTCGGTTTCATCGACGGCGTCTACTTCCACATCTGGAAGTTCCGCCTGCACGAGCGCCGCGACTCGCGACGCGAGCACGTCATTCATGCCCTGCGCGCGTCTCTCGCGGTGCCCGCCATCTATGGCCTCTTCGTGGTGCCGGTGAGTGGTGTCTGGTTGTGGGCCATCGCCGGCTTCATCGTTGCTGACTTCTTCGCGATGGTCTGGGATCTCTTCGAGGAAGATCACAGCCGGCGCGACCTGGGTGGGATTCCGCGTGCCGAGTACATCATCCACGTCGTCGCCACGGGTTTTCACATGGCGGCCTGTGCGCTGGCGCTCGCCAGCAGGCCGCTCGCGGCTTGGGCCAGCGACACCGCGCCAGCGGACTTGCCTGCCGTCGTGATGACGATTGGCCAGCTCGCGATTCCGACCTCGATCGCGCTGGCGCTCGCGCACTTCGCGCTCTTGCATCCGCGAGTCGCGGCGCTGTTGCCCGCGGCTACTGGTAGATCTTGAGCTTGTCGCCGGCCTTGATGCCGCTTCCGCGGATGCCGTTCCAACGCTTCAAGTCGGCGACCGTGGCCCCGTATTTCTGCGAGATCGACCAGAGCGTGTCACCGGCTTCGACCACGTGGGTCGAGGCCTTGCCCTTCGGGGGCGGTTGAGGGGCAATCGGTTTTTGCGGACGGGCCGATGGAGGGTTCCCAGTCGCGCCCGGCTCGCGGCTGCGCGCCAAGATCGCGGCGACGATGACATCGTTGGGATCGTTCGAAGCGGCCGGCGGCGGTGTCTTCTGCAGCGACGCGGGCGACGTCCGCGGAGCTTGACCGGTGGTGGGGGCGGGGCTGCTGCTCGCGGGGAGGCTGGCCGTCGTAGCGGACGCCTCGGCGGCGGTCGGGGTCGCCGCCGCGAGCTTCGCCACGTCTGATGGCGAGGGGCTCACCACGCCCTTCGGCCCAGCGTCCTTGTTGGCGATGCCGCGCAGGCTCGGGATGATGAGCTCCTGGCCGACGCGCAACGACTTGGCGCTCTTCACGTGATTGAAGTCCTGCACCATCTGCGAGGTGGTGTTGAAGATCTTGGCGATCGACGAGAGCGTGTCACCCTTGGCGATCTTGTGCGTCGCGTAAGTGAGCCGCTGCGACGGCGGCAGCGCCGCTGCCCATGTCTTGACGCGTTCGGCGGTGCCGACGGGCAAGCGCAGTGCATGCGGCTTTCCCGGCGGGGTTATGTCGTAGAGGAGCATCGGGTTGAGCTCGCGCAAGCTCTCCGGCTCGACGTTGAGCTCCTTGGCGACGAGCTTCAGATCCAAGGCTTCGGTGACCTCGATCTCGTCGTAAGACAGCGGCCGCAGAGCGTCGTAGCGCGCGAAGCCGAAGTGCTCCTTGTTCTTGGCGACGATGGCCGCGGCGATGATCTTGGGAACGTAGTGCTGCGTCTCGCGTGGCAAAGCGTCCTGCTCGACCAGCTCCCAGAACGTCTTGGCGCCGGTCTTGGCGAGTGCCCGGCCGATACGGCCTTCGCCGGCGTTGTAGCCGGCCCACGCCAAATGCCAGTCGCCAAAGTGTTTGTGGAGCATCGAGAGATATTTCGCGGCGGCGTGGGTCGCGAGCACGAAGTCGCGGCGCTCGTCGGCCCAGGCGTTCATGCGCATGCCGTAGATCTTCGCGGTGCCGGGAATGAACTGCCAGTAGCCCGCGGCGGCGGCGGGTGAGTACGCTTTAGCGGAGAAGCCGCTCTCGATCATCGCCAGGTACACGAGGTCCTTGGGGATGCCGTATTGCTCGAGAATCGGGCGCATCATCGGAATGTAGCGCTCACTGCGCCCGAGCCAGCGCTCGAAGAACCAGCGGCCCTTGCCGGTGAAGTAATCGATCCAGGCGTCGACGAGCTCGTGGTCGACGATGGGAATGTCGTAGCCCTGGGTGGGCACGCGGGCGACCTGATGCGTGGTGAATGGGCGCAATGACGCCAGCGCTTGGGCGCGCTCGAACCCCTCGAGCCACGCGTCTTCGCGCATCAACACGATCTGATCGAGGAGCAACCGGTCTTCACGGGCAGCGAGGGCCGCCGCGACCCGCGCCTCGAGCCCGTCGCTCTGCGCGAACCCCAACGCGAGCAGCTCGCGCATTGCCCAGCGACCCCGGCTCTCGGAGACGTCGTGCTCGCTCTCCTGCAGGGCGACCTGCGCCAGCAGCTCCGCGACCGACCCAGGCGCTTCGCCGGAGACCGCGTCGGGCTCGTCCGCCGCGTTGATCAGCATGGGAATCGTTCCGCGCACCGGCGGGTGAGACCCCGTCTCCTGGGCCGACGCGGGGACCCAGATCAGCGTCGCGAGGCCTATGAACGCGGTTCGGAACATCTTCCTCGAACTTACTTCTTCACCAGCCGCGCCGCAAAGAAGCCATCGACGTCATGGCGCTGCGGCCACGTACGGAAGTACGGAAACGGCGTAGGCCCCTCGTGGATGTTCTTGAACAGGTCCAACGCGTGGTTGTGCAAAGGCCAGTCCGGCACGAATTCGGGATGGCGCTCGAGGAAGGCCGCAATACGCTCCACGCCCTCTTCACGGGTGATGGTGCAGACCGAGTAGACGAGGGCACCACCTGGCTTGATGAGCCCAGAGACGCTCTCCATGATCGAGTCCTGGAGACGCGTCATCAGGGGAATCGTGCTCTCCTGCCGGCCACGTAGCTCGGGATTTCGCCTTAGCGTGCCCATGCCGGAGCAAGGTGCGTCGACCAAAGCGAGGTCGACCTCGCGGGTCTTGGCTGCTTGCTGGAGCTTCTCCACCAGCAGGGCGCGGTCGGAGGCGTCCGCTGCAGCGGTCACAACGGACTTGAGCCCCAAGCGCGCCGCGGCGTCGGCGATCAGGCGGGTCCGCCCGGGATGAATGTCGACCGCGAGCACCGTGCCTTCATCGTCCATGAGCTCGGCGAGGTGCGTCGACTTACCACCGGGCGCGGCGCAAACATCGAGCACGACGCTTCCCGGAGCTGGACCGCACAGCTCGCCGATGAGCTGCGCCGCGAGATCTTGCACGGTGAAGTGTCCGTCATTGAAGGCGGCGACGTTGCGCACATGGCCGAGGCCGCGCGCCAGCAGACCTTCCGGAAAGTGGATGGGCAGATCGACTTCGGCGCCCGCGTCGGTGAGCGCCCGTGCGACGTCCTCGCGGCTCGCTCGCAACCGATTCACGCGTATCGAGAGCGGCGGCGGCCGATTGTTCGCGGCGACGAGCTCGCGCGCTTCGTCGATGCCCACCTCCTCGACCACGCGCTTCAGGAACCAATGCGGATGCGATCCGGAGACCGCCAGCTGATCGATCGGATCTTCGTAGACATCATCGAGGCGCGGCAGCTCACCGCGCTCGTGCAGCGTCGCGAGCTTGCGCAGCAAGGCGTTGGTGAAGCCGGTCGCGAATTTGTGGCTGTGGCGAATGAGACTGACAGTCTCGTTGACGGCGACCGGCGCGGGGATGCGCGTCTCGAGCACCTGATAAGCGCCAAGCCGCAGCGCGATGAGCACCGCTGGATGGAGCTTGCGCAAAGGCCGCTCGGCGAGCTGCCCTAGGTAAAAGTCGAGACGTTGCTGCTGGCGCAGCGTGCCGTAGACGAGCTCGGTGGCGAGGCCGCGGTCGCGCTCGTCCATGCCGGAACGGTCGAGGGCGGCGTCGAGCGCGCGGTCGGCGAAGGCTTGGTCGCGCAGGACACGCAGCAAAACTTCGTGGGCGACCCGCCGCGCGTGGGAAATCTGATGACTCACCCCAGGACCTTACAGGCGCGGGGCTAGCTCTTGGAAGGCGCGAATGTTGGCCCCCTTCTGCAAGCCGTCGTAGGTCCAGAACGGCGCGTCCCAGCCGTTATTGGCGCGCACCCAATCGGCAATGCTCCAGCGAGCGGGCAGGCGATTGACCTCTTCGGGGAGCCGAATGCTGTAGCGGGGCTCGTAGAACGTGTCGCGCAGCTCGGGCACCTGGGTGAAGAGCGCGTTGAGTGCCTCGCCCACCGGGCCGAATTGCGACGAGCCGGAGGTTTGCAGGCCGCCGCCGCCACCGTCGCTCATGCGGGTCGCCATGCGCTGAAAGAGCGTGTGCACCAGCTCGGTTTGGCGCAGACGCGCCACCATCTCGTCGCGCACCGGACCCGGCGGCAGCTCCATGAGCGCTTGCAGAGGAGCGAGCACGCCCTTGTTGCCTTGGACGTAGAAGGTCGGATCTTCCGGGCTTGCCAGGCGATTGAAGATTTGGACTGTCGCTTGGGTCAGGCCGTTCTGGTCGGGCGTGAGCTCGAAGCGATGCTGGTACAGGCCCTCCCAGTTGCCGACGAGATCGCGCTGCACGGCGGCCAAGCGCTCGACGACGCGGTGCTCGGTGACCAACGGCCAGGTCTCCGCGCCGAACGCCCGGATCGCTTCGCCAACACCGTTGAGCGCCATCGCCTGCGCTCCGGTGGCGGCGTGAAGATAGATGTCGTTGGCGCGCGACGTCCGGGCCAGAGCGCGGCCGGCGTCGAAGGCGTCGAGGGCACGACCGAACAGATTCTCCTCGAAGACGAGCCGGCGCACCTCGGGGCTGCTCGCGTGCGTGCGAACGGCATAGGCGAGGCCGCGCCCCAGGTCCTCGTAACCCTGCATGACGGCTTCGGCGCGCGCGATGACCGCGTCAGGGTCGAGGCTGCCAAAGAGCGGGCGAACCTCGGCGACCACTGCTTCCGCGTCGCGGAGCTGCTGGCGTGCGCGCTCGACCAAGGCCTCGCGCTCGGGGCCATAGCGCTCCCGCGCCCAGGGATCCGCGTTGACGCGCCGGAGCTCCTCTTCGGCGCGGTCGATCGCGTTGGCGAGGGGGACGCGCATGAGCCGGTTGTGATGGAAACGCTCGGCGAGCCCGGGCTCGCGATCGAGCACTGCGCGCATACGTGCGATGTCGCGCTCGGCCTCTTGGGCTTGCTCGCGAAGCACGTCGAGCTGCCCCGCGACACGGCCGAGCACGGCTGGACCCCGTGCCGTGGGTGGAAGACCGACGGCGCGCGCGAGACGCTCCTCGGCGTCACGTACCTCGTACGGGCGGTCGTCCACTAAGGCGGACGGTGCCGGAGTCTCCAACCTGAGCTGCGCGGTCTGAACGCCCCGTGTATGGCGCGGATGCGGCCGGGTTTCGCGGACCGGCACGCCGGCGTCGGCGCGCACCTGTACGCGGCCGCCGGTATCCGCGGTCAGCCCGTCGCCAGCCCTCGTTCTCGTGACACGAACCACGTCACCTCGAACCTATCAGGTCGAGCCTACGCCTGACACCTGACGTTTTGGCTTCTGCACGACATCGTCGACGGTTTCCTCGTCTTCACGGCGACGCGTCGTGGTGTTGGCGTACACGTTCTGGACCCCTTCGGAGAGGGTCGTGAGGCGCGGCAAGCCGACACCGCTCTCCTCGCGCATCTCGCGGTAGTCGCGCGCCGAACGCATCGGGCCGCTCTCGCGGGAGAGGCTCAGAGCGATGCGCGCGTTGTCGCTGATGACGCCGCGCTGCGACGCGTTGATATCGGCGGTGAAATCGCCCCCGCGATCGTAGAGATCGCCCAAGCTGTTGCCGGCGACGAAACGGCTGTCGTTCGCGAGCACGAAGATCTGACCGTCAGCGTTGCGGTGATCGAAGGTCTCACCGTTGTTGCTCAGCGTTCCAGGTCCGCCATTGCGAACATCCATGGTTCCAAGCGAGGCACCATATTGCACGTGGAGCTGGTCGCTGAGCGTGACCGCGGCGCCGCCGTAGTCACCGACCTTGCTGGTATTGCAGTACACCTTGCTGCCGTCCGGGAGGATGAAGCTCGCGTCGCGATTGAAGTGCCAATCGTCACGGCCGTCGTTGTTCTCGTCGACGTGAGGGTCGCCCCAGATGCGATGTTCCTGGCCCGAGGGCTCGCGGATGCGCCAGTTGTGGCCGCCGTCGTTGAGGACGGTGTAACCGCCGGGCGTGGTGATCGAGCCGTCGCCGTTGAGTGTGAGCTCACCCGCCGGCAGGCTGTTCGCGCCGGTCGTTTCGCCGGTGCCGCGTCCACTCTCGAGCTCGTTGCGCGTCGCTTCGATGATGGCGATACGGCGCATCAAGCGGTTGGTGGTCTCGCCGTCGTGGTTGCCGAAGACGGTGGCCCACTGGTCGCCGAGGCGGGGGAGGTGATCGCTAGCTTCACCCTCGGGCTCGCCTTCGCCGGGCAGACCGGTTGCGACCCGTCCAGGCAAGTCGGCTACCGTCGTTCGCTCATTGCTCACGCGGTCCCTGTCGCCCAGAGATGTGGGTGCCGCCACATTGACCGCAGGTTGCAGGACGGCGGTAGGTCGCAGGACATTGCTCTGCGTGTCGTTCGATGTAGGTAACTGTCGGTGTGTGGCATTGCCGTCGGTGAGACGCGTCATGAACAGAGGTTAACAGATGCGGCGCGGGTTGGTTCTGTCATCAAGTCAGCCGGCACCGCTGAGAACATGGCTGACATTGGCGTTGGCGACCTGGGCCAATCCGGTGGACCTCGACTACCGCTACAGCCCCGAGCAGCGTGCCCATGGCATCTCGTACCGGACCGGCGCGGACCCGGTCGTTGTCCGCTACCGCGGTGCGTACTATCTGTTTGCGACGCTCGCCGACGGCTACTGGACGTCGACCGATCTTGCGAGCTGGCGGTTCGTCAAAGCGGATGGCTGGCCGGCGGAACAGCCGGTAGCACCCGCGGTGCTCGCCACCGACTCGACGCTGTTCATGTTGCCGTCGGCGATGGCACCGACGCCGCTATTTGCCTCGCACGACCCGGCGTCGGGACGCTGGAGCGCTTCGCCGCGGGTGCTTCCCAGAGTTGGGCCACCCACTGGTCCGTGGGACCCGGCGTTGTTTCGCGACGACGATGGCAAGACGTATTTGTACTGGGGCTCGTCGAACCTATTTCCGCTGTACGGGGTGCAGGTGGATCTCGCGGTCCCCGATCTCGTTGGGCGGACCGCGCCCCTCATCAACCTCGACCCGCCGGCCCATGGTTGGGAGCGCTTTGGCCGCGATCACGCGGATGCCGAGACGCGACCGTTTCTCGAGGGCGCCTGGATGACCAAGCGCGGTGACCGCTATTACCTCCAGTACGGCGCGCCCGGTACGGAGCACAATGTCTACGCCACGGGCGTATACGTCGGGTCCTCACCCTTGGGGCCGTTCGCGTACGCGCCGTACAACCCGGTCGCTTACAAGCCCGGCGGCTTCGTCACCGGCGCCGGCCACGGCTCGACCTTCGAGGATGCGCACGGCAACCTTTGGAGCACCGGGACGGCATGGGTCGGCTTGAATTGGCCTTTCGAGCGGCGCATCGATCTCTTCCCCGCTGGTTTCCACGATGACGGACAGCTGTGGGTCGACACGCGCTTCGGCGACTTTCCCCACCGCATACCCGATCGCAAGCTCGCGCCTGGGGAGAGCACCTTCACCGGCTGGATGTTGCTTTCGTACCGAAGGGAGCACCCGGCCACCGACGAAGATCCACGCACGTATTGGCTCGCCGAACAGCGCGTGCCGAGCCCGACGTTGACCGTCGACCTGGGCGCCGTCAAGACGGTGCGCGCGGTGCAGGTCGACTACGCGGACGTCAAAGCGGACACCTACGCCAATGGACCGGGCGTCTATACGACGTTCGCGCTGGAGGGCATGGCGAATGGTGAGTGGACGCGGCTCGCGACCGTGGAGCGTGATCGCGATCGCCCGAATGCTTACATCGAGCTCGAACGACCCGCGCGGGTTCGGTGGGTACGCTACCGGCACGGCCACACCGCCGGAGAGCACGTCGCCATCGCCGAGCTTCGCGTCTTCGGCAACGGCGATGGTCCGGCGCCGGCTGCGCCGAAGCTCGTGAGCGCCCAACTTCAGCACGACGCGCGCAATGCTGTCATCGTTTGGGAGCCGGTTGCCGGGGTTGTCGGCTATAACGTCCGCTGGGGAATCGCGGCGGACAGGCTCTACTCGACCTATCAGCGCTGGGCGCATCAGCAGACGCGGCTCGAGCTGCGGGCTTTGTCCAAGGGGGGGCGTTACTTCGTTGCCGTTGAAGCCTTCGACGGAAACGGCGTATCTCCGTTATCACGGACCATCCCGATCGCTCCTTGAGCGGTTGGCTCCGCAAACACGAAGGCCGCCGTGCTGGCTGGGAGCCACCACGACGGCCTCGGATCTGTAAGTAGCGGTTGCGCTAGTTGACGGCGACTTCGCTGTCCGCCGGAGCAGACGCCTGCTCGGCCGAGCGCTGCTCGTCTTCGATTGCCGCCTTGCGTGACAGCTTGATCTTGCCCTTCTCCATGCCGATGACCTTCACCAGCACTTCATCGCCCTCTTGCAGGACGTCCTCGACGCGCTTGACGCGGCGGTGAGCAAGCTCGCTGATGTGGATGAGGCCGTCGGTGCCCGGGAAGATTTCCACGAAGGCGCCGAAGTCGGTGATCTTGCGGACGTTGCCCATGTACAGCTTGCCGATTTCCGGCTCCTGGGTGAGATCCTTGATCATCTTGATGGCGCGAGCCGCGGCTTCGCCATCGGTCGAAGCGACGCTGACCTTGCCGTCGTCCTCGATGTTAATCTGCGTGCCGGTGCGCGCGACGATGTCCTTGATGACCTTGCCGCCCGGTCCGATCACGTCGCGAATGCGGTCGACCTTGATCTTGAAGGTCGTGATGCGCGGCGCGTACTTCGACATCTCGACGCGCGTATCGGCGATCGCCTTTTCCATCTGCTCGATGATGTGCAGACGGCCCTGGCGAGCCTGCTCGAGCGCGGTCTCGAGGACCTGACGATCGACGCCCGAGATCTTGATGTCCATCTGAATGGCGGTGATGCCGTTCTTGGTGCCGGCGACCTTGAAGTCCATGTCGCCCAAGTGGTCCTCGTCACCGAGGATGTCACTCAGGATGGCCATCTTGTCGCCTTCCTTGATGAGACCCATCGCGATGCCCGCGACCGCGCCCTTCATGGGCACGCCGGCGTCCATCAACGCGAGTGAGCCGCCGCACACCGTCGCCATCGACGAGCTGCCGTTCGACTCGGTGATGTCCGAGACGATGCGGATGACGTAGGGGAAATCGTCGCCCTTCATGATGGCTCCGGAGAGCGCACGCTCGGCGAGAGCGCCGTGACCGACTTCGCGACGGCCCGGGCCGCGCATCGGCTTGGTCTCACCGACCGAGTAGGGCGGGAAGTTATAGTGCAGCATGAAGCTGCGGTAACGCTCGCCCATGAGGTCGTCGATCTTCTGCTCGTCCTGGCGGGTGCCGAGGGTGACCGTGACGATGGACTGGGTCTCGCCGCGCGTGAAGAGCGCCGAGCCGTGCGTCCGCTCGAGCACACCGACATCGCAGGTGATCGGACGGATCTTCACGTTGTCGCGCGAGTCGAGACGACGCTTGTCGTCGACGATCATCTTGCGGACCATGTTGTATTTGACGTCGCCCAAGATGGCGCTGATCTCGCCACCGCGGGTCGCGAGGGTTGCGTCGCCGGCGACGAGCTCTTCGACGATCTTCTTCTTCGCCACGTCGAGCGCGGCGTAGCGCGGCAGCTTCTCGACGTTCGCGTAAGCGCTCTTCAGGTGCGGGGTCGCGATTTGCGTGACCTTCGCGACCAGGGCCTCGTCGACCTTCGGCGGGGTGTGCGCGCGCTTCGGGCGGCCGGCCGTCTTCTGCATCGCCACCTGCGCGTCGATGAGCTTCAAGCACTCCTTGTGCGCGAGGAGCAGCGCCTCGATGGCGTCCTTCTCACTGCACTCGCGGGCGCCGCCTTCGACCATGACGATGGCCTCACGGCTGCACGCCACGAAGATGTTCAGGTCTGCCTTCTCGCGTTGCTCGAAGCTCGGGTTGACGATGAAGGTGCCGTCGAGGCGCGCGATGCGAACGCCGGCGATCGGGCCCTGGAAGGGCATGTCGCTCAGGGTCAACGCCAGCGAGGCGCCGCAGAGAGCGAGCGTGTCCGCCGGAGCGGCCGGGTCGGCGCTGAACACGGTGGCGATGACCTGCGTCTCGCAGCCCCAGCCTTCCGCGAAGAGCGGACGGCACGAGCGGTCGATGACGCGCGAGGTGAGGGTCTCTTCGTCGCGGGCCTTGCCTTCGCGCTTGAAGAAGCCACCAGGAATGCGGCCGGCGGCCGACATCTTCTCTTGGTAGTCGACGGTGAGCGGGAGGAAGTCGATACCGGGCTTGGGCTCCTTGGCGCCCTGCGCGGTGACCAGCACCATCGTTCCGCCGCAGCGGACAACGACGCCGCCCGAAGCTTGCTTCGCGACCTTACCGGTCTCGAAGGTGATGGTCTTGCCGTCGATTTCGATGGACTGAGTGACAACGCCGAGAGGACCGACGCCATGCGGATTGGTATTCATGTTCTTAAGCTTTCTTTCGCGCTCCATCACCGCGGGGTACGCGGGGAGCACGGCTGCCTCGAAGTCACGCCTATCACCTGATTGTCTTCCGTTACCGACTTCGCGCGTGCGTAACTTATGAGGCTCTGGATCTAAAACTTGGTAACGGTCAGGTTCTATCTACGCTTTTTGCTTGGGGCGTGACTTAGTCCAGCTGACTTGCCGTTGGCAAGATCAAAGCATCGTGCTCTTGGACCCCGCGCGCGTCGAGCGACGCAATGCGGTACAAAGAGGGGGTGATGGGTCGCGTCGTGGGGTTGCTCGGCATGGGCCTGGCGTTGGTCATGCTCACCTCCCGGCTGGCGGCCGCGCAAACGTGGTCGCCGCTCTCACCGGCCAACCCACCCTCCGATCGACGCTCGTGTGGCGCCGTGACGGTCGACGCCGCCGGGTCGCAGCGCATTTTCATCTTCGGGGGCTTTGGCTCCGGGTCCGGCAACAATGTGTCGACGCGCTTTCGCGACGACCTCCTTTACTACGGCACCGCGGACGCCGATTGGCACCTGTCCCCGGCGACCACCTCCCGTCCATCCCTGCGTGACCGCCACGCCTTGGGGTACGACCCGCTAGCGCGGCTTCTGGTCGTCTTTGGCGGCTATGCCCAGTCGGGTCCAGTGATCAATCCGACCGAGACCTACTTGGGCGACACCGCTCTCTACGACCCGACGGGCGATCAATGGTCGCTGCCAACCGTCAGCGTGACGCGTCCGACTCCGCGCCGCGACACGCGTATGCACTGGAGCCCGCAGCTGGGACGGCTCTTGCTCTTCGGTGGCCAGGACGGTGCGTCGCGCTTCAACGAGCTCTGGGCCCTCGCCGTCAATGCCGAGTCGAACACCGCCACCTGGAGCTTGCTCACGCCGAGCGGGACGCCACCATCGCCGCGCAATGCCGCTTGTACGGCCTACGACACCGATGCTGGGCGACTCATCATCTTCGGTGGTGAGACCAGCGACTCCGTGATGATCGGCGATACGGTTTACTACGACGTCGCGACGAACGCTTGGCAGACCCCGACTGTCGGCGGTGATGTGCCGTCGGCTCGGGCGTACTGCGCCGCCGAATATGATCCGGTGCTCGGGCGCATGCTGCTGCATGGCGGTCAGGCTGGTACCGACGTCGTCGACGGCACCTACGACTTCGAGCCGACGACGGGCATCTGGACGTCGTTCACCATCGCCCCGACACCCGGTGCACGCGAGGTCGGCGGCATGGCTTACAGCGCCGGCCTCGGCGGCATGCTGAGCTTTGGTGGCCGCGTCGGTGGCGTCACCTATGTCGCCGACACCTGGTTGTTCACGGCGGCGACATGTGTTCCCACCGCGGCGAACGATACGACTTGCGACGGTGTCGACGACGACTGCAGCGGCGCCGCCGATGAAGACTTCGTCCCCAGTGGCACCACCTGTGGCACCGGCCTTTGCGCGAGCAGCGGCGCGACGAGCTGCAGCGGCGGCAGCGTTCAGGACAGCTGCAGCGCGCCGGTGCCGGGCCCCCCCATCTGCTGCGGCGACAGCGACTGCGACGACGGGGATGGCTGCACTAGCGATGGCTGCGGCCCCGACCTTACGTGCGCGCATGTCGCGAGCGGCTGCCAGGCTCCCGACCCTTGCGCTGGCAGCCAAACGGCCTGCACCTCGAGCATCTTGCGGCTCACCCGCGGCGCGGCCTCGCCAACCGCGACCCAGAGCCTCGACGCAAACGAGCGTGTGATCCTCCAGCTCGAGCTCACGAACGGCACCTTGGCGGCGCATCTCCGCGGCTTGCGTTTTCTGCTCGAGGGGGACGTGCCCACGAGAACGGCGCTCCTTTGGCGGGTCTATGACGACGCTGACGGCGATGGTGAAATCGACGATCCAGCCACGCCGCTCGCCGAGAGACCAGGGCCGCAGACCGCTATGGCGTACATGGATATCGATCTCGCCGCGAGCACGCGGCGCAATCTCTTGATCACCGTGCAGCGCACGCCCGTGATGGCGGACAGCGGCTGGCTTGCCCCGTTGATGTTAGCCGCGGCGCTGCTCGACCGCCGCCGTCGCCGGCTGGCGTTCCTCTGCCTCGTTGGGCTCGTGGGTGTCGAAGCCTGCGGTCGCAGCGGCTTCGAGCGTCATCTTGGTCGGCTCACGCTTACCGCTGCCATGGCCGAGCCCAGTGCCCGCGACCCTACTCAGCACGTCATCGTCATCGGCGTACCGCTGGAGAGCGCTCCCATCGACCTATGAAAACGCATCGAGCCTCGGCGACCGGCAGTCGTTTGACCGCAGGTGACCGAGGCTCGAATCGAACGACAGGTCGTCGGAGCTTTTTACTTACGCAGGCCGAGACCGGCGATCAGCTTCTTGTAGCGGTTCTCGTCCTTGCGCTTCAGGTACTCGATGAGCTGCTTGCGCTGGCTGACCATCTGCAGAAGGCCGCGGCGGCTGTGGTGGTCCTTCTTGTGGGTCTTGAAGTGCTCGGTGAGGCCGTTGATGCGCTCGGTGAGCAGGGCCACTTGGACTTCGGGCGAGCCCGTGTCGGTGCCGTGGGTGCGATACTTCTCGACGAGCTCTTGCTTCTTCTGGGTATCCGTCGCCATGCGAAACCTCTTTGTGACGCGAGCATCCCCGGCGTGGTGGAGATGCCGCCTTTCGGAAGGCGCGGCTTGTACGCCAGCGCACTAGGTTCGTCAACCACCGCTGGCAGCCTGCGGTGCTGGCGCGGCACTGGCGGACAACCCGCCGCCTATCTTGCCCGATGATCGAGGCGATGATCGAGCTGCGCCGGCACATCGATGAAAGCATTTGGATCCGCGACCCGGTGCTTGCTGGTGCGCCTGGCGCCTCTACGATCCCTGTCGGTGAGGGCTTGGCTCGCGCCGAGCTGCTGCTCGGTGGAGCGTCCTTTCAGAGCGACATGACGTATCGGCGGTCGGGCGGCGACCCCGGGCTCGGCTTGCCGACCGGCGTGGTCAGTGGCTGCAACATGGTGGCCGCTTTGGCTCCCCGAGCCGAAGTTGGCGGCCTTCGCCTCGGCGCTCACCTGCGTGGCGGCGTCACCGCTTCCGACCCTCGATGCATGCACGGACGCTCGGTGATCTCCGGGGAAGCGCGCCTCGAAGGGCCCGTGGCCGATGCCCGTTTCGCCGTCATCGTGAACGCAACCGCCACCGGTGCGGGGAGCCCATTTGCCGGGTCAGCGAACAGCCGGCGAGCGAACCACCGCGCGGAGGTGGGTATCGAGCTTGGCCGTGGGCTCGACGCTGCCAGCGAGCGCGTCGCGGTAAGCGCCTTCGCGGCCCATGACCGCGAGTCCATGGCGCCGTCGCAGCGACGTGGCGTGCATACGACCGGGATCAATCTTCAATACGAGCGCGCCGTGAGCTTGCCGACCGCGCCGGGGGCGAACGTCGTCGCGACATTGATCGGCGAAGCTCGGGTCGCGCGTGTCGTCGATCTCAGGCCGACCACGCAGGCAGCCGCCATCCTGCGCTTGCGCATCAATTACTAGGGGGCTCGCGCTCCTCGGCGCGGCGTTTCACGACGTGGTCGAGCGCGGGTGAGGCGACGAGCTCGTTGGTGAGCACGCGCGCGGCGTAGTGGGGCGTCCCTGCCGCAACCGAGCTCTGGCCGGTAAGGGCTCCCGAGCGCGCATCGGCGATGCCCATGGCGACGTTGACGCGGTCCATGACGGTGCGGCCGGCGGCGACGCGCAAGGTGAGCGCGAGGTCATGCTCATCGTGGCGGTTCGTCAGCACCGTGAAGCCGTGGTCGCGCAGCTCGTTGGCGACATCGTCGACCAGCTGGTGGCCCCAGTCGTGAACCGATTTCACATAGGCGTCTTGCGCCCAGCGCACTTCGCGGTCGAGGAACACCGCAACCGGGCGGGCTTCCACCGGCACCGCGATGACCCGGGGCGCTGGCCCGTCTGGCGCCCGCCCGCAACCAGCCACAGCCACTAACATCGCGAAAACATGGGACATTCTGCGCATGCCTCATAACATGTGACAGGACGATGACTTTGGAAAGCGCTTTTGCCTGTGGACAAAGGTGTGCTCTGCCTGTGACGCGAGCCGTCAAAAACACCGCCTTTTCACGTGAATAACCAAAAAAAGTGAGACGTAGATATGTTTGTGGCAGGACAATCGTCGCTCTGTGACGATAATGTGACGAAACAACTTGCGCATTGTCACAAATGCGCTATGTTTTGAGAGTCGCTAGGAAATTTCCGAGCGATCGTTTCGTGGGTCCCGATAGTTGGTTTTGCGATCTGGGAGGTTAGAGCTATGCAGCAATGCTCGTCGCATTCGGAACAGACGCCGCGCACCACGCTTCAACGTGTTCTCGACGTCGCTACATTCGGCTTGAAGGTCGTTTTCTGCGGCCCAGGCGCTTGTACGATTCTTCCGAAGCGCTAAGACGCTCCGGCTCGCACAACTGATCGTGTAGATCCACGAATGGCGCGGAAGATACCGCGCCATTTTTTTTGGCGCACGAGTCCGCTATGGCGGACACAAGTGCCTGGACGTCAGGTCTGAAAGCAGATCTTGCGCGAACCTCGAGGTCCGCGGGCCCGATAAACACTCCGAGACACGACATCGCCGCCTTGCATCATTCGGAGCTCCTGTGTTCGCCAGCACTGCTACGGCCATCCCGCTTCGTGACGTGCGCCTGATCGATCCCATCATCGCGCAGAAGCTGCGCGTCGAGCTTGGCGCGTCCGCGGAAACCGTCACCGCCGACACGGCTGCAAAGGTTCTCACCACCGCCGAACGCCGTACATTCGACGCGCTCGTCCGCAATCAAAGCGAGGACGAATCGCGCACACGCCGGGTCACCGTCCTCGCCATCGGCGGCTTGGTGCTTGCCAACGCGTACTTGCTGATGCCTGGCGTGTTGGCGGCGCTGCCCCCGGCGCTCAGCACGGCTCTCGTCCTGGGCGGCGCCTTTGCTCTCGGCGGGGTGCTGCGCAAGGCACTCGATCGTCTGAGCCCACGTTACGAGCTGCCGCTGCCCGAGAGCCTCGAGGTCACAGCGCGCTGCAATCGCATCGATGAAGCGTTCGAAGAGGTGCCGCGGTTGCGCCGCGGCGAATTCGCCTGGCTCGAAAAGCAGGTCGACGACGGCCTTGCCGAGCTCGCGAAGCTCTCGAGCCCCGAGACGCGCGTCGTCATCGACCTCGCCACCACCTACTATCGCGAGCGCTTGGAAAAAGAGCGCGCCGACCTGGCGTAGCGGCTCAGTTCGCCCGCACTTCCTCGATGCGCTTGATGCCGCCCTTGTCGACGATGACACGAATGCGCGTGAGCTGAGCCGCGCGGCCGGTCTGCTCGTCGCGCAGCGCGAAGATCAAGTTCACGTGGTAGACCTTCGGGCACTCGACCAGCTTCACGCTGTCGCTCTCCTCGTCGTAGGCGTGAACCGTCTGTACCGGGTCATCCGTCCGCACGAGCAGACTCGATACGTTGAAGCGGATGATGTCGTTGATGTCGTGCAGGCGGCCGTGCAGGTCGTGGATGAGCTTGGCCTCGAGCTCGATGTGCTTGTCGTACTTGAGGACGACCTCGGGTGAGCCCTTCGGCAGCAGGTTGTCGACTCTGTTTTCGCGGATGGCGGCGATCTCGCTCGGGATCTTGTCCCCGGCGAAGACGAACGATTCGCGGCAGCGCCCGATGCGCTCGCCGGTCGTCGGGTCGACGATGTCGACCATGTAATCGCGAACCCAGCGGGTGACGCGCGCGCCGAAGTAGCGCTTCGCCCACTCCTTCATGCGGTCGCGCAACGCATAGGCGAGCACGGTGGCGGTGAAGAAGGCGAGGCTGTTCACCGCGAGCGCCTTCTCGTTGAGCGCCGTCAGGATGAGCGATGCGGTCATACCGACGCCGGCGCCGAGCGACGCGGCAATGTCGGCCCAAGCGCGGCCCTCTTCGCGGCGTCGGATGGTCAGGAACAAGCACGACATCGCGAACTTCTTGAGAATGCCGGCGCGGTGCACGAAGTGCTCGCGGTCGAGCGGCGCTTCGCTGGTGGGACTGGGATAGCTCAAGGAGGCGCGGCGCTTCTGCTCGGCAACGAGGATGTCGCGCACGTGCGCGCGCATCGCCGCCAGGCGGTCGTCCTCGCGCTTGTCCAGCTCCTCGATGAAGGACGTCATGTAGTGCTCGACCGTGAGGCTCACGTACTCGTCGACGTTGGTGAAGTCGCGACGCAGGCTCTCGGGCACGACGCTGTCTTGCAGGTGCACGCCGAAGTCGCGAAGCTGGCCAATGACTGGCGCGAGCTCTTGCAGCAACACATCCATGCCGACTTCGATGCGCGTGATCTGATCGTCGTTCGGGAATGGCGCGATATCCCCGTCGCTCGGCACCGCGATCAGGCCGTTGCGTTCGTTCACCGCGCGCAGCGACTTGTCGACGCGTGCCACCGCGACGATCTTCTCGCGCGCGGCAGCCATCTGCCCGATCAGGGCCTTCACGCGGTCACGCAAGCTCGCGCGGATCGAGCAGGCCAGCAGTCGCAGCTCGTAGCTAATGCGCTTGGCGTGCTTCTCGTCGTGACCATCTTCTTGCAGCTTCTCGAGGCTCGCCTTCATGCGGAGGAGCGGCGAGCCCTTGTTCGTTGGTGACGCGAGGGCCGCTAGAGCAATTAGCGGCGTGCGAAAGCGAATGTACGCCTGGCTCGCGCGATAGAACTGCGCGCGGCCGTACGACAGATCGTTGACGCCGAGCGACTGCGGCACGAAGAAGAAACACTCGACGCGGTAGCGGTTGTGTTTGACGCTCGGATCGATGGCGTAGTCGAGCTTGATCTCGATGTGATGCTTGTCGTGGAGCTCAATCCGCTTGTCGATCGCGTCACGCAATTGTCACAACCCATTTCCCCGTGGAGATCGTACCTCCAACATACTGATTACGCTACAAAATGGGCTTCTATTCAGTCCTTCGAAGCCCCGCTTTGGGCGGGGCGGGTGTCACAGAAACGTCATTTTGTGTGCCGATGTAGGCGCTGCGCTTTTGCCTTCCAAGCGTGTACAGAGCATGCTTTTGAGAGCACATAGCCGCCCTTAGAAGGCATTCGAGATCCAGTGGAACGACAGCGTCCCGACACCAGCAGCGACGAGATCGACCTCTACATTCGCACGTATTATTCGCTGCTTCGCAGCAGCGGCGAGGTCCGTGTCCGCTCCTTCGAGGAAGCGCACATCTACAGCAACTCGAGTCTCCACGAGGGCGCCAAGGACACCCGTCCCGACATCTCCGCCTTCGGCTACGCGGCCGGCCGCGTGCCCGAATCCATGTCGGACGTGCGGCGCGTTCTGCTCGGCCAAGCCGAGGAACAGTTCGTCGCCGCCGGCGCCAACATCCAAGATTGGCAACGGGTCAGCGCCCGCGGCCGCCGCCGGCCATACCGCTACGACGGACGGGGCACGCTCGCCGCCTTCATCGCCAGCGCCTCGGACATCGACGATCTGGTGCCGATCCTCACCGCCTACCAGATCGAATGGAACAAGATTCACATGCTGCTGGCGCAGAGCACTGTCGGCCAGGAGCTCGCCCGCGGCGAGATCACCGTTGGTGACAAGGACCTCGACGCGCGTCTCGCCGAAGCGCTGGACCTACCGATCGAGCTGGTCGCGCGCTTGAAACAGGCGCTCGGCAAGTCGGCGGCGCACGGTCTCAAGCTCATGGCGAGCATGCGCCTCGATCTGCGCTTGCAGCTGCTCGCCGGCTCGTTCAATCACTACCAGAAGGCGACGCAGCGCTGGTGGAGCGGCATCGAGCCCGTCTACTTGAAGACGAGCAAGGGTCCGCAAAAGCGGCCGGTCTACTTCGTCTCTTCGAACACTCACTCGCTGGCAAACCTCCTCGGTGGCTATGCCCTCGAGCACAAGGAGCAGCTCCTCGCCACGGCCAAGGCGCACGACCCCGACGGCGTTTGGAGTCAGCTCGAGCGCGCGGTCGCCGAAGGCTCGGACGAAGCCGCCAATCTCCTCTACTTCGTGTTGCGCGCGCACCTGCGCTTGTCGCCCGGCTCCATGGAGAGCGTCCAGCGCTGGGACGAATCGAACGGCATCTACACGGTGCCCGACCCGGGCCACATCGAGGTCGGCGCTCAGGTGATCGAGCTCGACAAGATGGTGCCCGATCGCGTCGATCCGCGATTGCGGATCCCCGGCCTCGAGCGTCTGCGCAAGAGCAACGCCGTCATCATCAACGTCGACTACCCGCTGGGCATGGCCGCCTATCAGCTTCTATCGCGCGTCGGCCAAGGCGTCGGCGAAGTCCGTGGCCTCTACCTCATGGGCAAGGCCGCGACTCTCAACGCCCGCGTCGGCGACGTGATGATCTCGAAGGTCGTGCAGGACGAGCACTCGAAGAACACCTATATGGTGAGCAACTGCTTCAACTCCGGCGACGTCGCCCCGTACCTTCGCTACGGCACGGTCTTCGACAACCAGAAGGCGCTCACCGTGCGCAGCGCCTTCCTGCAGAATCGCGAGTACATGGGTGTCTTCTATCGCGAAGGCTACACCGTGCTCGAGATGGAAGCGGGGCCGTACCTCTCGGGCATCTTCGAGCTGGTCGATCCGAACCGCCACCCCAACGACGAGCTCGTGAACGTCGGCGAGCGCACGAACTTCGACGTCGGCGTGCTGCACTACGCGTCCGATACTCCGTATAGCCGCCGTCAGAGTCTGCTATCGAAGAGCATGGGCTTCTTCGGCATCGACTCGACCTACGCTTGCGCCATCGCGATCACGCGGCGCATCTTGTCGCAAGAGATCCAGCGACTTTAACGCGACAGAAAACGTCCCGCCGAGCGCACGCCGGAGAAGAACGCGCCCCAGCCCGTGACGTACGCGCTCGCCGCCCCGCCGAGGTCGCCGTGGGCAAGCGAAGAAGCCCAGTTCTTCACCGAACCGGCATAAACTCCCGCGGCACCCGCATAGGCGCCGGCGTCATATCTGCGCGCCTCGCTGCGCGAGAGCATGCGCGGCGGGGGTGCGAGCGGATAGATGGTGTCGACCGCCTCGCCGCGTCCGCGCAGGCACATGTTGGTGATCGCGGTGGCCGCGGCTTCCCCCGAGCGCCATGCGCCACCGACTCGATCAGCGACGTTCAAGTGGCTGCCGGCATCGACGATGCGCGACCCACCGACGCTTTCCTTGTACGCTTGGATCTTCGCCGAAATGCCCGGGGGTGAGTCGACGATAGCGGACGGAATTTTCACGACCGCGGCGAACTCGAGCTCGGCGTCCGCGAGCCCTGGGATCTGTCTCGCGAGGGATGCGCGCGTCAGGTCGAGGACCTCTTCGGCCGACTTGTCGAGGAGCCCGAGGCTCTCGACTTTGTCGCCCAGCGCCATGCACTGCACGGTGTCGACACCCGGAACGCGACCACCGACCGCTCCCGAGTGGAACGACACGCTGGTGATGAAGTCCTTCGGCCCGTGGTGCTTCGGCGCGTTGATGAGCCCGTAGACGTCGGCGTCATGGAAGCGCTCGAGCACCTTGCGCGCGTTGCGCACGCCCAAGATCACGTTCACCGTGGGCGTATAGGTCCGGCCGCGCACCGCGCGCTCTTCCTCGGTCTTCGGTGGGGCAATGCGCGCCGCGACATCGGAGGTCGTGGCGAGGACCGCGTAGTCGAAGCTCTCGGATTTGCCCGCAATCGTGGCGCGCACGCCTTTCTTCGTCTCTTCGAGGGCGGTGACCGGTGCGTTCAAGCGGACACTGGCGGCGCCGTAACGCTCTCGGATGCGGTCGACGGCGCGCGGTCCAATAGCGCCAAAGCCGTCGTGCAGCGTCCAGCCATGCTCGCCGCGCAAGCCGCAGCCGGTGATTGATGCGACGTTGGCGATGCTCGCTTGCTCGGGCGTCTTGAAATACAGCGCCGCGAGCTCTGCATCCGCGAGGTCCCCGACGCCGTCACCGAAGGTGTCGCGGAACCAGCTGGAGCGCCGGCGGTCCTCGCCGACCCAATGTTCGGAGGCGTCGGGCAAACGGTGGTGCCACTTGCGGCTCCACTCGTCCATCATGCGGCGCACGCCGTCCCACAACCCCGCATCGAGCAGCGAGCCGCCGCGGGCTTGCTCGACCTTGTAAAACGAAGCTGGGTTCGCGATATCGACCACGATCGGCGTCTTCGAGGCACCGCGAAACAAGGTCACGCGTGGCGCTTGTTGGCGCTTCTCGCCGTCGAGCCCGAGCTCGCCTACCGCCCGCCAAAACGGACCATAGCTCTCTGGCGCCATCTGCGCGCCGAGCTGGCCGACGCCGTGGCTACCGTCTTTGCGCGCGAAGGTCAGACTGTCGGCGCGACCCATGACGTGGTCGGCTGCTTCGCACACCACGACTTCACGGACACCCCGGCGCAGGAGCTCGAGTGCCGCCGCGAGCCCCGCCGGACCGGCGCCAACGACGAGCACGCGGGCGTCGACCCTGGGACTTGGTTTGCGCTCGGTCGGGCGCGCGCTGGTCGCCTCGGCGACGCGGCCTAGAAGCTTGACGTCGCGGCCACGGACGACTTCGAGGTGTGGGCCAGGTCCAATACGCATGGCCTCGATATCGAGGTGGTCACCCTAGGCGTTGCCTCGGAAGGGGTGCCAAGGTGGCCTTCGCCGGGGTGACCGTCAGGCCTCGTCGTTGTCCACGCGGAAGGTCGAGACCTCGGCCTCGAGGAGCGACGCGATGTCCGCCATCTGATTAGCGGCGCGGGTGACCTCCTGTGCGAGCGCGGTCGCGCTGGTCGAGACCGCCGTGATCTCGCCCATGGCCGACGAGACCTGCTCGGAGCTCGAGAGCTGTTGCTGGGTGATCTCGAAGATCTGCCGCGCCGAGCCAACGGCGCGCTCGACGAGCTCGAACATCTCTTTCGTCGCCGACACCATCGTCTCCATTTCGGAGACGCCGTGTTTGGTCGCCTCGGAGCTGTCGCGGCTGGCCGTCAAGGAAGCGCGTGTCGCGTCGCCGATGATGGCGATGGTCTCTTTCACTTCGCGCGTCGAGCTCATGACGCTCTCGGCGAGGCGGCGCATCTCCTGAGCGACCAGCGAGAAGCCCTTGCCGACGTCGCCGGCGCGCGCGCCTTCGAGCGCGGCATTCAGCGCCAGCAGGTCCAAGCGATCGGAGATGCTCTCGATGATGTCGATGACCGAGATGATGGCGCGGCTGTGCTCGTAGAGCTCCTGGACGCGTGCGCTCACCATGTCGTTGCGATCGGAGATCTCGCGCATGGCGCTGCGGGCCGCCTCCACTGCTTCCGTGGCTCCACGGAGCTGGTCCGACATGCGCTGGCCGAGGCCCGCGAGATCCTGCGAGCGGCCCGCGATGGCGTGCGCGGTGCTCGTGAGCGCCTCCATCGAGTGCGTCACCTCGTCGATGCTCGCCGTCTGCTCGGAGACGCCCGACTCCTGCGCTTTCGACGACATGACGATGTCGGCGGCGGCTTCGCTGACGCGGGTGGTTGCGGAGCGGACGCCCCCGACGATCTTGCGCAAGCTGCCGACCATGCCGTTCAAGCTGGCCCCGAAGATCGAGAATTCGTCGCGCGTCTCCACATTCGCCTGCACGCGGAGGTTGCCGGCGCTGACCTCGTTCGAGACGCGCATCAGCGTGTAGAGCGGCCGCACGAGCAGCTGTCCCGCGAGGATCGCGATGGCGGCGCCGATGAGAATGAAGACGATGAAGATGACGACGACGCGCATGACCGTGTTGCGCGTTTGCCTGCCGATGGGCGTGACGTCGAGGCCAACATGCAAGGTGCCGGCGTCGACCGGCGAGCTGATGTCGATGACGTCGAAGTCGGGGATACGGAATTCGGAGACCATGACCTCCGAGTCGTCACCCTGGGGAACGCCGCTGTCGGCGGTGCGGATCAGCGCCTGCACGAGCGGTGAGGGGACGAGGTCGGGGAACGAGCTGGCGATCGGAGCGCCACGAACGTCGAGGACGACGAAGTAGCGGACGGCCTCGAGATCGGACAGGGCTCGCAAGCGATCGGCGAGGGCTGCTTGGCGACCGGCGGCGACGAACTCGTTCGCCGTCACCTCGATGGCGCGCGTCAGCGATAGGCCGCGGGTGATGAACTGACGCCGCAGGATGTCGGCTGCATCCGCGCCGATGACCCAGGCGGTGACGATGCCCAAGCAGACGAGCACGATGGACATGACCGCCGAGATCTTGGGCCCAAGCCCCACGACCTTGCTCGCAATGCCACTGACGATCGACGTCATCGGTCGCGAGTATCCTCAAAGTTCGAGCGGAATGCGCGTTTTTTGCCACTATTCATGTCATCGATGGCGGCTATTGGGGTCACTACGGATTTACTAAGCAGCGGACCGGTATATCTTCCCCTCCATCAAGGAGGATCGCCCATGTTGACGATTCGCAAAGCAGGCGAGCGCGGCCATGCCAATCACGGCTGGCTCGACACGTTTCATACCTTTTCCTTCGCTGGATATTACGACCCCAAACACATGGGGTTTCGCGCGCTCCGCGTCATCAACGACGACCGCGTCGATGGCGGTGCTGGGTTTCCGACGCACCCGCACAGCGACATGGAGATCATCACGTACATCCTCGACGGCGCGCTGCAACACCGCGACTCGATGGGCACGGGATCGGTGATCAAGCGGGGCGACGTGCAGCGCATGAGCGCCGGCACCGGCGTCACCCACAGCGAGTTCAACGCGTCACCTGACCAGCAGGTGCACCTGCTGCAGATCTGGCTGTTGCCCGAGCGCGAGGATCTCAAGCCTTCCTACGAGGAGAAGCACTTCAGCGAAGATGAGCGCTCCAACGTCCTCAAGTTGGTCGCTTCGCGTGGCGGCGAGGCCGGTAGCATCCACATCAATCAAGATGTGCGCCTCTACGCGTCGTTGCTCGCCAAGGGAAAGACGGTCGAGCACACCATCGCCAAAGGCCGGCACGCCTGGTTGCAAGTGGCGCGTGGTGGCTTGCGCGTGAACGATCTGGCGCTCGCGACCGGCGACGGCCTCGCGGTCAGCTCGGAAGACAAGCTGCAGATCAGCGCGACCGAGGACAGCGAGCTCTTGCTCTTCGACCTCGCCTAGTGCCGCCTCGAGTGGCGGCCCACTAGTTAGTCCGCTGGCTCGAGGATGAGACATCCAAGTGGCGGCAGCTGCAGGTTCAACGACTGCGGCTGCCCATGCCACGGCGTGTCTTCCGTCCACAGATCGCGAGGCGTCGGCACCTGCGAGCCACCGTACTCGGACCGATCGCTCGAGAAGCGCTCGACGTAATGACCCTTGTGCAACGTGCCGATGCGATAGTCGGTGCGCGGCACGGGAGTCATGTTGACCACGACGATGACGTGCTGGTCACCGGTGCGGCGTGCGAACGTCAAAACCGAGTTGTGGCGGTCGCCGCCGTCGATCCACACGTAGCCATTCGGGTCGTGGTCGTCGCGCCAGAGCGCTGGTGTCGCGCGGTACATGGCGCAGAGATCGCCGACGAAACGGTAGTACGCCTGGCGCATCGGATCGCCCAAGAGGTGCCAGTCGAGTGATTGCTCGTGGTTCCACTCGCGCTCCTGCGCCAGCTCCGCGCCCATGAACAGCAAGATCTTGCCGGGCCGGGTGAACTGGTACGCCAGCAACAGGCGCAGGTTCGCAAAGCGTTGCCAATCGTCGCCCGGCATCCGCGATAGCAGAGAGCCTTTGCCGTGCACGACCTCGTCATGCGAAAGCGGCATGATGAAGCGCTCGGTGTACTCGTAGATCATCGCGAAGGTGAGCTCGTCGTGGTGAAACTGACGATGCACCGGATCCTTCTGGAAGAACTTCAGGGTGTCGTGCATCCACCCCATGTTCCACTTGAAGGTGAACCCCAAGCCGCCATGCTCCTGTGAGCCCGAGACGCCGCCCCACGCTGTCGACTCCTCGGCGATCATCATGCAGCCCGGCGCTTCCTGATAGACCACCGAGTTGAGCTCGCGCAGGAACGACACCGCCTCGAGGTTCTCGCGGCCGCCGTAGGTATTGGGCAGCCATTCGCCTTCCTTGCGCGAGTAGTCGAGGTAGAGGATCGACGCGACGGCATCGACGCGCAGGCCGTCGATGTGGAGCTCGTTCAACCAGTAGAGCGCGTTCGCCATGAGGAAAGCGCGCACTTCATTGCGGCCGTAGTTGAAGATGAGCGTCCCCCAATCGGGGTGCTCGCCGCGTCGCGGATCTTCGTGCTCGAACAGCGCGGTGCCGTCGAAGCGCGCCAGCGCGAAGTCGTCTTTGGGGAAATGCGCGGGCACCCAGTCGACGATGACACCAATGCCGTTCTGATGGCAGACGTCGACGAAGTAACGGAAATCGTCCGGTGTGCCATAGCGGGCAGTCGGCGCGTAGTAGCCCGAGACCTGGTAGCCCCACGAGCCGCTGAACGGGTGCTCCGCGACCGGCATGAGCTCGATGTGCGTGAAACCGAGCTTCTTCACGTGATCGACGAGCTTGACCGCGAGCTCGCGGTACGTGAGCGGACGATTCATCTCCTCGGTGACGCGGGCCCACGAGCCCAAGTGCACTTCATAGGTGCTCATCGGCTCGCGGTGCATGTTCTTGCCGCGCCGCGCGCTCATCCAGGCGCCGTCTCCCCACACGTACGACGAGGTCGTGACGCGCGATGCGGTGCCGGGTGGCAGCTCCATGGCCTGTCCGAATGGGTCGGCCTTGATGCGAATGGCGCCGGCTTGGGTTTTGACCTCGAACTTGTAGAGCGCGCCCGCCGAGATGTTGGGAATGAACAGCTCGTAAACACCGGAGCTGCCGAGCTGCCGCATGGGGAAGATGCGGCCGTCCCAGTGGCAGAAGTCGCCGACGACCGAGACACGCCGGGCATTCGGCGCCCAAACGGCGAACGACACGCCCTGTACGCCATCGAGGACACGCACGTGCGCGCCCATCACGTTGTACAGGGTGCGATGCTTGCCCTCGTTGAAGAGGTGCAGATCCATGTCACCGAGCGTCGGTAGGAACCGATAGGGATCTTCGCGCTCCCACGACGAGCCGGTCGCGAAGGCGAAGCGGACGCGATAGGCGAGCGGCAACGTCGCGCCTTCGATGACGGTCGCGAACAAGCCGCCGTCGATCTCCTCGCAGGCGTGGACGTCATTGCCGACCAGCACCTCGGCGCTCGTCGCGTCGGGATGGAAGACGCGTACCGCCGCGCCGCCGGGCACCGGGTGCGCGCCCAAGATGGAGTGCGGTGAGTTGTGCTCGCCACGGATGATGCGGCTCACATCGTGGTGCGGCACATTCGCCACCGGCGAGGGGTCGGGCTTCCTGCGTTTGGCTTGATTGGTCGACATGTTCTTCATGTTCGCTTGCCGTAGACCAAGAGCATGAGCGAGCCCTCGATGAGATTGACCTGGGCGGCGCTGATGACGTGGGGGTGGGTACCGCCGGTGTCGAGCTCGCTGCGCCAGGTTCCGGCGGCTGGGAGTTGGGGCAAGGTGAAGGAGCACGCGGTCGCGTCGGCGTTCATGAGCAGCAAGAGTGTGGTGCCGGCGACCGTGTGTCCATGCTCATTCACTTCTTCCGTGGACTCGCCCGCGATCAACATGCCGAGAACGCGACATTCCTCGTTGGCCCAATCTTCGTCCTTCATCTCGGCGCCGTCGGGGCGCACCCAGGTGACGTCTTTGACGCCCGACTCGACGGTGCGGCCGGTGAAGAAGCTGTGCCTCCGTAGGACCGGGTTGCGCCGGCGGAGCTGGAACACGAGCCGCGCGAAGGCCACGAGATCGGCGTTGCTCTTGGCGAGCGACCAGTCGACCCACGAGATGCCGTTGTCCTGACAGTAGGCGTTGTTGTTGCCGCTCTGGGTGCGGCCCATCTCGTCGCCGGCGACGAGCATAGGCACTCCCTGCGAGAAGGCGAGCGAGGCGAGGAAATTGCGCAGCATGCGTTGGCGCACGCGCAGCACCTCGGGCTTGTCGGTCGGACCTTCGACGCCCCAGTTGCGGGACAGGTTGTGGTCGTGGCCGTCCTTGTTGGCCTCGCCATTCGCCTCGTTGTGCTTCTGCTCGTAGCTGACGAGATCGAGCAGCGTGTAGCCGTCGTGCGCGGTGACGAAGTTGATGCTCGCGGGCGCGACGCCGGCGTTGTGGTGATAGATGTCGCTGTTGCCGGAGATGCGCGAGGCGAGCTCGGGGATCTTGCCGGCATCCCCGCGCCAGAAGCTGCGCAGGGCATCGCGATAGCGGCCGTTCCACTCGGTCCAGCTCGCTGGGAAGTTACCGACTTGATAGCCGTTCGGCCCCAGGTCCCAGGGCTCGGCGATGAGCTTCACTTGCGAGAGCACCGGGTCCTGCTGGACCACGGTGAAGAATCTGCTATCGCGGTTGAACTCGACGGGTTCGCGCGCCAAGGCCGGTGCGAGGTCGAAGCGGAAACCGTCGACATGCATGTCCGTGACCCAATAGCGCAGGCTGTCGAGCACGAGCTGCAGGCCGCGCGGGTGCCTGGTGTCGACCGTATTGCCGCAGCCGGTGAAGTCTTCGTTCGAGCGCCACTCGTCGGGCTTGAGCCGGTAGTACTGGAGGTTACCGAAGCCGCGTAGCGACAGAGTCGGGCCGGCCTGGTTGCCTTCACAGGTGTGGTTGTAGACGACGTCGAGAATCACCTCGATGCCGGCTCGGTGCAGCGCCTTCACCATCGCCTTGAACTCGATCACCTGCGCGCCCAGGCCACTGCCGGCAAAACGCGAGTCGGGCGCGAAAAAAGCGAGCGTGTTGTAGCCCCAGAAGTTGGTGAGGCCGCGCTCGACGAGCGGCCGTTCGGGCACCATGTGATGCACGGGCAAGAGCTCGATGGCGGTGACGCCGAGCGACTTCAGGTGCTCGATGATCGGCGGTGACGAGACGCCGAGATAAGTGCCGCGCAGATGCTCCGGCACATCGGGGTGCCGCATGGTGAGGCCGCGCACGGAGGCCTCGTAGATGACGGTGTTGCTCCACGGCGTGTGTGGCGGCCGGTCGTCGCCCCATGGGTAGGTGGTGTCGACGACGATGGCTTTCGGGACGAAACCGGCGCTGTCGCGTTCGTCGAACGAGAGGTCGGCCGTGGGATCGCCAATCTTGTAGCCGTAGACGGCGTCGTCCCAGCGCAGGCCGCCGCTGACCGCTTTAGCGTACGGGTCGACGAGGAGCTTGTTGTGGTTGAAGCGCTGGCCCGCCGCCGGCTCGTAGGGTCCGTACGCCCTGTAGCCGTAGAGATGGCCGGGCCGCGCGTCCGGGAGGAACGCTTTCCAGACGTTGCCGGGCCGCTCGCGCGCGAGGTCCACTTGCGCGAACGGCTTCGCGTCGTAGGGCTCGCGGTAAAGCTCGAGGACGACGCGGGTCGCCTGCTCGGAGTAGACCGCGAAGTTTACTCCCTCACCCGTCCATGTCGCGCCCAGGGGATAGGCCGAGCCTGGCCAGATGCGCGGGTTCATCACCAACGACGTCATCGACCACGACACTAAGCACGTTTGTGGGAGCCGACAAAACCTTACGGTTGCGGCGGGGGCACACGCTCGAGCTCGACGATGGTCGCGAGGCTCGCCATGGTCAGGCTCGAGCGACCGCCAAGGCTCCAAGCGGCGGTTGCGAGATCGGGCCGGCCGTAGCCGGCGCGGATAAATCGGGATTGCGCCGCGGCGACCTGATCGAGCTCGCGGCCCGAGGCGATGGCGACCGCGGCGAGCAAGGCGGCGGTCCGCGGGGGGCGGCCCTCGGCGAAGTAGCGCAAGACCTCGCGTGTTTGCTCCGACGTCTTTCCCGCTTCGGCCGCGGCGGCCGCGACGAGCGCGGCATAACGTGGCGGCACGTCCAGCTGGCGGACCTCGCGGAAGATGGTTGCTGCTGCCGGCCTCGCCGAGACCGCGAGCAAGGCAGCGACGTCTCCATCTTGTCCGCTAGAGCGGAATGCGGCGAACCGCGCGTAGCTGCCCTCGACGTCACGCACCGTCGCGAGCAGGGCCGCCGTCGCCTGAACGGTGCCCGAGCGGCGCAAGAGATTGACGTAGTCGGCTTGCATCACGGCGCCATCGGCCGGGCGATCGGTGGTCATCAGCGCCAGCGTCGTGGCTTCCGCCGCGGTCACGAACTGCCCAGGGCGATAGGCGTTGTAGAGCTCGAGGGCCCGCGCATCGTTGGTGGCCGAGCTGAGGAGCACGACATGGTCGACGTCGAGCTTGGCCTCTTCGAGCCGCGTCGAGCGCTCGTCGATGACCTTGTAGCTGTCGGCATCGATACGCTGGTTGAGCTGGCGCAGGCTCTCGGCGAGCCGGGCCAACGAGGTACGATCGGCCGCGACCTCTTGTTGGGCATCGACCAGGCTGGTGGAGCCGATCAGCCCCCCATAGGCGTGAGTGGGGTCGAATGAGGGGGGGCCGCCGGCTCCCTGGACGAGCTTGTCGAGGGCCGCCTCGTCGCGCCGGAGCTCCGCCGCGGCCGCCGCATGAGCCGCCCGAGCTTCGGCGAGCACCTCGCCCGGTGGCGTGGCCGACCCGACGCGCTGCTCGATCGCCGTGGCCCGGGCAATTTGTGCGTCAATGGTCTCGAGGCCGAGCATGGGGGGACTCCGGGGGAGGTTATCGGCGGCTCCTTCCTAGGGTTGTGATCACGCATCCGAGTGAAATCGTGGCGATCGCGCGGCGCTCGACCTTTGGGCGCGGCATCGCTAAAGATGGCGCCAGTGAGCGACCAGAAGCGCAAAGAAGCCATCGCCGAGCGGCTGGCACAGCACCCAGTCTTTCGCAGCCTCCCCCCCGAGGCGGTTGGCGCCTTGGTCGCCGAGGCAACGCTTTTCTACCTGAACGCGGGGGAAGCGCTCTACGAGGCCAATTCGTCGGCCAAGCACGTCTTCGCGGTGCTCGAAGGCGCCCTGCAGATCGAATACCCGAAGCCCGGCGAGAACCGCGGCCTGGTCGTCGCCATGTTGAGCGCCCCGAGCTTCCTCGGGGAATGCCAGGTCATCCACGGCCGGCCATGGAGCGGTACCGGCATCGCCATCGTACCGGTGCTTGCCGTCGGCATCGGTGCGCGACTGCTCGAGCGGACGATGATGACCTATCCGGCGCTCGGCATCGCCCTCTATCGGGAGGTCACGCACCGCTTCCTGAACGCGATCAACTCGCGCAAGGAAGCGCCGGTTCGCTCGGTCGAAGAGCAACTCGCCCGCTTCATGGCGGGGAGCCTCGCGGCGATGGAAGGCGTCGTCCTGACCCGTCCCGAGGACGCCGCCGAGGGGGAGTCCGAAGACATGCTCCCCTACAGTCAGGCTACGCTCGGTCGCGCCACCGGTTTGCGGCGCGAAACCATCAACCGCATCCTCGCTCGCTGGGAGAAGGACGGGGTACTAAAAGCTGGCGCTCGCGGCGTTTCGGCCATCGACCGTGCGCGCCTCGAAGGCATTGCTGGCGCTGCCGGAGTCAGTCTCCTCCAGAGACTCGACAGCGACATCGGACCGGAGCTTACGCTCGGGCGTGAGTGAGTGCACCAGGCCGTTTTCGTCCTCGTGACCTTCGCTGACCTGCGAGACTTCCTCGTTGCCGCGCTCGCGGAGCTCGGCCAAGGCACGGAAGATCGAGCGGCGCGACAGCCCCAGCATCGAAGCCAAGATGTCGATCGACGGGGTCGGCGTCTCGAGGACCCGCAGCAGGCGCGAGAGGCGCTCTACCAAGCTCATGCTGTCGAGCTCGATCCAGCGGATGGTGGTGGCGTAGCGGCGAGCCAGGTCGTCGGTCAGCCAGTTGCGCAGCTCCGAGGAGCCTTCCCATTCGCGGATGAACTCTTCACGTGAGAGCGTCATCAAGCGGGACGGGGTGACCAGGCGGACGGTGTCGCGAGCCGAGCAATTCGCCAGGACGTCGCGGTCGCCGAGGATGGCCGGGGCGCGAACCAGCAAGGTGGTGCGGCTAGCACTGCCTTCGCCGACGTAAGCGCGGGCGTAGCCCGAGGCGAGGATGTACACGCCGTCGCTTGGATCGCCTGCGTGGTAAAGAGCTTGTTCGGCACGGGCGCGCAGGGTGCAACGCTCTCCCATCGCTTCTTCGAGCTGGGTCGTCGGGGTCGAAACCGCTTCGCGCAACGTGGTGAGTAGACTGCTCATGGCATGTTCTCCATCAGGTCATTGCTCACGGCGCAACGCTATGCCCCGCCACTGAGCGTGTGCATGGCCAAATCGCCTTGCACGCATTCTGGGTATCGGTTGCGATTGCCACGCGGACGCGAAAGACACAGTGACACATCCAGCACGAACGAAGTGAGTCTGATCACACGTCATGGTCTAAGTGGCTGATTTTGTTGGATCAGGCCGGGGACGGCTGCGCATCACCACTCGGCCGGCGCCCGTTCTTGAGGGCGTCGCGTACGATCTCGGAGATCCCACGCATCGGAACCCAGACCCAATCCGGACGATGGGTGAGCTCGTAGCGTAGCTCATAAAACGTTTTTTCGATTTCGAACAGCCGGATCAGGCGCTCGATGGTGGCTCCATCCGGTGGCAGAGTGGCACTCGTTGTCTGCAAATAGCCCTGCATGAAGGCGTCGCGCAGGTGCCGTTCCCAGTTGCTGGCCCGGTAAAGGGCTGAATCCCAAGGCATTTGCTCGGAGCAGGCGATGGCAGCCATGGCTGCGGCGTAGGCAAAGGAGCGCAACATGCCCGCGACGTCGCGCAACGGGCTGTGCAGGGCGCGGCGCTCGGCTAGCGGGCGCGTGGGCTCCCCCTCGAAGTCGATGATGTAGAGGCGACCTTCCGGGTCTCGCAGCACTTGGCCCAGGTGATAGTCGCCGTGATGGCGGATGGTGAGGCCGAGCTCGGCGTGGCTCGCTTGCTCGAGCGTGGCGATGTCGCGCAGGACGACCTCGTGATGCTCGAGGTCCCGCAGGCCCTGAGCGGTGATCTGGTCGCGTGCGCCGGTGGCGCCGCCGAAGTCCGTCCGTTTTAGAAGAGCGATGCTGTCGCTCACTTCATGACGGATGACGCTCGCCCAGCGCACTACGTCGTCTTGCGTGGCGCGGGAGGGTGTGAAGCCGTGCTTGTCGTTGGCCTGCGCGAGCTTCTCGTGGAGCTCGCGCGTCACCTGGCCCAAGCTTCTGGCTTCATCGACGAAGGGCTCGCCGCCGTCGCGAAGCTCGGGCAGGCGGCTCATCACGTAGCCCCACAGATCGCGCGCGTCAGGCACCAGCCGTTGCGCCATGAGCAGCGCCGTCGGACCGCGGTCGCCATCGAGAGTAGCGCTGCCAACGAGCGCCGGGACGAAAGGCGCCGCGCGCCGCGTGAGATACGAGCCGATCTCGATGTCTGGGTTCTCACCGGCGGTGAGCTTGCGGAACAATTTCACGATCAGCGCGTTGCCATAGACGATCGAGGTGTTGCTCTGCTCGACATCGACGACCCGTGATGGAGTCGTCGGGTCGATGTCGATGGCGGTGTACTTGACGAAGCGAAGCTGGGTGCCGTCGGTGGTGAAGCGGCGCCCGTCGACGAGGTACTTGAGCAGGGCTTCGCGGAACACCGGGCAGTGCGGGGCGTCGACGAGCGACAGCTCACCGGTGCCGGTCTTCACCTTGGCGACGATCAGCGCTTCGTCGACGGCTTGATCGGTGATCGACAGCGGGACGAGGTAGGACGCTGTAGCGGACCCATTGCATTCGCGGACGTCGACTTGCGCGAGCACCGCGTCGCAGCTCGGGAAGAGCGGGACGACCTCGGCGAGGACGGCGCTATCGGGCTCATAACGGCCCGAGAACCAGCGCTGTCGTCTCAAGAACTCCCCGAGCGGCGCGCCTTCGAGCTGCTTGAGCGTATCGGTGGCGAGAGCGGTGGCCGCGGTCGCTTCGATCGTCGTGGCCATCAGCTCTCCCAAGAGCTAGCTCCAAAGCTAGCCCACGTCAGGTCTCTCGATTCTGAACATGTAGAATCCGTGAGGCGCGAAGGTAAGTAAATAGGGCATCTCTGTGATGATCGGGAACGGTGTTTCACCGAAAAGCTCGATGAGCTGCGAGCCCGCGAAGCGCTTCAAGTCCAGCTCCGCGGCCTGCGCGAAGCGCGACAAGCACGCGACCACCAGGATGACCTCGTTTTCGTATTGGCGCAGATAGGCGAGAATCTTACGGTTCGCGAGCGGCAAGATCTCGAAGGTACCGCGACCGAAAGCCTTGTATTGCTTGCGCAGCTTGATGACCCGACGCATCCAGGCAAGTAGCGAGGTTGAGGTCCGATCTTGAGCCTCGACGTTGACGGACTGATAGCCGTACGGAGGGTCCGAGATGATGGGGCTGTAGAGAGCGGCGGTGTCCGCCTCCGAGAAGCCCGCGTTGCGGTCGCCGGTCCATTGCATCGGCGTGCGTACGCCATTGCGGTCACCGAGATAGACGTTGTCCCCCATGCCGATCTCGTCGCCGTAGTAGATAATCGGCGTCCCGGGCATGGTGAAGAGTAGAGCGTTCATCAGCTCGATCTGGCGCCGGCCGTTGCCGAGGAGCGGCGCTAGGCGGCGGCGGATGCCGACGTTGATCCGCATCAGCGGATCGGTCGCGTACTCGCGATACATGTAGTCGCGCTCTTCGTCGCTCACCATTTCGAGGGTTAGCTCGTCGTGGTTGCGCAGGAAGATGGCCCACTGGCAGTTCGGCGGGATGTCGGGAGTCTGGCGCAAGATCTCGATAATGGGCGTCGCGTCTTCGCGGCGCAGCGCCATGTACATGCGCGGCATCAACGGGAAGTGAAATGCCATCTGGCACTCGTCGTCGTCGCCGAAGTAGGGGCGAACGTCGCTCGGCCACTGGTTCGCCTCGGCGAGGAAAAGGCGTCCGCTATAATGGCGATCCATCTCGCGGCGCATCTCTTTCAATACCTCGTGCGTCTCCGGCAAGTTCTCGCAGTTCGTGCCGTCACGCTCGATCAGGTAAGGCACGGCGTCGAGGCGCAGACCGTCGACGCCCATGTCGAGCCAGTACTTCATGATCTTCAGGATCGCGCGCCGGACGTTCGGATTGTCGAAGTTCAGATCGGGCTGATGGTGGAAGAAGCGGTGCCAGAAGTACTGCTTGGCGACCGGGTCCCAAGTCCAGTTCGACTTCTCCGAGTCGGTGAAGATGATGCGCGCGCCCTTGTACCGTTCGTCGCTGTCGCTCCAGACGTAGTAGTTGCGCTTTTGACTGCCGGGTGGCGCCCGTCGGGCGGCTTGGAACCACGCGTGCTGATCGCTCGTGTGGTTGATGACCAGCTCGGTGATGACGCGGATATCGCGGTCGTGCGCCGCTCTCACGAAGCGGCGGAAATCCTTCATGGTGCCGTAGCGTGGGTTGATGGCGCGGTAGTCCGCGATGTCGTACCCGTCGTCGCGTAGCGGTGATGGGTAGAACGGCAGCAGCCACACGGCCGTGACACCGAGCGACTGGATGTAGTCGAGCTTCTCGATGAGGCCGCTGAAGTCGCCGTAGCCGTCGCGCGTGCTGTCGCGGAACGCTTTGACGTGCAGCTGATAGATGACGGCGTCCTTGTACCAAAGCGGGTCGCCGCCCTTGGCCAGGCTTGCCTGTTCGGGGGTCTGTATGCGTTGGTCCGACGCCATGCGCATCTCTATTGCTATCGCCATTCTGCTGGCCGCCGGGTGCGGCTCGTCATCGAATCGAACGTCGGTCGTGGAGGCCGACAATGCTGCAACACCTGCGGGCGAAGCTAAGCACGCCTTCAACTACCCGCTAGCACGCACCGTCGATCAGGTCGACGACTATCACGGCACCAAGGTGCCCGACCCCTACCGCTGGCTCGAGGACGCGGACTCCACCGACACACGCGCCTGGATCGAAGGCGAGAACAAAGTCACCTTCGGCTATCTCGAGAACATTCCGACCCGCGCCGCCATCAAGGAGCGGCTCACCGCACGTTGGAACTACGAGCGCTGGAGCACGCCGTTTCGCCAGGGCAAGAGCTATTTCGTCGAGAAGAACGACGGCCTGCAGAATCAGGCGGTCCTGTACACCATGACGGACGTCGCGGCGCAGCCCAAGGTCCTCATCGATCCCAATACGTTATCGCAGGCGGGGACGGTGGCACTCGCCGACTACGACGTCAGCGACGACGGCAAGAAGATCGTCTACGGCTTGGCCTCCGCCGGCTCGGACTGGGTCGAGTTCCACGTTCGCGATGTCGCCAAGGGCACCGACACTCCCGACCTCGTCCGCTGGAGCAAATTCAGCACACCGGCGTTCGCGGCGGACGGTAGCGGGTTTTACTACGCGCGTTTTCCTGAGCCAAAGGCCGACGCGGCATTGGCCGAGGCCAACTATTTCCACAAGGTGTACTTCCACGCGCTCGGCACCGACCAAGCCAACGACGTCCTCGTTTACGAGGCGCCCGAGCACAAGGAGTGGATGTTCGGGAACCTCGTCACCGAGGACGGCAAGTATCTCGTCATCCAAATCGTCAAAGGCACCGACGACAACAACATGGTGCTGGTCGTCGACCTGGCGCGGAAGAACGCGAAGCCCATCACCCTGATTCCCAACTTCGATGCCGAGTTCGCGTACATCGCCAACGACGGGCCTCTCTTTTATTTCAAAACGACCGAAAGCGCGCCGCGGGGCCGCATCATCGCCATCGACATCAAGAAGCCGGCGAAGGCGGCGTGGAAGGAGATCGTGCCGCAGAGCGAAGCGGCGGTCGAAACCGCGAGCGTCGTTGGCAACAAGATCTTCGTGAGCTACATGCGTGATGCCAAGTCCGCGGTCGCGGTCTTCAGCATGAAGGGCAAACGCGAGAGCGAGGTCTCGTTGCCCGGTGTCGGCAAGGCCGCCGGCTTCCACGGTGAGCGCCGTGACAAGGAGACCTTCTTCTCCTTCGAGAGCTTCACGCAGCCCAAGAGCATCTACCGCTACGATCTGGTGAGCGGGAAGTCGTCGGTGTTCCGCGAGCCGAAGCTGGGCTTCGACGCGTCGGCCTTCGAGACCACGCAGGTGTTCGCGACGAGCAAGGACGGAACCACGAAGGTGCCAATCTTCATCACCCGCAAGAAGGGCGCCCCCCTCGACGGCAACGCGCCGACCCTGCTCTACGGCTATGGCGGCTTCAATATCCCGCTGACACCGTGGTTCAGTGTCCCGTTCATGACCTGGGTCGAGCTCGGCGGTACCCTCGCGGTAGCGAACCTTCGCGGCGGCGGCGAGTACGGCCAGGATTGGCATCTCGCGGGCACCCGCGACAAGAAGCAGAACGTCTTCGACGACTTCTTCGCGGCCGCGGAGCTGCTCACGAAGGAGGGCTACACCAAGCCGTCACGCCTCGCGATCCAGGGGCGCTCGAACGGGGGCTTGTTGGTCGGCGCGGCAATCACGCAGCGGCCGGAGCTCTTCGGCGCGGCGCTGCCCGCCGTCGGCGTCATGGACATGTTGCGCTTCCACACGTTCACGATCGGCCGCGCTTGGGTCGACGACTACGGCTCGTCGGAGAACCCGCGAGAGTTCGAGGCACTGCGCGCCTATTCGCCGTACCACAACGTCAAAGCGGGCACGCGGTATCCGCCGACTCTCGCGGTGACCGCGGACCACGACGACCGCGTCGTGCCGGCGCACAGCTTCAAGTTCATGGCCGCTCTGCAGTCCGCTCAAGCGGGCGATGCCCCCGTGCTCATCCGCATCGAGACGCAGGCCGGTCATGGCGCCGGCAAGCCGACGACCAAGAAGATCGAGGAAGCGACCGACGAGATGTCCTTTGCCTTCCACGCGCTCGGGGCCGACGATGTGGTGATGGCCGCTGTCGGCGGCGCCGCGGCAGCCGGCAGCTCGACGAGTCGATGAACGTCGACGTGGTCATTCCGGCGCTCGATGAGGAGCCCGCCATCGGTGACGTCGTGCGCTCCTTTATCGGACGCGTGCGTGAGGTCGTGGTCGCCGACAATGGCAGCCGGGATCGAACCGCGGAGGTGGCGCGCGAGGCCGGCGCTCGGGTTGTGAGCGCGCCGCGACGCGGATACGGCAACGCTTGTCTCGCGGCGCTCGCCGAGCTCGCGCCCGGTTGCGACGTCGTGGTGTTCGCCGACGCTGACGGCAGCGACGATCCCGCGGATCTCGACGGGCTCGTCGCCCCCATCGTGTCGGGCGAGGCCGATCTGGTGATCGGCTCGCGGGTACGCGGCGTCATGGAGGCCGGCGCGCTCACTCCGCAACAGCGGATGGGCAACGCCTTGGCGGCGACTTGGCTGCGGTGGCGCTTCGGTCAGCCGGCAACCGACCTCGGACCGTTCCGCGCCGTTCGCAAAGAGTCTCTCGACCGCTTGCACATGAGCGACCCCACGTACGGTTGGACCATCGAGATGCAGATCAAGGCGGCGCGCGCGGGCATGCGTTACACGGAAGTGCCCGTGGCATATCGACGGCGGAAGGCGGGCACGTCGAAGGTCTCGGGGACGCTGCGCGGGATTGCCGGCGCCAGCGCCAAGATCTTGGGCCTGCTCGCGTATTACGATGTGGTTCAGCGCTCGGCGCTGGCGCAGCGCCTGTGGCGCCGGTTCTGACGGTCGACCGGCGGCTCGTCGCCTGCTGCGTGTTGTTCGGCGCGGCGTGTCTCGGCGCGGCGGCCGGCGCTTGGGCGCCTGTTGGCTATCGCGGATCGATCTACGTCGCGTCACACGTCGTGGCGAGCCTCGCCATGCTCGGGGCCTATCGGTTCGCGGATGCTCGCGCCGTCGGCCTCCTCACCATCACCGGGGTTTTGTGCCGTGTGCTTCTGGTGCCGGTGCCGCCGTACACCACGCACGACGTGATGCGGTACATGTTCGACGGCGCCATGGCGCTCGCCGGCTTCGACCCTTACACCGTGCCGCCCGGCGACCTGCGGCTCGTCGGCCTGCACGCGATGTGGCCGAGCGCGGTCGAGCATGCGCGCTACCCGACGCTCTATCCGCCCCTCGCGCTCTGGGCATTCGCGTCGTGCGCGCGCTTCGGGCCCGAGGTGGCGTGGTTGGTGTGGAAATCGGTCATCGCGCTCGCATCGTTGGTCACGCTGCGGGTTGGCCGCGGCATCATGAGCCCGAAGGGTTACGCTCTGCTGGCGTTGTCGTCGCTCTTGGTGCTCGAAGGCGGTATCGGCGCGCATCTGGATGTCTTGTGCGTCATGGCGGTCGTGCTCGCGGTGAGCGAAACCGCGCCGCTGGCGCGCGGAGCGTGGATAGGCGTCGGCATCTTGCTGAAGCTCTCGCCGATCACGCTGTTGCCGCCGCTCTTGGTCTACACGCTGCCGGCTCCGTGGCGTGCGCTGCGCTTGTTTTTCGCGACGCTGTCCGTCGTAGCGGTCGGTTACGTGGCCGCGACGCTGATGGGCTACCAAGCCGTTGGTTCGTTGCAGGCGTTCTTCGGTGGTTGGAGCTTCGGTTCGCCGTGGATGCTGGTGGAGAAGCCGCTCGGGCTTTCACGGCCGGCGCTCTTGCACGCGGCTTCGGTGCTAGCGTCGGTGACGCTGGTGACCGCTTGTGCGCTAGCGTATCGGCGCCGCTTGGGGCCCGCGCTGTTGCTCGGGGCGTGTGCGCCGTTCATCGCGAGCCCTGTCGTGTTCCCTTGGTATCTGTGCACGGCCGCGGCGCTGCTCGGGGTTACACCGTCGCTGGTCGTAGGTGCCTGGATCGCGGCGCTCCCGCTCACCTACGAAGTCATCGATCGCTTCGACGTCGATGGGAGCTGGCAGCCGCGCGCTTGGCCTATCGCCCTGATGTTGGTCGCGGTGCTGGTTGCGGCCTTGCCGTGGCGGCGCCTCCGGCGTAGCTGAGGCCATGGCTCGCACTCTCCTCTTCGCGCCGGGAGCCGGCGCGCCATCGACCTCGGGTTGGATGACCGCGTGGGCAGAGCGGCTCGAAGAGCTCGGACGCGTCGTGGCGATGGACTATCCGTACATGCTCGCCGGCAGGAAGCGCCCGGACCCGCAGCCGAAGCTCATCGCCGTGCACCGCACCGAGCTCGACAAGATTTCCGACCGACCGGTCGTGCTAATCGGAAAGTCCATGGGATCGCGCATCGGTTGCCACGTCTCGCTCGACGCCAAGGTCGATGCGCTCGTGTGCTTCGGCTACCCCCTCCGTAGCCCGAGCGGCGCGCTCCGCGACCAGGTGCTGCTCGAGCTGACGACGCCTATCCTCTTCATCCAGGGCACCAAGGACACCAAGTGTCCGCTGGAGGAGCTCGACGACGTGCGCAAGCGCATGCGCGCACCCTCGACCGTGCACGTCGTCGAAGGCGGGGATCACTCGCTCGCCATCTCGCGCGGCAAGAGCAAGCGGGAGCAACAGGCCGCCGTGGACGACGCCATCCTAGCGGCAGTTCGCACGCACCTTACCCATTTCGCCCCATTGTAGCGTCCGGCGGATCGCGTGATCTCGCGGATCTAGCGCGCCGCGGCCGCTGGTATGTGGCTTGCAGCCCCAGCCCCTCGTGAAAGTGGTCTTGGGTCAGCTTGCCATCATCGCAGTGTGCCTCGTGGCATGGCTCGGCACCCACCGCCTCTACGCCGGCACCCACGACGACCTTCGGAGGAGTTCATGGCCAGCGAGTCTCTCTGGCAAGCACGCGTCGCGCGCCCACGCTTCCCAACCTTGCGCGAGGATATCGAAACAGACGTCGTCATCATTGGCGCCGGCATCACCGGGCTGCTCACCGCGCGGTCGTTGCAACGGCTCGGCAAAGACGTCGTCGTGCTCGAACGCCGGCGTATCGCGAGTGGCACGACTGGATACAGCACGGCGCACGTAACGTCGCTGCTCGACTCCGGCTACGCGACCATCGAGAAGAAGTTCGGACGCGAAGCGGCGCATCTTGTCGCCGGTTGTCTCACGCATGCCATCGAGGACCTGTGCGCTACGGCGGACAGAATGAGCGTGCCTTGCGAGCGCTTGCCGGTGTATCACTATGCGCACGCCGAGTCGGCCCGCGATACGATCGCCGAGGAGCTCGCCGCGGCCGACCGCGCGGGGATTGCCGTCGAGCCCGTGGGGGACATTCCCTTCCCAGCGGCCGAGCACGGGGGCTTGCGGGTGCCGCGTCAGGCGCAGCTCGATCCCGTGGAGCTCGCCTCCGCGCTCGCGTTCGACTTCTCGCAACGCGGCGGACGCATCTTCGAAGACGCTCGGGTCGTCTACGTCGAGGACGGAGAACCTTGCCGCGTGGAGACCGCGCATGCGCGCGTGCGGGCGCGTGATGTCGTCATCGCGACGCATACGCCCATCGGGCTGTCGTTCTTGCATACCGAGGTGGCGCCGTATCGCTCGTACGTTATAGCGGCGCGATGCGAGAAGCCGATTGGGCACGGGTTGTTCTTCGATACCGACGAGCCTTACCGCTACGTGCGGGCGGTCTCCGCCAAAGATCCGGGGATGCTGCTGATCGGGGGAGGCGACCACAAAACGGGCGACCCTGCGTCGGCGGAGGCGTACACGAATCTCCAACGCTTCGCTTCGGAGCGCCTCGGCGCGAGCGTACCGCGCTTTCGCTGGTCGGCGCAGCTCTACGAGCCGGTGGATACGCTGCCGTACATCGGTCGATCGTCGCGCAACGGGCACAACTACGTGGCCACTGGCTATGCCGGCGATGGCATAGCCTTCGCGGCGGTCGCGTCGCGGCTCATCTCCGCGAGCATCATGGGGAAGGTCCTGCCCGAGGCGGAGCTCATGAGCCCGAGTCGGATCACACCGATCGCGAGCGCGCGGAACTTCATTCGCGAGAACGCGGATGTCGCCAAACACTTCGTCGGCGATCGCCTGAGCATGGCGGAGCAGCGGGACCTCGAAGACGTGGCGCGCGGCGAGGGGCGGTTGGTGCAGCTCGGGATGCGCAAGGTCGCGGCCTATCGCGACGGCGATGGGCAGCTCCACGTCGTGCGGCCGGTTTGCACGCACATGAAGTGCATCGTGCATTTCAATCCAGTGGAGACGTCGTGGGATTGTCCGTGTCATGGGGGACGGTTCGACGTGGACGGGGAGCCGATCGAGGGGCCGCCATTGGCGGGGTTGATGCCGTTCGAGCTCCCGAATCGGATCGAGCCGGAGCCGGCGACGGTGGCGCCGTTGATGAGTGGGATTGCGCCTAGCTCTTCGTAGCGCTGGTTCACTCGCGAGCGGTATTCGCGTTGCTTGGTCGCGGCCTGGGTGGTTTAGCACCGAGAGGGTGGTTGCGCTTCGTTTTCGCTGTGTGTCTTCTATTGCGGATGCGCCCCGGGGCGCGTCGTGTAGTTGCGGGCGGCGTTATGGACGCGGCAAAACAATCTTAGATTCTTCGGGCTCGTCTCGCCGCCGGCGGCGAACTCGTGCTTGTGGTCGAACTCGATCCAGGCGGTGGCGCTACAGCGTCTGCCGTCGGCGCTTACGTAGGTGCAGCGGTCTTGGTCGCGTTCAGAGACCTCGCGCCTGGTTGCGGCACTGGGGGCGCGGCCGGGGTCGGGAGCACGCTCGCCTTCGGTGGCGTCGATAGCGAGCTGCTTGGGCTTGTCGGTGCGACCGAGCTTGCGCTTCTCGACGGACTTACGGGCAAGCTTGATGGCTTTGGCGACCACCTTGCCGACGTCGCCGTCGGGGACGCTGTGGCGCACGAGGTCACGCAAGCGCATGAGGTCGGCATAGGTGTCGGCGTCGATAGTGAGCTGGAGCCTGTAGTGCTCGCCGGTGAGCGGCTTGGGCATCGGCGCACGCGGAGGTGCTGGAGCTTCGACCTTGGGTTCTTCGCGTGGTGCTTCCCGCTCTGCACGCTCTGCTGCTGCCCGTTCGTTCACGGCCCAGGCGAGCCGTTCTTGTTTGTTGTCGAAGGTCACGGCGGTAACCCGTGTTTCCACCAACGGCTTCGGCTGCCACGAGGCGACCAAGCGCTCGAGCTCATCGCGGGTCTTCCCAGCAGCAGCCTTCAATCGCGCATCGGCATCAGGGCCATCGAGCGCAGGCGCGAGCACCCGCACCCCACTCACGTTGAGCGCCCCCGCCCGCAGCATCTCGAGAACAATCGGATGCTCCAGCACGACGTAGGCGACGGTCACGTAGTGCCGCGCCACATCCTGCCCGTAGCCAATCACCTCATGGCAGTAGGCAAACAAACTCGTACATGCCGATGTCACGTAGAGCCTGCGTCGCGCGACCTCCGCGATGTGCTCGATGATGTCTGCCACCACCGCGCGCTCGCGCAAGACGAGAGCCTTCAACGATGCAACCAAAGCCTCGGACGTTAGCGCGGATACGTTCATGGCTCATCGTACCACGGGATTTTCGAGGCCTTTCCGAGCCCCGCCACGCCCCGCAAATCACCGCGAACGCGAAAACATCCCACCCCTCCGCAAAAACGCACCAGCGTTCACGGCAATGCGCGCAGAGGCCATTCTACAGGGTCGCGACACACGAAGGCGGCTCGGTGGTGTCAGGACGCGTCAACAAAAAAGATACAAATCGACACGCAGAAAGTACGCAACGCGCCCCGGGGCGCGTACGCCATAGCGGACACAGTGCCAGCGCCCGGGTCCATCACACCCCCTCAGTGCCAAACCACCGCGAAGACGAATAGCAACGCCAAAACGGCTCGCAGTGACCACGCAACGTCAAATGTCAGGCTTATCCACGCGCCAGAGCATATCCGCGAACCACCGCTTCCGATCATACCAACGCGCCGCGACTTGAAACCCAGTCGCCGCCGCCAGCGCCTCGATGTCGCTGTCCAAGTACTTGTACGAGTACTCCGTGTGAATCGGCTCATAGGGATCGAAGTCGAAGAAGTGCCGCAGGTCCCGCACCGTCACCGTCTGCCGCCTCTGCGACACGAGATAGCTCTCCATCGCGCCGGTGAAGACGTTGTAAGTGCCGAAATGCCGCCACGACTCGAGATCGAAATCCGCCCCGAGCTCTCGATTCAACCGCGCCAGCAAGTTGAGGTTGAAGTCCCGCGTGATCCCTTGCTCGTCGTTGTAGGCGCGCAGGAGCACGTCGATGTCCTTCTTCAGGTCGAACCCGATGAGGACGAGATCGCCGTCCGCCAAAGCGTCCCACATCTGTCGCAAGAACACGCGTGCGCGATCGGTGCGAAAGTTGCCGATGTTCGAGCCCAAGAAGAGCACGACTGTCCGTTCGCCGTGGGTATCGCGCAGCGAGTGGAGCCCGTCGAAGTACTCCGCGACGACGCCCGACACCTTCAACGTGGGAAAGCGCCGTCCCATCTTGTCGACGAGGCCCTGCATCGCCGCTTCCGAGATGTCGATCGGCACGAAGGTGACCTCGCACCCGCGTTCGACGGCTTGTGACAGCAAGATGTCCGTCTTGCGTCCATCGCCGACGCCGAGATCGACGAGCTTGAAGGTCGTGTCTCCGACCGCGTCGAGGATCGCGTTCTTGCGCGCCTGCAGAATCTCGGCCTCGCAGCGTGTTGGATAATAGTCCTCGAGATCCGTGATCCGCTGAAACAGACGACTACCCACGTCATCGTAGAAGTAACGAGAGGATAGACGGCGCGGACGCTCGGACAAGCCCAGGAGCACGTCCTGAGCGAAACGGCGCGACGCGGCGATGGCGCTGATCTCCGTGGTGTCGAGCACCCGATAGGTCTGACTCACGGATCGCGCGCCAGACGGATCCCCGTCATCTGCCAGCGCTTGTCGGGTTGGAAGAAGTTCCGGTAGCTCGCCCGAATGTGATTCGCCGGTGTCAGGCAGGAGCCGCCCTTCAGCACCATCTGCCCGATCATGAACTTGCCGTTGTATTCTCCGAGAGCCCCCTCCGGACGCTTGTAGCCTGGGTAGGGTAGATACGCGCTTTGAGTCCATTCCCACACCTCGCCGATCATTGCGTGACTCGTTGGCTCGAAGATCATGGCGTCGAGGAGCGTCCCCTTGTCCGCTATGGCGTTGCGTTTCGCGGCGGCGTGCTCCCACTCTGCCTCGGTCGGCAGGCGTGCCTTGCGCCACGCCGCGTAGGCGTTGGCCTCGTAGTAGCTGACATGGGCGACCGGATGTTCGGGAACGAGCGGCTGTAGACCGTAGAGCGTGTGGCGCATCCAGGTGCCGTCGCGCTCGACCCAATACATCGGGCTCTTCCAGCCGCGCTCGCGGGTCGTCGCGAACCCATCTGACAGCCACAGATCGGGACGCGCATAGCCCTCGTCACGCATGAACTCGAGATAGTCGCCTTGGGTCACGAGGCGATCGGCGAGCGCGAAGGGCGCGACATACGCGCGGTGGCGGGGCTCTTCGTTGTCGAAGCAGAAACCGTTGCCATCGTGGCCGAGCTCGCTCATGCCGCCGTCGTGGAGCATGAAGCCGGGCGCCGCGGCGGCCACGCGGGGAAGCTTCGCGAGCTCGTCCTCTTTAGCGTACGCGGGAAAGATGGGCTCCTGATGGAGCACACGCTTGATGTCGGTGAGCAGGAGCTCTTGGTGCTGCTGTTCGTGATGGATGCCCACGGTAACGATTGTCGCCAGCTTCTCGAGCCGTGGCTGGTCGCACCCGGCGATTAGCTCCACCATCCGCGCGTCTACCGTCTTTCGGTAGGTCATGATCTCGGCGACCGTGGGCCGTGAGAAACGTCCGCGTTCGGCTTGGGTTACGCGCTCGCCGATGCTGTCGTAGTAGGAGTTGAAGAGGTGCTGCGTCGCCGGGTCGAGGCGGCGGGTGCCATGGACGGCGAGCACCAAGGTTTCGAAGAACCAGGTGGTGTGCGCCAGGTGCCACTTGGGCGGGCTGACCTCCGCGGCCGGCTGGACCACGTAATCTTCCACGGCGAGCGGTGCCACCAGGCGCAGGGTCAGGTCCCGCGTCTCGCGATAGGCGCGCGTGAGGTCGTCTCGGGTCATCACGTCTCCGGGGCAATTACCTAGGTAATCATCCCTGGGCGGGGTGGCGACCTACTTAATGATGGTGATGGCCGCCGGGGCCGTGGGGGTGGCCATGCGCGACCTCTTCTTTGCTGGCGTCGCGGATCGACACGAGCTCGATCTTGAAGTGCAGCGTCTCGCCCGCGAGCGGATGGTTGCGGTCGATGTGCACGCTGTCCTTGTCCACGGCGGTGACCCAAACCGGCATGATCGAGCCGTCGGGGCCTTCGGCGGTGAACTGGGCGCCTACCTCGATCTCGACGTCGGTCGGGAAGGAGTTGCGCGGCACGGCCTGGGCGGCGCGCTCGTCGCGAACGCCGTAGCCTTCTTCGGGCGGAATCTTGGCCTCGAACTTGTCGCCGATGGTCTTGCCTTCCATCTGGCGCTCGAGTCCCGGAACGATGTTTTCAGCGCCATGCAGGTACGTCATCGGCTCGCCGCCGTGCGAGCTCTCGAGCTGCGCGCCCTTCGAGTTCATCAGGGTGTAGTGAAAGCCCACGACCTTGTTGGCACCGACCACGTTCTTGCTGTTCGCCACGACGCGCTCCTTATGGGCGCCGCAATATCAGGGGTTCCGCCGACCCACAATGCAGACCCGCTCGGCGTTTTCGCGTCGCAAATCGCGACACCACCGGCCCCTCGGGCGCTTCATGGCTTGCCTAGCGCGCGTGCAGTGAGCTTTACAGCGGCACGCGCTTTGCGATGCCTCGATGCATGGCGAGCGTCGTACAACTCCCCTTGTTCCACGGCGTGACGATGCGCGACCCGCGCGAGCTTCTGGCGAGCGTCTTCGGTTACCACGCGTTCCGTGGTCACCAGGCGGCCATCATCGATCACGTGGCGGCCGGTGGCGACGCCCTCGTCGTCATGCCGACAGGTGGTGGCAAGTCGCTGTGCTACCAGATCCCGGCGCTGATGCGGCCTGGTGTCGCCGTCGTGGTGTCGCCTCTCATCGCGCTGATGCAAGACCAGGTGAGCGCGCTCAAACAGCTCGGGGTTCGCGCCGCGGTGCTTAACTCGACGCTGTCGACGGGCGAGGCTTCGGCGACCGAAAACGCGATGCGCCGCGGCGAGATCGACCTCGTCTACGTCGCGCCCGAGCGCTTGGTGCTGCCGCGTTTCCTCTCGGTCATCGAGCGCTGCGATCTTGCCCTGTTCGCCATCGACGAAGCGCACTGCGTCTCGCAATGGGGCCATGACTTCCGCCCCGAATACTTGCAGCTCGCCATCCTCGCGGAGAAGTTTCCGTCGGTGCCGCGCATCGCCCTGACCGCTACGGCGGACGAGCCGACGCGCAACGACATCGTCGCCCGCTTGAGTCTCGACAAGGCGCGTCAGTTCATCAGCGGCTTCGACCGTCCGAATATTCGCTACAACGTCACGCCCAAGGCGAATCCGCGCGCTCAGCTCGCGCGGTTCCTCGCGGTGCACAAAGACGAACCGGGCATCATCTATTGTTTGTCGCGCAAGCGCGTCGACGATACGGCGGCGGCTCTGCGCGAAGAGGGCATGAACGTCCTCCCCTACCATGCCGGTCTCGATGCGAATGAACGCGCCGGGAACCAGGAACGCTTCCTCCGCGACGACGGCATGATCATGGTCGCGACCGTCGCGTTCGGTATGGGCATCGACAAGCCGGACGTGCGCTTCGTCTTCCACGCCGATCCGCCCAAAAGCATCGAGGCCTATTATCAAGAGACCGGCCGCGCCGGCCGCGATGGAGCGCCCGCGGAAGCGCACATGCTCTACGGGTTGCAAGACATGGCCTTGCTGCGCCAGCTCCTCGCGCGCGGTAATGCCGACGACGCTCACCGGCGGGTCGAGCGTCACAAGCTGACGGCGCTCTGGGGCTACTGCGAGAGCATGCGTTGCCGGCGTCAGGTCTTGCTCGAATACTTCGGCGAGACGCGCGACGAGGCCTGCGGCAACTGTGACAGCTGCTTGTCTCCGGTGACCGGTTGGGATGGCACGGTCGCCGCGCAAAAGGCGCTATCGGCCATCTACCGCACTGGTCAGCGCTATGGCGTCGCGTATCTCGTCGACGTCCTGCGGGGCGAGACCAACGAACGCATCGAGCGCGCTGGGCACGACACGCTCGCCGTGTTCGGTATCGGCAAAGACATCGAGGCGGGCACCTGGCAGTCGGTGTTCCGGCAGCTCGTCGCCGCGGGGCTCGTCGAGGTCGACGTCGAAGGACACGGAAGCCTCATGCTCACCAACGAGGCGCGGCCCGTGCTACGGGGCGAGAAGGCGATTACGTTCCGGCCCGATTTGCGGCCATCCGCCAAAGCGGTGCGCGGCTTCAAGCAGCCCGACGAAGACTTGGCCGATCCGAGCGACGTCGCGCTCTTCCATACGTTGCGCAGCAAGCGGCTCGAGCTCGCCAAAGCGCAGAATGTGCCTTCCTACGTCATCTTCCACGACCGCACTTTGCGCGAGATGGCGCGGCGTAAGCCCAAGAGCTTGGATGAGCTGGCGCAGGTGAGCGGTGTCGGCGCGACCAAGCTCGAGCGCTATGGGGCGGATTTCGTGGCGCTGGTCGTGGCCCATGCGCACGTTGGTGCGTAGGGGGAACCGCCATGCGCCAGAAGCAAACGGGTCGTAATACCGATCATGCTCAGCCTCGCACGCCCGCTGACGATCGCCGTGAAGTCGTCGAAAACGACCGTGACAGCGTCGCGAACGAGGGCAATGGCCGTGCTGTCGGTGGTCATCACACCGAAGAGCTACCACGCTCGAAGAAAGGCGGTCGGGTGGGCGCCGACCGCCAGCCTAGACAACACAGCACATCTCATAACCCGCGTTGAGGTGATTCGCCGCGTCGGCGGGTTATGAGCTGCGCTGTCGCCTTCGGCGGGTATTTCGCTTCGCTAGCTGGCCGCCACTTGAGGCGGCACTAGATGGTCAACGCACCGGTGCGCATGAGGTAGGCGAGCCGCTGGCGCTGCTCGTCATCCAGAATACCGTGCACGCGGCGAAGCGCGTCTTGCACAGCGCCACGCACGTGCTCGGCGCTCTTGACGCGCTCCTCGCCCGCGGCCTGCGCCTTGCTCTCGTCGAAGGTCGGCGACGCAAGGGCCTCCGCCATGGCGTTGACGGTGCGACGATAGTCCACGGCCGCCTGCGCGCGCTCGGTCTTGAGGTCATTCAAGATCACGGCGAGCTTCTCGACCTGCTCGTCGCTGAGCTCGAGCTTGTGCGCCATGAATCGCAGCGGTCTGCGGACGCCGAAGCTCGCGCCCTCGCCGTCGTCACCGCTCCAGCCTTCCGGCGGTCCGCGATGGCGGCTATGCGCGAAGTAGCCTTCGCGCGGGTCGCTCTCGGGCGCACCGTAGCCAGCAGCGGCATGAACATGAGCACTGGGATGACAATGATGGTGGCGGCGCCACCAATAGGGAAAACCACGCATTTCACACTCCACGCGCCGGAGCAGTCGCTTCCAGCGGGGTTTGAACGGGCGCCGTCGTCAAGACTGGCGCTCGGCGCGGGCGATATGCCCGGCGCATCCTTAGGGTACGGGGTGCGGCGGCGTTGTCAACGTGGGCACGGCCGCCCGCGTCCAGCGCACCACGGCTTCGTGGATGATCGCGATCTGCTGAGGCAGGCGCGACAAACGTAGCGCCAGCGTTGGTGAAACGTCGCCGACGGGCTCGAAATTCGGTAGTGGCGCCGGGCGTCGTTCGGCACGCATGGCGTTTTCGAGGTCTCCCAGCACCAAATCGACACGCTGCCGCAATGTTTCGATACGCGATGCCGGCACGGTCGATTCGATGGCGCGAGCGGCGGCGAGCGCGCTGCACGTCGCCCCCAAGCGCCTGCCGTAGAGCAGCAAAGTCATCATCGGCTCGAGTTGCTTGTCGTCGGCCCCGATCTCGGCGAGGCGCCGCTGGAACGATGCTTCCGCGAGATTGAGCTTCAGACCGTAATGGCGGCGCGCGTCCATGAACTTCGCCTGCTGGGCCGGCGTTGGTTCGGTGAGCGCGCGCATCGCTTCGTCGAAATACGCGCGCATCGCCCGAATGGTGTCCGCGATAGCGTCAGGCAGCTGCTCCGATTCCCGTTGGGGCCAGAAGAAGCGAGACCCCACCAGCGCCAGGACTCCACCGATGACCGTGTTGACGATACGCAGCTCCGGCAGGTGGACATCGAAGGCCCGGACCTCGGCGAGGAGGACGAACGTCGGCGTGAGGAAGAAGGCGTAGAGGCCATAGTTGAGCTGCATGACCGAGGCGCAGACGCCCGCGAGCAACGTCGCGATCACCAGCAGCGCCGACTCGTTTTGCACGTACGCCATCATCAAGGCCGCGACGATGCCGCCGAGCGCGGTGCCCGAGACGCGTTGCAAGGTCTTCACGGCCGTCGCGACAGTGTAAGGCTGCAGCAAGATGACGACGTTGAGCGTGACCCAGTAGCCGCGTTCGAGCCGGAAGTACTGCGTGATGATGACGGCGACGGTCGCCATGATGCAGACGCGCATGGCGTGACGCACCTGCAGCGGGTGCGTCCGCAGCTCCTCGACGATACGCCGTGCGAGCGGCACGCGTGCCTCTTCGGTCCCGGAGGCGACTGGTGCTTGGACGAGGGGAGTCACACGGGACTCATAGAGGCGGTCGGTCGTGTCGTAGGCGTTGGCGATGCCGTCGCGCAGGCGCATCATCACCGCGGCGACGTGGCGCCGGTGCAACGCTTCGGCGGACACCGAGTCGTCGGCGGGCGGCGCCTCGCTGCCGATGAGTGTCCAATCGATGCGCGGCTCTCCCAGGCGGCCCTCGGCTTCGATGCGGAGGGCGAGCTCGTCGAGGCACCCTTCGACGCGCTTCAAGGCGTTCCCCACGGCGGCGTGCATCTCGCCCGCGTGCGGGTCGCGGCTCGCGTTGTCGAGCACGTCTTCGAGCGCGACGACGGCGCTGAACAAAAGATCGATGTTCTGGAGCAGCACCAAGAGCAGCGCGCCGCGGCCGCTCTCCCCGCGCCGGCCGCGCCGTGTCGCGGCGAGCACGGCGCGCGCCGCTTCGATGGTCTCGCGGATGGGCCCGTGGGCGCGCGAGACGGTGGTGAGCCAGTCAGCGGTGCCGAGCTTGTGCGCTGGCGCGTGGACCAAGCGCGCGTGCGCGGCGACTGCCTGATAGCAGCGCGCCACCGCCATGCGCGCCGGGCGGTAGACGCGCACCGGCCAGAAGAACAGGGCGAGCAACATCGCCCACGCACCGCCAGCGAGCGTCGCGAGCCCACGCTCGAGCACGACTCCGAGCTCCGGTCCTTCTGGGGGATAGCCGAGCGAGATGCAGAAGAGCACCGCGGTTGTTACCCCGCCCGCGGCGGCGACCGGGCTCAAGACGCCGACGAGATTGAAGAGCGCCGCGCACACGAACATGGCGAGCGGCGCGAGCCAGACCACCTCCTCGGAGACACCACCGACGAGCGCCCCGAGGGCCACCGCGAAGGCGCTGGCCAGGGTGATGCCGCCCATGGTCTGCGCCCGCGTGCGGTAGGAACCTCCCTTGTCCGCGATAGCAAGCATGAAGCCCGCCGTGCTCATCCAGGTCGTCGACGTCGGGCTCACCATGGGCCCAACGACCAGCGGCACGACGGTGGCGAGCGCGGTGCGCACGCCGAGCATGAGAGCCGGCTTGCCGGGCGCGAAAGCCAACATCGCGCGGATCTGATGACCTAGCTGCTGTCGGAGCTCGGAGACGTTCGAGAGCAGGCTCACGGTGTCGCCACCGCGGCGGCGTCAGTCGGCGTGGACCGCCATGGCACGGGCCCAGAGGCGTTGTTTGGTGGCTTCGATGCGCTGGCGCACGGTCGACTGCGGCTCGGCGAGGACACTCGCGATTTCGAAGGAGCCGTAACCCAACACGTGCAGGTCCAGCGCGCAGCGGTCGACGTCGGCGATGCCGTCGTTGCCGTCCGCCGTGGGGTCGAAGGGGCCGACGGGCGCGGTGAAGGCTTCCTCCGCGGCGAGCTCGAGCCACGCGAGAAATGGCGTGCCGCTCGCTTGTAGGGCGCTGACGCGGCGAATGGCCAGGCGGGCGCTCGCCCAGGCGCAATCTTCGCTGATGAAGCTCTGACGCGCGGCGAACACTCGGGCTCGCACGACGCGATTGACCACTCCGCCATAGCGCGCTTCGAGCGCGCCCAACGCAAGGCTGTCGCCGCGCGCGGCAGCCAGCACCAGGTCGTCGAGAAGATCGCTGTTGGTCGTAAGGGCGGTGTTGCTTGCCATCGGTATTGTCCTCGGTGCGCGTGTGGGCGCTCGAAGAACAACAACGGCCCGAACCTGGAATTCCCTGAGTCCTCTCTCACCGAGCGCCGCCGAAGACGTCCCGAGCCACCAGCGCGAGACCCCGACCGACCGTGGTCATCTCCTCGCCGCCTCTGACTTTTTCCGCCCCGAACCGATCCGTGAAGAGCTTGCGCACCGCCGGCACCAGCGAGGTGCCGCCGGTCATGAACACCCTGTCCACGGCGCCTGCTTCGAGCTTTGCCCGCGCCAGCACGCGGTCGGTGGCCTCCGCGATGGCGGCGAGGTCGGGGGCAATCCAGCGCTCGAGCTCGGCGCGCGTCACCTCGAGTCGCAAGCCCGCCGGTTGAAAATCGATGACCGTAGCCTTCGCGCTCGAGAGCTCGACCTTGGCGTGCTCGACCGCGCGGTGCAGGGCGTAACCCAGGTCTTCGTCGACGATGCGGTACAACGTCTCGATCTCGGCCGTCGCATAGGCGTTCTCGAGGATGTCCTCGAGGAGCTGCATCGTCTTCGTCGACTTGAGGAAGGACAACAGATGCCAGCGCGATAGCGAGTTGTAGATCCAGAGCGGCACGTCGGCATCGCCGCCGAACGTCTTGTAACGCGTGCCGAGACCCAGGCGCGGCGCGATGGCGTGCTTGATGATGCGCTGATCGAATGCGTCGCCCGCCAAGGCCACACCATCACTCGCCCGTACCGAGCGGCGTTCTCCCGCCTTGGCGCGCGCCCGCACGCCGGGTCCGACGTCGATGAGGCACAGGTCCGTCGTACCACCACCGAAGTCGGCGATGAGCACGAGCTCGTCGCGATCGAGGCGCTGCTCGTAGCCGTACGCGGCCGCCACCGGCTCGAGCTCGAAGCGCACTTCGTCGAAGCCCGCCGAAGCAAACGCCCGCCGCAAGCGCTCTTCACCGAGCGCGTCGCCTTCGGCATCGGCGTCATCGTTGACGAAGTGAACCGGCCGGCCGACCACGGCGCGTTTGGGTAGCTCACGTCCCGCACCCTGGCGCAGCGCGGCGACGATGTGCGCCACGAGCTGCTCGAGCTTGTAGACGCGGTTGAAGATGTTGGTCGATATGAAGGTGCGGCTCGCCATGTGCGACTTGATCGATTGGATGAACCGGCCCCGGCCGTCGCACGCGAGATAGGCGTTGATCGCGGCCATGCCGACAGCGGGTGGAGCAGGGTGGCCGTCGACGCGCGCGTCTGGATCGAAGTAGAGCACCGAGCGCACGGTGTCGTAGCCGATGCCCGCTACCTCGTAGCGGGCGAGCTCCACCTTGCCGGCGTTATCCGCGACGGCGAGGGCGCTATTGGTCGTGCCGAAGTCGATACCGACGAACATCTTCGAGCGCCCCCCTACAGGCGGACACCATCAAGCGGCAAGATGTCGTAGGCGCTCACCGGGACGCGGTTGATGTCGCCGTCGATGAGCAAGAGCGAGGTTTCGGCGTGTGGCACGCTCCCTACGCGATAGCGGACGTCCTCTCCGTCGACCGACAAGCAGCGAATGAAGCCGGCGACGGCGTTGGCCGCGGAGACGTCGGTCCAGCGCGGCATTTCTTTTACGCAGCGCGCGTGGCTGGTGTGGCCGCAAGCCTGGCGCAGGTTCGGAACGAGGGTGCGTGGGTCGAAGCGGCGCACCCGCTCGGGGTTCATCTCCCAGTGACGATCGAGGATACCGTCCCGGTCGGGGTCAGCCGGGCGGTGGTAGACGAGGCCGCCGCCTTCGTGGCCGCTGGTGCCGAAGACGCACAACGGTGCGAGGTCGAGCTCGGCGTTTTCGCCGCGCTGCCAGGCCGGAGCCACGCGGCTCACCGCGTAGCGTAAGAACCGATTCAGATCGTCGGCAATCGTGGGCACCGTGGTCGCGCTGCTGCCGGCGTTGGCGAGGTCCACGGTGGTGACGCCGGCATGGGTTACCAGGAGATCGCAGCCCTCTCGAGCCGCGGCGACGGCGAAGCCGACTCGACCTTCGGAAAGAAGTGCCCGCAATAGCGTTCGTTGCTCGACCATGAACGACGAGAAGTCGCGCAACGCGACCTCGGGCGTGGGGATCCGCGGGTAGGTCGCCAGGAACCTGTCGCGCAGCTCGGGCCGCTGCACCACCTGACGCGCGAAGCGCTGCGCCTCACGAAACCCTTCATCGGTCTCGAAGGCGAGCTCCTGGACACGCGCCAGGTCGTGATTGCCCAGCAAGACCACTGTTTGCTCCGGCGGATGCTCGGCGAGCCAACGCACGATGCGCGTGCCTTCGTTACCGACGACATGCGCGTTCGATTCGTCGACAACACCGAAGTCGAAGTAGTCGCCCACCGTCACTAGGCCGACGTCGTTCGCGAGCAGCCCATCACGTAGTAGATCGTGGTGCGCCAGCACCTGCATGAAGCGGTCGAAAGTGGTCTGCAGATCGCCGATCGCAAACCAACGCCTGTCGGTGCGCAGGGTCTTCATCGGGGGCCTTCGCATCGTACGACGGATGTGGTCAAAGCGGCTATGGGTCTCTTACTCGCCTGGTTCGTCTTGTCCCTCGCCGTCTGGGTGACCTCGCTCATCCTCCCGGGCTTCAAGGTCCGCGGGTTCGCCGGTGCCATCATCGTGGCCGCGGTCTTCGGCATCCTCAACTACCTCGTCGGTTGGCTGCTCTTCGTCGTCATCGGCATCGGCACCCTGGGCCTCGGTTTCTTGCTCGCCTTCATCACCCGCTGGGTCGTCGACGCCATCCTTCTCAAGGTCACCGGCGCCATGATGCGATCGCTCGAAGTGAAGAGCTTCGGCTGGGCCATGGCGGCGGCGTTCGTGATGGCGATGATCGGCACCGTCGCCGAGCACATGCTGGCGCACGGCCATCATCCCTACCGGTTCTGAAAGACGAATAATTGGATCCGGGCCCGCCCACACTGTAAGCTCGCAGTTCTATGACGGCAGACCATCCATTCCGCTGGATTGGTGGTGCGGCGCTCGTGGTGGGATTGTTCGTGCTCGGCGCGACGTCCTTCCAGAAGCAGCCGCAGGCGCTCGCGTTGACGCTGGAGCGGACGGCCGTCAGCTACGCCCAGACCCGCGCCGAAGCCGTCGCCAAGGCGAGTCTCCCCGTCGCCGCGACAAAAGTGGCCTCTCGCCCGGCGGTGCCGCGTAAGGTCAGCGAGCGTATCGCACGAGTCCCGTTTGCTCCCGAGTCTTGCATGACCATCACCGCGTTGGATGGCATTTCGGGCATGAGCGCGCCGTCATCCGGCGGCGATGAGCTGACGCGCACGTTGCGCGCGCACGCCCGCGCCTCGGCGCCGGCCGACGCCGTGCCGACGCGTGATGTGCGCACGATTCACGGCAACCAAATCGCGAGCTTCCCGCCTTCGGTGGTTCTCTTGGCCTCTCGGCCACTGCGCGGACCCCCGTCAGTCTAGTCTTGTCCGCCACCAGGCGGGTCAGTCCACTATCGCGTTCTGTTTTAGCAGTCTCACACACGGTCACGTCATGACGGCGTGATCTTCGTTCGGAGTTTCAGCCATGCATGAGGCAGCAGAGTTCTACCGCGCCGGCGGTATTTGGATGCACCCGATCACGATCGTTTCGATCTTCGTGCTGGGTATCTCGTTCGAGCGCATCTATTCGCTGTACTTCAAGTACAACATCAACGCGTCGCAGTTCATGGCGCAGATCCAGAAGCTGGTTCTGACCAACAACATCGACCGCGCCATCAAGCTCTGCAACGCTTCGCCGCAGGCCGCTCTGCCGCGCGTCATCAAGGCAGCCCTGACTCGCGCCAACAAGGGCGAGGTCGAGATCGAGAACGCGCTGGAAGAAGCGAGCGTCGAGGTCCTCCGCGACATCGGCAAGCGCATTCCGATTCTTCCCAACCTCGCGAACGTCGCGACGCTGTGCGGCCTCCTCGGCACCATCGTCGGTCTGATCGAAGCGTTCACCGCGGTCGCGTCCGCTCCGCCGGACATGAAGAGCCAGCTGCTCACGCAGTCGCTCGCGATCGGTCTGAACGCCACGGCGCTCGGTCTCATCGTCGCCATTCCGGCGCTCTTGTTCTTCGTGTTCTTGAGCACGTCGTCGAAGAAGATCATCGAGGACGTCGACCAGTATTCGCTCAAGATCCAGAATCTCCTGGTTGCGCGCAGCCGCAATCCGCAAGCGATTCAGTCGGCCGAGCAGGCGACCGGGGGCTAAGCCATGTCGTTCTCACCGTCGAGCCGTAACCGAGAAGAGCTCGGTGAGGTCGCGATCAACCTCAATCCGATGATGGACATGTTCGCGGTGCTCATTCCGGCACTGCTCATGCTGTCAGCGGTCGTCGAGGTAGCGATCGTCGAGGTGTCGGCGCCGTCGATCGGTCCCTCCAGCGAGCCACCGCCCAAGGAAGACAAGCCGCCGCTCAACCTGACAGTCACCATCTTGGATAGTGGCTACATGTTGACGGCGTCCGGTGGTGAGCTCTCGGGCGTCCCCAAGGTCGATGCGAATGCGCCACAAGCGCAGATCCCGATCAAGGAGATGCCCGTGGTGTGCTCGCGCTATCGCGGGACGACACCACCGCCTCGCTCGCGCAATGGCGATCGCCCTCAGTGCGACGATAAGAACGCGCGCGACGCGGTGATGTTCTGGGCCTACGACACCGAGACGCTGAACCAAGCGATCTTGAAGATCCACCGCGACTATCCGGACGAGCGACGACTCATCGTCGCCGCCGAATCCAGTGTGCAATACGAGAGCATCATGGACACGCTCGACGCGACGCGTGTAACGCGCCTCGCCGACGGGTCGCTCGAAACGATGTTCGACCAAGTGGTGCTGTCTCCAGCGACCAACATGTGAGGTTGTGAACAATGTCGACTGAAAACGACCCGGCATCGCTGTCCAACGCCGGCGGACCTGGAATGGTGGCTGGACACGTACGCTCGCAAGACGAGCTCTATTCGGAGATGCGCGCTCGCGAGAAGAAGAAGGCGAAGCGCATGCGCCGCAAGACGGCGCACGACCATCCTGTCGACGTGAGCATCAACTCCTTGCTCGACATCTTGAGCGTCATCCTCGTCTTCTTGATGAAGAGCTACTCGGCGAGCAGCGTGAATATCAAGCCGTCGAAAGAGCTGCAGATCCCCTTCACCAAGTCGATCACGGCGCCAGCCGAGGCGACGGCGGTGACAGTGACCCTCAAGCACATCTTGGTCGACGATGTGCCGATCATGGATCTGGAAGAGGGTGGCAAGGTTCGCCCCCAGGACCTCGCGGAAGAGCAGATGATGCTCCAGCCGCTCTACAACAAGCTCCTCGACGAGGTCGAAAAGCGTAAGAAGATCATGCAAAGGAACACGTCGGTCGAGGCCAAGATCGACATGACGCTGATCGCCGACCGCTTCGTGCCTTTCGACCTCCTGACACGTGTGATGTACACGGCCGGCCAAGCCGAGTTCTCCAAGTTTGATTTCATCGCCATAAAGCTCGAAGGCGGCTGAAGTTAGCGCTAGAACGTAGGCACGAATCACAAAGTAGTACTGCCCCTAAGGTGACGGATGCTCGACTACCTCATTGCTGGTGGACCCTTCATGTTCGCGACGCTCAGCGTCTCGATCTTGTGCGTCGCAATCTTCATCCTGCGCATCGTGTATCTGTGGCGGCGCGCCGGTAAGGGCGAGCTGCTGCGGTCGCAGGTGATGCAGTTCGTCGAGGAGCGCAACTACCGCAACGCCATCCGCGTGGTGAGCGGCAACAACTCGCCTCTCGGCAAGGTTCTGCAAGCGGCGCTCGTCCGCGCCAACCGCAGCGAGAAAGAAATCCGTCGCGCTGTCGAGTCGGCGGCGATCGAAGAGATCCCGAAGGTCCGCGGCGCTACCGTCTACCTGCCGCAGCTATCCAACTTGGCGACGCTCCTCGGCCTCCTCGGCACCATCGAAGGTCTGATCGTTACCTTCCAGGGTGCGTCAGGCGAAAGCGCCGCGGTCCGTCAGGAAGCTCTGGCGCGCGGTATTTCGATCGCGTTCTACAACACGTTCTTCGGTCTGCTCGTCGCGACGATGGGCGTCGTGTTTTACCTCGTGCTCCTGGCCCGCACGAACACCGTCCTCGGTCTCATCGAGCGGTCCGCTGCAACGGTCATCGACTCGTTGCTGTGGACGCGCGAACAACCGGGCAAGAAGAGCGCCTAAGACTCCATGTCGGCTCCAAACAAAGGCATCGGCGCCGGTTTGTTCGGCAAAGAGTCCGGAACGAGCTACGAGGTCTATCTCAACCTGACGCCCTTGATGGACGTCATGTCGAACCTCCTGTTCTTCCTCCTGGCCTCCTTCGGCGCGACCATGGTCGCGATCATGCCGACCACGGTGCCTACGGTCTCGAGCGGTGAGTCACCGCCGGATCCGGAGAAGAACGAGGACTCGGTCAACGTCACCCTGCGCGCCGACGGCACGGGGATCACCCTCAAGTGCGAGAGCGACACGCTAGCGCCCGATCTCTTGAAGGACCTCGGCGGCAAGATCCCGAAGAAGGACGGCCTCTACGATTAAAAGCAGCTCACCGCGACGTTGAAGTCCATCAAGGAGAAGTACCGCGCCTCGAAGAGCGTGGTCGTGGTCCCTGACGACAACGTGCCTTACGAGGTTATCGTCAAGATCCTCGACGCCGCGCGCGATACGCGGCTCGTCGATACCAAAAACGCCATCCTGTTTCCTGACGTCGTGCTGTCCGGCATAGCGACACATGACGCGGACGGAAACCTACTGAAGTAGAGGTCGATCATGGCTGGTGGTGGCGGTGGAGATGGTGAATACGACGTCAATATCAACTTGACGGCGCTCCTCGACATTCTCACCAACCTGCTCTTCTTCTTGATGGTCGGCTTCATGTCGTCGAAGGCTTCGATGGAGCTCGACGGCGGTATGGAGCTGCCGACCTCGACGGCTCAGCTCGAGCCCAAGAAAGCCGTGCAGGTGACCGTGGCGCGCAAAGAGCTGCGCGTCGAGAAGGAAGTCATCGCGCAGCTGCGTGACGGCAAAGTGGTCGCCGCCAAGTCGCAAGAGGGCAAGATCGACCCGCTCCTGCAGCGCTTGCAGATCATCCGCAAAGAAAAGAACGCCACGGGTCCCGAGGCCGACATCCTCTTCGTGCTTTGCGACAAAGACACCCCCTACGGATTACTGCGCCGCGTCATGATGACAGCAGCGGAAGCCGGCTATCCCAAGTTCCGTATGGCCGTGCTTATGCAGTAGGGTTCCGATAGCCCGCCACCTGAGGCGGGACAGTGCTGGGGGAGTACATCGATGTCTGACGCCGACCGGGCGGCGCGCGCAGAAGAGCTGCTCGCGCGCCGTGATGATTTGTATGCCCTGGTCTTCCATGACCTGCGCAACCCGCTGAACACCATCAGTATGTCGCTCGCGCTACTCGCCGACGACGTACCGCAGTCCGGCAAGGACACGATCGCTCGCATCAAGCGCGCGGTCGACAAGATGGAAAAGCTGATGCGTGACATCACCGAGCTGACGCGCCTCGAGGCCGGTCAGGTGAAGTTCGAGCCGGTATCGCTCGGAGTCGCCGACGTCTTGAAACACGCCTACGACCCTTTCGCGCAGCGCATCGCCGACCGCGCCATCAACCTCGAGTCCGGCGCCGTCGACCCGGCCCTGCGCTTCTCCATCGAGCGCGAGCGCTTCAATCAAGCGCTGTCCGCGATGATCGACAACGCCATCCGGCACGTGCCCGACGGCGGCACCGTGAAGCTCGACGTCGCCGAGCGCGGTGACCTCGTCGAGATCTCGGTCCATGATAGTGGACCCGGCATTAGCGCCGAGGATCAGCAGACCGTCTTCACGCGGCACCACCGTGTCAACAAGAAGCGTGGGCACGGCCTCGGCCTGGGGCTCGCCATCGCCGCGCACATCGCCGAGCTGCACGGCGGCAGCGTCGGCGTGGCGAGTGAGGTCGGCAAGGGCTCGACCTTCTACCTGCGGGTGAAGAAGGCCTAGAGCGCCAGCAAGTTGGTCGCCGCCACCACGGTTGCCTGTACGCCGCGGCGGATGGCGACCTCGGCCACCGGCGCATAGCGCGCGGTGTGCCCCTGCGCGAGCGGTTTGCCTTCCTTGTGATACGCCTCGACCGCCTTCGGGTCGCTCGCGCCGACGAAGAAGAAGACCGCTGGAACGGACCTGTCCTCGAGACTGTAGCGAGAGAAGTCCTCGCCACCCATGCGCGCTTCCTTGATGGCGACGGCGCTTTCCCCCAGCTCGCTCTTCCACAGCGTCATGAGTCGCTCGGTGAGCTCGGGGTTGTTGTAGAGCGCCGGCGTGTTGTCGGTCTCGCTCACCTTGACGATGGGCATGCGGTCCCCGGGCACGCCGTTGGCGGCGGCGATACCGTTGGCAATGCGGCTGATCCCCGCGAGCAGGACCTTGCGGACCTCCTCCTTGTACGAGCGTACCGTGAGCTGGAGCTTCACTTCGTCGGGGATGACGTTGCTCTTGGTGCCGCCGTGGATCGAGCCCACGGTGACGACCGCCGCCTCGCCGGGCGTGACCTCGCGCGAGACGATGGTTTGCAAGGCGACGACGAGCTCGCCCGCCATGACGATCGGATCCTTGACGAGGTTCGGATAGGCACCGTGGCCGCCGACGCCGCGCATGGTGACCTCGACCGTATCGACGTTCGCGAGCAAGAACCCTGGGCGCGTCACCACGACGCCGGCCGCCGTTTCGCTATCGACGTGCAGGCCGATGGCGTAGTTGGGCTTGCCGAACTTCTCGTAGAGACCAGCGCTCAACATCGACTTGGCGCCGCTGCCGACTTCTTCGGCCGGCTGGGCGATGAGCACGAGCGTGCCGCGCCACTTGTCCTTGAGCTGCATCATCATCTCGGCGGTCCCGAGCATCGAGGTCATGTGCACGTCGTGACCGCACGCGTGCATCACGCCGGTCTCGACGCCGGCCGGGGTCTTCGTGCGCACCTTGCTGGCGAAGGGCAGGCCGGTCTCTTCGGTCACGGGCAACGCGTCCATGTCGGCGCGCACCAGGAGCGTCGGGCCGTTGCCGTTCTTGAAGACAGCCACCACGCCGTACGCGGGCTGCTTCGGATCGGCGTAGCGACCGAAGTTGGTCGTCACGGTGTAGCCGAGCGACTTGAGCTTGGACGCGAGCTTGGCGCTCGTCTTCTCTTCCTTCTCGGAGAGCTCGGGCGAGGCGTGCAGATCCTTGTAGGTCGCGAGCAGCGCCGGCAGCTTCGGCGTCAGCGCCTTGTCGACTTCGTTGGACGGCACACCGGCGGCAACCGCGACGTGGATAACGAGAGCTAGGATCATGCCGCGCTCGAAACCACAGGGTCAGCGGGCTTGCAAGAGAGCGGTCGCTGCCACCACGGTCGCTTGGACACCGCGCTTGATGACGACCTCGGCGACCGGCGCGAAACGGCTGCTGTGCTCGGAGGGTGCGGCTTTGCCGTGCTCCATGAGCTTGGGGTCCGTCGCCCCAACGAAGAAGAAGACCGCTGGAACGGAGTGGTCGGGCAAGCTGAAGCGGCCGAAGTCCTCGCCGGTCATGCGCGGCGCGCGCGGTTTGACGGTGCTCTCGCCAAGCTCGGCGATCCAGATGCGCGTCAGCCGCTCGGTGAGCTCCGGGTCGTTGTAGGTCGCGGGTGTGCCGCCTGGATGATTGGTGATGACCGGCATGCGGTCGGCGGGCACCCCATGGGCGGCCGCGACGCCATTGGCGATGCGAGCGATACCGTCGAGCAGGAGCTTCCTCGCGGCCTCACCATAGGAGCGTACGGTGAGCTGAAGCTTCACTTCGTCGGGGATGATGTTGTGCTTGGTGCCGCCGTGAAACGAGCCGACGGTCACGACGCCGGGCTCGCCGGGGGAAAGCTCGCGCGAGACCAGCGTCTGGAGCGTCATCACCAGCTCGCTCGCCATGACGATCGGATCTTTGGCCATCTCCGGCGCCGCCCCATGGCCACCGACCCCACGCACGGTGATGTCGACACTGTCGACGTTGGCGAGGACGTACCCGGAGCGCGTGCTCACGACTCCCATGGGCGAGCCTGCATCGACGTGCAACGCGAGCGCGTAGGTCGGCTTGGCGAACTTCTCGTAGAGGCCCGCCGACAACATCGCCTTGGCGCCCTTGCCGACCTCTTCGGCTGACTGACCGATCAGCATCAAGGTTCCGCGCCAGCGATCCTTGAGCCGCGCCATCACCTCGGCGGTGCCGAGCAGCGACGTCATGTGTACGTCGTGTCCACACGCGTGCATGACTCCGCGTGTCGTGCTCGCGTACGTGAGGCCGGTGTCTTCGGTCACCGGCAACGCGTCCATATCGGCACGGACCAAGAGCGTGGGACCATCGCCGTTCTTCAGGATGGCGACGACGCCGTGCAGGCCGACGCCCGTGGTCACCGCGTATCCGAGTGTCTTGAGCTTCGCGGCGAGCTTCGCGCTCGTTTGCGCTTCCTTCTCCGACAGCTCGGGATGGGCGTGGAGATCCTCGTAGGTCGCGACGAGACTCGCTAGCTTCGGCGAAAGAACTTTGTCGACCTCGGCGGTGGAGACACCAGCGGCAAGACTCACGTGAACGGCCAACGCGACGAGCATGGGGCGCCCGAGACCACGGTGGCGACGGCCCTGTCAAACGGCTCACGTTGCGCGCATGACACGGCGTCGGGAAACCCCTGCTGGAAGCGCACGATAACTGCGGCGTTCCAGGAGAGCTCCATGCGTCACGTCACCGCAGTTGCCACGAACCCCGCGGCCGTCGCCAAGGCGGTCAGTGGCCCTATGTACGCTATAGAAGACCTGAGAATTCTGGCGGAGAAGCCCACCCCGGCCAATGGTTGGCAAACACATCCGCAGCTCGCTGGTCTCAGGTTCCTGCCCATCGCGACCCTCGGCGGTGGCGGCACGACGCTCTACATGCTGGCCCCAGGGGCGCGCGTTCCCGGTCACGAGCACGGCGTGGGTGGCGAGCATACGCTGATGCTCGACGGCACCATCACCGCGGGCAACTTCACGTTGAAGGCTGGTGAAAGCGTGTTCCGCGGCGAAGGCACCATCGACGAGGCCGCGACCGCTGGACCAACGGGTGCGCTCTTGGTCGTGACCCGCCAGAGCCCACTGAAGCCGCTTTACCAGAAGCCGCGCCAAGCGTAGGTACCCCTTTTGGGGGCTCTCGTGTCCAAGGCGTTCACGCGCGAAAGCGACGAAGAAACCGACAGCGAGGAATTCGCCGAAGAGGAAGAGAAGGCGAAGAACCTCGGCCGTCAGTACATCACGCCGAGCGGTTACAAGCGCATGGGCGACGAGCTCGATCAGCTCTGGCGGGTCGAGCGACCCAAGGTGACCCGCGAGGTCGAGGCCGCCGCGGCGATGGGCGACCGCTCCGAAAACGCCGAGTACATCTACGGCAAGCGTCGCCTGCGGCAGATCGATAGCCGCTTGCGCTTCTTGAAGAAGCGCTTGGAGAACGTCACGGTGGTGACCGCTTCTCCGGACCAGGCCGACAAGGTGTTCTTCGGGGCCACGGTCACCGTCGAGGACGAGGACGGCGAGACGTTCAGGTATCGCCTGGTGGGCGCCGATGAGATCGACACCGCCAAGCGCTGGATCAGTCTCGACTCACCCATCGGCAAGGCGCTGCTCGGCAAGAAAAACGGCGCGGTGGTTACCGTGCAGCGCCCGAAGGGTGAAGTCGAGCTCACGATCATCGCGATCGCGTACGATTGAGCAGCTTACTACGGCTCGACTTCCATCTTGGTCGCGTTCTCGAACACCGCGTATTTGATGGTCGCGGGAATGCCGCGCTTGGTGACGACCCGCAGGTCGCCCTGCAGCACGTACTGTCCGCCGATCTGGAAGTCGCTGGGGCCGAGGTAGACCTTGTCGAAGGTCCGATCACCCACGGTGAGCGTCTTGTTGAGCACGAGGTACATTCCAGAGGGCGGCGCGTTACCGCCCGGGCCGAACAGCGACAAACGTTGGACGATACCCTCGAGCACCATACGGACCGGCGGGGTCTCGATACGACCGCGAATCGCGTCCGGCTGGCCAACCTTCAAACTAGTCATCTCTGTCTCCACGACGTAGCGGCGGCTCGACGGGTTTCCCGTTATCGAGCGCTGCCGGTCGTTGGTGCGGCTAGCGCCACGTTGGCGGTGTCACTAGGAGAGTGAGCGCGTGAACACGGGTGCGAACCCCCCGCCCTGGGTGCGGAAGTTGGTCGTTTGGCCCATGTAGAGCCGTGAGGCGAAGAGCTGCACCTCGCCGGCGTAGGTGTACGCCCGAACGTCCAGCTTGAGCGGGAAGGCTTGGCCGTCGAGCTCGATCATCCGCTCGCTCGGGGGCACCGTGCGCTGGGCGACGTAGGGCTTGGTCAAGAGCTCGGCCCAGGTGCCTTTCGTGAGCTTGTCGCCGCGATAGGCGGCCTTGCTGCCGAAGCCATGGATCGGCTTGAAGAAGTACTGCTTGCGCGCCGCCCAGAGGACCTCGGCGTCGGCCGGGTCGACGAGGATCGTCTTGGGGATGCCGTCCGCCAAAACACGCATGGTCTCCGGGGGGATGCCCATGCTGGTGAGGAACGTCAGGTCCGAGAGCAGAGCCAGGTTGCGCTTGTCGGCGTAGAGCGCGTGAGCACGCGGATGCGGCGTGATGACGGCGGCGTCGCGTAGATAGGCCTCGCGCAGAGCGGCGTGCTCGGGTGCATCGAAATAGAAATCCGTGCAGCGGTTGTAGACCAGGTCGATGACTTCGCCGTTACCTCGGAGCTTGCCGTCGAAGGTGAGCGCGCGCGCGTCGAGGATGGTGGCGTCGTAACCGGCGCGCTTGAACAGCTCACGGAAGAGCATGAATTCGGGATAGAGAAACTGCCCCTCCGGATCGTCGTCGACGATCGCTATCCTCTTTAGCGGTGTGTCGGAGCGGCTGCGGCGAAACTCGCTCTCGAACATCGTGACGAAGGCCTGCTCGATGCCCTCGGGCGCCGTGGTGAGCTCGTCCATCTCGGTACAACAGGCGCTGTGAGCTCGAGCCAGAAAGGCATTGAGCAGAGCGCCGCCGGCGTTGGTGTTGATCTCGATGAGCTGCGGGCCTTCATCGCCAATGTGGAAGTCGTAGCCGAAGAAGACGCCGAGGTGCCGCTCGTTTTGCCGGGCGATGGCCGGCGCTTTCGCGAGCGCCGCGTCGCGATATGCCGTGCGCAGGACGACGCTCTCGACCGCCTGGATGATGCGCCGTATGCGCGACAGGTCCTGGGAGCCAACGTAGACCGGCACGGATGCGAACAGCGGCGCTGCTTGGGCGATGAGCCCGGCGGACAGACCGCTCTCGAGGCCGGCCTTCTCGAGCAATCCCGCGAGCTTGGGACGGTCGATGGTCAGGCACCGGCAGTCACGGTTGAAGTCGAAAGCAGCCACTTCGGGCCCATCGATGCGCCGCCGCCCGCAGGTTGTCAAATGGCCTGATTAGGGCTTATGAAACGCCCGCCAATCAGGAGCCTGCCATGTCCGAGCGCCAGAGCCTCGACTCCATCATCGCCATCGAGCATCTCCTCACCGACGAGGAAAAGGCCGCCCGCAACGCCGTTCGCGGTTGGGTGCGCGAGCGTTTCATGCCGGTGATCACCAAGGCGCACCGCGACGGTGAGTTCCCGATGCAGCTCATCCCCGAGCTCGCCGACCTCGGCGTCTTCGGCGCCAACATCGAAGGCTACGGCTGCGCGGGCATGAACAACGTGAGCTACGGCCTAGTGCTGCAAGAGCTCGAGCGCGGCGACTCCGGCTTGCGCTCGCTGTGCAGCGTGCAAGGCTCGCTCGTCATGCACCCGATCCTCGCTTACGGCAGCGAAGAGCAGCGCAAGAAGTGGCTGCCCGAGCTGTCGTCGGGCCGCATGATCGGTTGTTTCGGCCTCACCGAGCCGGGCTCGGGCTCCGACCCGGGTAGCATGGCAACGACCGCTAAAAAAGACGGCAATCACTACGTGTTGAACGGAGTGAAGGCGTGGATCACCAATTCCCCGGTGTCGCACCTCGCGGTCGTCTGGGCCAAGGTCGAAGACGAGGGCGGAAACATTCGCGGCTTCGTGGTCGAGCGTGGCACCAAGGGCTACGACACGCCCTACATCGAGGGCAAATGGTCGCTGCGCGCCTCACCGACTGGTGAGATTCACCTCACCGACTGCCGTGTGCCGGCGGCGAATCTGTTGCCCAATTCGGGGGGCCTCAAGTCGCCGCTCGGTTGCCTCACGCAAGCACGCGAAGGCATCGCCTGGGGCGTCACCGGTGTCGCCATGGACTGCTTCGATACGGCGTTGAATTACGGCCTCGAGCGCAAGCAGTTCGCAAAACCCATCGCGTCGTTCCAGATGTATCAGGAGCAGCTCGCGGAGATGGCCACGATGATCGCCACCTCGCAGATGATGTCGCTCCACTATGGGCGCTTGAAGGACGAGAAGAAGCTGACGCCCGTGCAGGTCAGCATGCACAAGCGTCACAACGTTCGCGCGGCGCGTGAGATCGCCAAGATGGCGCGCGGCATGCTTGGCGGCATCGGCATCACCGACGCCTATCCGATCATGCGGCACATCATGAACGTCGAGAGCGTCTACACCTACGAGGGCACTCACGAGATTCATACCTTGGCGATCGGCCGCGCGCTCACGGGCATCAACGCCTTCGCGTGAGCGGCACTCGCCGAACCGCGGTCATCACGGGCATGGGAGCGGTCTGCTCCCTCGGTCTCACGCCTGACGCCATCTTCGACGCCGTGGTCGCTGGAACGGTGGGGGCCCGCGAGGTCGATCGCTGGCAGGGCGAGGGGCTGCGTGTCACCCGCGCCGCGATCGTCGATAGGACGCCGGTGCGGCAAGCCCTCGGAGCGTCGGTCGGCTCGACCATGGCGGGCAACTTCGAGATGCCGTGGGTGTCGCAAATGGGCGTGGTCGCGGCGCGACGCGCTTTAGCGGACGCTGGGCTCGCCGGCTCCCTCGGCGATCGACCGCTCGTTGCCTCCTGCACCATCGGTTCGCCGGGCACCGCCGAGCCCGTCGACAAGGTCTGGGCCAACATGGATCTGGCGGCGCCGGCGAATCTCACACGCTACGCCGAAGGCTCGATGGTGGCCTTCGTTGCCGAGGCCATCGGCGCGACTGGACCGGTGACCTGCCTCATGAGCACGTGCGCCGGCGGCAACTACGCCATGGGCTCGGCCCTCGATCTCGTGACCAGCGGCAAGGCCCGGCAAGTGCTGGCCGGCGGCATCGAAGAAGTGTCGACGATGGTCTTCACCTCGTTCCACCAGCTGCGCGCCGTTGCCGGGAGCTGCAAGCCATTCGACGTCGACCGCCAGGGGCTCCTCTTTGGCGAAGGCGCGGCATTCTTGCTCATCGAGGACGAGGAGAGCGCGCTGACGCGCGGTGCGACCATCCGCGCCTATGTGCTCGGCATTGGCTACGCAAATGACGCGCACCACCTCGTTGCGCCCGACCAGGACGGCGCCGGGGCAGCAATGGCCATGCGTCGGGCACTCGCGGAGGCGGAGGTTGCCGCGGCGGACATCGGCTACGTCAACGCGCACGGCACCGGCACCGAAGCCAACGACGCCGCCGAGCTGCGTGCCTTGAATTCCGTTTTCGCGGACGACGCATCGCGGATCGCGGTCAGCTCGACCAAGGGCGCGACCGGCCACCTCATGGGCGCCGCCGGCGCGCTCGAGGCTGTTCTGACCACCATCGCCTTGCAGCGCCAGCTCTTGCCTCAGAACGTAGGCCTGACGAACCCAGTGCCCGACGCAGTCGTGGATCTCATTCGCGACGCGCCGCGCGTGAAGGCTGTGGACGTCGCCATGTCGACCGGCTTCGGCTTCGGCGGCAATGACGCGGCGCTGGTGCTTGGCCGCCGCCGCAAGAGCCTTCCCGAAGTGCCTCGCCGTCCGGTGTACGTGAAAGGGCTGGCGGCGTTGGCGGGTACCTTCCTCGGGGTGGACGAGGTCATGAGCCGCTTTCACGGCGGCTTCGCCATCAAGGAAGCCGAGCGGCGCGCTACCTTCGCGCCCGAGGGTATCCTCGGCAAGAAGGGTCTGCGCCACGTCGACCGGGCGGCGATCCTCTGGGCCGCGGCGCTGGAGCGCGAGCTCCCTGATTGGCCCGGCATCGCCCCCGAGCGCGCCGGCGCGGTATTCGGCGCGGCGTTCCCGGCGTTTCAGCAAGTCGTCGGCATTGCGCGTGACTACCAGACGGGCGGCGCGAGCAGCGTCAATCCGATGCGCGTGCCCTTCGCCACGGCCAATTGCGCGTCGTCCTGGTGGCTCATTCGTCGCGGCATCACCGGGTTCTCGAGCGCTGTCGGTAACAGCGAGTGCGCCGGACTCGACGCCATTATCGCGGCGGCACACCAGATCGCGCGCGGCCGTGCGGACGAGCTCGTCGCGGGCGGTGCCGAAGGCGAGCTCGCGGAGCTCTGGAAAGGCCTCGCGGAGATCGGCTGGCACCAGGGCTTGGTCGCCGAGGGTATGGGCGCGCTACTGCTTTCGAGCGAGGCTGATGGTGCCTGGGCGCGCTTGGTCGACGCCGAGAGTGCTTTCGAGCGCCGGCGTTCGTCCGCCGCGGCGGAGCGGGCGGTCGAGACCTTGCTGACTCGCCTACGTCTACCGCTGGTCGATGTGCTCGTCACGCCGCGCCGGCTCGGCCTCGAGACCTTCGCGAATCACCTGTACGTCACCAGCGACACCCTGGGCGACTCGCTCGGCGCCGGTAGCGCGCTCGCGGCCGTGGTCGGTGCATCGCTCTTGCGTCCGCCAAAGCGGATGACGGCACAGGTCTTGGTTGTCAGCGACAGCATGGATGGCTACGCAACCGCGGCGCTCTTCGAAGGGGTATGATCCAATCATGGCTGACCTACGTGAACAGCTGCGCGCCATCATCGCCGAGATCGCCGAAATCGATGACCCGTCGCGCATCACCGATGATGCCAACTTGTACAACGAGCTCGGTGTCGATTCGATGCAGGCCCTCGAGATCGTCCTGGAGCTCGAAAAACGCTTCAACGTCGCGATCCCCGAAGCAAAGCTGAAGGAAATCCGCACCTTCGGCGACGCGGTGCGGGTCGCGAAAGACGCCGGCGCCCCCGGCTGACGGGGCCGGTGAACCGTCGTCCGTACCCATGCGCCGCCCGGTCTGCTATCGGGCCGGCCCATGGCTGCTTCCGTATTGGCGCCACGCCGCGTCTCCCTGCTCCTTGGTTACGCCGCGGTCTACATCGTCTGGGGCTCGACCTACCTCGCCCTGCGCTACGTCGTCGAAGCCTTGCCGCCCCTGGTCGCGGCCGGCGCCCGCTTCTTGGTCGCGGGTGCCATCCTCTATGCCTTCATGCGGCTACGCGGCACGCCGGCTCCCAATCGGCGCCAATGGCTGATCGCCCTCATGCTCGGTGCTTTCCTGCTGCTCGGAGGAAACGGCGGCGTCATGTGGGCCGAGCAACGCATCTCGTCCGCCATAGCGGCCTTGCTCGTTGCCTCCGAGCCCTTGTGGATCGTCCTGCTCGAGTGGTTGCGCCCGAGGGGCACTCGGCCAAGCCGTCGCATGGTGATCGGTCTCGCGATTGGTTTCGCGGGTGTGGTCATCCTCGTCTCACCGAGCGGCGGCGAGGGCGTCGCACGTGTCGATCTCGCGGGGGCGGCGGCGGTCGTGCTCGGCGCGTTTTTCTGGGCCGTGGGGTCGTTGCTCTCGAACAAGCTGCCGGCGGGTGAGCTTCCGAAGTCGCCGATCGCGACCAGCGCCTCGCAGATGCTCGCCGGCGGCGCCCTGCTGTTCATCGTCGGCGCGGCGCGCGGTGAGCTACCGTTGGTCACCGCTGAAGCGTTCACACCCAAAGTCGTCTTCTCGATCGCCTACCTCATCGTTTTCGGTTCCATCGTCGCGTTCAACACCTACGCCTGGCTGTTGCGCGTCGAGCCCCCGGCCCGCGTCGCGACCTACGCCTTCGTGAACCCCGCGGTGGCGATGCTGCTGGGGTGGGCAATCGGTGGCGAGCCCATCACCACGATGACCCTGGTCGCCGGCGCCTTCATCATCGTGGCGGTGGCGCTCATCGTCACCGGCAGCGCCAAGCCCGGCAAGCCGACCGAGACCGCGCGTGAGCTCGCCACAGCTGAACGCGCCGCCTGACCGCACGTCGACATCAACTCCGCGTACAATCGGCATATTTTGGCGGAATCGCGCCCGCTGCCGGTGCCGCGGCTCGGTGAGCCTGCCGCGGCGTCGCGGTCTTTTCGTTTTTTTTTGCGCAACACTCACCGATCGCTGCCGATAACAAAAACTGACAAGCGATAAAGGGGCGGTTCACGTCTCTTTGTCGTCCGCATCGCTCGTGAACGACGTCGCGTTCGACGCGGCATGGATTTGTGTTGTCGGTAACTTTAATCCGCTATAGCGGCGTGGGGCTGCGCGGCGGAAAACGGGTGAAACCATGGGTGACACTGGAACTGGAACTGTTACGGGCTCGCGTCCTCCAATTCCGACTCTGCCGCAGACCGGGAACGGCGAGGCCGCACGCAGACTACAAGCGAGACCGCAGGCGGGCGACCCTTCGCGCCAGCTCAGCTCGGGCGAGCTATCCCCGGCGGATCGCCAGCGCTTGAACGAAGCCATGAGACAAATGGGTACGTCTGGTAGCCAGGGCGAAGAGAGTCTGCGGCAGGGTATCGCTCCCGGCAACCGGCGAAACCTGCGAAACCAGCGCCTGCAGCGGAATCCGCGAGCCGACGGTGAGAACGGCGCGGCTGGCATTCAAAACCAGATCCGCACCGATCAAGGTCAGCCCGGCGCTCCCGTCGACCCGCGCGTGCGCGGGCCTCGCTAAGTCGCGCTAGTCGCGCGCCGGTTCACTGCCGCGACGCTGGTGGGCGTCTGCGGCAGAAGAGGGTGGCACCGGCGAGGATGATTAGCTCCATGATAGCGGGGCCGGCGGCGTTACACCCGCCGGCCTCGCTCTCGCTCGGATCGTTCGAGCCCGAAGGGCTATCGCCGCCGCTGGGGCCATCGCCACCGCTCGGACCGCCGTCTCCGCCCGTGGGACCACCATCGTCAGCGGGAGCGTTCGCCGTGAATTCGGCGATGAGTGACACATCGGTATTGACCGCGATCGCGTACGGGTTGGTGCTGCCTGAAGGCGAGTTGCCCACGCGCCAGCCGGTGAAGGTGTGACCAGCGTCCGCTGTCGCGGTCGCGGTGACAATCGTGCCGGGGCTGTAAACGCCGCCGGCGGGCTCGAGCGCGACTGTGCCCTCACCGGTGACGTTGGCCAGCACATTGTACATGACCGGCGCGGCGGGGTCGGCGAACGTCACGCGGCGCGGTGGCGTCGATCCAGGCGCGTTACCGGTGCTCGCGCACTGCGAACCTGCGTCGTAATACAGCGCGCCGGGGAGCGGGGCGTAGTTGTATTCGTACTCGACGCCGTAAGCGATGCCGTCGAAGTCGTAGTAGACGTCTTCGTACTGCGGATCGGTGCCGCCGGGCGTCGCCGCGCCGCCGACCGCGATCACGTTGTCGGGCCCGACCACGGGCGACATGTTGAAGACGAGGCTGCGCTGGATGACCCCGGTGACGCTACAGCACGCCGCTGGCCCCGAGCCTGGGTAGGGGTTCTGGCAGGTGGTGCCCGGGGCCGGATTTTGGTTCGAGTCGCAGAAGCATCCCGTGAAGTACGCGCGCGCGAACAAGCGCGCCCGCATGCCGGTGCTTGCGCCCCCCACGAGCTGCGCGCTGGGCTCCGCGAAGGTGAACTGAGCGTTGGTCGGATACGCGGCGCCACCGGCCGGACCGACGAACACGCCTTGCCAGGCGCCGGAGGAGGGAATGCCCGTCGAGTAGCCGCCGGGCGGCGCGTTGTAGGTCACCGTCGGATTGCCCGGACTGTTGTCGAGGAGCTCCGCGCCGCCGAGCACGAAGTCGTTGGCGCTGGCGATGCCTGAGAGCTGCGTCGAGCTGACGACGGGGATCTCGATGCGCAGCGCCTTGCCTTGAGGCAACGGCCAATACGGTTGGAGCTGCGGCGGGATCCCGATGAAACCACCGCCGATCGTCGTGTAGGAGCTCAGCGTCGTCGGGCAGTTGCCGTCCGTGATCTGCTGCTCGGCACCGAAGTTACCGAGGAAGCAGCGGATGGGATGCGAGCCGTCGACCGCCAGCTGCGTGTTCGGCGGCAAGCGGATCTCGGGATTGACCCACATGCCGCTGCAGCCGAGTCCGCCGACCATGACGCGCACGTAATAGGTCTCGCCGACGCGCGGATAACCCTGGAACCCCGCGTAGACCCAGGCGAGGTCCTCCTGAATGGCCGGATAGATGCCCTGCCAACACAGGTGCTGTGTCCGCGATGGCGAACCGTCGTTCCAAACTTGGGCGCGCGCCGTGCCCGCCACCAGAAGAACAGCGAGCCCGGCAGCGAGCGCGAAGTTACGCCGCGCGCTTGTCGCCCTTGAGCATCTGGCGGAGGACGTAGACGAGAATGCCGCCGTTTCGCCAGTAGTCGACTTCGTTGGGAGTATCGAGACGCGCACGAACTTCGAACTCGACGGATTTACCGCCATCGCCTACCGCCTTTACCTTGAGCATTTTGCCCGGCTTCACATCGCCAGCGACGCCGGTGATCTCGAAGGTCTCTTTGCCGGTGAGACCCAACGAAGCCACGTCTTCGCCCTGCTTGAATTGCAACGGTAGCACGCCCATGCCGATGAGGTTCGAGCGATGAATGCGCTCGAAGCTCTTGGCGATGACGGCTTTCACGCCCAACAGCTGCGTGCCCTTGGCCGCCCAGTCACGGGACGAGCCGGTGCCGTATTCGGCGCCCGCCAAGACCACGAGCGGCGTCTTTTCCTTCTGGTAACGCATGGCAGCGTCGAAGATCGCCATCTGCTCGCCGGTTGGAACGTGAATGGTGACGCCACCTTCGACGCCAGGGACCATCGCGTTCTTCAAGCGAATGTTCGCGAAAGTGCCGCGCATCATGACTTCGTGGTTACCGCGGCGCGCGCCGTAGCTGTTGAAGTCCTTGACGTCGACACCGTGCTCTTTGAGGTAGCGAGCCGCCGGACCATCCTTGGCGATGTCACCGGCCGGCGAGATGTGGTCGGTGGTGACGCTGTCACCCAGCACCGCCAGCGCGCGAGCGCCCTTGATGTCCGCCATGGCGGACGGCTCGGGGGCCAGGTTGTCGAAGAAGGGCGGTAGCTGGACGTAGGTCGAGTCCTTGTCCCAAGCGTAGAAGGCGCCCTTCGGCACCTCGAGCTTGCGCCAGCCCTCTTCGCCCTCGAACACCTGGGCGTACTGCGTGGCGAAGTGCTCGGGCTTCACGGCCGTGCGCACCACCTCGTTGACCTCGTCGGGGGTCGGCCAGATGTCGGCGAGCATGACGGGGTCGCCATCGGACGAGAGCCCGAGCGGCTCCTTGTCGAAGTCGATGGTGGAGCGGCCCGCCAAGGCGTACGCCACGACCAGCGGCGGCGAAGCCAGGAAGTTCATGCGCACATGCGGCGAGATACGGCCTTCGAAGTTGCGGTTGCCCGAGAGCACGGCGCCGACGGTCAGATCACCAAGCTTTATGGCCGCGGTGATATCGTCGGGCAACGGTCCGCTATTGCCGATGCACGTCGTGCAGCCGTAACCAACCGTGTGGAAGCCCACGCCCTCGAGGAACGGCGTGAGATTCGCTTCGTTGAGGTACTCGCTGACGACCTTCGAGCCGGGGGCGAGCGAGGTCTTGACCCAGGGCTTCACGCGCAAGCCCTTCTCGACCGCCTTCTTGGCGAGCAGGCCGGCCGCGAGCATGACGCTCGGGTTCGACGTGTTCGTGCAGGAGGTGATCGCCGCGAGCACGACCGAGCCGTGAGCCAGATCGAAGCTCATGCCGTCACGGGTGATGGCCACGGTCTTCTTGATGTCGCCCTTGACGAGCTCCGCCATCGCCTTGCCGATGGTGTCCTTTGCAGCGGACAGGGGGATGCGATCTTGCGGCCGCTTGGGGCCCGCGATCGACGGCACCACCTCGGCGAGGTCGAGCTCGAGCGTGTCGCTGAAGACCGGATCCGGCGTCTTGCCGTCGCGGAAGAGACCCTGGCGCTTGGCGTAGGCCTCGGCGACCGCGACCTGCTCCTGCGAGCGGTGAGTGAACGCGAGGTATTTGATGGTCTCCGCGTCGACTGGGAAGAAGCCCATGGTGGCGCCGTATTCGGGCGCCATGTTGGCGATGGTCGCGCGGTCGGCGACCGATAGCGCATCGAGGCCCGGGCCGAAGAACTCGACGAACTTGTCGACTACTCCTTTTTTGCGGAGCATCTGCGTGACCGTGAGCACGAGATCGGTCGCGGTCGCGCCGGGCTTGAGCTTGCCTTTGAGCTTGAAGCCGATGACCTGCGGGATGAGCATCGAAACCGGCTGGCCCAGCATCGCCGCCTCGGCTTCGATGCCGCCGACGCCCCAACCGAGGACGCCGAGTCCGTTCACCATCGTGGTGTGCGAGTCCGTGCCGACGAGCGTGTCGGGGTAGACGACGTTGTCTTTGCTCACGTAGGCGACCTTGGCGAGGTACTCGAGGTTCACCTGGTGGCAGATGCCCGTACCCGGCGGCACGACCGAGAAGTTGTCGAAGGCCTGCTGGCCCCAGCGCAAGAAGACATAGCGCTCCTTGTTACGGCCCATCTCGATCGCGGTGTTGAGCTTGAGCGATTGGACGCTGCCGAACTTGTCGACTTGCACCGAGTGGTCGATGACCAGGTCGACTTGCTGCAGGGGGTTGATGCGCTTGGGGTCGCCGCCGAGCTTCTTCACCGCGTCGCGCATGGCCGCGAGGTCGACGACACAGGGGACGCCGGTGAAGTCCTGCAGAAGGACGCGCGCCGGGTGGTAGGCGATTTCCTTGTCCGGGGTCTTGGTCGGCTCCCAGTTCACGACCGCCATGACGTCGTCCTTGGTGGCGACGCGGCCGTCTTCGTGACGGAGCAGGTTCTCGAGGAGGACGCGCAGGGAGAAGGGAAGCTTGGCCACCTGGGGATGGTCTTTGGTGAGCTTGGCGAGGTCGTAGACCGTGTAGTCCTTGGCGCCGACCTTCATGGTGTCGCGGGTCTTGAAGGTGTCGTTCGATTTGACCGTCATGGCGAGAGAATCCTTTCGATTGGGGGCGGGAAATAGCGCTGTGGGAGGGATCTCGCAATGGTTGTCCGCGCGTGTCGTTCGCGGCGCGCGTCAACCGGCCGAGACGCCACACCGCAGCACGTTCACCAAACCCCGCACGAACATCTCGCGCGGCATCGGCAGCTCGTCGTGTCCACCCTCGACGCTCTCCATGTACGCATACGTGACGAGCCCGCCGATGAACGTGCGCGCGACGATCTCCGGATCATGCCGCCGCATGCGTCCGCAGCGCATCTCGGCTTCGAAATACGACGCCAGCTTCTTCACCATCCGCGGTAGCGGACCGGTGCTTTTCAGCTCCGTACCGCGGTTGGACCACTGGAGGATCTTCACGGGAATGGCCACGTGAAAGTGCTCGATGCCGTGCATTCCGAGCGCGACCAGGTTCTCGACTAGGTCGCCGCGATTCACGTTCGCGCACAGATCCAAAAGCCAAGACGGCTCGACGAGCTCGAGCTCCATCGCCGCGTGAAAGAGCTCGTCCTTGGTGTCGAAGCGGTTGAAGATCGTGCCTTCCGACACGCCCGCCCTGAGAGCGACCTCCGCGGTCGTGGCCTTTAGGCCTCGGGCCAGGAAGACCTCGCGGGCAGCGTCCAAAATGTCGCGGTCGGACACTTTGATTGGGCGAGCCATGCCGAGCCCCGTTGTTGAGTCCCCACTCAGTAACATACGTGGCCATGGGGTGGCGTCAAGATCGCCGCCGTGGTTTACCGCTAGACGATGTCTACGGGTAACGACGACGACGGACAGCCCCTGGATGATGAGTCGACGCTCGCCCGGCCCAGGCCGCGGCTCGTCCCCTCGATCAACAACGAGCCGACCGTGGTGAGCGGCATGCACGGCGCCGACCTCGATGACGTGCCGCGCCCTCGCATCAGCGATCGTTGGCGGCGCATGGCGCCCATCCTGCTGGTGCTGGTCGCCGTTCTCGCGATGGGCCCATTCATCAGCCGCTTCATCGATACCTACCGCGCCGTCGTCATGGACGTGCAAGACGACAAGATGATGGTTGCGCAGCCCATGCGGCCGCCGCGATGGATCTCGGCGATCGAGGTGAAGCCGGGCACCGTGGTGCTCAAAGAGCCCTTCAGCTGGAACCCGCATGCGGTCGAGCCAACTCCCAAGGACGCGCCGCTGCTCGAGCTCGCGGAGCGCTGGCAGTCGTCCTACGAGGGGGTCATCGTCGAGATGCGTCCACCGAACGCACCCGGACGTGGCGCCATCGCCGTGGTCCAGACCCCCGACGGTAACCGTTTCGAGGTCTCGATGTTCGCCGAGCATCTGGCGACCGCGTCGGTCGGCCGCTTGCTGCACAAGGAGCCGGGCTCGTGGGACCCTGTCATGATGCCGGTCGGAAAGGGGCCGTCGGGTAGCTTTTCGCTGAATCCGAAAGGCGAGAACCGACCGCCGGAGCCCCCCAAACCCGACGCGCCCAAACCGGCTCCCGCCCCTTGAGGCGCTTATTTTTAGCGCTGGGCCGCGTATGACGTACGATAGCGCCCGATGCCCGTAGGTCTCGAGAGCTTGGGACTTCGCATGGGGCTGCGCGAGCGGCTCATCGCCGTGCTGCTCTTCGCGGTGCTCGGCAGCGGTGTGGTCGTCGGCGTCGCCACGCAGTTCCTCCTGCGCGGCCGCATCATCAAAGAGCTCACCGGCCGCACGGACATCATCAACCAAGCACTCGACGCATCGGTCGACGTCGCTCGCGCGGTGAAGGGTCGTGACGCCGCCGCCGCTCAGGCCTTTCTCGAAAAGCTGCTCTCGGCGGAGCCCGAGCTGGTCTACGCCATCGTCTTCGTCGGTGAGCCCGAGAACGCTCGCGCCGTCGCTTGGGCGAGCACGACGCCGATCGTCGAGGGCCTCGACATCACGCGCGCCGAGAATCGCGCCGCGCTACTCAAGCGCGTGTTTGCTTCAGCGGACGCCGACGCCGGTTCGGACATCGTGCATCGCGCCGTCACCTTGCACCCGCAGGCGCTGCCGACGGAAGACCCGTCCGCTGGTCCACCCGACATCGACGCGCTCATGGGGTTTCAGGGCGCGGCGCTCTTCGGCATGACTCCGGACGTCGAGCTCAGCCGGTTCCGCACCGTCATTCTCTACGTCACCATCACCTCGGGCCTCATCGTCATCATCATCTTGTGGTGGTTCTTCAGTCGCGTCTCCGGGCGCATCGAGCTCTTGCTCGGCTACGCCGGTCGCATCGCCGACGGCGATCTCACCCACAAGATTGATGACCAATCCGGTGACGAGTTCGGCCAGCTCGCCAACGCGCTGACCTCGATCACGAAGGGCCTTGGTTACACCATCGCCCAGGTGCGCACGACGTCGCTCGAGATGGACTCCGTGTCGAACCGCGTGCGCGACGCTTCGCGCCAGATCGCCACCGACGCCGGCACGCAAGCGATGTCCGTCCGCCAAACCGGAACCGCGATGAGCAATATGTCGCGCGCCTCGCTCACCTTCGAAACGCAGATCAACGACGTGTCTCGTGCCGCCGAGCTTTCATCCGACCGCCTGCGTGATATCAGCGGCGCCGTCGATCGCATCACCAGCACGGTGCATCAGGTCGCTACCGCGGTCGATCAGACGCGCGAGCATCTCGAGAACAACGTGGCGCGCCTCTCCGAGGTCGATCGTGCCGTCGATCGCTTGAACAGCGCGGCGGAAGGCACCGCCAACGCGACCACGCAGATCACCAACAGCATCGGCAGTGTCGAACGCAGCACGGACGAGGCGTTGCAGATGTCGCGAGACACGTCGCGCAAGGCCGAGAGCGGCGTCTCCGCGGTGAAGGATACTCTCGAGGGTATCCGGCGTATACGCTCGTTCACCAACGATACCGTCGAGTCCGTGCGCTTCTTGTCGCAGAAGGTCGCCTCGATCGAGCGCATCCTCGATGTCATCGACGACATCGCCAACCAAACGAAGCTGCTCTCGCTCAATGCGTCCATCATCGCGGCCGGCGCCGGCGAGCACGGACGCGGCTTCCTCGTGGTCGCCGAAGAGATCAAAGCGCTCGCCAGCAAGACCGCTGGATCGACCCGTGAGATCTCGGGCGTCATCACCGAGGTGCTCAAGGTCTCGGGCAACGTCATCGACGTCGCCGAGCGCGGAGTGCGCATCGTCGACGAAGGCGTCGACCGCAGCGAACATGCCGACCAAGTCTTGTCATCGATCTTGGACGCCTCGACGCGCACCGGCGCCTTGGTGCGCACCATCGCCGCCGCCATGACCGAGCAAGCGCGCAGCGCGCTCCAGGTGAACCAGGCGATGCAGGACGTGCACTCGATCGCCGTGCGCGTACGCGGCATCGTCAGCTCACAAAAGACGGAGTCGAGCGCGCTCGAGAACTCGATGCGTCAGATGCGCGCCCTCATGGAGCGCTCGCTCGCCACCGCCAAGGAACAAGCGGTGCAGGTCACCGAGGCCATCGAGGCCATCGGCAGCATCTTCCAGCAGATCCAGCTGGTCTCGACGACCAACCAAGAACAGGCGCGCAGCCGCGGCGAGGTCGCCAAGGCCTTCGAAGTGCTCGAGGGTCTCTCCGAGCGCCACCGCGATAGCGCACGGCAGCTCGCCACGGCGGTCGAGCAAGCCACGGCGCAGACCATCGCGCTCACGAGCGCCATCAAGGTCTTCCGCGTCTAAGCGCGCCTGCGCGGCACCAAAAAAGAAAAAGGCCGAGCCAACAATGGGGTTGTGGCTCGGCCGTCTGAGGGCTTTTTGACTAAACGATAGAACGTTCGGTCAGGCAGGACTGTGTTTGATCGTATACTTCAAGAAGTCTTCGCACATGGTCAGGTAACGCTGGTCGCCGGTCTCGGCGAAGGTTCCGTAAAACTGAATCGAGTGTTGCAGGCTTTGCGAGAGGCGCATGGCGCCGCCGCCGCCGCGGTTGTGGCCGAGACGATGCTCGAAGGTCTGAGCCAAGCTCGAGAACCAACGCACACCGCGCCGATGTTCGGGGGTAAGCGGTTTGCACACGTGGTATCGCGAAGAGGACGTCTGGGCTTGCTCTTTCATCGAACCCAACCTCGCTGTGACGCCCCTGGTTTCGCTCCCCCGAGGTAAACCAAGCGCTGAGCGTCTTACGTGTTGAGTTATCGGCAGGCCGAGGCGGGTGTTGCGCGGATATAGTCGAGAAAGTACGTCGACGTACGTAGGCTATGGCATTGAAAATGCAGAAGAAACCGGAGGGTCAGCCCGGAGACGGAGGGGCAGAGGGACCGAGACGATCGCGGGCAAGCGATGATCGACGCGCCTACTGGTTCCTGCTCTTCATGATGTCCGCGAGCACCCTGAGCGCCTGCGCCGTCGCCGCGCCGAGAGCGCGGGCACGCTGGGTCGCTGGATGCTTACCCTCGGGATCGAGCTTCACGATGAACTCGAGGTCGTCGAGCGCCGCGTCGAAGTTCGCCTTCTGCAAGAGCAGATCGGCGCGATTGACGCGCGCCTGGATGTTGTCCTTGTCGAGCTCGATGGCGACGTTGTAGGCGCGCATCGCCTTCTCAGGCTCGTCGAGCATCTGCAAGCACGCGCCCCACATCGCCTGGAAGTACGAGTTCTCCGGCTTCATGGTGACGAGGTTTGCGAAGATGCGCGCCGCGTCCATGAAGCGGCCGTTCTGGTAGAAGTCGTAGGCGTATTTCGCGAAGCCGACCGCGTCTTCGTCGGTGAACCCGAGCAGCTCGGCCGAGCCGATCTCGCCGCTCAAGAACCTGAAGACATTTTGCTCGGTGAAGCTCGACTCGATGGTCGCCTGGTTGATCGCGACCGTCGGTGTGCCGACGCCGATGTCTGGATCGGGGACGACGATGTCGGAAGACTTCTTCGGCTTGCCTTCGTTTGCCACCAGCATGCGCTCCTCGCCGTATCCTACCCTGGATGTGGGTGTGGCGCCACCAGCAGGGGAAGGGATGCCCGCGGCAAGGCGCCGCGGGCACTAGCCTTTAGCGAATATTACGAACGGCGGTCATCGCCATTTCGTGGAGCGTCTTACTCACGTTCGAGGTCATATCCATGATCATCTTCCAGTTCTGGATGAGGATCTGGACCTCTTGCATGAGGACCGTGGTGCTCTTCGAGCCACCCGAGAGCGCACCTTCGACGCCGTTCACCATCTCACCGAACTGCTTGACCGCCATACCGGCTGCCATGCCGACCGGATTGAAGATGCCGCCGATGCTCAAGATGCCGCCGACCATCTCCGCGGCGTCGCGGCGCTGCTGCATGCGGCGCTCACGCTGCTCTTGGATGACGACCTCTTCCATCTTCTCGCGCAGCTTGTCCTCGTACTTATCGGACATGTACGCCATGAAGTAGTAGATGAGGCTCTCGATCGAGATGCCGGGGCTGTTGATGAGCGACAGCATGTTGTAGTCGCCGAAGTTCGAGGCGACCGAGCGCATCTGCTTGCGCAGCTGGAACTGGATGCCGTCGGTTGCACCGAGCATCGCCGAGCCCATCGACAAGAGACCGAGGCCGCCGCCCATGCCGCGCATGGTGCCCATGCCGGGGATATTGCCGAGGCCGCCGAGCGCATTGCGGGCCGCCATGTCGCCGCCCGGCACGGTGCCGTTCGCCGCAGCGGACCGGAGAGCGCCGACCGCGTCGCGTGACGCCGGCTCCAAGCGCATCGTGTGAATGGCGAAGCCTTGCGGCTGACCCTGCGCGTTGACGGTCGGCACGACGCCGTGCTCGCGACGGAGCTCCTCGTCGACCTTGCGCGCGTCGCCGCCGTGGCGCTGCTGGAGCTCGCTGCGGAGCTGCGAGAACGGAACCTGCTGACCCGCCGCGTTGATGAACTGCGTGTCGTTGTGGATGTTGACGAAGTTAGGGTCGGCGCTTGTCTGTCCGTTGCGGACGATACGCGGGGCTTCGGTGACAGACGCGGCCGGTGGCTCGGTGACGGTGCCGGTCGGCGCGGCGCTCGCGGCGCGACCTTGTCGATCGCGTGTGACGAGGCGTGGAGCCATCTGGTCGGTCGGGCTCGCGGTACCGAACATGCGACTGAGGACCGAGTTGCTCTGCGCGTTGTAGTCCGTCGTACCGTTGGCGTGCTGCAACGAGTTCGCGACGATCTGCTGTACGGCAGGATCGAGCCCCTGAATCTGGCGCTGCTGGTCGGGAGTCAATCCTGCGATATTGATACCAGTCATCGGATCCTCTACGACGAGACCGCAACACACCCAGTGTCGCGATCAGTGTTACTCAGTTTATCGGCGGCGCGTATCTCGAGTTGCTTACTTTTCCATACGTTTGGTCACTGCGTCGTGGTTAGTGACGCGAGCGCCACGCGATCAGAAGACAGAGTTCCAGAGCGCGATGCCGCCCCCGACCACGAGGACAGCACCAGTGCCGATCAACGCGATCGGCACCCAGGCCGGGGCTGTCGCGAAGATGACGCCAGTGGCGATCGCGCCGCCGACAGTGGCCATCGTTAGCCCGCCTGCGACCGCTGCGGACCCGCCAATCGCCTTGGCTCGCATGGCGAGCTCGTTGCGCATCCCCCATTCGGTCGTGCTCATCACCCAGTTCGCCGGGAGGTTCGGCATCGGAGCGCCACCCGGCGGAGCTGCCTGCGGATTGGCCGCCGCTTCGGCGAGGCGAAGGCGCGCGTTCAAGTACTCGCGGCCACCCGGCACGCTGCCCACTTGGAGCTGCCGTCCGCCAATGCTGCCTGGTTGTGTCAGGCCGCGGAGGATCTGCACCTGCTCCTGCGGGGAGGAAGCGCGACCGAGGACGCGCTCGAAGTTGGTGCTGTTGACTCTTCGGTCGGGAGCTTCACCGAACTCGCGCGAGGAAATGTAGAGCTCGGGCTCATCGAGCGGATCACGCTCGACCAGCATGCCCGCGACCTCACGGCCCGCTTCCGTGTTCGGAAGACTCAACCCCTGGCGGATTTGCTCAGCTGTAAGCGCCATCGCGGAAACTCCTTCACCGAGAGACACAGAGCGCAGTTATCGCTCTTCGTGTCTTCAGTATCGGCGGGAGAGAACGCGTGGTGCGTGATTTTTCATACAGGAGGAACCCCCCATTCTGGCTGCTTTTCTTTGCAGGTATGACACTGCCAGCGTGACCATTCGTACGCGGCTACATCACGGCTCGTGAGCGTAGGCGTAAGGAGGAGCTCTTCAACGCCCTGCGAGGTATTGGCGTGCCGCCGCGAGATTTTGGGTCAGCATCGGGTTGCCGCGGATGGACAGTCTCTCCGTCGCGGTGACTTGCGCCTGCAAGTAGCTCGTCCAAGCGTTCGTCCAGGCGGTCGGATTGGCGTACAGCCGGCGCAAGGCGTCGCCTTCAGGGCCTCCGGTGTTGGTCACCGCTTTGCGGATGGCGACCGCGAAAGCGGTCACATGCCCCATCGTCGCGGCATCGGCGCCGGCCACGGCCGCGATGTTGCCGCTCGTCATCGGTGACGTCGCCGGCGACAAGGCCGCGATGGCGCCCTGCGTGAGTGCCTGCATGGTC
>JBGGMJ010000011.1:0-8848 GCA_041288095.1 Myxococcota bacterium
TGCTCTGGCGCATTGCGAAAACGACGAGCAGGGCGTGTCGCGCGCGCTGGCCGCGCTGGCAGAGCTGGGGGCGCGAGCATCCGTTGACGGCGGCCTTCGCGGAACGGTTCCCGGGGCTGTCACGGGCGTTGTGGTTGCGCCTCACGCCCGAGCGCTTCACGGGCTTGCCGCTGACGCTCATGGTGATGCTCGCGATCTACATCGCGTTCGCGCTGTTCGGCATGGTCGACCTGGTGCGCAGCTCGCACGGCGTCGTAGCGTTCGACGACCGGATGATGGAGCGCTTTGCGCCGTATCGGAGTGAAGACCGCGTCTGGGCGGTGATGACCCTCACCAATCTTGGCGGCACCTCGACGCTCATCGCGTGCGTCATGGTCGCCACGGCGTTTCTGTGGTCGCATCGGCGGCGCGGCATTGTCGCTCCCATGTGGCTCGCGTTCATCGGCGTCGAGCTCGTGACGACGGTCGGCAAGGGCTGGGTGGCCCGGGCGCGACCGGTGTTCACGACCATCGCGACCGCGCATTCGCCGTCGTTTCCAAGCGGCCACACGACAGGGGCGACGGTGGTCTTCGGGTTCCTCGCGTATGCCATCGCGCGGGATCTCGGGAGTCATCGCCGGCGATTTGCCATTGGCTATTCGGCGATCGTCCTCGTGCTGGTCATCGGGGTGAGCCGGGTCTTCCTCGGGGTGCATTTCGCGAGCGACGTCATCGCAGGGTGGCTGATCGGGATCTTCTGGCTGCTGGTGGCGTTCGCGGTGGCCGAGCATTGGCGTGGTCGGCCGCAGCAACCGGTCGATCAGACGGCGACGATGGAGATCGAGCAGGCAGCGTTGCAAGAGGAGCTCAAGGCCGCAGAGCGAGCTGTGGTCGACCGGATGCCCTGATCGGCGTCGCCTCCCATCCGCTAGAGGTCGTCCAAGAACTGCCGGTACGCGTCGATGGCCTCGGGGCTGTAAATAGCGCCACGTAACTGACTCGCGAGCTCTCCCGTCGCGCCGTCGTTGAGCACCACCACCATCGCGCCGTGGTCGTAGTGACGACTCAAGTACTCCGAAACGGAAGTCGTGCCCCTGCCGTCGAACGGCGCCCCCTCGGTGCCACCCCACGGTGGGTAGCCGCGCTCCGCGAGATGCTCGTAGAGCACGTCGAAGCTCTCTTCGAGCGAGCCCATGGGATACGTGGTCCAGCCGGGCCGACTCTGCTCGACGAACGCGGTGTCGATCGGCGCGTTCAAGAGATCGAAGTGATGGTCCGTCGGAGCGCCCGCGGCGGCCGCGGTGTGGGTGTAGAGGCGGTCGACGGCAATGCCGCTGTCCGCGATAGCGTTCGCCCACGACTGGACCCACTGCTGGTTCACCTGCGCCGCCGCGGTCGCGAGGTCCGCCGGGGGATTGGCCGCGGAGTATCCGGCCGCGGTGAACGAGCAATAGCCAAAGCGCACCTTCGGGGAGCTGTTCGACTGCATGAGCTGTGCGAGCGGGGGATCGATCGCGTCGATGTTGGTGTAGTTGTCGAGCGACGGTTCCGAGGTGACCGTCAGACCCGAGAAGAGATCCGACTGACCTGTGTCGGCCAGTGCGTCGAGCTCGGTCCTGACCGCCGCTCCAACGATGCCGGCCAGGCGGGACACTTCGGACTGAATCGTCGCCGCGAGGTAACACATGTGCGGCGCAAGCTCGACCGGAACGCCATGGTTCACGTAGCGAGCGCGACTGGGCGTGCCTCCCCAATCGCTCCACTCGACGTTGGCCGTGTTCCCGGGGTCGTATCCCGGGCTTTCGGGGTCGAAGTAGTTGAACAGGTCGGGTCGCGTGTTCCAGAAGTAGTGCGTCTCGAGCGACACATGCACCGCGATGTCGCGAGCCCGCGCGACCGCGAAGGACTGCTCGATCACGTTCACCGCCTTGCCTGGGAAGCGGCCGTCGACCGCCCAGATTGGGATGGTGTAATGGAACCCGAGCCTGCCTTTCATGCCGTCCTCGTGGGCACCAATCTTCGCGATCAACGCGCTCACCTCGGCGTCGATCAGTGCGTGGATTTGCTCGCTGTCGCCGGCGCCATCGCCCGTGCTCTCGAACAAGCCCGCGAGCGGCAAGACGAAATCGAGGTAGCGAGGCTCGTCGCCACCGGTTTGCGGCGCTACCGGCTCCGCGCAAGCGGACATCGTCGCCACCAGCGCCAGCATCGGTGCCGCTCTCATGGCGCGACTCCGCCCGTCGTCATGCTCGCCGTGACGACGAATGGCCGACTCGCGGCGAGCGTCGTGCCCCCCAACCGCAGCTCGAGAACCGCCACGTAGGTGCCTGGGGCCAGCGCACTGGTATCGAGCTCGCCCAGCGCTTCGGCGCGTCGCGGACCCGTCTGCGCAACCGCGATGGGCGTCGAATCGCCGCCGCCGGCCGGCATGTACCCGAGGTCGAACGTGTACGCGCCGAGCCCTTCGAGTCGCGACTCGACGAGCACGTCACCAGAGAACGTCACGCGTTCGCCTCGAGCAACCGGCATCGCGAGCTCGTGCACGCCCAGCGCGATGATCGCAGCCTCCTCGGTCGCCACGAGCTCGACATCGGTCGCTGGATTGAAGCCGTTGCATTGCGTCGCGGTGCCCCCGTCCAGGGAGAGGCACATCGGCTGGCATCGAGCATGGCAGGTGTTGGTTCGCAGCGGCGTGTTGATGAGGAGGACCCGGGAGCTGCCCGCGGCCTGAACCAATGAGCCGAAGATCTCCGAGTCGCGGATTTCGAGCACGGCATCGTATTGGGCGAGAAGCGTTTGCGAGTTGATGATCGACCGCTCGACCTGGACCCTCGCGTTGGGCCCGACCGCACCGAGCACCGCGAAGCCGAACACGCTATCGCGTACATGCACGCGGGCGTTCATGGCGCCGCCGACCTCGTTCACGAAGGAATCGGCGATGACGACCGGGGCTGCTTCCTCCGCGGTGATGCCGGAGTTGTCGTTGTAGATCTGCCAGCCGAAGGGGAAGACCTGAGCATTCTCGAGCGCGAGCCGACGACCCTGATGCTCGAAGAGCAGGTCCCGCGTCCCGGCGCGCAAGCCCGTGAGCACCTGTTCGGTCGTGACGTTCGCGAGCATGTAGCTGATCGGCACTTGGTCGGAGTCGCGCACCGTGAGGTTCGACCCAGGATACGAAATGATGCCGAGGCCAACTGCGCCATTCACGATGTCGACTTGGTAGCCGATGCCGCTCACGTCCGCGCTGTCGCGGCCGAAGCTGAAGGTGAATGGGGGAGTGCTGGGGAGGGCGGCGAGCGTGGCGCTGGCGCCGGCCGGGAACGGTAGCCAGATCCCATGGTCCGAGCTCGGCCCCTCGATGCGAACACTCGCGGAGTCCGCGGGATAGATTTCGGTGGGTATGGAGCGCGTGTTGATGAGCTCGAGGCGAGCCTCGCCCGTAAGGTTCGCGAGCACCCAGCTCTGCGACACGTCGAGGTGGACGTTTTCGGCGCGCAGCAGCGCGCGATCGGTCGCGTCGTAGTTGCTCGTGACGTTGGCAGGCACACCGGAATTGGTGCGCACCTCGAGATCGCGTAGGTCGATCACGGCGTCGCCGCTCGCCGCGATCCGGTGCTCGAAGACCTGGCTGTTGGCAATCGTGAGCACGCCGCCGGTCATGCGCAGGGCGCCGTTCTCTTCGAGCACCAAGTCACCGTCGATGGTTAGGTCGGCGCCGTCACCAACGAGCTCGGCGTCGCCGCCAAGCAGCAGCCCCCCGGAGAGCGAGCAACTCGCCGTGAGCTCGAAGCTGCCTTCGCGGAGCTCGATGGGGCCGCTATCGCAGACAAACGGCTTCCGCGCCGGTGTGGTGGGATCAGCTTCGTCGTCGGTGTCCGAGCTGTCGGGCGTCGCGTCGGCATCGTCCTTGGGCTGCCCAGGTGGATCGCTGCGCGGGGTGCAGGCGCTCGCGGCAAGGAACACGACAAGGGGCAGCAGGACGCTTTGGCGCATTGGGTTCTCCTCGAGAACCGGCAACTGCAAGACCAACGCCACGTCGCGCCCGCGGGCAAAGAGCGCTCAGAGCCGCCGAGCGCGCTCGAGGTCAACCGGCGCTGGACCCCGCGGGGTCCGTGCTTCGTGAGCTCGTGGACCGTCGACGGATCACTGCGGCTGCGTCAGCGGAACACGACGTCCGCCGGCAAGCGCTCGGGCGGATCGTCCGCGAGGTAGAGCGCAATGCCGCTGGCCACGGCGAGCACGGCGCCCGCGCCGGCCCAGACCCACCAGGTGCGGTACCAAGGCGGCGGCGGCTCGTAAGCGAGCGGCACCGTGTAGGGACGTTCCGAGGTACCGACGCGGAGCACCTCGTTGCCGGCCGCGTCGACCGCCGTGAAGAAGATCTCGAGCGCGCGCGCTTCCGTCGCGTCCACTTGTGGCGGCAGGGCGACCTGAGCGTAGGTGCCGAGCGCCGGCAGTGCGACGTTCAACGCGGTCGCCCCGGAGGCTGCGCCGTGTGTCCGGTAATGTAGACGACCGTTACGCAGCAGGCCCATGGGATCGCGGACGACCTCGAAGGTCACCGGCACCTCGCTCGTCACCTCGAGTCCCGGTGGCCAGGTCATGCGCAGCTCGGTGGGCCCGCGCGCCTCGTTCGCTTTGCGCGCCTCTTCGAAGAGAAACGTGACCTTGGGGCTCAAGGTGTAAGCAAGAGCATGCCCGGGTGCGAGCGCGAGCAGCATGTCGAAGGCCTCCCGCGTTTCTTTGTCGTGGCCTAGATAGGCATGGGTGATGCCGAGCAGCTCGTAGAGGCGAACGTGCTCGTCGTATGCGAGAGGGCGCGCGAGCGCTGCTGCTTCGAGCTCGGTCAGGGCACGGTCGCGCTCGAAGGCGGCGAGCGCTTTTGCGGCGGCGTCGAGCCGCTCCGCCGCGCCGCTGCCGACGAGCACCGTGAGGGCCAGGACGAGCATCGGCGGATCATGCCCCGCGCGTCGAGGCGCGGCAACACACGTGGATCGTGCTCATGGCAGCGTGATGCGAGCATGCTCGCCCACCGCGATAGTGACCGTCCGCCGCATGCGCACCAGCTGTTTGTCGGGTGTGACGAGCTCGACGACGAGGGCGCCTGCCGGCACGGGGTAGTCGAACAGCGGTGTCGTGCCCACTTCCTGGCCGGCGAGACGCACCAGCGCATAGGGCTCGGCGCCGACGGTGAGAAACCCCATGCCGCGCGAAGGCGTCTCCTTCGCTTCGACTTGGCTCGGTCGGGTCTTGCTCGGCCGGGCACGCCTCCCATTGAGCGATGACGCTTCCTTCGGCTCGGAGGCTCGATCCGCCAAATCGCCCGCCGGGGCGGCGTCGGGGAGCGGGGCAGGCACTGGAGCGGGCTGCTCGGCGATTGGCGACGGCGGCGCGACAGGTCGCGACGTGAGCCAAGGCTCACCAATGAGCAGCATGACTCCCGCGGCGCTGAGCAGAGTGGCAACGGCGACAGCCGTGTAACGATATCGCGGGCCCCGCCGGGGTCGCTTGGCGGCGACCGCCATTGCGGACGGCTCGTCGCTAGTCCTCGGCCGTGCCCCCGCCGTGATGGTTTCGGCGTTGGGCCGTCGGCCATGATCGCTCGGGGGTGGCGAAAGCGCGTCCGAAGCGCCACGGAGTCGCTGCAGACGCATGTCGAAAGCGCGGCGCTCCTCGGCCAAAGTCGTGCCCACGAAGGTCTCGAGCGAAGCGCCGTTGAGTCGCGCCGCGATACGGTCGAGGGCTTCGGCGAGCTCGAGGGCGCTCGCCGGTCGTTTGGCGGGCTGGCGTTCGAGGCAGCGCAAGACCAGGGCGTCGAGCTCCTTGGGGATCCCCGGCGCGCGCTGCGAAGGCTTGGGCACCTCGCCGGCCGTGATCTGATGCGCGAGCGCCATCAGCGACGCCGCCGCGAAGAGTCTCTCTCCGCAGAGCAGCTCGTGCAGCACGACCCCTATCGAGAAGATGTCGGTCCGCCGATCCAAGCGTTCCATCGCGAGCTGCTCCGGCGCCATGTAGCCGGGCTTGCCTTTCACCGTGCCGACGGCGGTGACGGCGCTCTGGCGTGTCTTGGCGATCCCGAAGTCGAGGATCTTCACGCCGCCATCGAAGGTGAGCATGAGATTCTGCGGGCTCACGTCGCGATGGACCACGCGCAGTGAAACGCCGTTTTCGTCGGTGAGCTCGTGAGCGGCGTGCAAGCCACGGCATGCAGTCGCCACCGCGCGGCAAGCGACCGCCGGCTCAACCGCGCCGTGTCGCTCCATGATGTCGGCGAACGACACTCCGGCGACGAGCTCCATCGCGAAGAAGTCGGCCTCCTCGGTGCTGACGAAGTCGTGCACCTGGGCAATCGCCGGATGTCCGAGGCGGGCCATGAGCCTCGCCTCGTTCTCGAACATGGCGCGAAATTCATCGCGCCCGCTCAAGCTTCCCAGCACCGTCTTGAGCGCGACGAGCTTCTCGAAGCCGTGCCCGGCGACGCGGCGCGCGAGATACACCTGGCCCATGCCACCCCGGTGAAGCTCGTCGAGCACCTCGTAACCCGCGATGGTCGTGCCCACCGTGAGGGTCATTCGCGCAGGCCGTACTTCTGCAGCAGCGCGCGTAGATGGCGACGCCCCATACCGACGCGCTCGGCTGCTTTGGAGAGGTTGCCGTCCGCCGCCGCCATCGCGGCTTCGAGATAGCGACGCTCGAAGACCTCGAGCCAGCCCTCGCGAGCTTCCTTCAACGGCACATCGAGATCGATCGACGGAGCCGGGGCGCCGGCGCTGGAAGAGCCGTACGCCGCGAGATGCAGCCGCAAGTCCGCAAAGCCCGTGTCGCCGCCACCTGAGAGCACCCACGCCCGCTCGATGACGTTGCGCAGCTCACGCGCGTTACCCGGCCACGCGTGCTCCCGCAGCCGTTGGAGATTCGGGCCCGCGATCTGACCCGGGCTCCGCGAGCGCTCGCGGAGAAAGCCGCGCACCAGCTCGGGGATGTCCTCCGGGCGGCTACGCAGAGACGGCATCACGAGATGCACCACCGCGAGACGGTAGAAGAGATCGAAGCGAAACTCGCCCTTGGCCACGAGGTCCGACAGGTTGCGGTGCGTCGCCGCGACCACGCGCACGTTCACCGGCTCTTGCCGGTCGCTGCCCAGCGGCTGAACAGTGCGCGCCTCGAGAGCGCGCAGGAGCTTGCCTTGCGCCGCGAGCGGCAGCTCGCCGATCTCGTCGATGAACAACGTGCCGCCGCCGGCCTCGACGAATGCCCCACTGCGGTCGTGTGTCGCTCCGGTGAAGGCGCCGCGACGATGACCGAAGAGCTGCGAATCGAGCAGCTGCTCGCTCGTGGCGCTGCAGTCGACGATGATGAACGGGCCAGCCGCGCGCTCGGAGTGATCGTGGAGGGCACGCGCGGCGAGCTCTTTGCCGGTACCAGACTCGCCTTCGATGAGAACGGTGACGTCGGAGGGGGCCGCGAGCTCGAGCACGGCGAAGACTTCGCGCATGGCTTGGCTCTCGCCGGTGAGCGCACCGAAATGGCGGCGCTCGCTCGCGGTAACGCGCACGGGAGCCTCGCCGTCGAAGCGTACAGTGGTGTCGCCGAAGCGGACCGGTGCCGCCGCGGGGACAATCGCGTCGCTCACACGCGAGCCGCTGTAGAAGGTGCCGTTCTTGCTGCCGAGATCGACGACACGCACGCCTTGAGGCGTCAGCGAGAGCTCGGCGTGGCGTCGCGACACGGTCGGGTCGCGCAACACGAGATCGCACGCGCCGTCAGCGCCGACCACAACCGGTGTCGCACCGATGCGCACGGCCTTGTCGGCGTCCGAGCCGTCGAGCACGCGACCGACCCAGATCCGCTGGGGCGTACGCGACGCCGCCCCGCCGGTCACCAGGCCGGTTTGAACAAGGGTAGTGCGATCGACCATGGGTACCCTTGCAAAGCATAGCACGCGGTCAGTGGCACAAGGACACGACCTGGAGGACGCCGCCGCCAGCGGGATTGCTCGAGATCAACAGATCGTCACAGCCGTCGCCGTCGAAGTCGCCGGCGCGCAGCAGCAGCGGGTCACTTCCGAGCGAAGGCGTCGCCGCCGCGATGCGCTCGCCCGCGTGACGCTGGCCCAGAATCATGAACAGGCGCAGGGCGAGGTCGCCGTTTCCATCCTGCGCGGCAATGGCGGCCGCGACGTCCGCGGTGCCGTCGCCGTCGAAGTCGCCGGTGGCCAGGGACATAGCCGGTCCGAAGACCGGGACCCGGTCGCGCAGCCGCGGCTGCAGCGCGTCCACGCCCTCCGGATCGACATCGACGAAATCGATGGCCGTGCCCGTGAGCGACTGCGTCCAACCGACGAGGAGCGGCTCGGCGCCGAGCGGCGGTAGAAACCCCAAGCCCACGCCGAAACCCAGCCATGGCCCAGCGCGAGCGGGCTCGTCGACAACGGCGATGATGCGCAGGGGCGGCGAAACGTCCGTGGGTGGCGCGGCGAAGATCAGCGCGCGCCGAGGTGCGGCGGTGGTGTCGGCGACGCAGCCTGAGTCGATGAGCTCGGCATCGAACGTCGGCACCGCGAGGGCGATACGATTGCCGGTGGCGTCGAATGCGGCGTAGGCGCCATCGGCAAAGCGCGCGACGAACGGGCCCGCGAATCGCGAGGCCGTGCAGGGCGCGGTGGGTAGCAAGGCGGTCATCGCCGACGTCGACGGGAGCTGCGTCGGGACTTTCGCGATCTGCGCATCGGCGCCGAGAGCAGTCCAGCAACCGCCACCGCAGCTGGGATCCTCGGCGAGCACGACGGCGCTTTCGCCACCTTGGCTTTCGACGACACCGAACGCTTGCGCGCCCGTGACCGGCGTCGCGGCGTCGCCGACGAAGAGGA
>JBGGMJ010000012.1:0-54628 GCA_041288095.1 Myxococcota bacterium
CGACGTCTGCCACGGCGGTGACCTCGTACGCCGACCCACGTGCGTGCTGGAAGAAGCGTCGCCGGTCGCGCGCGCCGCCCTTGCCGCAGCCCTCGGCGAAATTGAGCGTGATGCTCGCCGCCGCCCTGCGGAGCTGATCAGCGAGATACGCGGGCAAATGTTGTCCGAGTGAGTGGCTAGACCGAACGACCTCGAGCGAGACCGAGTAGATGCGTGTGTCCAAAAACCTCATGCTTCGTCTACCTCCGCTGCGGCCTCGGCGTGAGGCCCGCACCCGCGAGGGCGTCAGCCCGGGGCCTCACGCCGAGGTCGCGGCGGAGGTCGCAGCACGAGGCTTACCGGACCGCCCCAGCGGTCCCGCCGAAGGCGCGCGCGAATCGGCCATCGGCAATCGGCTATCGGCCATCGGGAAAATGGTTAGTGTCCCCATTTAAAAAACAAACGGCCATCGGGAAAATGGTTAGTGTCCCCATTTAACAATCGGCAATCTGGTCAGCGTCCCCATTTCAATCGTCGTTGCTGCGCCAGCCGGTCACAAGAGTCGTGTAGTCGACGCGCGAGCCTGTGTTCGAAGCGACGAAGATCAGGTCGTCTCCGACGAGGGACACGTTGAAGCCGGCGTCGCGGGCGCGTTGCAGCAGGAAGTCGGCGTTTGGCGGTCGCACGCGCATGCGCCAGATCGCGATGCTGCTGGTGCCGTCGGCCGAGACGAGCCCCGTGAAGCCGTCGTCCTGAATGTCCTCGCATCCAATGAAGTCCTGACGTGAGCACCAGGCGCGAACGATGAAGGCACCGAAGCGGTCCGCGATAGCGACGGTGTAGTCCGCCGTCGGAACGGCGATTGCGTCCGCCCCGAGTAGGGCGCTGGGCTCCTCGCCGTCGATGACCCCGAAGGTGGTGGATGGTAGCGCGTCATAGGTCGCGACGACGGCTGGCTGGCCCCCTTGTTCCCAGATGCGTCGAACGTAGGCGGCGCCGAACGCGTACGGGAAGAGGATCGAGGCGTTGTAGATCAACAGGTCCTCGAAGACGGCATAGTAGGCGGTGCTGTCGCGATAGTAGGCCAGCGCCTTTTCGTGCTCGTCGTCGTCCCAGCCAAAGAGATCGAATCCCGCGAGATCCTCGTAGAAGGTGGCCTCGCCCTCGGTGATTGCCCGGTGCGCGAGACCTTCGTCGGTCGTGTCGACGTCTTGCGACGCGAGAGCGAGCAAGCCCTCCGCGCCCTGCATGGCATGCACCAGCTCGTGCGTGAACGTCAGCGCCGGGCCAACACCGTCGAGCGCTTGGCCGCGATCGATGACGGTGATCGCGTCGGTGCTGGACGAATAGAACGCCGCGACGCGGTCGAAGCGGTTCTGCACCTGCGCGTCGAGGCTCAAACCCGGCTGCGAAAGACCCAGCAACGACAAGATCGTGTTCTGGCGCGCGAATGACTCGCGCTCGGCCGGCGTGGTGCTGTCGATGGAGTCGGCGACCACCTCTTCCTCACTGCGCACCATCACGCTCGGAGCGATAGCGCTTTCATTGCGGAGCTGGCGCAGGCCGTTGGTCAGTGACTCCTGACATCGCGCGGTGCGGATATCGCATGGCGCGAAGAGGCGGTCGCCACAGCCGGCGAGAAAGAGCAGAGCGAAAGCTGGCGCGCGTTTCATCAGAAGGTCTTTCCCACCGCGAGCTGGGCCGCGAGCGACCAGTGGTCGTGCTCGGGACTGTAGGGGAGGGCGATGAACGACGGGCCGAGCGCCCCGCGTACCATGAAGTGGTTCTTGGTCACGAACGCGTAACCGATGAGCGCCGTGGGGCCCCAGCTGCGGCGTGTCATCTCGTAGCCGTGAAATCGGAGGTACTGGACAGCAGTGGAGCCGAAGATGACGTCTAGGACGACACGGTGCCGGCGGCCCACGCTCGTAAGCAACCCGGCGGCGGCGCCGCCCCACAGCTCGGCCTCGTCGTTCGCTTCGACGCCGATGAAGCCCCCGCCGACGTATGGCGAAAGATGCACCAGCTGTGTCGCCTCGAAGGTGTAACCGAGTGACACGCCGATGCCGCCGAATGCTGGACCCACCCCGACGGTCAGGGTGAAACCGCTTTCGTCGCGCAAGCCGGGGCGCTGATTCTCCATCTCCCGCAGCTCAAACCTCGGCGGTTCCTCGACCCTCGGCTCCTCGGCCCCCGTCTCGTCGGCAAGCGGCTGCTCGGCCGTCGGCTCCTCGGCAATCGGCTCTTGAGTGATCGGCTCCTCGCCAACCGCCAACACCGCGCACGCGACAATCCAAATCACCTCGCCGTTATAACGCAGTGCCGAGGCTAAAGCTCGCCCTCCCACGAACACTGCGCTTCCTGACCCGCGTAATCCTGCGCATACAACACCCCGAACGCGGTGGTGTTCGCCGGCGTCGTCGAGAGCGGCTGCAAGTCCAGCGAGAAGTCCTGGTTCGGATTGAAGACGGTGTCGCTCGCGCCCCAAAGCATCTCGTCGCCGTCGAGCTCGGCCCATACCGCGAAGAGCTGCGAGCCCGCCGCCGGAGTGAGCTGGCCGTAGCCCGCGGCGGTCGACAAGTAGAACGTCTGCTGCTGCACGTTACCGGCGGAGTCATAGACGATCACCAGCAGCGCGGTGTCGAGGTCTTGCTGGCTGCTATTGGCGGCGTAGCCGAAGGGAATCGTCGCGACGAAGGTGCCGTTGGCGCCGGGCTGATAGCTGAAATACGTGTACTCGGCCAAAGAGCCTTGGCTCACCACGAGCGCGGTCCTGTCCCAGTCCGCTGAGACGGTCATGCCGGCGAGACTTCCGAACGTATCCCCGAGAGCGATGTACTGGCCGTCGATCTTGAGGCCGTAATACATGCCTTCCGCCACCACGCTGGTCTGCGTGCCGGTCGCGAGATTTCCCGTGAGGCGAACGCCGCCGGCTGTGGCGCTCATCGCCGCGGTCGGGCTCACGAACGTCGGCGCGTTGGTGTTGCTCGCGCCGGCCTCCTGCACGGCGGTGAGCAGCGTGCGCCAAATGCCGATCGCCGGCACATTGTCGTAAGCGTCGTCGTACAACGTGCGGTAGGGCGGCCAGTAAACCGAGATGCCGGTCGCGGTCGCGGTAGCGCTGCCGCTCGTTCGGTTGAGCACCGCCGCTTGCACGGCGTCGATGAGGTTGTTGGCGGTCACCGCGATGGGCCCGCCCGCGTCCGCCATCGTGGACGCGACACCGGCGAGGTCGACCATCAACGCGGAGTCCGCGTCCGAAGCTTGACGGCCGAACTCCAGGGCTTCCGCGCGGGCGCGCCCGAACAACGTGACGAGGCTCGCCACCGTTGGGTCGAAGACGCTGGTCATGGCGTTGAGCGCGCGCTCGACGGCTTTCAGGTTGTACAGGTCGACGAGCGACAGCGTGATGTTGGCGCTCGTGTTTTCGAGGATGGCCTGGCTGCGAAAGCCTTGCATCACTTCCTGCGAAAGCTCGACGGGGCTGATGGTGCCGTCGTCCAAAGCGGCGGCGAACGATTCGTAGTCCCAGCCGTGACCCGGCTCGAGCTCTTCGGAGGCGAGCATGTATTCGGCGTAGTCGCGCAGAACGAGCGCGGTTTCGAGGGAGCCCATCAAGCAGGCATCGAAGCCCACGAGGGCGACGCGATCACGTTGCGCGCCCGCGAGCCCGGCCGCCATGCCGGTTGCGAGCTCCGCCATCGTCAGGCCGTCGTAAGCGGCGGACATGTCCGCGCCGAAGCCCGGCCAGGCGCTGCCGTGGTCCCAGAAGACGAGCGCGATGTTGTCGGCGGGGTAGGTGTTGATGCCCCAGCTGAGGAAATCGGCGAGCACCGTCGGGTCGCCCATGTTCTTCTCGCCGAGATCGTCGAGCTCGGTGAGCTTTCCGTTCTCGACGCGCACGCGCATGGTGCCCGTCCAGTTGGGCATCATGCCAATGGGCGCTTCGGTGAAGCCGATGGCGCGATCGATCTGCAGGACGATGGTGAAGTTGTCGTTGCGCCCAACCCGCATCATCTCCGCGAGGTCGAGAAGCGCGAAGGGCTCGAGGTCGTTATCGGCGACCATGTAGACGAGCACCGTCCACGCGGTGCCGCCGGAGCTGTGCGTGTTCTCGGGAGTGTCGATGAGCGTGGTTGGGTCGCTGTCGCCGCCGATGCCGTCGCCCTGGGCGCGGTTGTCGCCGCCATTGCGTTGCAACGGGTCAACGGACGCGCCGCTGCAGGCCGTAAGGCCGCATGCAGCCGTCACGGCCAACCAAGCGAAACGGCGGCCAAGAACCCCGCTTCCAAGCGCCCGCGTCATGAGGAACTTATCGGGTGGCCGGAAGACCTGGTTGCGGCCGACTCAACTGCCGGTGTGGCTTGGCTTTTTCAGCTCGTCGTCGACGTTCCGGAGCCGGGTTTCGTATTCGAAGCGGTGGCCGTTGATGATGTAGAGGGCAACGCCGACGACGCCGAGCGTCAGGCCCAAGGCAGCCAGAGCCGCGAGCCCGCCCCAAACCAAGCCGACCGGGATGGCCGCGATGCCGATGATACTGCCCCAGAGGACGCGTCGCTGCTCCCCCGCCAAGCCTCGCAGCTTGGAATCCAGCTCATCGCGCTCGCGGCGCAGCTCTTCGGTTCGAGGCATGGCAGCGATTATGGCCGGATGAAGCGCAACGCGAAGCGGTCACTGGTGCCCCGCTTCTCGCCGACAGTGCTGGGTGAGGTGCTCCAATCGCGCGTGTCCTCGGGGTTGCGCAGGAACTCGCCTTTGTTCTCCAGCTTGAAGCCGGCCCGGGTCACTTCCGCGATCACAGACTCTTCCTCGATGCGATGCAGGGCCTTCACGTCGTCGACGCCGTGCCCCTTGGCCGCCGCGTGATCGATGACGATGTAGCTGCCGCCTCGCTTGAGGCTCGCGAGCACAGCGCGGTTCATGGCCGTGCGGTCCACGCCCATCCAGACGAAGTCGTGGTAGACGAGGTTCGCGATGACGACATCGAGCTCCTTGGCCTCCGGGGGCAGGGGCGATTCCATTTCGCGATCGACGCGCACGACGTTCTGGTTCGCCGGGCGGGCGAGCCGTTCGGGCCAGCGCTCGCCGATGAACTTGATGAACATCTCCGGGTTCTGAGCGTAGACCTTGCCGGTCGGTGCCACGGCCCGGGCGAGCAGCTCGGTGGTGTAGCCGCTGCCAGCGGCAAGATCGGCGACGTTCATTCCGGGCTGCACGCGAGCGAGCTCGAGGAGTTGTACGGGATGGCGGCCGGCGTCGAGTGCCTTGTCCTCGTCGGTGCGGTCGCTCTCCTCGGCGATGGTCGTGTACTTGACCGCGGCGGCGTCGGGCGCGACCGGGGAAGGGTGCCCACAGGCGACGGCGAGCGGCAGCAAGAACACGGACAAGCGCTTCATGGCGCGCTGCATAGCAGATGACGCGGGCCCCAAGCGACTGCATACTGAACGGGAAGCATGCGTGTTTTGGTCGCACCTCTGGAGCTCAAAGGCACGCTCACCGCAGGTGAAGCCGCCGAGGCCATCGCCGAGGGACTCGTCGCGGCCGACCCCGGGCTCGAAGTCGAGCTGTTGCCGCTCGCGGACGGCGGACCCGGGACGCTCGAGGCCATCGAGCGCTCGCGCCGTGCCTCCTTGGTGAAGACCACCCAAGTGACCGGGGCAGACGGCTCGCAGGTCGCGGCGCGCTGGCTGGTCCACGGGGAACTGGCGATCATCGAATCCGCTGAAGCGGTCGGCATCACACGTTTCCCCGGGCGGGCGGCGCTCGACTACACGAGTCGCGGTGTCGGCGAGCTCGTCGCCGCGGCCATCGCCGGCGGTGCTCGCGATATCGCGATCGGTATTGGCGGCACGGCGACCGTCGATTTGGGCCTGGGCTGCGCCGCGGCGCTGGGAGCACGCTGCATCGGCGCTGACGGCCACGAGGTCGTGCCGAGACCCCGTGACTTCGCGCGGATCCACGACGTGGTGAGCGACGCGGTAGCCTCACACGTAGGGCGGGCGCGGCTATCGACGTGGTGCGACGTGCAAGCCCCGCTTCTCGGTCAACACGGCTTCGTTTACCGCTATGGCGGACAGAAGGGAGTCGGTATCGCCGACATGCCGGAGCTCGAGCGCGAAGCCAGCCGGCTCACGCGGTCGGCCGCTCACGGGGTAGCGAGCGATGGTGCCGGCGGCGGCCTCGCGTGGGGTCTGCGCGTGCTCTGTGGCGCGAAGCCTCGCTCCGGTTTCGACGCGGTGGCCGAGACCGTGGGCTTGGCTGACGCGCTCGAACGTTGCAGCTTCGTGATCACCGCCGAAGGGCGGCTGGACGCTCAGTCGACCCAGGGGAAGGGGCCATGGGCCCTGGCGCAGCGGGCGCGGCTCGCCGGGCGGCCGGTCATCTTGATGACCGGCTCGTCACAGCTCGCGCCCGACGTCTGGCGGACCGCTTTCACGGACGTCGTGACGGTAGGCACGCGCGAGCCCGAGAACAAGGGCGATGCCTACCGGCAGCTCGTTACGACAGCGCGTGCCTATTCTTTGCACGGCCCGCTGTTGGCGCGGCCTTCGAGCTGACCTTACCGTTTGGCAGCTGCTTGCCGTTGGGGGCCTTGTCGCTCGCGTGCGCGGTGTCTGGCTCGGCGTTTTGCAGGTGCGCTTCGACGAACCAGAGGTCCTTGTCGACCGCGCGGCTGACCTGCGTGAACAGATCGGTGGTGCCGGCGTCACCTGCCTTGTCGGCGGCGTCGATGGCCTTACGAACCTGCTGGCCGTAGCGCGCCAGTGCCGCCGCGATGGCGTCGACGTGCGCGAGGCCGTCGGTGATGCTCGCGTCATACGGTTCGAGTGTCGTGCGCTGCGCGACCGTCTGGGCGGTACCGTCGACCATGCCGCCCATCTGCACGGCGCGCTCGGCGATATCGTCGCTCCACTCTTCGGCGTGCTCGGCGATCTGGTCGAAGAGCTCGTGGATGGCGATGAAGCTCGGGCCTTTGACGTTCCAGTGGGCCTGCTTGAGCTGATTGAAGAGGTCGATGGTGTCGACCAACCGGTCGCTCAACAGCTTCACCATCTTGCCCCGAAGGTCGCGGCTCATATCGTTCTTGGTCGGATTCATCCGTCTCTCCTCATGCATCCTACGTTTTGCCGCTAACCTAAGCATCCACGACGATGGAAACCTTAGGAAAAGTCGGTGCAATCTCATCGGGCTGCGCGATGAACAGCCAGCGCAAGAGATCGCGGTAAAATTTGAACAGTGGGATGCGCTCCGCGACGGTATCGCGGACGCTCTCGCGGCGGCTCTTGTGGCCCGTGTGACTCTCTCGCGTCAGGTGCTCGCGCTCGTTGTGGTGGGTAGCGAGGGTAAGGATCTGGATCTCGAAGAGCTTGTCCCACCACGAGGCGACACTCTTCATGGCGCCCCAGCCGCTGCGTTTTTCGTCGGTGTCCATGTAGCTCTTCACCTCGACGAGCTCGAGGCGTCGGGTCGCGGCAGCAGCTGGGACCTCGTAGCGTTCGAGCTCGGCGTCCTGAAGGTGCAAGGTCGCGAGCGACTCTTGCAAGCGCAAGACGTCGGCCGCCTCGTCGACGACGAACTTGATGCCGAACACGTCTTTTACGAAGCGCGACAGCTCGCGCAGTTGCTTGTCGCGATTGACCAGCGAATCGAGACCGAAGATTTCGTCGACGACCTTGTTCCAGATCTCTTCTTCCGCCTTGATGCGCGAGATCACCTTGTGAACCGAGAAGCGGCCCATCGAGCGCGGTTGATACTCGACGACGTTCGCGACCAGCACGGGCGCCTGGAAGCGTGCGCCATCGTGGACGCGGAAACGCTGGAGTTGGCGGGTGCCGAGGTCGAGGTCGGTGTGCGAGTAGAGGTCCGTCGCGCTGATGCGGTGGCTCAGCGTGAAGCGCTCGCGCGTGCTCGGCACCTCGCCGACGACGATGCTATCCATGTCGAAGCTCTCGGCGAGGAAGCGTTCGCCAAGCAGCTCGCAGAGCTTGTGGAGCTTCGCTTCGCCACGGCGGATCATGGCCGCGAAAGCGTTGCGGCAAGCCTCGAGCTTGGCGCGCGAGAACAGCAAGCTGTGCTCGGCCTCCGGCTCTTCCATGATGCGCTGCCGCGAGGCGTCGAGCGCCAGCACCAGCTCTTCGATCATCGGCTCTTCGGCGACGAGCCAAAGGGGTGAACGGGCGACGGACTCCATCTGACCCACAGCTAACGTTCGCGGCGACGTGGCGCAACCCATGGCGACCGCTCGGCGATGTCTGCTAGGCGTAAGGCGCATGAGAGCTCTCGCCTTGCTGGTCCTCGTGGCCTTCGCCGCTTGCAACGCGGAGAAGTCGCCTCCGGCCGATGCCGCGCATCCGGGACAGGTGGTCTTCAAGCAGCAGTGTGGCCTCTGCCACACCGTCGACGGCAGCCGCTCGACCGGTCCATCGCTCGTCGGCGTCATCGGCAGGCCGGCGGCGAGCCTTGCCGGCTTTCCCTACACCAAGGCCATGCGCGAGAGCGGTCTCACATGGGATGCGGCGACGCTCGATGCCTTCCTCGCCAACCCCACCGCGAAGCTCCCCGGCAGCATGATGGTCACGGGCGTCCCAGACGCCGCACAACGTGCCGCCGTTATTGGGTATTTACAGACGCTCAAAGCCCAGTGAAAAAAACGCTCGCGCCTGTCGATTTCCGCGCGGGTCGATCGACACCATGATGAGTCAACGAATGGCTCTGCCAACAAGGACAACAGCAATGCGCGTCATGGTCATCGTCAAAGCATCCAAGGATTCCGAAGCGGGCGTCATGCCGAGCACCGAGATGCTCGCGCAGATGGGCAAATACAACGAGGAGCTGGTCAAGGCCGGCATCATGCTGGCGGGCGACGGGCTTCACCCCAGCAAGAAGGCGGCGCGCATTCAGTTCGATGGCGCCAAGCGCACCGTCGTCGACGGTCCCTTCGCCGAGACCAAGGAGCTCGTCGCCGGGTTTTGGATCTGGCAGGTGAAGTCGCTCGAGGAAGCCATCGAGTGGGCCAAGCGCTGCCCGAATCCGACGGGCGAGATGGGTCAGCTCGAGCTCAGGCCCATCTTCGAAGCCGCGGACTTCGGTGACGAGTACACGCCCGAGCTGCGCGCTCGCGACGAGAAGCTGCGCAAGCAGATCGAGCAGCAGAACTAGCGCCGTCTTGCGTTGATGCAGGGGGCGTGCGCAAGGCCGAGGGCGTGAGCACCTCGGCCACGCACCGCACCATCGAAGCCGTCTTCCGCATGGAGTCGGCGAAGCTCATCGCTCGGCTGACCCGCTTCACGCGTGACGTCGGCGCGGCCGAAGAGCTGGCGCAGAACGCGCTCCTGGCGGCCCTCGAGCAGTGGCCGACGGCCGGGGTCCCGGACAATCCCGCTGCTTGGCTGATGCAGACCGCCAAGCGACGCGCCATCGACGGCGCGCGCCACCTCAAGGTGCGGGACAAGAAACAAGACGAGCTCGGCTACACCACCGAGCTGTCGAAGACGGGGCCGGACATGGAGACGGCGGTCGATGACGACGTGGGCGACGATTTGCTCCGTCTCGTCTTCATCTCCTGCCACCCGGTGCTGTCGACCGAGGCGCAGGTCGCGCTGACACTGCGGTTGCTCGCTGGCCTCACCACCAACGAGATCGCGCGCGCCTTCCTGGTACCGGAGCCGACCATCAGTCAGCGCATCGTGCGCGCCAAGCGCACCCTCACCGAGAAACAGGTGCCGTTCGAGCTGCCGCGTGGCGAAGAGCGCAAGGCGCGCCTGACGTCCGTTTTGGCGGTCATCTACCTGGTCTTCAACGAAGGCTACTCGGCCACCGCTGGTGACGACTGGGTGCGGCCCGAGCTCTGTCAGGACGCATTGCGGTTGGCGCGCATCTTGTCGGGGCTGATGCCGGACGAGCCCGAGGTGCACGGCCTCACCGCGCTGATGGCGCTGCAAGCGTCGCGCACGGCGGCGCGGACGGACGCCAAGGGCGAGCCGGTGCTCCTTGCCGATCAGAACCGGGCGCGTTGGGACTATACGTTGATTGGTCACGGCCTCGAGGCGCTCGAACAGGCCGAACGCATCGGCGGAGGACAGGGGCCGTACACCCTGCAGGCGTCCATCGCGGCTTGTCACGCGCGGGCCCGCACTCCCGACGCGACCGACTGGCGACGCATCGCCGAGCTCTACAGCGACCTCGCCGCGGTCACGGAGTCGCCCGTGGTCGAGCTCAACCGCAGCGTTGCCATCGGCATGGCGGATGGCCCGGCGGCGGGGCTCGCCCACCTCGACTCCTACGACATGTCTGCTTTGGCGGGTTACCACCTACTGCCCGCCGTGCGCGGTGACTTCTTGAAGAAGCTCGGCCGCCTCGGCGAGGCGCGCGCCGAGCTCCTCCGCGCCGCCGAGCTTGCCCAAAACGACCGTGAAAAGAAGCTGTTACTCGATCGCGCGGCCGCGTGTGTGGCGGAGTGAGGCTCAAGTTCTGACGCGATAGCGTCGTTGATACCGATCGAGGAATTGATCGGTGAACGCCCACAGTCGGACCAGCGAGACATTGAACGACCGCTTCTTCGTCGCGGGACTCGCCGTCATCGGCGCGCTCATCCTCACGATGATGGGTGGGCTCGGGCGCTACAACGACACACCTGGCTCCGCCGCCACGACGCCGTCGACCTGGCCACGAGCCGCCGGCTTGCCGCTCCACGAGGACGGTCTCACGCTGCTCATGTTCGTGGACCCGATGTGCGCCCGCACGCGCGCTGGCTTGAACGAGCTACGCCAGCTCATGGTGCCGGGCGGCATCCACGCCGTCGTCCTCTTCGCCATGCCCGATGCGCCCGTCGAGGACTGGAGCAACAGCGCCGCGTGGGAGCTTGCCGCCGGGATCCCGGGCGTCGTGGCGCTCCCTGATCCGGGTGAGCACGAGGCGCGCATGTTCGGCGCTTCGGCCGCCGGCCAAGTGGTTGTCTATGACCAGCAAGGGCAGCTGGTCTTCAGGGGGGGCATCACCGAGGCGCGTGGGTACGTTGACGCTGCTTCTGCGGACACGTCGCTGGCGGTTCCAATCCCTCAAAAATACGTTGCAAACCCGATCCGCCCGGTCCCCGTCCGCGCCGTAGCCGAGCGTACCAAGTCCCGCTCCCACGCATACCCATAGTTCACCCGCAGCACCGTGCTTGCCGACCACCGCCAAGCCACCGACCCGGTCACCCGTGTCACGTCTTGCGCCGCCGAGGTCGCCGTCGCCGGCAGCTCGCCAACGTTGTAGTCGACGTACTCGAGCCGCGCGCCGACCTCGATCTGCGTGGCGTCGTACCCAAGCGCGGCGAACCGCCAAACCGGAGCGATGACGTCCGTATGCGTTCCCCACTGGCGATTGCCGAAGGTCGAGCGCAGGCTCGCCGGCACGTCGATCGACGCGTGCGCGGCTTCTCCGCGCACCTCGAGCCACTGCAACGACAAGCGATAGTCCACTGCCGCGATCAGCAGGTCGCGGCGACTATCGATACGCAGTCCGTCCACCACGTAGGTGTTGAAGGCGCCGTAATAAGCGGAGAGCCCTAGCTCCCCGAGGCGGCGGTAGCGCAGCGCCGCGCGTCCGGTGAACGCCGGACTGCGGTTGTTGTCCTCCGCGAACAGCTCGTTGCCGCGCCCGGCCGGGATGCTCGTCCGCCCCAGCGGATTGTCGAGCACGCCGTCGCCCAAGCCCTGCGTGACATAGGCCTGGTAGTCGAGATCCAGTGGACCGACGAGGACGGTGCCGTGAGCGCCGGCGCCCACCTCCGAGAAGGTCGCTGGAATGATCGTCGTCGATACCAGTGGCCGCTCGACGAAATCCCAGAGGGGACCATCGTGCGCCTGATTGAAAGCGCCGATTGGCGTCAGGATGATGCCGGCGCGGAAGACCAGCTCGGGCATGGCCTCGATGTCGACCGTCGCGGTCTCGAGCTTGATCTCCTCGGTGCCGTGCTCGAATTCGACCTCCGCCACGAAGCGGATGAAGCGCGTGATCGGCGAGTAGACGAACAAGTTGAAGCGCTGGAACTCGAACGAAGGGCCTTCGTCGATGCCGTCGGTACGGGCGTAGTTGAGGCTGAATTCGGTGTAACCGCCGAGTGAGGCGTTGGCGCCGCCAATCATGAACGGGCGCGAGAAGACCGCGTCCTGTTTGGCGGTGCCGCTGATGGGGTTCGGTGACTGCGGCGGGGAGACCTCAGTCGCCGGTACGCTCTCGGACTCCTCCGCGGCCGCGAGGGCGAGCATCAAGAACGCGACGGTCACGCGCGCTCCAGGTACACCAGCGCCGTCGGGCCTTCGACCTCGACCCGATAGGTAGTGAGCGGCTCGGTCGCCGGACCATTGAGCACCGCGCCGCGCAGATCGAAGCGGCTACCGTGGCATGGGCAGACCAGCTCGTCACGGCGCTTGCTCACCGCGCAGCCTTGATGGGAGCACGTGAGTGTTACAGCGGACAGCTCGCCGTCGGCGCCTCGTTGCAGCATGAACGCGTCTTTTCCCAGATCGACCTGGATGAAACCGTCAGCGTCGAGCTCGGAGAGCGGTACGCGAATGACACCGCCGGTGAGTGGTGCGGGGCGGTACCAGCGCGCCTGTGAGCAAGCGACGAGGTAACCGAGCGGCGCGAGGAGCACGGTGCGCCGGCATAGCGAGGTCATAGCGACTCCAGGAAGGCGTAGAGGGCACGGCGTTCGTCTTCGGAAAGGCCATCGAAGCGGCTGCGCGCGGCCGCTCCCTCGCCGCCGTGGTAGGCGACGGCCTCCGCGAACGAGCGAGCGCGGCCGTCGTGGAGATAGAAACCCTCGCCACCTTGTGACTGCGCGCCGAGCCCCAACCCCCAGAGCGGCGTGGTGCGCCACTCCGACGTCGTGGCGATGCCCTCGGTATAGCCGTCGTCGAGCTCGGGGCCCATGTCGTGCAGCAAGAAGTCGGAGTAGGGTGCGAAGGTCACGCCCGCCAAGGCCGCGATGACGGATGAGCCGGTGGTCATGCTGCTGACGTGGCAGCTCGAGCAGCCGAGGTCGGCGAACAGACTCTCGCCGGCGCGCACTCGCGCGTCGCTCTGGTTACGTCTTGGCGGCGCCTTCAAGGTGCGCAGATAGATGGTCACGTCCGCGAGCTCGGCGGCATCGATCTCGAACCCGGCGTCGAGGACCTCGGAGCCCGCGAGCAAGGAAACGCCCGTGAACGGAGTCGTGATGCCCATGTCTTGCACGTAGGCGGTGAGCGTCTGGTGCAGCAGGCTCGTCGCCGAAGCCTTGCGCCCGAAGCGGCCGACGTAGGGCGCGGCTGTCCCAACGCCATCGGGCAGCGCCACGTCGCGCGCGAACATGTCCGCGAGCGCCGGCGTCGGTGTCAGCCGCTGTGGCCGGCCCGAGATACCGTCGCCATCGACATCGCCGGGGTCCGCGAGCGCCAGCAAGACGTCGTCGGGGACCGCCTCAACGAGGCCGAGACCGCTCACCGGAGGCGCAATGAACCGGGTGACGCCCGTCGCCTCGTCGGGGACACGCTCGGCTGCCTGTCCGGGGATGGCGCGCGACTGCAATTGCGGACCACCGTGGGCAATCATCGGGTCGAAGACGTCGCCGTCGAGCATGCGCCCGAAGCGCACCAAGGCAAGCTCCGGATGCGAGCGGCCGTCACCCGGGTGGCAACTGTCGCACGAGGTGGCCACGAAGGTCGGGCCGAGGCCATCGGTGGTCGAGAAGCGCCGCGCGAACTGGGTGTCGCCACGGGCGAACGTCGCGAGCTCCGGCTGGGTGAGGCCGTCAACGGGGCCGTCGAGCAGGGTGCTGTCGTCGGGCGCGCCTGGAAAACAGGCGGTGAGGGCGAGCGCGGTGCTGGCGAGAGCTCTCCACATGGTGCGTGCTATCTAATATAGCACCGGCTATATCGGTGGGGGAAGAGGCGGCTTGCGGGCTTTCGACGGCGCCGGCGCTGCTACGGTGTTCGGGTGACGACCACGTCGTCGACGTCGCAGGTGCCGCGCCCGGCGAAATGGTTCTGGCTGAAGATCTGCAAGTAGGCGCCGTCGGCGAATTCGTCGGTCAGCGCCGCCTCGCCGAGGCTCGCCCAGGTGCCGTCGAGGGTGCCGCTCACGAGGGTGGCGCCGCCGTCGAACGTCACCGACCAGCCCACGGCATCGACGACGATGGTGACGACGATTGGTGCCGGTGGCGTCTGCACGACCTCGTAATTGGCCCTGCTTTCCATGCCGGCGCATGGCCCATAGCAGTCGACGGGTTTGGTCGCGTTGTTGATGGCCAGGTCACCGGTGACGACGTAGCTCGTCGTGATGACGTCATCGCGTTCGAGGTTGAGCGAAACGAACAGACCACCCGTCGTATTGTAGAAGCGTTGGCCGTTGTAGCTCGCGCGGTTGGAGCGAGCCGACGCCAAGCCGATGTCGATGCCGAAGTCGGTGTACATCGCGGAGTCCTGCGTGATGTCGAGCGCGGTGAGGGTCGTCGTGAACGTCCAAGTGGCGCCGTCGGTGATGGCGAACGTGTCGAGGCTGTTGACGAGCGTGGTCGCGTAGTCCGCGTCGGCGTTGTCCATGTGCAGCCGACTGCTGAACGTGCTCACGTTGAACCCGTAGAACCCGGCGCCGGCGCCGACACTGTTGGTGCCCACGTCACTGTCATCGAAGCCGTTGCTCATGACGATGACGGGCACGGGCGGGTCGTCGTCGGGCTGGTCTGTGTCGGCGGTCGCATCCGTGTCGCCGGGCACGTCGGTGTCGCCCGGTAGCTCGTCGTCGTTACGATCGGGTTGCTGGGTGCGGCCGCAGGACGCGAGGAGCAGGAGCACGAGCGCGAGTCGCCCGGAGGGAATCCTCATGCCCAACGAGTTAACCAGGCCTCGCGCTTGGCCGCCAGGCGGCGTGCTTCCGCCGGCGGCAGGTCGGCATGCCCGAGGCTCATGACGAAGAGGTCCTTGCGCCCGGCGAGGGCGTTATAGACGGCGAATTGACCGGGTGGTGCGACCAAGGCGTCGGAGAGGGCCGCGGCGACCAGCGTCGGTGTGGTCACGAGGCGGGCGGCGGCTCCTGCGTCGAAGTAGCCGAGGGTGCGATAGACGTTCGCCGGCCGGCCTGACTTGGCGATGTATTCCTGGACGGCGTTGGCGCTACCGAACGTGGGCAGACGCATGCGCAACGGCTGATGACCGAAGGTCGGCACCTCGAAGTATGCCTTGGCGAAGCGCTTGTCCCAGGCCAGCGCCAAGATGCCGATGCCGCCGCCGAAGCTCGCGCCTTCTAGGATGAGGCGTTGCCTAGTCGCGGGCACGGCCGCGAGCAGGGCGCCGGTCGCCGACCAGATGTCCGCCACCGAGCCCCCGAGCGCGTAGGTTTCGCGCGATTCGATGCCGTGGACGACGTGTTTCGTGGAGTCACCCGGGATGCTCGGATCGATGGACAAGCCGAAGCCGCGAATGCAGGGGAAGAGGACCGCGGTCGTCGGTGCGTAGCGCGCGAGCTCTGCCGCCGTCGGTGCTTCCCGGCCGCCGTAGCCATGGACGCTGACCACCCCGTCGCGGGCGGCGCCTGACACCGGCAACGCGAGCCACCCCCCGAGGCGCGTGCCGCCCACGCCGTCGAAGTGGGCGACGTGGACAGCGAAGTCTCCTGTCCGCTTTGGCGGACTCAAGGAGAGCCGCGGTGGGATGGCGACGGCGCGAGCGTAACGCGGTGACCAGAAAGCCGCGAAGTCGGGCGGGGCGAACGGAGGCTGGACGCGACCGAGCTCGCTCAGGCTGTAGCCATAGGTCGGGTCGAACTCGGGCGGCGCGGGTGCCCGAGTGGTCGCCAAGACCGGCGGCGCGAAGGAGACCGACTGGGTGCCGGCGACGGGACGCATACGCCCGATTTATCGCCGAAAAGCGAAGGTTGATGCGGCCGCGGCGACCGCCGAGCAAAGTGCCAGGCCGGTGAAGAGAAAATCGCTCACCACGACCGCCTGGATGGGCTTGGCGAAGAGCAGGTCGCTGCCGACAACGGACGCAAAGATCAGGGCGGCTCCGCCGAGGAACCAGGTGATGGCCCGGCGCGGCGACGGCCTGAGGATGAGCGTGACGGCTGTCGCGACCAGCCAGGCACCGTAGAACACGACCCGCTCGAAGGGGAGCTCGAGTCGATTGGCCGCGGCATAGAGTGCACTCGCCAGGACCAAGCCGCAGCATACGCCGATGGTCGCGGCTTCGATGTAGAGATGGACGGGGCGCTCGCGTTGCGGGTCCCGGCGCGCCACCCAAACGATGTTGCCGGTGACGATGACGATGGCGCCGGCGAGCGCCAGCATGGCGTGGATGAGGAGCGCGATGAGTCCGCCATAGCGTGCGAAGTGAAAGTTGTGAAGCGCGTGGGCGATGATGGCGTAGGGTGGTGTCGCTTGCTCGATGACCTTTCCTTGCACGGCATCGAGGAAGACCACGCGCTCACCGCCGAAGGCCGGCCCGGGGAAATACAGGCGCATCCAAGCGGCACGGTCGCCGTCGTTGAAGAGCTGCAGATAGGTCGGCGTCGCCTCGTCGCCGAGGGCTGCTTGGGCGCGTCGCACCAAGGTGTCGAGGTCGAGCGTAGCGGCCGCGACGTGTTCCCGAGCCCGATCGAGCTTGGCGTCGCCCATTAGCGCCTCGATGGGGGGCAGGTCGCGGACCACCGCCCGCGCGCCTTTTGCGTAGGTGCCGCCGAGCACGAAGACCGCGCCGGACCAGGCCACCACCGTCATGAAAGGCAGGCCAAATACCCCCAGCACCTTGTGCACGTCCGACATGGAAAAACGTGGCCGCAGCCCGAGCCGCAAGCGCACGAGTTGCTCGGGCAGATCCTTGAGGTGAATGACGAGGCCGGTCACCAGCGCGACAATCAAGAAGACCGCCGCGACACCGCTCGCCTCCTCTCCGCCCGGGAGCTGCTGCAGGTGGTGCAAATGATAGAGCTCGTGCGACAGTCGCGTCCGCTCCGGGACGATGCTGCCTTGGCGCGGATCGACCCAGGTCATGCGCGTGGCCCCGCCGGTCGGCTTGACGTAGCTCGCGACGAAACTCGTCCCCGGATACGGCACCATGGAGAGGTAAGCGCCTTCGGGGAGCAGCGCCGCCTCGCGCAGGGCCATGCGCACGCCTTCGAACGACGGCGGAGCCTGCGATGCCGCGTACAGCGCCGGCTCTTGCCAGATCGCGAGCTCTCGCCTGAACAGCGCGAATACTCCGCAATAGAAGACGATGAAGGCCCATAGGCTCAGGGCGACACCGGCCCAAGCGTGTAGCTCCCACTCGACGCGGAAGGTAGGCGCCGACAGCTTCAATGGCGACGCCCCGCGAGCGGCAATACGCAGGCGAGCGTTACCCAAAGCGGCACGACGGCGTGCGCGCAGATCGCGAAAGCGAGCTCCGGGCGCAGCGGCAGGACGGCGAGCAGCGCGGTCGGAAGCACGAGGGCGAGAAGCAGGGCGCCGCCGGTCGCGTTCGCGGTTTTCAGCGCTGTCGCCGAGAAGCTCATGGGCGCCGCCCTACACGAGCGCCGCGCCGTGAGCCAAGCGTCTTATTCGGCAGGCGCGAACAGACGCAGCGCCTTGCCCAAGGCGTCACGAGTGCCCGCGAGGTAGACGATGTCTCCGGGCTCGAGTGGCACCGTGGGGTCGGGATTGTCGAGCAAGGTGTCGCCGCGGCGCACACCGACGACCAGGGCTCCGGTCTCGTTGCGCAAGCGGAGGCTCACCAGCGACGCGCCGGAGAGCGGGCTGTTCATGTGGACGAGCGCGGTTTCGATTTTCATGTCCGCCAAAGCACGCACGTCGCCCAGCTTGCTGCGTGGCATGGTTTGCTTGCGGTCGCTGGTCTGCGACTCGGAGCGTACGTGGCGAATGCTGTCGTCGATGACGTTGCGGGGCACGTTGATGAAACGCAGCATCCGCGCGATGATCTCGACGGCGCTCTCGACTTCCTCGGCGACCACATCGGTGGCGCCGAGCTTGAACAGCGGCTGACGCTCGGCGAGGTAGCGAGTGCGCATCAGAATGGCGGTGCTTGGAGAAACACGGCGGATGGTGTCGCAGACACGCTCGGCGGCGAGTGGGTCGTTCATGAGCAGCACGACCATGCGGGCGCGCTCGATGCCGGCGTGGTGCAGCGCTTCCTCGCTCGTCGCGTCGCCGTAGAAGACCGGCAGATCGAGGAGGCGCGCGCGGCGCACGTTCTCGGCGTTGAGCTCGAGACAAACGAAGGGCACACCGCACTCGTGGAGGGCCTGCGCCGAAAAGCGTCCGGCGAGGCCGAAGCCAACCACCACCACGTGGTCCTCGAGCTGCATCTTGTCTTCATCGGCAGCGTCGATGCTGCGCACGCCGATCATCCGCTCCAGCGGAGCCAGCAGGCGCTCACCGGCTTTGACGTGGGGCGCGGCGCGCGCCAAGAGAGGCGTCAGGAACATCGACAGGATACCTGCCGCGAGCAGGGGCGCGGCGATGCTGTCGTCGATGACGCCGTTTGCCTGCGCGAGCCGGGTCAAGACGAAGCCGAACTCTCCGAACTGCGCGAGCCCCACGCCGGCGAGCCAGGCCACTCGCGAGGGAAAACGCATCGCCATGGCGGCGACCGACGCGAGGAGTCCCTTGGCGATGATGAAGCCAGCCAGGAGCGCGGCCACCAACGCCGCGTTCTCGAACACGACACGGACGTCGAAGAGCATGCCGAGCGAGATGAAGAAGATGGAGACGAAGGCGTCACGCAGCGGCAGGATATCGCCGAGCGCGCGGTGGCCGAACTCGGTGTCGGCGACGACCATGCCGCCGAGAAAGGCGCCGAGCGCGAGCGAAAGCCCGGCGAGCGAAGTCAGCCACGCCGTGCCGATGCATAGACCGAGAATGGCGAGCAGGAAGATCTCGCGGCTGCGGCTCGCGTCCACCCAGCGCAGCACCCTGGGCACCACGAAGCGGGAGATCGCGATGGTGCCGATGACGACGATGGCCGCTTTCACGAGGGCTATTGCGATGTTCATCGCCGCGTGGTCGGCCCCGTCGGTGGCATCGAGGAGCGGCACGATCAGCACCATCGGCACGACGCACAGGTCCTGGAAGATCAGGGTGCCGACGATGAAGCGCCCGTGGGGGGCGTCGAGCTCGCGGCGTTCCGTCAAGGCGCGTAGGACGATGGCGGTGCTCGAGAGGGCGAAGGCGAAGCCGAAGAACACCCCGCGTCCGAGGTTCTGCCCGAGCGCCATGGCGATGGCGGCGACGACCGTCGTGGTGAGCACGACTTGCACCAGGCCGCCGACAGCGCCTTGCTTCATGACGTCGCGCATGCGGCCGAACGAGAACTCGAGGCCAATCGAGAAGAGCAGGAGGACGACGCCGACCTCGGCCAGCACCTCGATGGCCTCGACTTTGGTTGCGAGGTGCAAGCCGTAGGGACCGAGCAGGGCGCCAGCCGCCAACAGGCCGGCGACCGTCGGCAGCTTCAGGCGCGACAAGACGACGGTCACTGCGACGGCGAGAGCCGCGACGATGGCGAGCTCGTCGAGCAGGGGCAGATGACCCATCGTTCGCCGATGCTATCGCCTTTCCTTACTTACCTCCGAGAGAATTGATAGAAGTCGCGCCGTGGCTTGGCTCATTCTACTCGTCGCCGGACTCCTCGAGACCACGTGGACCATCGGCCTGAAGTACAGCGCCGGTTTCACCAAGCTCGTGCCGACCCTGATCACGGCATCGTCCGTTATCGCCAGCATGTGGTTGCTCGGCATCGCGGCCCGCACGCTGCCGATCGGAACCGCCTATTCGGTGTGGGTCGGGATTGGCGCGCTCGGTGCCACCATCCTCGGTGCTTCGCTCTTCAACGAGCCCATCTCACCGGCGCGGGGTTTTTTCATCGCGCTGCTGGTGGCGGCGATCATCGGTCTCAAGCTGACCGCGGTGGACGCTACAGCGGTCACCACGCCCGAGTGATCGCACAACGCCCCACTGGGTTCACGTAACCCAGCGTGAATTCAGTGAACGGGTGAACGATCCGTGGCACCCCTACGAGCGATGGTGATCCGCAGTAACGCCGCGTTCGTTGCTTTCGCGCTCCTTTGTACACTCGCCGCGTGCGGTGAGCAGGAGACGCCTCGAGAGTCTACGGAGCGCATCGCGCCGTTGGATCCAGAAACACTCCTCGAGCCGCTTTTCAACAACGGTGGCTTCGAGACTGGTAACCTCTCGAGCTGGACCGTAACGGCGTATCAGAATCCCGGTCTCGCGGCCGTGCCGCCGACCTCTGTCGCTAACCTCAACCTTCGCGACGCAAGCTCGACACTCAGCGCCGCGATTACCGCCGTTCAGACCACCATCCCGCTGGTCAGTGCCACTACCTTCCTGGGTGGTACGAGCGCGAAGTACGCGCAGATCGAAAACGAGATCGTCACCTACACCACGATCTCCGGCAACACGTTGCAGGGCGTTACGCGCGGTGTCGACAACACGACCGCGGCGGCGCACGTCATCACCACGCCAGTCACCGCCGCGCGCAATGCCTTCGCGCGGGCAGGCACGACGCAGACGGTTCCGTTCGCCGGTATGCCGGGCATCACCAATCCGGCATATCCGCAGTTCGGTGGCAACTCGGCGGTGATCAACGAAGAGCCGTCGGGCAACAACCACAACGTCACGTCGCTGCGTCAGAGCTTCACCAGCACCTTTGCCGACGTCGACCCCGCCGACGGCAAGGTGCACGTCCGCTGGGCGCTCGCGCCGGCCCTTCAGAACCCCGGCCACCAGCCTTCGGAGCAGCCGTACTTCTACCTCGAGGTTCGCAACACCACGAAGGCCACGGTGCTGTTCACGGACTTCAACTTCTCGAATCAACCGGGCATCCCGTGGAAGGTCACCGGCACCGGCACCAACGCCATCTCGTACACCGACTGGCAGGTGTACGACATCGCGCCCGGTGACACATTCCTCGCGCCGGGCGACACCGTCGAGGTCGAAGTGTACGCCGCCGGATGTTCGCTCGGTGGTCACTGGGGCGAGGTTTACGTCGACGGCTTCGGCGCGCAGCTACCCGGCCTGGCGGTGCGCAAGACCGCGCCCCAGTCGGCAAACCTCGACACCGACATCACCTACAGCTTCGTGGTCAGCAACAACACCGGCGGTCTGCAGCGCAACGTCGTCGTCGATGACATCTTGCCGCGTAACACCACCTTTCAAGCGCTCTCGGCGCCTGGTGGCACGTGCAGCACTCCCACCGTCGGCACCATCGGCACCGTGACCTGCACGTACGACGCGATCGCCAGCAATGACACGCGCGAGCTCTCGCTCACCGTGCATCAGAACGCGTTCGCGGTCAGTGGCACCGCGACCGGCGGCAGCGGCACGACGCTCACCACGGGCCAAACGTTCACGCTGAATCAGTGGCGTGGTTACACGCTCTACCTCACCGGTGGCCCTGGCATCGGCCAGCAGCGCTTCATCACCGGCAACACGACCGACGGCATCATCAGCGTCGCCACCGGCTCGGGCTCGAGCGCGCTGGCGCCGGTGCCCACCGCCTCGACGACCTACGGCGTGTTGAACGCGCCCGATGTTCTCAACACCGCCACCGCCGGAGGCGCCAACACCCTCACCGATACTAGCCGCGCCTGGACGACGAACCAGTTCACCGGCTGGATCGTCGCCATTGTCGCCGGCACCGGCGCCGGGCAGGTGCGAACCATCCTCGCCAACTCGAACAACGCGCTTACGGTCGCGTCGAACTGGGCGACGAACCCCACCGGTACCAGCGTCTACGCCGTGAGCTTTCCGCTGGGGGTGCTCACCAACGGCAACTACGGTGTCCTCAGTCAGAACACGCCGCAGCGCCTCGTCGGTCCGCCGGCGAAGACGACGCTGACGACCGGCGTCAACTACACGGACCTCGAGATCACCGTCAGCAACGGCGCCGCCGCGGTCGCGAGTGGCAGCAACGTCGGCTATACCATCACCGTCCGCAATAACGGTGCGGATACGGTCACCAATGCGATCGTGACCGACAACTTTCCGGCCGGGTTGACTATCGGTAGCTGGACCTGCGGCAGCACCGACGGGGGCACGTGCGGCACGCCGGCAGGGAGCGGCAACACCATCGCCGGCGTTCTCGTGACCCTGCCGGCCGGCTCGACCGTCGTCTTCTCCGTGCCCGCGACCGTCATCGCGGCCAACGGCTCGACGATCACGAACACGGCGACCGTCGCGGCGCCCGCCTCGGCCACGGACTACGACACGTCGAACAACACCTCGACGGACATCGATCAAGTGAACCCGCTCGGCCTCGTGAACCTCACCAAGGTCGTGACCACGGGCGACGGCGTGGTGACCTCCGCTCCGGCGACGATTGATTGCGGCGTCGGGTGCACCAGCGACAGCGGCAGCTTTGCGCAGGGCCAGACCATCGCGCTCACGGCGACGCCTCGTAGCGGCGACGCGTTCGTTGGTTGGTCGGGCGCGTGCACCGGGTCGGCGCTCACCTGCAACGTGCCCGTGACCGCGACGCCCGCCGATGTCGCCGCCACCTTCCGCGGCCCCGCTACTGCTGGTAGCTCGGGTGGCAACGGCACGGTCAACTGCGCGCCGAGCCCGACGCCCCAGGGCACGAGCGTCACTTGCAGCATCACGCCCACCGCCGGCTTTCAGCTTTCGGCGCTCACCGACAATGGCGGCAACGTCTTCGGCTCGGTGACCGGTAACTTCTTCGACGGCTTCAGCTACGTCATTACCAACATCGCGCTCGATCATGCGGTGGTCGCTACCTTCGTCGCCGACGTCACGGCGCCGGCCGCGCCCGTCGTGACCGGCCCCGCGAACAACAGCATCACCAACGACTCGACGCCGACCTACACTGGCACCGCCGAACCGGGCAGCACGGTCACCGTCCGCGTTGGCGGCAGCCCCGTATGCACCGCGACCGCGAACGGCTCTGGCGCCTGGGCCTGCACGCCGGTGACTCCGCGGGTTGACGGCCCCTACAGCGTCAACGCCACGGCCGAGGACGCGGCCGGTAACGACTCGGTCACCTCCAACACCAACAACTTCACCATCGATACGACGCCGCCGGCCGTGCCGGCCATCGTGGGCCCGACGGAGGGCGCGAGCACGAACGACACCACGCCCAATTTCAGCGGCAACGCCGAAGCCGACAGCACCGTAACGGTGCGCGTCGACGGCAACGTCGTGTGCACGACGACCGCCAACGCGGGTGGCGGGTGGACCTGTGACGCCACATCGCCGCTCCCCGAGGGCGCTCGCACCGCCGTCGCAACCTCGACGGACAGCGCCGGCAACCCGGCCGACTCGCTGCCGCGCGCCTTTACCGTGGACACCACACCGCCGGCGGCACCGGCGGTCATCGGCCCGGCCGACGAGAGCGCGACCGCCGACTCGACGCCGACCTACAGCGGTACCGCCGAGCCCGGCAGCACCGTGACGGTGCGCGTCGACGGCGGCGTTGTCTGCACCGCTACAGCGGACGGAAGCGGCAACTGGAGCTGCACGCCGGTCACGCCGCTCACGCCCGGTTCGCACTCCGTGAACGCCACGACCACCGATCCGGGCGGCAACCCGTCGGGCACCTCGAATACGAACGACTTCGTCTACGAGGTCAACGACGCCCCGGTGAACACGGCGCCGCCGACTTTGAACACCAACGAAGACGTCTTCGCGCCGATCGCCTTGTCGGTCGCCGATCCCGACGCGGGCGCGCTGCCCGTCGAGGTCACGTTGGTCGCGACGAACGGCACGCTCACCATGGCGGTGACCAGCGGCCTCACCTTCAGCGCCGGCAATGGCGAAGGCGACGCGGTGTTGCGCTTCCGCGGCAGCGTCGCCGCGGTCAACGGCGCCTTGGCTTCCCTGTCGTTCGCTCCGGCAGCCAACTACAACGGCGCCGCGACCCTCACGATTCGCACCGATGATCTGGGCAACTTCGGTTCGGGTGCGCCACAGTTCGACACCGACGTCGTCGCCATCACCGTGGCCGCGGTGAACGACGCTCCGACGCTGCTCGACGACGTGCTCACCGTCCGCAATGACGGAGGGGACGCCACCATTTTCGTGCTCGGTAACGACTCCTCGAGCCCAGACGGTGGCGAGACCCTGACTGTCGTCGGATTCACGCAGCCGGCGCATGGCAGCGTCGCGCAGGCCGGCGGCACGCTGGTCTACACGCCGGAGCCCGGCTACGTCGGCGCCGACCCCTTCACCTATACCGTCGAAGACGGTAGCGGCGGCAGCGCCACAGCGACGGTGCGGCTCACCTCCGTGGCTGGTGGTGTCAATCAAGCGCCGGTCGTCACGCTACCTGTTGCACCGGCGGCGACCGAAGACACGCCGGTGGCGCTCACCTCCGCGATTCAGGTGAGCGATGCCGACGCGGGCACCGCGACCATCGAGCTGCGCATCGCCGTCGACCACGGCACCTTCTCGCTGGCGACGCTCGCTGGTGTGACGTTCATCCAGGGTGACGGTACCGGCGATGCGTTCATGGTCGTTCGCGGGACCATCGCCGATCTCAACGCGGCGCTCGACGGTGCTACCGTGACACCTGACGCCGACTACTTCGGCCCGGTGAGCGTCAATGTGCTGGCGAACGACCAGGGCAATACTGGCAGCGGCGGCGCGACGTACGACTCCGAGACCTTGGTCATCGACTTCGCGGAAGCGAACGACGCACCGACGGCGGCCGATGACGCGGCGGCGGCGACGCAGAACGGCGCGGCCGTGCTCCTCTCGGTGCTCGCCAATGACACCGTTGCTCCCGACAGAGGCGAGGCGCTCACCATCACCGCGGTTGGCGCCGCCGCGAACGGCACCGTGCTGATCGTCGGCTCGCAGGTCAGCTACACCCCGGCTCCTGGGTTCGCTGGAGCGGACAGCTTCACGTACACGGTGGGCGACGGCAACGGCGGCACCGACACCGCGACGGTGACCGTCAACGTCGTCGCTTCAGGCGTCAACGCGGGCCCGGTGAATCGTGTGCCGGCGGCGCAAACGGTGCTCGAAGACACGCCGCTGGTCTTCGGCGCGGAGGCCTCGAACAGCATCACCGTCGAGGATCCGGACGCGGGCGGCGGCGACCTGCGAATCACCATCACGGCGACCAACGGCGTGCTCACGGCGAGCGGCGTCGGCACCGTGACGGTGCTGGACAACGGCACCGCGACCATCATCATCGAGGGCGCCGCGGCCGACGTGCAAGCGACGCTCGCGACCTTGGTGTTCACGCCGAGCACCAACTACAACGGCCCGGCGACGGTGACCGTGCAGACCGACGACCTCGGTAACAGCGGCACTGGCGGTGGCCAGATCGACACCGACGTCATCGACATCACGGTGCTCGCGGTCAACGACCCACCGCTCGCGATCGCGGACGTAGCTTCGACGCCGCATGACGAGGCGGTCACCATCGATGTCCTCGCCAACGACTCCGTGGCAGCGGACCCGGGTGACCAGCTCCTCCTGGTGTCGGTCGGTGCTCCGGCGCACGGCGCCGCGGTCATCGTCGACGGCCGCGTGGTCTACGCACCGGTGCCGGGTTACTTCGGGCCGGATGCGTTCACCTATGTCGTCAGCGACGGCCAGGGAGGTTACTCGACCGGCAGCATCGCCATCACGGTGCTCTCCGAGGACGAGCTCGACGACGACGGGGATGGGCTGCCGAACGGGGAAGAGGACGACAACGGCACCGACCGCAACGATCCCGACAGCGACGACGACGGACTGCCCGACGGCACCGAGGTCGATGGCGGCACCGATCCGCTGGACGGGGACACCGACGATGACGGTATTCCCGACGGCGTCGAGGATACCGACCACGACGGTGAAGTGGATCCGGGCGAGACCGACCCGCGCAATCAAGACACCGACGGCGGCGGCGTGCCGGACGGCGAGGAGGACCCCAACCACAACGGCGTGGTCGATCCCGGTGAGACCGATCCCAACAACCCCGGTGACGACGACGTGGGTGACGACGACGGCGACGGCATCCCTGACCGCATCGAAGATCAAAACGGCACCGACCCCAACGACGCCGACACCGACAACGACGGTCTGCCGGACGGCGTCGAAGATCCAGACCACGACGGTGTGGTCGATCCGGGCGAGACCGATCCCCGCGATGCCGACAGCGATGATGGCGGCGTCGACGACGGCACCGAAGTCGCGCAAGGCACCGACCCGAGCGACCCCAGCGACGACCAGCGTTATCGCCTCGAGGGTGGCGGCATTTCCTGCGCGAGCACCGCTTCCGCGGACGGTTGGATGACCGTGGCGCTGATCGCGGGTCTCTGGCTCGCGCGCCGGCGCAAGGCGATGGCTGCCCTCGCGCTGATCATGTTTTTGCCGGCGCTCGGTTTCGCGCAGAACCGTGGGTTCACCATCAACCGCTACGAACCGACGCCGGCCGGCGAGTGGTCTTTCATGGTGGACCACCCCTGGTACTCGTCGACGCGTCTGCTGGCGGCTGGGCTCACGCTCAACTACGCGCACGACCCGCTCGTCTACGGCCTCGCCAACCCGGCGGGCGACGACGTCGACGAGTTCCGCCACGTCATCGAGCACCAGCTCATCGTGCACGCCGACTTTGCTTTGTCGTTCGCCGACCGACTGACGGTGAGCGCGAGCTTGCCGGCCGTGCTGATGGAGGAGGGTGACAACGCCGACGGCACAGGCCCGCTCGCGGGCGCGGCCATCGGTGACCCACGCCTCGGCGCCATGGTGCGCCTCTACAATCATCCAGACCGGGATGCGTTCTCGCTGTCCGCTGGAGCGTTGGTGTGGATCCCGCTCGACCAGGGGAAGAACGTCGGCGACACCAGCGTCCGCTTCATGCCGAAGGTCGTGCTCGCCGGCTTCAAGCACCACATCTGGTGGTCGGTCGTCGGTGCCTTCCAGTATCGCCCCGAGGCCACCATTGGTGACCGCGACCCGTACCCCGGCAACACGGTGGGCTCGGAGCTCTCGGTCGGCGCCGCGATCTACTACGCCGATCTCGACAAGCGTTTTGCCGTCGGTCCCGAGGCCACGGTCGCGTCTGTCCTCAATGACGGACACTTCTTCGAGCAGCGCTTCACTAGCGTCGAGGCCTTGATCGGTGGCCACTACAACATCGCCCGTTTGGTAAACCTCGGCGCCGCCGTCGGTACCGGTATCGCGCGCGAGCCCGGTACGCCCGACCTGCGCGTCCTGCTGCGTCTCGCGTTCGCGCCCATGCCCGAGAAGAAGGCACCGCCGCCCCCGCCGCCCCCGTCCGACCGCGATCAAGACGGTCTCATCGATGTCGACGACAAGTGTCCCGACGAGCACAAAGGTGAGCGCCCCGATCCCGACAAGGTGGGCTGCCCCGAGCGCGACAAGGACGGCGACGGATTTTACGACCGCGTCGATCAATGCGTCGACGTTGTACCGGGTCCGCATCCGCACAAGGACAAGGCCGGCTGCCCTGACACGGACAGCGACGGTGACTTGGTGTTCGATTCGTTCGACGTCTGCCCGAGCGAACCGAAGGGCCGCCAACCTGACCCGACACGCGAGGGTTGCCCGCTGCCGGACCGCGACATGGATCAAATCGTCGACGCCGTCGACGCGTGCCCCGATCAACCGGGCGCGCCCGATCCGGATCCCAAGAAGAACGGCTGCCCGGGCCTCGTGCAGATCAAGAACGACCAGATCGTCATCACCCAGCCCATCTTCTTCCAGACGGGCAAGGACAAGATCCTCTCGAAGAGCTACCCGGTCCTACAGGCGGTCGTGAACGCGATGGTGTTGCACCCCGACATCAAGCGCATCTCGGTCGAGGGTCACACGGACAACAAGGGCAAGCCCGACAAGAACCAGGATCTCTCGGAGCGGCGCGCCAAGGCCGCGATGAAGTGGCTCATCGACCACGGCATCGCTGCCGAGCGCCTCGAGTCGCACGGGTTCGGCCAGGACAAGCCGATCGCCGACAACGCGACCGAGGATGGCCGCTCCGCGAACCGGCGCGTCGAGTTCCGCATCATCGAGGAGCCCGCGACGGCGCCTTAGTGCGCCGCACGCTCGCCTAGCCGACGACGGCCGGCGTCGAAGGCGCGTCGAGATCGATGTTCACCAGCTGCGCCAAGGCTTCGACGCTCTTGATGCGGACACCATCGACGCTACGAATGACATTGTTAGCTTGGCGACCGACGCACGACGGCCCGTAGTAAACGACGCCGTTGTTGACGAGGGTGCTGAGGACCATGGGCGCCGGCAATAACGAAGAGCCAAAGCGGGCGCCATTCTCCGTCGTGCCCACGAAGTGCACGCCGTCGGCGGCAAGCTTACGGACTCCCTCCGCGATCGCCTCGCGTGTTGCCACGGAGAGCGCCGGGGCAGGCAGGGACGCGGCCCGTTTGCGATAGCCGAGAGCTACGGTCGCCAGCTGCACCGCCGCGGTCACGCCGGCGACGACCAGCGCCAACCCGGGGTTGCTCGTGGCGACGAGGCCGCCCATCGTGGCCAGCCCGGTCAACGAAATGCCCACGTGAGTCCAGGGGGCGTTGCCCGCGGGAAACACAGCCACCGCGGATTGCGGCACCAGCGCGGGCAGATTGGCCGCGGCTGGCGGCGAGGCGACCGGATTGACTTGCGCTGGGGTCAGGTGGCTGGAGATCGTTGGTCGGTCGACGGTGTTCAAGACATGTCCCCTGACGCGTTAGACGGCCACTAGTCGTCGAGGGATATCGTCCGTGGTGGTGCTGGGTTGCGCGATTGTTGTTCCGCCGTTGGCACTGGCGGAGCGGGTCGATGGCTGGCCGCTCGGCGCCGCCACCGAGCGCTCGTCGAGAGGCCGAGCGCCACGAGAAACGTCCCAAGGCCGGCCAAGAAGAGGTCGGGGTCCCCGTGCGGTGTGGACCCGTACTCATAAAGGAGCGCGGCGGCTACCAGGGCGAGGAAAGACGCGATCCGCATACGCAGCGCACGTTCACGGAGCGTGCCGAGCGCGGTGTCGGCTATTGCAGACACTCGCCGATGGCACCGCCGTTGCTACGCGGGGTGTCATGAAACACTACAAGAAGTTGCTCGAGAACAACGCTGCGTGGGCCAAGTCGATGGTGGAGCAGGACCCCGCGTTCTTCGCCAAGCGCGAGCAAGCGCAAGCGCCGCACTATTTGATTGTTGGTTGCTCGGATAGCCGCGTGCCGCTCGAGGTGCTGACCCAAGCGCTGCCCGGCGAGATGTTCGTGCATCGCAACATCGGCAATCAGGTCTGGGCCAATGATCTGAACGCGCAGTCCGTCGTGCAATTCGCCGTCGGCGTGCTCGAAGTCGAGCACGTCATCGTGTGCGGGCACTCGAACTGCGGCGCCTTGAAGGCAGCGAGCGCCAGCACCTCGCACGGCATGCTCGACTACTGGCTGTCGGACATTCGCGACACCATTCACTGGAACAAGGAGCGACTCGACACGCACGCGAGGCCCGAGGAGCGCTTGCACGAGCTTTCACGCTTGAACGTACTCCAGCAGGTGCGCCATCTCACGCGCGCGCCCGTCGTTCAGGCCTCCTGGGAGCGCGGTCGCCGGCCCATCTTGAGTGGCTGGATCTACGACATCGGCACCGGGCTCATCGAGCGCGTGGTCGAAGGCATCGACGGTCAGGACAAGACGGAGTCGCTCTGGCGCTCGTGATTCGCTGTCGGCGATGACAGACACCCCAGGTGTCGTTACTCGCCAACGCCTGACGGCAAATCCAGACACTCGTTGTGCCCGCGTGCCGCTTAACGAGCATCCTCCTGATGGCACCGGCATTGCTACCGCACGCAGTCATGAGCGCTAGCAGCACCGTCACCGCCATTCATCCGAGCACACCATGGAGCCGCTTCGTGAGCTTCATGCGCATCATCGACGCGCGCTATGAGGACCTGACGCGCGACAACTGGAAGCGCACGGTCTATCGCGACTTCAGCGCCGGTCTGGTCGTCGCGATGACCGCCATCCCCATGGCAATGGGCTTCGCGATGGCGAGCGGTCTGCGCCCGGAGCAGGGCATCATCGCGGGCGCGATTGCATGTGCGGTTGGCCGCACCTTCGGGGGCTCGAAGTACCAGGTCTACGGACCGACAGCCGCGTTCATCCCCGTCATCGCAGGTCTGATGATGAAGTATGGCGAGACGAACGGGGGCTCGTTCGCGCAGGCGCACGGCTTCCTCGTGCTGTGCTCGATCGTCGCCGGCGTCGTGCTCATGATCTGCGGCTTGTTCGGTCTCGGCCGGCTCGCGCGCCACGTGCCGTCGTCGATCGTCGTTGGCTTCACGGTCGGCATCGCCTGCGCCATCGCGCTCACGAACGCCAGCGAAGCCCTCGGTATCCCCGCTGAAGGCAGGCTCATCCATCAGGTGCAGGCCATCGTCGCGAACATCGGTCACGCGAACCTGTGGGCCTTGGGTCTCGCCCTCGGGACGTTCCTGACGACGCGTCTGCTATTGAAGGTTTCGATCTTCATCCCCGCGCCCCTCGTCGCCCTGGGGGGAGGCACACTGCTCGCGGCCACGGTGCTCGCCGACAAAGGCATCATGATCGTGCGCGACGAGTACGGTTCGATCCCGCACCACTTCTTTAGCTTCACACCGCCCGCGCTCCCGGCGTTCACACCGCAGGTGTTCCTCGATCTCGTGTATTTCTCCGCCGCCATCATCTTCGTCTCCGGCGTCGAAAGTCTCTTGTGTTCTTCGATGGCGGACCGCCTCGCCAACAACAAGAAGACGCCGTTCAACCCCGACCGTGAGTTCTGGGGCCAGGGCCTCGTGCAGATCATCACGCCGTTGATCAACGGCTTCCCCTGCACCGGCGCCCTGGCGCGCACAGCGACCAGCATCAAGGCAGGCGCCATGACGCCGCTGGCCGGCTACTTCAAGGCGGTGCTCAAGCTCTGCCTCGCGTATTTCCTGGCGCGGCAGCTCGAGCTCATCCCCGTCGCTTGCATCGCCGGCATCTTGTTGTGGGTAGCGACAAACATGGTGAAGCCGCAGGAAATTCGCGAGGTCGCGCGCACCAGCTGGTTCCATACGGCGCTCATGGTCTACACGGCCGTTATGGTGCCGGTGACCGACTTCCTGACGGGGGTCTTGAGCGCCCTGGTGCTCTACTTCGTCCTGCGGCGCTTCTTCGAGGCGAAGAGCGCGGAGGCTCGCGCGAGCATTCAAAACGCCCCAGAGCGCGCCATGCAGACCGCGGCCGAGTAATCGCAATGCCGGTCCTCTCGCGCGTTGAATATTTGCCGCGCGTCGAGCAATGTCCGCCTCGATGGACGGCGAGCGCGCCCCGAAGAAGGAAGCCAGAGCTGCGCGAGGGCGGTCTCGCATGAGACTGTTCACGCACCTCTCCATCTCGCACGTGGTGCCGGTCATCGTCGTGACCCTTGCCCTCGGGTTCACGCTCGCGGCGCTCGTGCGCATCAGCGTCGTGCTGACGACGCTCAACGACACCGACATCGCGACGCTGCGTAGCGTCGGCGCGTTGCACGGCCAGGCCTGGGCGTTGGACGTCGCCATGCGCCACGGCGTCGGTCTTTGCCGCGACGGCGACGGCGCGCGGGCGACGGCACTCATCGCGCCGGAAGTGAAGGCGCTCGAGCCACTGGTCGCCAGCGCCGCGGACGGGCCCATCCGCGCCATGGCCCAGGGGTATTTGGGGGTCGCGTCGGAGATCCTCGCCGGCGACGTATGCGCGAATCTCGCTGGCAGCTCGACGCAGGCGCGGCGCGCCCAGCTCGACGAGCAGATGACCAACATCTGGGTGGACCGCCTGGACGAGCTTCATGCCTCGGTCAGTGAGAAAGACGAGCACGCCCGGCGCATCGCCGTGAACACGCTCTCGGTGGGCATCCCCGTCGCGGTGGTGTCGTTCCTACTCGCGGTGCTGGTGGCGCGGCGTATGGCCCGGGTCGTCAACAAGCCGCTCGAGACCATCGGACACATCGCGCAACGCGTCGGCCGCGGCGACTTCAGCGCCACCGTGCAAGTGCAGGGCCCTGTCGAAATCCTGGCGCTCGCTCAGGAAGTGGAGCGCATGCGCGAGCAGCTGCAGCAACTCGATGCCTTGAAACACGGCTTCCTGGCGTCCGTGTCGCACGAGCTGCGGACGCCGCTCTCCAAGATCCGCGAGGCACTGGCGCTGTTGCAGGATGGCGCGGCCGGGGCGTTCGACCCGCGGCAGCTGCGTGTCATCAACATCGCCCGCGCGGCCTGCGAGCAGGAGATCCGCCTGGTGACGACGTTGCTGGACCTCTCGCGCATGCGCGCCGGCAGTCCGCTGCGGTTGCACGACGGTGGCTCCATCGACAGCGTCCTTCAGTCGGCCGTCGATGCCGAGCGCGACGAGGCCAACGCCCGTGGCGTCGAGCTCCAGCTCGTGATGCACGGGGAGGGTGGTGTTTCACGCCACGACCCCGTGTTGCTCGAGCGCGCCGTCGCCAACCTCATTCGCAACGCCGTGTCGGTCTCGAAGCGCGGCCAACGCGTCGCCGTTCGGCGGACACAGGTCACAGACGCGACAGGGGACGCGCGTTGCCTCATCGCCGTCTGCGATGACGGGCCCGGGGTGCCGGCGGAGATCCGCGAGCAGATCTTCGAGCCTTTCGTCAGCCGTGCCGTGGCCGGCTCGTCTCGCACGCTTGGGACCGGCTTGGGCCTCGCCCTGGCTCGCGAGGTCGCCCGGGCGCACGGGGGCGATGTGACTCTGCTCCAGCAAGAAGGCGCCGGCGCTACCTTCCATCTCTGGATCCCTCTCACCGGCTCGGCTAGTCCTAGCGAGCGCCGGGCTCCCCCCGTCCGGCGTGTCATGTCCGTGCCCGCGTAGGAGTAGCAGTGGCGGCCATCGAACCCAGGTACGACGAGCACCGCCCGCACGTGCTGGTGATCGACGACGACGCCGAGCTGTGCGAGCTCTTGTCCCTGCGCCTCGAGCATCACGGCTTCCGTGTCAGCAGTGAGCAGACAGGCCGCGGCGGCATCGAGGTGCTGGAGCGCGAGATCGTCGACGCGATGCTCCTCGACCTGCGGCTCGATGGTGAGACCGGCTTCGACCTCCTCGACGAAGTGCAGAAGCGATCGCTCGACCTCCCGGTGATCATGCTCACCGCCCACGGCAGCATCGACGCGGCGGTGGAGGCCATCAAGCGCGGCGCTTATGGTTTCCTCACCAAACCGTTCGACGACCGCGAGCTCGTCCAGAAGCTCGAGCACGGCGTCGAGCGCGTACGCTTGCGCCGCGAGGTCGCGGGTCTGCGACGCATCGTCGGCGATCCGAACAGCGGTGATCGACTCTTGGGCACCAGCGCCGCCATCGTCGCGGTCCGCGACGTCATCGCGCGCATCGCTCCAGCGGACGTGACCGCGCTCATACTCGGCGAGTCCGGTACCGGCAAAGAGGTCGCCGCGCGCTGCCTTCACGGCCTCTCGTCACGCCGCTCAGCGCCGTTCATCGCCATCAACTGCGGTGCGCTGCCGCCGGACCTACTCGAGAGCGAGCTCTTCGGCTTCCGTCGCGGCGCATTCACCGGCGCGACCCGTGACAAGCAGGGCCTCTTCGCCGCCGCCGAGGGCGGCACGCTCTTCCTCGACGAAATCGGTGACGCGCCCGCGGCCGTGCAAGTGAAGCTGCTGCGTGTCCTTCAAGAGCGCAGCTACATGCCCGTGGGCGCCACCGAGGCCGTGAGCACCAACGCCCGCGTGCTCGCGGCGACGAACCGCGACTTGCGCGCCGACATTACGGGCGGCCGTTTCCGTGAGGATCTATTCTACCGACTGCACGTCATACCGATCACCATGCCGGCGTTGCGCGAACGGCGTGAGGACATCCCGCTCTTGGCCGAGCTGTTCTTGAGCCGCACGAGCGCGCAACACGGACACGCGGCGCCACACCTCACTTCGGAGGCGCTGCACGTGCTCATGCAACACGACTGGCCCGGCAACGTGCGTGAGCTCGCCAACGCCGTTCAAGGCGCGGCGCTCCTGAGCGCTGACGGCGTCTTGCGGCCGCATCACTTGCTGGCGGTGTTGCCTCGGGTCGATGGAGCGCAGCCGGCGCCCGAGCCACGGCAAGAAGTCGGCAATGTCGTCGCCATGGTCGGTGAGCGACCGAACGTGCTCGCACCCCTGCGCGAAGCCCGTGAAGCGTTCGACCGCGCCTACTTGCAGGAGGCACTACGCTTGAGCGGAGGCAACGTCAGCGCCGCGGCCAAGCTCTCGGGACGCAACCGCACCGACTTCCACGACCTCTTGCGCCGCTACGAGATCAACGCCGCCGACTTTCGCTAGAGTGCGCGAGCCAAACCATTTGCTCAGGGCCTCGTCGAGTCCCTGACTAGTGCCGTCCCCGACCCACGCGACGTGGCCGTCGGGCCTTACCAACACGGCAACAGGAGCGGCGACGTCGCCCAGCACCGGCAGCTCCCACTTGCCGGTGTAGCGCGCGGCAACCAAGCGCACGCGATCCGCCCACGGTGTGATGTCGACCGCGCCCGGTTTTCCCAGGTCGAGCAAGAGCGGCTGGGCCGCGTGCAACAACGTGAAGACTCGCGTTGGCCCAGCTTCGGTTTCGATGTCGAGATCCGGCATGCGACGTCCGAGCAGGGGATGCCCGCTACCGAGGTCATAGTGAATGTCGAGGCCCGAGGCCATGGCGGCGTAGCGCTTGCGCGGCTCATCCATGCGCACGAGATCGGCGACGAACTCACCCGCGGCGATGCTTGCTTCGTCACCACGGTCGAGCGCCGAGTGCGCCATGGTGTAGCGGAGCACGCGGGCGCCCACTGGGTGGCGTTCGGCGTGATAGGTGTCGAGGAGACTCTCCGCGGAGATGCCGTTCACCACCTGCGCGAGCTTCCAGCCGAGATTCACCGCGTCCTGGACCCCGGTGTTGAGCCCCTGGCCGCCGACAGGGGAGTGCACGTGCGCGGCATCTCCCGCCAAGAGAACGCGTCCCTCGCGATAGCGCGTCGCTTGCCGTGCCATGTCGCTGAACCTCGAGATCCAACTCGCGCTCGCGAGGCCGAAGTCGGTGCCGTAGACGGTGACGAGCGCTTCGCGAACGTCGTCCAAGGTCGGTGTGTCGCTATGGCGGACGGGAGGACCGCTCAAGACCAGGCGGAAGCGCTTGTCGAGCGGGCCCAAGGCATTCACGCCCTTTTCACCCCGGCGGATGCCGGGCGTCGGCTGTCCGCTCATCTCGACCTCGGCGATCAGATAGCTGACCGACGCGTCCCACCCGGCGAAGTCGATGCCGGCGAGCTTGCGAACGATGCTGCGGCCGCCGTCGCAGCCGACTAGGTATCGAGCGCGCCAGGTCTCCCCGTTGGACAGCGCCACATCGACTCCCGTCGCGTCTTGCGTGAACCCAGTCACCTCATGGCCGCGATAGTGGCGCACCGGCAGCTCCGCCACCCACTCGGCTAGGATGCGCTCGATGTGCTGCTGCCAGAGGGCGAGTCCGTAGTTGTGGCGCGTCGGGAAGTCGCTGATGTCGAGCACGTTGCGCGCGAACGACGCGGTCTGGACCTTCTGCCCTTGCGAGAGAAAGCGCTCGGCGACGCCGCGTTGATCGAGGACCTCGATGGTGCGCGCGTGCAAGCCGCCGCCTCGCGCGCTCTCGATCTCTTGATTCAGGCGCTGCTCGACGATGGCGACGTCCACCTTGGCGAGAGCGAGCTCGGCGGCCAACATCAGGCCCGTCGGACCACCGCCTACAATGACAACCGCGTGTTCATGCATCGCGAACCTCCGTGAGACGCGTACCCTGCGGCGAGGCCCCCGGCTTGCGGCAAGCCCCGGGGTCTTGGATAAGGTAGACGTCGAAGAGGCAGGCGCATTACACTCGCGCGTCCATGCTGGTCCGCGCCGCATTGCCTGCTCCACGGCTGCAGCCGTACATCGCGCGCTACTGGTATTTGGCCGGCTTCTTCCAGCACGCCGAGCCCATCAGTCTCCTGCCCGATGGCGGCGTCAACCTGCTGGTGAACTTCGGTGAAGGACCCGCGTCCGCGGGTTACGGGGACGTGGCTCGCCCCCAGGGCGTCTACCTGATTGGCGCCATGTTGCGCGCCGACGAACAAGAGCTCCGCGGCGAACAACTTTTCCTGGGGGTGAGCTTCAAGCCCGGCGCGTTCTCGATGTTTCACCGCGCCCCAGCGATGAGCAGCGTCGCCGGCCGCGTGCAACCCTTCGACGGTGAATTGCCCGACGTGAGGCGCGACCCGACGCAGCTCGCGGCGGTCATGGATCGATTCTACCTGGATCGCTTGGCGCCGACACGCGACGGGCTTACGTCCGTCATAGAAGACATCGAGGCGCGTCATGGGCGCGTTCGTTTGGATGCGCTCGCCAAGCGCCACGCCGTCTCAGGCCGACAGCTCGAACGCGCGTTCGAACGACAGCTCGGTATCACGCCCAAGCAATTCGCCGACCTCACGCGTTTCAGGCACGCTCAGGTGTTGCTCGAGAGCGCTCGCGGTACGGCGAGCCTCGCCCAGCTCGCGCTGGATGCTGGGTACTACGACCAGTCGCACATGACGCGCCACTTCAAGCGCTTCACGGGCAAGCCTCCAACGCGGCTCGTGTTGTCGGATTTGTCCAAGAGCGCGCTCGGGTAGATCCCGTATACTCGCGCCATGATCGCACGAGACGTGGGTCACGCCCGGCAGCTGCGCGTGCTCGTCATCACGGTGGCAGCCGTAGCCGTGCTCGGCGCCGTCGGTTTCTATTCCAGCTACCTCCGCCACTTTCCCGGGTTCGAGGGCGTCGGCTGGCAGGTGCACTTCCACCTGCTCACAGTGCTCGCCTGGATAGGCATGTTGGTAGGCCAGGGGTGGCTCGCGGCAACGCGGCGTTTGGCGACACACAGGAAGCTAGGGCGCCTTTCGTTCGCGCTCGTGCCACTCGTCCTCGTGGGCTTCGTGCTGATCACGAGCTATGGCCAGCTGCGTCACAAGGAGCCCGCTTTGCTCGGCGCCACCTTCCTGGATGCCTCGCTCTTTTCGACCTTGTATGCGCTCGCCATAGCGCACCGCCGTAACCCCGGCCTCCACAGCCGCTACATGATGCTGACGCCGCTGAGCTTCCTCAATCCCACGCTCGGCCGGGCGGTTTCGCCCGCGTTCAGCGTGCCGTTCGTGCTCGCGCTCTTTGTCGGCCTGTTCTTCTTGGCGCGGCGAAAGGGCACGCCATCAAGGCCATACTTGGTGGCAGCCCTGGTGTACGTCGGTCTCACGGTTATCGTGGTTTACGTTTCCGTCGCGCAGCCGGGCTTCCTCGAAAGCCTGTGGAAGGCTCTATGGGGCTAGCCACGGGAGGCCAAGGCCTACCTGACAGGGCGTCGGACCGCGCGGCCGCACTCGGTGAGGCAACCGCGCCGATACTCAATAGCGATGACGATGTTGGACCGCCTTGTCGAGAAGCTCAATCGCGCGGCGGCCGTCATTGGCCTGCCGCCCGAGGTGCACGGCATCATCGCCTTGGTGGTCACCGATGAAAACGGTGAGGCGTCGTTGCGGGCGCTGAATGTCAGCGAGCGCCGCGTGCACTTGAGCGCCCTCAACGGACGACGCTTGGACCTCGCGGCGGTGGATCTCGCTCGCGGCGCCATCAGCGTGCCGTCGCGCGACCACGACCTGGTTCGCCTGCTCGAATGTGTCGCGAAGCTTCTGCTCGCGTCCACCATCGCGGGCATGCACACCGACTCGATTCCCTTCAGAACATCGTCCCAAGACCGAAGTTCAACACGAGTAGGTCATCTCCGCGATCGCGGTCACGGAGCTGTAGGTCGCTCTTCAAGACCACCTGTCGAATTGGTCGGTACGATAGCCCGAAGGTCGTCTCCATGACCTTGAGGCTGCGGTCACGGGTGTAGCCGTCCGGCACGGCTGCTTGGTTGTCGTAGGCTTCGAGCCGCACGAAGGGCATCAATTGCTGCTCGGTCGTGGTGATCAAGCGCAGCACGTCGTAGGCAACCTCGACGTAGGCGCCCCACCAGCGTGTCGGTACGACGCCACTGAGCCGCGGATTGGGAAATTGGCGGGTGCCGTTTTCGTCGTAGGCGCCGAGCAGTTGATCGGCGTGCGGAAAGAAGAACGCGGTAGCGAGGGCGCGGGCCTCGAGGCCGAAGCGTCGCCAGCGCGCATCGATCTCGACGGCGTAGAGCGGCAGCGCCAGGTCGATATGCGAACGGTCGGGCTCGTAGAAGCGGGACCCTCCGCCCATGTCGGAGCCGATGCCCGAGATGCCCGCGATGAAGCCGAGCAGCGGTTCGGCCTCGAGCCTTCCCGCCACCATCCACGCGTTGGCCGGTGCGAGTGAGCCTTGCGTCTGCGCCGAGCGCAGGCCGAACTGATCCATCGCCAAGGCATCGGGCGCCGTGAGCAGGTAGAGCTCGTAGTTGAAGAACGAGAACGAGCCCGTGAAGCCCAAGCCAATCTCGCGCCACGTCGTCGGGATGATGAGCTGATCGACGATGGGGCGCGATACCCCGTGGAATACCGGAGGCTCGTGCCACTGATTGATGATGCCCATGGGCACGAGGATGAGGCCGCTGCGTAACGTGAGCGCACGACCAGCGATGTGCCAGTCGAGGAAGGCCTGCTCGATCTCGACCGAGCCCTGGCAGTTGCTGCACGCAATGGCGTTTTCCCACTCGAACTCGATGTACGTCTGGAAGCGCTCGTCGAAGGTGTGCGCGACGAAGAGCACCAGGCGATCGATGTTCGCCTGACCGGTGAACGGCGACCGCTCGCCCTCCGCGGTGTAGCTGAGACGCATCTGCGAATAACCGCCGATCACGGTGCCGTCGGTGGCGAGGCGTGCCGGCTGCAGGCCGCGCAGGAGGAGCTCGTCCGTCGGGTTGTCGACACCGAGCCGCAATAGCGGTTGCTGAGTAGGCTCCGCGCGAGGCTCGGGGGCGGCGTCTTCCGCCATAGCGGGCGGAAGGTCGACGGTGGGCTCCGCGCGCGCGGCCGCGGGGAGCACGGCCACGAGCAGGAAAACGATATGTTTCACACGCGTTCGCTTTACTCGAGTTGAAGGGGAGTGCTGTTGACGTAGTCGTTCGCCTGCGACGCCACGTGACAGGCGTTACAGTCGGGGGAGTTACTGGTCACGGATATGCAACGGTAGGTGCGGCCCGAGGGCGGCACGGTGCCTCGCCACTCCGTCACCGGCACGCCACCTTCATCCGTCTGCAGCTCGAACCACTCCCAGCCGAGCGCGCCCTTGCCGTTGAAGCCTCCGCCTCGCTTCACCATGGCGTAGATCTCCCATTCGGTGGACGGGCGCTCGTCCTCGAAGACCTTCACCAGCTTGGTGCCGATTGGGAACTCGATGGCGCCCGCGGGCGGCATCTCGCTCACGTAGAGCCGGCGTCGGCCGATGGGCAGGCTGTCGATGACGGTGTCGCCGAGATCGAACGACTGCCACTCCTGGAAGCCGTAAAAATCGCGGTCGAGGGCGATGAACGTCCGCCCCTGGCTCACGGCGTCCAGAGCCTGCTCGTTGTCGAGACAGCCGACGCCGACGAGCAAGCTCAGCGGGAGGATGAGCCATGGACCGCGCATCAATCGAGGACCGTGATGCCGAGGATGGTCGCGCCTTGGCGCATCGCCGCCACCAGGGACTCGGGGTTTTCGACGTCGCTCTCGGCCGAGAGGAACACGAAGAGGCGGCCATAGGCGGTGCTGTCGTCCGGCGCGTCCGGGTTCCAGTCGCCGGGGACCTCCGGCAAGGACTCACCCACGAGGTCGTCGTAGTACTCTTGGATGGCGTCGAAACGCGCGACGATGGTCGCGTCGACGTCGGCGCCACCGGGCTCGCCCCGCAGCCAATCGCGAAAGGCCGCGTAGATCTCGCGCCCGCCCGCGAGGTTCGCGCGCATGTCCGCTAAAGTGTGTTGCGCGTAGCGCGACTCGTCTTCGCCGGTCGCGGCGAGATTCACTTTCTCGAATTGTTCGGCCATCGAGCCGAGGACGCCGCGGTAGGCGTCCGCCGCATCGAGGGCGAGCGGCGCGAATGCCGAATGCATGGTGTCGAAGTCATCGACGAGCTTCTGGGCTAGCTCCGCTTTGAAGGACTGAGCGGCGGGCTCGCTGTTCGGGTAGGACGGCAGGTGGTAGCCGGGGAGCGTCGACTCGAAGTCGGTGACCCACTGCGGGTGGGCGTCGGCCCAGAGGATGCGCTCGATCGCGTGCATGCCGATGACGATCTGGTCGTCGAACAGGTCGGTGTCGGCTCCCTCCTCGAGAAACATCTCGTAGCGAGCGTCGGTCGAGTAGTCGAGGTCCTCGAACAAGACCGCAATCGCGCCCTCGACGTGCTCGTAGGCAATTCTCGCCTGCTTCCAGGCAGCGCGCATGTCTTCGACAGCGGTCGCATGTGACGCGTGCGTCCAGCTCGTCGCGGGTGTGCTCGCTTGCAGCGACTCCGCGGCCGCTCGCAAGGCCACGAGCTCACGGGTCACATAGTCCTTCACGTCCAGCGTCGCACCGTCGCGAGCAGTGATGTCGGTGGGGTCGTCGCCGCAAGCGGCGATCGCGAAAAAGAGAACGATGAGGGGATATGTCTTCATGGGTAACTCAGAGTCGTTGCACGAACGTGACGAGCTCGCCGCGTTCCGTGTCAGTTAGTCTTTCATAGCGGTCAACACTGTCGTTCGCCTCGGAGCCGCCTCCCCGGTGCGCTTCGATCGCGTCGGCGACGGTCTTGGCGCGACCGTCGTGCATGAAACCGCGCAGGTGACGCAGGCCGATGAGCGGCGCGGTGCGCCACTCGCGGCCATCGGCGCTCTCTTCCGCGATGCCGTCGGCCAAGCCGTCGCCCATGTCGTGCAGGAGAAGATCCGAGTAAATCGAGGCGTCGACTCCCGCCAGCTGCGGAATCGGATAGTCGGCGCGTGTCGGCATGGAGGGCGTATGGCATGCGCTACAGCGGACGCTTTCGAAAAGGCCGGCGCCCGGGCCGGCGAGATCGCCGCGAACAGGCATGTCGAGCAGCCGCACATAGTCGGCGACCAGCTCGACTTGCTCGAGCGTCACGTCGACACCCGGCTTCTCATCGTCTTCGAGGGCGTCTGGATTGGGTAGCTCGAAAGGCCGCAGGGGTGAGGTGAGCCCCATGTCGCCTTGGTAGGCGTCGGCGACGAAGTCATCGATGGTGGGGGAGCGCGCTTTGGTGCCGAAGCGACCGATGAGGCCTTGGTCGCCGGGAGCGTAGTCGTGTGTCAGCGATAGCGGATTAGCTCGTGACCGCCAGGCTACGTAGTTGACGCGCCCGCTGATGCCGTCATCGCGCGTCGTTTGGCTCGCGGCGCCAGCTTCGATGGCGCCGGCATCGACTGCCTCGATGAAGCCGCGACCAAAAACGGCAAGGCCAAGCCGCGTGGTGACCTTCACGTTCGACGACCCAGGTGGGGTGATGCCCACGGTCGCGCCGGCGGCGAGCTGGGTGCGTCCCGTATGGCCATATGGCAGAGCCGACTGGTCTTCTTGCGGCGTGATTCCGTCCGCCAGCACGAGAACGAACTTCTGCACGGCGCCGGGACCCTTGCTGTCGTTCTCGTGGCAGGCGCTGCACCGGGCACGCACGAACAGCGGACCGAGCCCCTGCGTTTCGCGCGCCGACTCGTCGAATTCGGCGTCACCAGCCCGGAAGCGCGAGAGCTGCTCGGACGAGAGGGCGGCAAGAGGAAGGTCGGTGGGGTCGTCGCCGCGGACCTCGAGATCGGCGAGACGCGCGGCGGCGTCATCTCCCGCGTCCCCGCAGGCGGCCATCAACCCCATCGCACTAATGCAAATAAAATTGCGAATCATTCTCAATTGCAAGGAGTACTGCGCGCGGGCCGCGGTCGTCAAGCCTAACCGGCCGTGTCGGCTGGCGGGCGCCCGAACCACATTGCAAAGATTGGATAAATGGTCAGCACCAGCCAAAGGCCCGCCATCAGCAGCGCTGACGGGAAGACCAGCACGCTAGCTCCCGCGCCGGCGAAGCGGACGAGCACAGGCGCTAGCAGATGGAGGAGGGTGGCAACCGTGGCGAGCCCCAGCGTCCAGGCCTTGGTGCGCAGCCGCAGCTCGCACATCAGGTAGATGTGACCGACGACGAGCAAGACGATGGGCACCACGAAGACGTGAAAGTGAAACGTCTCCATCACCTGGCGCGGCGGTTTTTCGAAGACCATGGACGCGGGGTCGCCGAGGTAATACCTCGCGGCGCTGCCCGGCAGCACGGAAAGCCCGTCGTCGAGGTAGAGCCAGACGGAGGTGGCGACGCCGATGGCCACGAAGGCGCAGAATCCGCTATAGAGGATGCGCGCCTCGAGTGACAGGCGTTCGATGCTCATGGGTCGGGCAAAAGGGCGCACGTTAACCTCCGCCGCCGGGCGCGGCCTTCGCGGCGTGAGTCACGATGCCGACCAGCGCGGCCGCTCGCTTTACCGCGACCGAAACCGCCACTGACGAGATCGTCGCGCCACTGATGGCGACGATGTCGTCACCGGAGCGAATGTCGTCTTGCACGGTCTTCCCCACGAACTGATCGCGAAAGCGGACCGCCGCGACTTCGCCGCCATAACGTTCGCGATAAACCATGATCTCCGTCCGCTCGATGCGGCCGTCGGGCGCGACTTTGGTCGCCAGGGTGATCGGGAGATGCTGCCCGAGCTGCTCGTCGATGACCGCATAGCCGTCGACGACCTCACCGGTGCGCGCGACGAAGACGGGGTAGGTCTTCTTGGGAGGGAGATAGCCCAGGAGTCGCTTGAGCTCGTCACCATGTTTGGTGGTCTCGAGGGTCACGTAGGTCACGTGTGTCGAGCTCGGGAAGAACGCCTTCAGTACGCTTTCATTGCTGAAGTACACGCCTTGGGCGCGGGCCGCCCCGACGCCCAGGCAGAGCGTACCCAGCACGAAGGCAACGCTCGTCGCAAAGCGACGGGTGCCGCGATTGAAGACGCGCGCCATTCGTCGCGGGCAGCTAGCAACCTCTGACGTTTTCCGCAACATCTGCTCGGCCCGTCCGACAACCCGAAAGCAATATTGGGCGGGCTTTTACCGCACCGAGGAGACCCATCATGGACGGCATCGAAGCGGGAAAAGCGGGACAGGCAAAGCCGGTTACAGTCGAGGCACCGCCGGCTAGCGCGACGGCACAGCCGGTTGAAGTCGGTCCAAAGAGCTGGACCACCGCGGGGCGCCCCGTGGCCGACGTGAGCGACAGCGTTCGCGGATCGGCGAGCCCCGAGGCGATCGCCACCGGCGCCAAGCCGAACGATCTCCGCGAGAAGGCGCGCACGGCAGCAGGCATGACTGTGCTCGCCATCTGTGGATTCCTCCCCGGTCTCGTCTTGGCGGCGGTCCAAATGGGCTCGGAGCTCGTGAGCAGGCCCTTCGGTCGTGAGGGCTGGCGGCCCGAGGGGTCCGCGACGATCCCGATCATCAATGCCATGGAAATCACGATGAAACCGGCGATGCGTCTCGTCAGCCGGCTCGGCCTCGCCCGCGATCCGGGCTGAGCGCCCCGACAACCGGATGCGCCGACCGAGGGGGACGGCACAATCTTGCCAGGGTCCTCTGCGGGGACACTTTCGTCCTTGCACACCCCGAGCGCGTCTAACATAACGGATGTTCATCTAGTGGCCCTCGCCCCCTTGAAGAGGACTCCGAAGTGACTGACGCCAAGGACCGAATGCTGAACGAGAAAGCCGCTCGTCAGCTAGCCAACACCACGAAGACGCCACCGCAGTGGCGCGGCGCGACGCCTCGCTGGGTCGTCCAGTTGCTACCCTGGACGCCGGTCGAGGCCGGCACTTACAGAGTCAACCAGGCGATCGACGATGACTTCGACGCGAAGTGCAGCCCGCAACAAGGTGAAGCCCTGCCGGTCGCCTTCTCCGACTATGATCAGCAGCCGCGCGAGTACACGCTCACCTCGGTGACGACTACGATAGCGGTCGACACGCGCGTCTCCGATCTGTTCCGCAGCCCGATGGATCAGGTGAAGGAGCAACTCTCGCTCACCGTCGAGAAGCTCAAAGAGAAGCAAGAGAACGAGGTCATCAACAACAAGAGCTACGGCCTGCTCAACAACGTCGATCCCGACATGCGCTTCAAGCCGCGCAAGGGTCCGCCGACACCGGACGACCTCGACGAGCTCATCTCACGGGTGTGGAAGGAGCCGAGCTTCTTCTTGGCGCATCCGAAGCTGATCGCGGCTTTCGGGCGTGAATGCACGCGGCGTGGTGTGCCACCACCGACGTTAACCTTGTTCGGCTCGCCGTTTCTCACCTGGCGCGGGTTGCCTCTCATCCCGAGCGACAAGATGCCGGTGAAGGGCAACAAGAGCGACCTCCTGTTGCTGCGTACCGGCGAGCGCAAGCGTGGCGTCGTCGGTCTGTTCCAGCCGGGCCTGCCGGGCGAAGTGAGCCCCAGCTTGTCGGTGCGCCTGATGGGCATCAACCAGGCGGGCGCGGCGTCGTATCTCTTGTCGCTCTACTGCTCGGTCGCGGTGCTCACACACGACGCGGTGGGTGTGCTCGAAGGCGTGACCGTTGACCACTACCATGAGTACGCCTGACGATTTGGTGCTGCCGGCCGAAGCGGTTCTGGCGCAGCGGCAGGTGCCGCGCGCGCAAAGCCCGCTCGAGGCGCCGGCGCACTATGTGCCGACGCCGGGCGTTAGCCCCGCCGTCTTGAAGCACCCCGGCATGCCGACCCTGCCCGAGGCGGATCCCGTGTCGCTGACGCTGGTCGTACAGCGCCTGGCGAACGAGCTGTACGCGGGCGGTCAGCTGCCCGCGCCTTCCGGAGGAGGCGCACCGGCGTCCCCGTTTGGGGGCCCGCTCGACTTTACGGCCTTCCGGGGCGCTCAATTCCCGGCGTTCTCGCTGCCGCTGCTGAGCGACGCCGTGGTGCCTCCGGCCGTGCCGACCGCCATTTCGCCTCCGGCTGCCGCGGCGCCGTCCGCTATTGCGGCGCCGTCTTGGCCTGGCGCGCAACTCGACCCGGCCGTCGTCGTGGTCGATCGCACACCGCGACTGTTCGACGCGCACGCCCTCAAGCGCGAGTTCCCCATTCTCCAAGAGCGCGTCAACGGACGAGAGCTGGTGTGGCTCGACAACGCGGCGACGACGCAGAAGCCGCGCGCGGTCATCGACCGGCTGTCGCGTTTCTACGAGAAGGAAAACTCCAACATCCACCGCGCGGCGCACACGCTGGCGGCGCGATCGACGGATGCGTACGAGGGCGCGCGCGAGTCGGCGCGACGCTTCATCAACGCTCCCGAGACGCGCGAGATAGTCTTCGTGCGCGGCACCACCGAGGGCTTGAACCTCATCGCTCAATCGTGGGGCCGGCGGCACGTCAAGGAAGGTGATGAGATTCTCATCACCTGGCTCGAGCACCACGCGAACATCGTCCCTTGGCAACAGCTCGCGGCGGAGAAGGGTGCAAAGCTCCGTGTCGCGCCTGTCGACGATCGCGGACAGATCATTCTCGAGGAGTACGAGAAGCTGCTCTCGCCGCGCACTCGCCTCGTGTCGTTCACGCAAGTGTCGAATGCGCTCGGTACCGTCACTCCCGCGAAGGAAATGACGGAGCTCGCGCACCGTCACGGAGCACTGGTCGTGGTCGACGGTGCGCAGTCGGTGTCGCACTTACCGACCGACGTGCAGGCGTTGGGCTGCGACTTCTTCGTCTTCTCGGGACACAAGGTGTTCGCGCCCACCGGCATCGGTGTGGTGTGGGGTCGCGCCGAGCTGCTCGACGCCATGCCGCCGTGGCAAGGCGGCGGCAACATGATCAAGGACGTGACCTTCGAGCGCACCCAGTTCCATGCCGCGCCCGCGCGCTTCGAGGCCGGTACCGGCTCCATTGGGGACGCGGCTGCCCTCGGCGCGGCGCTCGATTGGCTCGCCCGGCTCGGGGTCAGCACGGTCGCGGCTTACGAGCACGAGCTGCTCGACTACGCCACGGCGTGTCTCTCCGATGTACCAGGGCTCACGCTCTACGGCACCGCGCCGGAGAAGGCCGGCGTGCTCTCGTTCGTGCTCGAAGGGCAGGAGACCACGCAAATCGGCTCGATGCTCGACAAAGAGGGCATCGCCGTGCGCTCAGGACATCACTGTGCTCAACCCATCTTGCGGCGCTTCGGCCTCGAAGCCACCGTGCGGGCATCGCTTGCGCCCTACAACACGCGTGACGACATCGATGCCCTGGTGGCGGCGCTCAGGCGCATTCAAGAAGGCAGGCGATGAAAGTCGTCGACGTTCGCGAAGCTCGAGGCTTGCTTGCGAGCGGTGACCTCGACCTCGTGGACGTGCGCGAAGGTCATGAGTGGGAAACCGGTCACCTGCCTAACGCCCGTCACGTGCCACTCGGCACGGTGAAAGCCGATCCAAAACGGGCTCTGCCGCGAGATGGTGTTCTGCTGGTTTGCGCCCGTGGTGGCCGCAGCGCGACGGCGGCTGCTTTAGCGGACGACCTCGGCTACCAGACGGTGTATAGCATCGACGGTGGTACGATGGCGTGGCAAGAAGCCGGCCTGCCCATCGAAGTACCTCCGATTTCGGAGCGCGTGCCGGTCGCCGCGCACGAGGCGCTGTCGACCGACCTCGACGTGCCGGAGCTCGACCCGGTCATTGGCGCGAACCTGCGTGAGCTGCGCACCCAGCGGGGACTCAGTCTCGACGCCGTGGCTCGCATGTCCGGGCTGTCGCGGACCCTGCTCGGCCAAGTCGAGCTCGGCACCAACCCGCCGAGCCTCGGCGTCGTCTGGCGACTCGCGAAGGCTTTCGACGTTCCGTTCGCGACCTTGCTTTCGGCGCCGACGGTGTCCGCGACAGCGGTCTTGCGCAAGGCCAAGGCGAAGGTCCTCATGAGCGCCGATGGTCGGTTCTCCTCGCGGGCGCTGTTCCCGTTCGGTGAGCCAACCAAGGTGGAGTTCTACGAGCTGTGGCTCGCGGGGCATGCGCGCGACGATGCGGAGCCGCACGCCCGAGGCACCAAGGAAAACCTGGTCGTCACGCGCGGCCAGGTCGTCATCGAGGTCGCCGGCCAAAGGCACGAGCTCGGCGAGGGCGATGCCCTCGTCTTCCCCGCTGACGTGCCGCACGCCTACGTCAACCCTGCTTCCGCCGAGTGCTGGATGCACCTGGTGATGACTTACCTGTAGAGGCAACGATGACGATTCGCGACGGCTTCATTTCCACCATCGGCAATACTCCGCTCATCAAGCTGCGAGCGGTCTCGCAGGCGACCGGCTGCGACATCTACGGCAAGGCCGAGTTCTTGAATCCCGGCGGCTCGGTGAAGGATCGCGCCGCGCTCGCCATCGTGCTCGACGCCGAGAAGCGGGGCGTGCTGCGACCGGGAGGTGTCATCGTCGAGGGCACCGCCGGCAACACCGGCATTGGTTTGTCACTCGTTGGTAATGCGCGCGGTTATCGCACCGTCATCGTCATCCCCAACACGCAAAGCCAAGAGAAGAAGGACTCGATCCGCGGTGCCGGCGCGACGCTCCATGAAGTGCCGGCGGTTCCCTACAAGAACCCGAACAACTACGTCCACGTGGCGGAGCGCATCGCCGAGCAGCTCGCTAAAACGGAGGCCAACGGCGCCATCTGGGCACGGCAGTTCGACAACGTCGCCAACAGACAAGGCCACTACGAGACGACAGGGCAGGAGATCTGGAACCAGCTCGGCGGCAAGATCGACGGCTTCGTCTCCGCCATCGGCACCGGCGGCACGATCGCCGGCGTCGCCGCGGCCCTGCGCGAGAAGAAGCGATCCGTGAAGATTGCGCTCGCCGATCCGCCCGGCGCGGCGCTGCACACCTACTACACGACGGGTGAGCTCAAGGCAGAAGGGACGAGCATCACCGAGGGCATCGGCCAGGGGCGCATCACCAAGAACATCGAAGGCTTCACCCCAGACTTCACGTGGCAGATCGCCGACGCCGAGACCATGAACATGGTCTTCGACCTCGTCGAGAAGGAGGGCCTGGTGCTCGGCAGCTCGTCCGGCATCAACGTCGCCGGCGCGGTGCGACTCGCCAAGGAGCTGGGCCCGGGTCACACCATCGTCACCATCTTGTGTGATGCCGGCAGCCGCTACGCCTCGAGGTTGTTCAACCGCGACTTCCTCGTTGCCAAGGGACTGCCGGTGGCGCCGTGGCTCAGCCTTCAGCCGACACTGCCCGAAGGAGCACTCGTACCGGTTCCAGCCTAGGCAGCGGTTGGCGGACCCGACAGTGTCAGACTATGTCTATGCGCATGGACGGAAGACATGCGCTTCTCCCCCTGCTGGTTTTGGGCGTGGTCGGCTGCGAGGTCGCGCTCGACATCGACGCACCCACTCGCGTCAGCTGCACCGCGATAGACGACTGCCCCGCGGGCTGGGGTTGCGTAGAAGAGACCGGGTATTGCGCCATGCGCGGCGCGGTCTGTACCGAAGACCGCAATGGCGGTCTGCACGCGAGCGCAAACGGTAACGCCTGCGCCCTGAGCGCCGAGGAGGTCGGCGTATGCGTCAACGGTGAGTGTGCTCGGTCACGTTGCGGCGATGGCGTCGTCGACGTCGCGAGGAACGAGCTTTGTGACGACCCGAACGGCAATAGCGACACACTCCCCGACGCGTGTCGCACCGATTGCACGCCCGCGCGCTGCGGCGACGGCGTCACCGACAGCACCGATGAATGCGACGACGCCAACGACGACGACGACGACACCTGCCTCAGCACGTGCAATTGGAACTTCTGCGGGGCGAGCGGCGTGCTCTGCGTCGAAGGACAAGTTTGCGCGAGCGGTAGTTGCCGCGACGCCTGCACCTTCGACTCGGAATGCGACGCCGACCGCCTGTGCGAGGGCGTTTGTGTGCCCAAGATCCCGCCCATCATCTCGTTCGCCGCGGGCTCGATGTCGTTCTTCGTCGGGGCTCAGCCCGTCGACATCGTTCCCCTGGTCGATGCAGGATCGCAGGCACCGAGCGCGGTCGTGAGTTGGCGCTGGGTCGTCGCACCCGAGGGGTTCGATACGACGGTGCCACCCCCCGGCCCGGTGCTCGGTTTTTCACCCGACGTGGTCGGTAGCTACGCCCTCGAAGCCACCGCGACACACCGGGGCGGCAGTACCGCCAACATGCTGATCCTGCAGGTGAGGGCGGCAAGCACGGTTGCCTTGATGAACCCAGGTGGAGGCGACAGCATCGTCGAGTTCTTCACCGATGGCAGCGCGCAGGTGCTCTTGCCCGATTTCTTCGATGTGCAGGCGCATGCTGGACTGCAGCTGCTTCCCGGGCACAACGCCATCTTTGCAGGTGCCGTGAGCTCGCTGACCGCTCCTGACCTAACCCTCGCCGCGGATTCGCCCTCCGGTCTCGAGAGTGAGGGCGACGCGGTGAGCTGCGCCGGCGCCTTCAAGGTCTGGGCCATCGCCGACGACGGAACCGGCGGCTGCTGCCCCGCGGGCTCTTCCGGCACGCTCGCTACCTTCTCATTGGCAAGCTACGGCTGCTGCAAGCAAGGCTTCGAGTATTTCCCAAGCGGCAGCTGCGAGGTTCGGCGCGAGCGCCCGGCAACGGCGTTCATCGCGACGACCGCCAACACCGGCCAGGGGTTTGGCGGCGTGCCCGCGCTTGCGGGACCAGCCGGTCACTGCGACTGGACGGACCTCCCGCCGGCCACCATCGATCCCGACAACGTCGATGTAAAACTGTGCCGGTACGAAATTCGAGCGCTCTCGAGCGCGCGCGATGGCTCGAACGTCGCCTTCGTGTTGTCGCGCCAATTCGTACCTGACCCCTCCCACCTGCCCGGCAGAGCGGGCCTGGCCGTGATCGTCGATGCCCCAAGCCATCTCAACAGCGTCGGGGTCGAGGCGGGGCTGCCGGATGCAAGCGTCGTTCTCCTGTCGACGGAGGTCGAAGTTGCGGACCTCCAGTACCCGCCGTTGAGCTACCTACGCCTGGCCCACGATCCGAGTGGCACGCGCTTGGCGGTGCTCGCCGGCCCCATGGATGTTCTCGCGAGCGCAGGCTCGCTCATCCAGCCGAGCGCTATCGCGGACTACGGGGTAACCATCTACGATCCCGTGAGCCACGCTACCGTCGCCGCGAGCAGCGACATCACCATGCGCGCGAGCTGGCGCGCCGTGCTGCTCCTGTTGCCCAACAATCGCATCGTCCTCAGTCCCGACGGACTCTCGGTGCAGGTCAGCACCACCGACGTCACGACGCCCGCGATGACCGCCCTCTGGGCGACCCCGGCGCGCGCTGACTACGTACCCATCGACGCGAATTACCATGCGGCGCTCGCGTGCGCGCCGCTTTGCGAAGACTACAGCGCTTCGCCGGCGCCGGACCTCAACGCCTGCGCTGATGCTTGCTGCACCTGTCTAGCGGAGAGCGCGATGACGGATCCCGCGGTCCGCTGTCACGCACTCTCGGGCACGGGAGATAGCGGCGTGTCCATTTCGGTCTACGATGGGGTCAGCCGCAACGCAGCCGGCACTCTGCTCTCGGCGTCCAAGACGACGACGCTGATTCCGTTCGATCGTTGTGATGACATCTTTCTCTTCGAGAAGGCACCCGACCTCGAGCGCGTCCACGAGCTCGTGACCCATGTCGTGGCGACGCAGAGCGAGACGCACTACGCAATCGCCGCGCTCACCGGCGGTGATCCGACGCACATCACTCGCATCCCGAGCACGGGCTTCTTGGCTGATGACTCGCAGCTGTCGTTTACCTTGCGCCTGCAAGCCAATCCCGCGCCGCCGCGTTTCGTCGAGTTCTGGATTCTGAACCGAGACGGGTCGCGCCCTCGCCAGCTCCTCCCGGACGGTGCGAGCTTCTTCGAGCAAACCAACGAGCCGCCTGAAAATGGTTGCGCCCAAACCCCCCTCGGTTCGCTGCCTTTCCTCGTCATGTTCGCCGGGGCGATGCTTTTGCGCGGACGGCGGCCTTTACCGGCGCCGTAGTCATCACCATCACAAGCGCATCTACTTGGGATGCCCATGTCGGAGCTCGAACGGGTTGGCGGTGGTCTGCGCGCTGCGGAGCAGCTTCTTGCAAAGAAGGAGCGCGTCATTGCGCTGTGGGTAGAGCGGGTGCGTCGGACGATCCGTGCCGCGGAGCGCGAATTGCTGCCGATCCTGGTCAATACTATTCCGGCGATCCTCGATCAGCTCGCGCAAGCGCTTTCGCCGGACGACCCGAGACGGACGGCAACCGAAGGCAGCACCGTCGCCACGGAGCACGGCGGCGAACGCGTGCGACTGACGATGTTTCGCCTCGACGATCTGATCGCCGAGTACAAGGCTCTCCGCGCGGTACTCTTCGAGGTGCTCGAGGAGGAGAGGCCCCTCTCGGCTGACGAACGCAACAGGCTCAACGCCTCGCTCGACCAAGCGCTGATGGAAGCGTGCACCGGCTATGCGCTCGTGCAGTCGAAGTTTCGCGACGAGCTCTTCGCCATTGTCGCGCATGACCTGCGCAACCCGCTCGGCGTGGCGCTCGTTAGCGCCAATCTCATCATCAACCAGCCGACCGCGGAGCAAGTGCCGGCTTGGGCTGCGCGTATTGCCGACAACATCGGCCGCGTCGACCGCATGGTGCAGGATCTCCTGGATGCCGCGCGCGTCAACGCCGGCGCCAGGCTCGAGCTCGACCTCGAAGCGTGTGACCTCGTCGAGGTCGTGCGTGAAGCGCTCGACAACCTGCAGCCCAAACATGGCGCCTGCTTCGTCGTCGATGCCGAGGAACCGGTGCATGGATATTTCGCGCGCGACGCCCTTCGGCGGGCGGTCGAGAACCTCGCGACCAATGCAGTGAAGTATGGCGCGCGCGGCGGCACGGTCACGGTGGCTATACGCGCGACCTATGGCCGGACGATTCTGACTGTCCACAATCACGGAGCGCCCATACCGGTCGAGAAACAGGAGACCTTGTTCCGCGCCTTCCAGCGGGCGACCTCGACCGAAGGGAACGACGCTCGCGGGTGGGGACTGGGCCTTGCTCAGGTGCGTGCCGTCGCCGAGGCGCATGGAGGGAGCATCGGGGTCGACAGCACGGCCGCTCGAGGCACGACCTTCATCATCGACATTCCCGTGGATGCGCGTCCGTATCGAACGAAGCCGACGACCGAGGGTCAACGCGTAACCTCCTAGTTTGGTCCCGGACGCGCAGCCCCGTGCGGCAAGCCTACCAAGAGCGGGCATTTGTCCGCGAACGGGCGGCTTACCGCATCCGTGTATGCCGGCGAACGATAACGCTGCTCTCTGGAGGAACACATGAAGATGCAAGCAGCGGAAAAAGTCAGCTCGGCAGCGGTTCAGGTCGGTGGTTCGGCTTCGACTCGCTTCGCGGTCGTCGGCCATGACCCAGCGCTCACGGTGCAAGTGCTCACCTACCCATTCGGCATCGCCGACATCGTCCTGCAAGGGACACAACAAAATCCGTTCATCTACTCACTGGATGGACGGCAGGCCGCTATCGCGGGCCAGAAGACCGCCGTCGAAGTGGCGCTTGCTCTGGCGAATGCTCTCGAGGGTTCCGGCTTCGCCGCGTTTCCGTGGCTGGTGACCGAGACCCATGCGGGAGTCCGGCTGGTGCCGGTGCGGGCCCTCAAGAATCCCGACGCCGTGAATTACCTGAACAAACTGCCGCGACGAGCCTGAGCGCCGCACCACCTGGTTACGACTAGTCCACTATAGGAGACACCCATGATGCCGTCCCCGGTTGCCGCTCGCCCAGCGGTGACACCAACATATCCGCCCTCTGTCGATGCTCACGACGTCGGCGTCGCGAAGGCTCGCCCGCCCGTTACAGCGCAACCATCTTCGCCCGGGCGAAGCGACGCGATGTTTCGCAAGACACCAGCGTTCGGCACGTTCACGACGCGCGCCGGCGCGGAGGTCGAGACCGGCTTTCGCGTCTACGACGGCAAGGGCGTTGGCCTCGTCGCCACCGCGAACGCGGACGCTGTCCGGCGCATGCTCGCCGGCACCGGCTATCAGCCCGTGCTCACGCCCTCGGGTCGGGCGGTGGTGTCGCTCTGGATCATGGCTTACCGCGACACGAGCGCCGGGGCCTACCATGAGCTGTTCGTGAGCATCCCCGTGTCACGGGAGGGGAGGACTCTCGCGGGTGACAGCGCTTGGGACACGACGCTCGGCGCCGCGGATCCCACGCGGCCGGGCGAGGTGTTCGTCCCGCGTCTGCTGCTCGATGCGCAGACGCCCATCGACTATGGGCGCGAATACATGGGGCTACCCAAGGAGCCGCGGCCCGGCAGCTTCACCATGGAGTGGACGGCCGAGGGCCTGCGCTTCGCCGCCGTCGATGCAGCCAACCGCCCTGTTGTGCAGGGGACCCTGCCCATCGCCGCGACGCCGGCACAGCGGCTCGAGGCGCCTTGGGCGCTGATGAAACGCCTCGGCGTTTGGAACGGCCTCAAAGCCATCGCCGCGAGCGTGACTGGGGCGACGCTTCGCGCGGATACGCTATCGCGGAATCCGCTGAACGGAGAGCTCGTGCGCAACCCCGGGCAGGTGAGCAACGACTACGAGGTCATTCCCTCCGCCGACAACGTTCACATGACCTACGACCCGGCGTCGCCGTTCGGAAAGGTCTTGTCGGATCTCGATCTCACGCCTTCCTCGGTCTTGAGCTGGCGTAACCCGCGGATGCTCTTCGGTGCGCCGCTCTCGGAGAAACCATGAACACGATGAACACTCGCCTTGGGCTACGATCCGCCGCGGCCACCCCAGCTCACGCGCGGGCTCGCGAGCCCGAGCCTACGCGCCCGCTGAACGCCGACGCGCGCGACGCCTGGACGAAGATCGAAGATCGGATGGCTGCGTCAGCTCTCCCAGCCACCACGCGGACTCTCCTCGCGGCGATGTTCGCCCGCCGCTCCCAGCGCTTCGCGACCGGCGGCGAGATGCCCGGCGGCAAGGCCAACCCCTTGGCCTTCAAGAGCGCCGTCGCTCCCATGCCGCTGACGCTGAACGAAGAGGCCGCCATCGCCATGTCCGCGATAGCAATCACCGGTTACGCCAATGCCGAGCTACCACTACACTCGGGTCCCGACGGGAACGGCGGGGTGCTCACGACCTTGGTCGGCCGTGCCGTTGCGAGCCCCGACGCCGCGCACTCCGTGGCCCTCTTCGTCATCAACGACGAAGGTGTGTGGTTCGTGCGCCGCCCGCAGAATCTCTCGGAGGCCGAGGTACGCGAGCAGCTCCGCCTGCTCGGCGAAGGCAAGGTCGTCGAAGCCTACCAGGCCCTGCGCGTGAAGATCGCAGACGGCCGGCGCGGTGTGCCGCGCAACACCCAGCACACTCCGTCCTTCAACATCTGGGACCACAACCGCCCGGGCACGACGGTCTTCTTGCCCGTCATGGATCTGTCGACCATCTACCTTGCGGCGATGACGACGGCGTTCAACAAGGACAGCGCCTTCAACATCTCCGACGAGCATGCCAACTACGCGCTCGCCGGCACGGCCGCGTTCGGTCAATCGAAGGGCGGCGAGCTCAACGACAAGCTGACGAGCGGTCGGCTCTATCCACTCGACGTCATGGAGACCTTCGTCGATCGGATGGCGACCATCGAGCTCGGCGAGATGGTTGCCCACATGGCCTTGGTTGGCTC
>JBGGMJ010000013.1:0-18930 GCA_041288095.1 Myxococcota bacterium
TGGACACATTCGCCATGCTCCCGCGCGGCGCAAGCCTTCAGGGAGACCAAGAGCTCGTCGGATGCTAAAGCGGACAAGTCGTTCATGACTCATCCTAACATCGGAAATTTTTGCCCCTTTGCAGCCCCGTGGCGCCCCGCAGACGGCCGCGGATGCGAAAATCACGGAAGCCGCCGAAGAAACGCAACAGCGCGCACGTGAGCGCGCGCCAAGGCCATTCCAGAGCACGTCGGAATCGCTAAGGCGCCAACACCGAAACGCGTCGTCAACACCAAAGTGAAGCCGCTGTCGTTTTTTCACACGCCCGCGTACGCAAAATGCGCGTTAACGCGCATTTCAAAGCGTCCGCTATAGCGGCACGCCCTTTAGAAGCACAACCTCCGGCCCCGCGGAGCAAGCAGACGCCAAGGCAAACGCCCGCCCCCGGGTCTCCTCCACCCCCTCGGTGCAGATCCACCGAGGCCCCAAACAGCAGACGCTAAAACGGCTCGCAAGTGACCGCAAAACGACACTACAACCGCGGCGCGTACGGATCCGACACGCGATCCGGCACCACTTGGCCATCCCGCTGCGTGCTCTCGCAGGAGCAGACCTGACACCCCCGCGCGTCGGTCGTGCAGACCTCTTGGCCCCCGCCGACGCACCACGGCTTGTACTCCGTGCAACCATTCGACGTCGTGTGCGCACAGCTCGCTATGACGAGCACCGCTCCGACCGCCAGGAGGAGCTTCACGCCGCCTCTCCACGCGCGGCGCGCACCAAGCTGATGGCGCCGAGGTCGGACACCTCGATGACGTACCCTTGCGGAACGACCGTCTGCCCAGGCTCGTACATGACCGCTCGCACCGCATCGGTGAGGCTCTTCAAGCGCTCCCCGTGCAGCCTGTCGCGCATCGCGAACAACACGATCTGGGGACTGTTGCGGGTGAAATGGTCGATGACGTTCTGGCGCGACGCCGTGAGCGGGCCAGCGGTCGCGCGGATGGCCTCAACCTCGCTGTTCATCACGTGCTCCATGCGATCGACGTCGATGTCGCCGAGGAGCTCGTCGTGAGCGATGCGGGGAAGGGAACGAGACATGGCCATCAAAGATACTCCAAAGCCTGTGAAATCGCCCATCTCTTGCGTGGACGGGCCTCACACGCCATCTTGCGGGCCATGCGGGTAGGCCTTTGCTGCCTTACAATTCTGACCCTGTCGGCGTGTGCCAAGGACCCTACGGCACCTACAGAGATCTACTTGAATGTCGCGTCGACAGTCCGCGACATCGAGAAAGTGGTCCTATCCGCCCGTAGTCGCGAGGGGATCGTCGATGTTATCGAGCGAGATCCCGGCGATCGCGACATCAATATCGACCCTTTGATCGTGCGCTTGATCCCCAGTGTGGGGTTGGGCCTCGAGATCATCGTCCGCGCCGAGGGCTACAAGAACGGCAATGCGGTGGTCTCGGTCGGCGAAGAGCTCGATTTCCAGGAGAATAATCGCCGGGACCTCGAGATCGTCATGAACGAGGGGTTCTTCGATGACGATTTCGATCGCGACGGCTACCGCTTATGCGGCACCGGGCCCGTCAACGACGACTCACCGTGTGATTGCGATGACAACCTTCCTGACGTGAACCCCTTTGGTCAGGAGCAATGCGGCAACGACGTAGACGACGACTGCAATGGCGAGCCTGACGATGGCTGTTGATCGCGGGAAGAGGGGCAACCTGCGGCACGGGCTTGCGGAACCACGCGCCGGTACAGCATAAGCGCCGGGAGCAGGTAATTCGTGGTCAGCATCAAGGATAACGATGTCGGGTGTATCGGTCCCATTCATGCTCGACCCTAAGCTGCGCGATGCGCGGCGCCTTGCGCGCCAACGCGTCAAAGAGGCGCACAAGCTCTTGCGACGCGCCAAGAGTGGAGTGTCCGAGAGCACGCGGGGCGCCATCCGCGGCAGCGCCGACGAGACCGCCGAGCTCGCCCGTGGCGAAAACGTCGAGGGCATCACCCGCGCCAGCGATCACCTGAGCGAGCTCATCGACGCGGACCTGGGCTCGTACCGCAAGCCGGCCTGGCGCGAGTCGCTCGAGCAGATCATCGTCGCGGTGCTCGTCGCCTTGTTGCTGCGCTCGTTCGTGCTCGAGGCTTTCAAGATCCCGAGCGGCTCGATGATCCCGACGCTCGCCATCGGCGATCAAATCTTCGTCAACAAGTGGGTCTACGGCCTGCGCGTCCCATTCACCTCGATTCGTATGGTGGACTTCGCGCCTCCGAAGAACGGCGACGTCGTTGTCTTCATCTTCCCGAATGAGCCGCACGAGGACTTCATCAAGCGCGTCGTCGGCGTGCCCGGCGACACAGTGGAAATCCGCCGCGGCGTAATCTACGTGAACGACATCGAGGTCGTGCGCGAGCCTCGCGGCAAGATGGACGTATGGGATCGCGAAACCAACAGCTCGGTCTGGAGCCAACAGCATAGCATCGCTTACACCGAGCACATGAACGACAAGCGCTACACCGTGCTCGAAGATCCGGCGGTGTCGCAGCGCTCGAACAACTGGGGCCCGCGCAAGGTGCCCGAGGGCCACATCTTCGTGATGGGCGACAATCGCGACCACTCGTACGACAGCCGCGCATGGGGAATGGTGCCGCTCCAGAACGTCCTGGGCCGGGCCATGTTCGTGTGGTGGTCCTGGGGCAAAGACGGCCTCGACATCAAACGCCTAGGAACGTGGATTGAGTGACCAACCGGTTCTGAACGGCCGGGTGGCTGTCATCACCGGAGGGAGTCGCGGCGTCGGCTACGCGATAGCGCACGCGTTCGTGACGGCGGGCGCGCGAGTCCTCGTGGTTTCACGCAAGCCCGACGCGGTCCGCGACGCCGTGAGCCGCCTCTGCGTCTCCGGCGAGAACGCGCGCGGCTTGGCCCTCGACGTGAACGGGCCCGACGCGGCGCAAAGCCTGACCGCCGAAGCGCAGAAGGCATTCGGCCGCGTCGACATCCTGGTGAACTGCGCCGGCGTGTTCGTCTACAAACCGCTGCTCGATCTGTCAGCCGCTGATTGGGCGACGTCCTTGGCGACGAACCTGACGGCGCCATTCGTGCTCACGCAGGCATTCGGCCGCGCGTTCGTGGCCCAGAAGTCCGGCGGCTGCATCATCAACATCACCTCGGTGCATGGCGCTATCGCGGACGCCAACGGCGCGGCGCAGAGCGCTTCGAAGTTCGGCCTCGAGGGTTTGACCAAGGCGGCGGCCGAGGCGTTGCGGCCGCACGACATCCGAGTCAACGCCATTGCACCGGGCGCCATCGAACCGGACAGCGCGACGGCGCAGGGCAGCGGGCCGCGCGCTCGGGTGACCCAGGGCGATGTGGCGGCGCTCGCCGTCTATCTCGCGAGCGACGCGGCGCGAACGATTACGGGCTCGACGATCGAGCTGTTCGGGGTGACCCGTCCGGCCCTCATGCTCGGCTAGAAGCTACGGCGCCGGCTTCAGGGGATAGCCCTTCGCCGCGAACGCGTCACGGACCTGCGCGAAGCCCTTGAGCAGGTAGCGCTCCACCTGCTCCTCGGTGTTCGCGGACGTGAGCGTGATGCGAAGCTCCTCGTGCCCGCGCGGGATCATCGGGTACGGCCCGAGCGTCAGCAGGACTCCGGCGTCGAGCAGGATCTTCGCGGCCAAGAGTAGGCGCTCGTTGTCGCCGGACCAGACGCTGACGATGGGGAAGTAGTTGTCGTTGTCGACGTAGAATCCGAGCTCACGCAGGCCGTCGACAGCCATCTTGGTGAGGGCATAGAGCCGCCGGCGGTAGTCGTCGCCACGCGCCTCGTTCACCGCCATCGAGGTCAAGAGGCTCTGCAGCGACGCGGTCGGACACGGGCCCGACAAATCGTAGGGCGTCGCGTACGCCTTGACGAAGCTCATCGTGTTCTTGGACCCGGCGATGCCCGCGGCCATGGACGAGTACGCCTTGGAAAAGCCGGCGACGTACATGAAGTTGTCCGCCTCGTAGCGCAGACCGGCGCGGCGAACGATACCGTTGCCTCTGTATCCATAAGGCATGTCGGCGTCCGGTCGCTCACCGACCACGCCGAAGCCGTGCGCGTCGTCGATGTAGACGATGGCGTCGTACTTCTTGGCGAGCGCGGAGAGGCTTCCGAGGTCCGGATACCTGCCGGTCATCGAGAAGACGCCGTCGACCAAGATGACCTTCTTGGGGTTGGCGCGGTGCTGGTCGAGCAGAGCTTCGAGCGCGGTGAGGTCGCCGTGCGCGAAGCTGCACAGCGTGGCTCCGCTATCGCGGGCCATCTTGCACGCTTGATACATGGTCATGTGCGCGAACTTGTCGAGGAACATGACGCCGTCTTTGCCGACGAGCGCGGGAATGACACCGATCGAGACGAGCGTCACCGTGGGCAAGATGAGGAAGGCTTCGACGCCCAGGAGCTCGGCAAGCGCCTCTTCACATTGATTGTAGAGATGCGGGCTCGCGACCAACCGGCACCAGCTCGGATGCACGCCCCAGCGTTTGAGCGCGGGCTCGATCTCTTCGATGATCTGTGGCTCGAGATCGAAGCCCAGGTAGTTGCACGAAGCGAAGTCCGCGACCCACTGACCGTCGATGCGCAGCATGCGCCCGTCGATCTCGACCGCGGTGGCGTCGAACATGCGCGAGCGCTTGAGCACGTCCTGGATGCTCGCCCGTTGGCCGCTGACGTTCTTTTCGATGATGCGCTGGAAGATGTCGCTCATGGGACCTCGCTCGGCGGCAACTCGGCTTTGAGTCGTTGACGGTCGACCTTACCGCTCGAGGTGTAAGGAAAGCTCGCGACGATACGCAAGTCGAGCGGCACCATGTAGGCCGGGAGCTGCTGCCGCAGGAGCTCCAGAAGCTCTTCCGGGGTGGCCGAGCGGTCGTCCGCGAGGAGGACGAAGGCGTGCAGACTGCTGCCGTACTTGGGGTGCGGTCGATGAACGACCACGCACTGCCGGACTTTGTCGTCGCGGCAGAGCGCGGCCTCGACGTCACCGATCTCGACGCGATAGCCGCGCGTCTTCACCATGTCGTCGCGGCGCCCGAAGTAAGCGATGTTGCCATCGGGGAGGCGCTTGCCGATGTCACCGGTGCGCCAGAAGCGCAGCGGGAAGCGGTGGAAGCGGCTCCACACGTAGCGCTCCGCGGTGAGCTCGGGCTTTCCCAGGTAGCCGATGCAGACGGTACCGCCGTGGCACCAGACCTCGCCGACCTCACCGACGTCGCACAGACGCGGGGGCGTTGCGTCCGTGTCGACGACGATGATGAACGTGTCGTCGACCTCACGACCGATCGGCACCGGCTCCGTCGGCGGCGTCTCGACCCAGTAGTACGTGATGATGTTGGTCTCGGTCGGCCCGTAGATGTTGCAGACCTTGGTCTTGGGCATGGCCCGCATGAAGCGCGACAGCATCTCGGGGTGAAAGGGCTCGCCGGCGTAGAGGAAGAGCCGGAGCGGAACGCCCGGGTCGAGGCCGCCCTTCTCGAGGAGCACCGTCGCCGCCGAGGGGGTCGCGTAGAGCACGGTCGCGCGCTCGCGCCGCATCGCCTCGACATAGGCGCGGTGGCGTTGCTCGGGGCTCATCCCTTCGAGCGTGCCGCGGCGCTGATCGATGACGATGAGGGTCGCGCCTCCGAGCAGCGTGGTGAAGATGTCGAAGACCGAGAAGTCGAAGTTGAGCGGCGAGCGGGCGGCGACGCGGTCATCCGGCCCTATGGCGAACTCCTTCGCCATCCACGCCACGAAGGTGATGGCGTTTCGGTGCGTGAGCATCACGCCCTTGGGCGTTCCGGTCGATCCCGAGGTGTAGAGGACGTAGGCGAGGCCGTCGAGGATCTCCGGGCGAGTGGGGCGAGGGCGACTCGGCGCACCAGCCGCGGCTGCGTCCGGATGGATGATCCGCTGTAGCGGCTCGCCCTGGAGCTGCGCGCCATCCGGGTAGGCGACCGGATCGATGATCGCCGTGCGAAGCCCCCCGTCGGTGATGATCTGACGCAAGCGCTGCGGCGGCGCGAGTACGTCGAGCGGCACGTAGGCGCGGCCAGCGCGCAGCACGCCCAAGATGCTCACGATGGTCGCCTGTGTGACCGCGGAGCTCACCCCGACCAGATCTTCGTCGTCCGCGAGCACTCCCAAAAGGTGGTTTGCGACCCGGTTCGCCTGCGCGTCCAGCTCGGCATAGGTCATCGAGCGATCGCCCTCGATGAGCGCGACCCGGTCGGCGAAACGCGCGAACGCGGGGTCCAAGAGGGTGTGCAGCTGGAACACGGGTTATCCTTTCACGTAGGCGCGATGACGAAGGCGCGACCGACTCGGGCTACCGGTCCGCCATCATGGACAACCAGAGCCGTCGACGCGAACATCCGCTGCAAGGAGCCGAGCCCATGGGCGACCGCGCGCATGCCGTCGCGGTCGCTCACGATGACCTGTTCGTCGCTCATGAGGTCGGCGACGACATCGCGACAGCCACAGACCTCGTAGTAGCGCATGCGCTCGTTCGTCGCGTCCTCGGTGAGCTGGTAGGTGCTGACGACGGCGGTCAGCTCGAGCGTCGCCAGATGGCGAATCACCTTGGCGTTCTTGGCGATGTTCCCGAAGCAATTGAAGGGGAACAACACGAGCGTCTTGTAGTCGGCCGCATGCAGGGCCTCGCGCTCGAATAGCCGATCGAGGTCATCCGCCGAGGCGTAATGCACATGGGAGCGCAGCGGCCCACCGCCGTAGGGCTCGGCCTTGTGGACGAGGTCGCGAACGAAGTCGATGCCGTCGTAGTGAAGACCGCGCTCGTTTGCCCACTGACGATAGCGCCCCGGCCCGCTGCCGATCTCGAGCAGGTGATTCAAGCCACGCTCGCGCATCACCTGTTCGACGAACACCATCTCGGCGGCGAGGTAGTCACCAATCGCGGGCGTGAACAGCGACGTGTCCTGCATGGCGCCGCCATAGCGGCTGAAGAAACCATGCGAGGCCGCTGGGCTCATCTCGACGCTGACCGCCGCGTCCAGGGTGTCGGGGAGGCAGGCGCTGATCTGCTCGAGCTCGGTCTCGTAGGGGCTCACGCAGGAGTAACCGTCGAGCCGCGCCAGGATCTGCGTCCCGCGACGGATGGTTCCCTCGACCACGACCGCGAAGCCCGTCTGGATCGGCACCACGAAGGTCACCTCGCCGCGGACGACATCGGCCTCGAAGGTCGCGAACCGATCGATGCCCGCGAAGAGCCGAGGGTTGAGAAAGAGCTCGACCGGGCCGTTGGCGGCATCGAGATAACCCGAGATCTCGAGCACCGAGCGCTGACCGCTACAGCGAACACGGTACGTCCAGCCGTCGACGGTCCGGCGCTGCAGGACGAGGTCGCTGGCCTCGCGCAGATGGCGTCCCTGACGGAGCAGCCCGCCGACACACCGCCGCGAACGCCCGACCGCCGACAACAAGATGCGGCGCAGATCACGGTGGGTGGCGTCGAGGTCGCTCGTCGTATGCTCCTCGATGGTCGCCGAGAAGGTGTCGCGCTCGAGCGCGGTCAGCGGCTCATTCATGAAGCGGGCGCGCTGCGCGATGAGGGATGCGAGGTCCGAGCCGTCGCCGGGGCGCTGTGACCCGGCCGTCATGACCGCGGAGAGCACCGTGCTCGCGGCGCGGGCGAGCGCGCGGCTGTGCGCGCGTACCGTATGGCGCAGGCGCTCGACGTAGGTCTCCGGCAGGCCGTCGACGCGAAAGCCCAGCGCCTCGCGGGTTCGCGTGTCGAGCTCGTCGGGCGATAAGGCGTCGACGAGCACCCAGCGCGGCAGAGCACCCAGCGCCGCGTGGATGTCCACCACCGACAGCTCGCGCGGCAGCGGCAAGAGCCAACGCTTTCCCGGGCGAATCAGGCGCGACAGCGTCGTCCATGACTGGGCGAGCTGACGCATGGCCTCCGGGCAGCGCTCGCGAACCGCTGCAACGAAGGGCTCGGGCACGCCGAGCGCGCGCACCAGCTCGAGCGCGAAGGCATCGTCGTAGAGCCGGGGCAGCTCGTACCGCGCCCAGAGGGCGTCGTCTTGCCAGGCTGGGTCGGCCCCGGGCAGCTCCGAGATGCTCTTGAGCGAGGTGACCCACTCGAGGGTACGGGCCATGTGCTCGAGGCCGTACTGATCGACCGCGGAGCTCGTGCCGTAGATCGCCGTGTAGTCGTCGACCATGATCGGCGCGGTGCCCGGCTGCGATGTCGTCGAGTCGAGGTCGACCGGGCCGCCGCCCACCAGGATGTTCGACGCCGCCTGGGCGCCGTGGTGCATCCGCCAGCGCGTCCACTGGGCCTGCGCGGTGGCATGGATGCCGAGGATCTCGGCCAAACGCCGGCGCCGCTCGGAGCCGCGCGCCGAGCGCTCGAGGCAATGGTCGAGCACCGCGGCGGCATCGGCTCGCGCCGCCGTCTCGGTCTCCATGAGATGTCCGAGACGCGGCTGGATCGCCGCGCGCACCATCCAGCCGTGCACGGCGTTGCCCTGAAGGCCGAGGGTCGAGGGGCGAATGAGCACGGCGAGCACGCGCGTGCCGGGGACCTCGACGAGGTTCTCGAGCACCATGCTGCACGCCATGCGGCGGACGGCGTTCGTCACCTTGAGGCGGCCGTGATAGCCCTCGAATGTGCTGGGAGCCGCGTGGGCGAGGGGCGTCGCGCCGATGCCGGTGATGTAAAGCCCGAGCTCCGGGTCGATGACAGCGCGGCCCGCGCCCTTGTTGCCGAAGAGACCGACACCGCCATAGCGGTCAGCGAACAAGCGGCGGGTGAGGGGCGCGCTCATATCGGGTTGGACATCGAGCCCGCAGCGCTCGCGCACCCACTCGTCGATGTCGTCCGGTAGGTTCCAGCCAACCAGCTCGAACAAGGTCTCGAGGAGGTCGTGATCGACGTAGAGCACGACACAGTCGTCCGTCGGACGAGCGGCGACGGGCACGAGGTTCGCACCGATGAAGTCGAGGAGCTCGGTGCGGGCCGACGGCGTCACCCAGAGCTGCCGGGCGATCTCGAGCTGGTCGAGCCGCGTGATGCGTTCCCGATGGTCGGCGAGTCGGACTCCCCGCGCTCGCCCAGCCAGAATTTCTGGTTGCGCCGCACCCACGCCCTATGGTGTTGCACGAAAGGATGCCGAATCCAAACGGCGAGGGAGACGCGGCGGCAGTCGCGGCCGAGCTTGCCGACTTGATCGAGAGGCAGCGGCGGACCATCGCCGCCGAACGGCTCGCGTGGGCCGGCCCCGACGCGGTGCGCGACGACCTCGCGGAGGTCGAGCAGCGCCTGGCCGCCCTGGGCGGCAGCGTTCGCCAAACCATCGAGGCGTGGCGGCTCACTCCCGCGCTGGTCTACGAGCTGAATCGAAGCGCGGGGGTCGCGACCGCTGCCTTGCGCCACACACCGCCGCTCGCCGGGCTCCCCGAGGCGGTGCATCCGCTCCAGCAGGCCGTGCAGCCAGCCCCGTACATCATGGACTACGCGCGCAGTGGCGCACGGCTCAGCTACGTCGCCCAGGCACCGTTCATCACCGGAGTCGACCACCCGCTGCTCGCCGAAGCGGCCGAGCGAGCGCGGCGCACGATCCACGGCGCTGGCGCGGGCAGGTCGCTCCTCTTCGGGTCAGGCATGGGGGCGATGAACACCGCCATCGACTTCATGGCGCAGACGGCGCGTGCCGCGGGACGGCGTAACTTGCTCGGGCGTCATAGCTGGATCGAAGTGCAGGCCTACGCGCTCGAGCAGCATCCCGACACCTTCACGCTGGTCGACGAAACCGACGCCGATGCGCTCGCGAGCGCGCTCGCGGACCCAGCGGTCTTCGGGGTGATCATCGAGCCGCTCCCGAACCATCCGACGATGCCGGTGGCGGCGCTCGACGTGTGTTACAGCGCGCTCGAGAACACCGAGCGCATGCTCCTCCTCGACGCGGCCCACACACCCGAGGTCGCGCCACGCGTCATCCCGGGCGTCATCACGCTGTCGGTAGTGAGCGGCGTGAAGTTCCTCCAGGCGGGTCTCGACCTCGGCAAGTCCGGCCTGCTCACGTTTTGGGGCGATGACCGTGGCGCCTTCGCGCGCATCCTCGAGCTGCGCGAGCGCTCCGGACGGGTGCCGTCGTTCACGGAAGCCCGCCTCGCCTGCCTCGACGATCACGCGAGCTTCCAGGCACGCCTCGCCCGCTACGACCGCAACATGCGGGCCTGGGCCGCGCACCTCGACGCGGGGCTTCGCGGCAGTGACCTCACGGTCGTCTCGCCGTGGCTCGAAGATCATCCCCACCACGCAAGGAGCGCGACCATCGGCGGCGGTCGCTTTGTCTACCTCGGCCATCGGTCGGGCACGTCGCTGCTCGGTGTCGACAGGTGGCTATGCACCGAGGCGGCTGCTCGCGACCTGCCGGGGGTCGCGGCGTGCACCTTCGGGCTCAACGTCCCGCACGCCAACATCATCGTCGGCGCTGACGGCACGACGTTCCTTCGCCTGTCATCCGGCAGCGATAGCAGCGCTTCCAGCGACCGCGTCGTGGCGCTTTGGTCGGAGCTCCTCGCGGAACGCTTCAGACCTGCGACGAAACGATCTGCACGCCGCTGACGGTGTCCGCGAAAAAGGACGCGCCGAGCCCTTGCGCATGGCTCAGGATCTTTTCGATCTCCGCCGGCACCGCGGGCATCTGCCGGTACATGTTCCAGTACTGCGCCACCTGAACGTTACGAATACCCGCGTACTGCAGCGACGAGACCGCCTCCGCGGCGTAGCTCGCGACGTTTCCAAAACGGTAGGCGGTCTGCAGGTTGCTGCCGAGCGTCTGGATGACCAAGGCGCGGTGATGCCGCAGGAGCCCGCCCTGGTAGGTCGTTCCGGTCGCGTCCGAGGCGAACGAGAACCCGGGGATCAGGAACACCCGGTCGAGGTAGCCCTTCAAGATCGCCGGCAGCCCGAAGTTCCAGGCCGGGAAGATCCACGCGAGGCAGGTCGCCCACTGGATGTGCTCCTGCTCGACCTTGCAGTCCTCGGGCACAGCCCCGGAGAAGCCGCTGCGCCACTCTTCTTCGGAGAGCACGGGGTTGAACCCGACACGGTACAGATCGCGCTCGCGCACTTCGGCTTGGGCGCCGATCCCGGCGATGAAGCGCCGGGTGATCTCGGCGTTCAAGCTCTCCTTGCTCGGGTGGGCGGTCACGATCAGAAGTCGTTGCGCGCTCGTCATGGCGTCCTCTTGCGCAGCGCGATGACCTGCACCGCATCGTCCCAGCCGAGCGTGTGATCGGCGTAGCCGCCGAAAAATCCGCAGATCGACAACGGCGACTGCTGGGTGAGGAGCGTCAGCTCTCTCGGGAAGTAGACGCGCTCCGCCGATTTGATCTCGCGCACGGTTTCGCTTTCCCCGGTTTGGTTGGTGATGCGAATCACGGTGTCGACGCGACCGGTGAGCAGATCGAAGCGCGGCGCGTTGACGCCCCATTCCGCGCGGACCCGCCGTCCGGGGTGGCTCGGCGCGGTGCCGCCGTAGATGACCCCGTAGTCGATGTAGCCGACATCCTTCGGATGGTTTGCCTCGATGACCAGCAGGCTCTGGTCGTGCATCGAGCGCGACGCGCCGGCGAGAAACGCGTGCACGGCCGCATCATCCGGGAAATACGCCATGCTATCGAGCGGCAAGAGCACGAGGTCGTACGGCCCGCGTGGCGACAGATTGCACGGGTGCTCGCGAGCAAACTCGACCGGCGCTGGGGCGACAAGGGAGCGTGCGAAGCTCAAGAAGTCCTCACGCGTGTCGATGGCGGTACAGCTGAGCCCGCGGAGCGCGAGGGCGCGCGCGTAATACGCCGGGCCGCACTGCACCTCGAGGGCGCTTTGCGCTTTCCGGCCCATGAGCCGCTCGAAGAGGCCGAGCAGGAAGTCGACGTCGGCCGAGACATCGCGGAAGAAGGCCAGATGCAGCTCGAGAGGGCTCTCGAAGACCGCCGAATAGGCGAAAGGTTCCGGCGACGGGGAGGCAAGAGCGGGATTCTTCATGTCGCTGGCCAGGCGCGACGATAGCAGTGTATGTCGGGCCGAGGTAGATACAACCGTCACCTCCGCAAGCGCGGTCACCGGAAGGCGAGCCCGGCATGGGTCAGTCGCACGAGTCGTTCTCAGAGAAGCAAGTACTCGCCGTGTTTCGTCGAACCGACGCGAACGGCAACTTCCTTTACTCCGACGCGCAAGCAACGGCAGCAACCGTTTTCTGCACGCTGACCTTGGTGCACCACGGGCACTTCACCATGGAGACCCTGCCACCGGCGCTCGCGGAAATCTGCGCCCGGTACATCAAGGACAAGAAGATCCAGGCCGGCGATCCGGCGAAGGTCCGCGCCGACATGGTGGCGCACTTCGATCGTGACATTCCCCTCGCCATGATGCGCGAGCTCAATGAAGCGATCACGACGATCGCTCGCGAAGGAGGCGCCGAAGCCGCCGAGGCCTTGGCGCGTGCCGCGCGCACGAACAGCAATCGACTAACAGGCGGCGGCCCGTTGCCCCCGAAGGGTGGCAAGGGTGGGGTCGGACCGCGCAACAACTAACCGACGGGCCATCTGGCCAACTTAATGAATTGATACGCGGCATATGCCCGCTGGAGGACATCATGGGTATCGAGAACAGAGCGCCGACGACGCTCTCGGCTAGCCAACCGGTATGGAACATGGAGACTGGCGCGAGCGCGGCTCGCGGCGGTCAGGCCACCCTCGGCCAAGTACTCAGCGCCTTCAGCGATCCGCAGTTCAGCGGCATCGCGAGCCGGAGCCCCGATCTCGCTGCGTCCGTTCGCGCACTCCAGACCGATGGGGCGACCATCCCCGAGTTGCACGATTTCGATCGTCAGGTGCACGCCGTCCCCGGCGCCTTGCAGGGCTTCGAGCGCGCTCTTGAGCGCGTCGCGCCCCACCTGCGCTAGAAAAATCACTCGCCTTTCCGCGGGGGTGTTTGCGCACCCCCGTACGGCGGGCCACACGGGCCTGAAGGCCTTGCCCCGCCCGCGCGTCGACCGCGTACGCATTCGAAGCCCTGTCGCTCCGACAGACCCAGAAGGCGCACCCTCCAGCCGGTGTCTCCGATAACCTGACCAACGATTAGCGCTCTCGGAGCGATAAGGGATTCGTCATGGGTATCGAAAACAGACCATCTGGCACACTTGGATTGAACGACACCGCTTGGCACATGGAGACCAGCCGCGGCCAGGCCACGCTGCAGAACGTCCTCCAGGCCTTCTCCGACCCCGGCTTCCGCGGCTTCGCGCAAACACCGGCCATCAGCCCCTCGGTCCGCGCGCTGCAGAGCAATGGCGCGACGCGAGGCGAGCTCCTCGACTTCGACGCCGCGGTGCACAGCGTGCCCGGTGCTCTGAATGCTTTCGAGAGCGCGCTGATCCGCGTCGCTCCGCACCTCGGCTAAAGCGATACATATGCGGGGGCAGCGCGCCTTCAGGTGGGCTTCTGCCACCACGCGCTGTGCCCCTGCATGTGCACGTCGGCCGTAATGGAGTGCTTGGCGCGGAACGCATCGATGGCGGCGCGCGCTCCCCAATAGGCGCCGTGCCCGTAGTCGTTCAGCAAGACGCGTCCCCCAGCGCTGAGCTTGGGGTAGAGCGCTTCGAGCACTGTCCGCGTCGAGTGCTCGTACTGGCAATCGACCCGGAGTAGCGCGAGCGCCTCGATGGGCGCGGTCGGCAGGGTGTCTTCGAACCAGCCGACGAGCAGCTTCACGTGGTCGCCGTACGCGCCCAACCGCTCGAAGCTCGCGACGACCTCGTCGACGTTGGTCGCGAAAGCGCCGGTCCACGACAAGACCGCCCAGCTCGCGATCTCGGCTGGTGCATCCCGGTCGGGATCCGGCGGGGGCAGGCCGCGGAACGAGTCCGCCGCCCACAGACGGCGCCGCGGCGCGAGCTCTCCGAGCAACGCCGAGAGCAAGATCGAAATGCCGCCGCGAAACACGCCGGCCTCGCAGAAGTCGCCAGGCACACCCGCCGCGATCACATAGCGTGCATGGCCTTCGACATCGTCGAGGAACTCGCGTCCCAGCACCGTGAGAGCGCGGCCGCGATTGCCTTCGGCGGCGTAGTAAAGCTCGTCGAGCGGCGTCGACGTGAGGTCGTCGACGATCGCCTGCCACTTGCCGCGTGCCTCGAGCCGCGGACGCAGCGCCTCGAGGGTGGTGTAGAGGTGCTGGCGAAACGCCTCGATCTGCTCGGCTGTCGGCGTCTCGACAGCGCGATGACGAACCAGCTCGGCCTTGAGCTCTTCGATGCGTGGGCTTGCCATGAACTTTTGACATACACCCGACCGGCCGCCTCGCGGTATGGTCTTCGCCGTCCAGGAGCCTCCTCCCATGCAACTGTTCCGCGCCGTACGGGCTGGCCTCGTTGGTTGTCTCCTTGTGTCCGCTTTCGCGGGCTGTCACTCGGGTGAGTCGCTCGAGGTCACGCATGCCTCGCCGACCGGCGACCTGCGCGGCCTGCCGACGTACTTCGAAGTGCACTTCAATCGGCCGATCGTCGATCCAGACGCCGCCGAGGCCAAGGCGCAAGGGCTCGACATCGACATCACGCCGAGCCTCGCGGGCAAGGTGAGCTTCCCGACGCCGAACTCGATGGCGTTCGCCTTCACGGACCCGGTGCCGCCGGCGACCAAGGTGGAGGTCGAGATCGACAGCGGCCTGCGGACCTTCGACGGCAAGGCGGTGCTCAAGAGCAGCTACTCATTCGCCTTCACCAGCGAGAAGAACGGCGGCGCCGAGCTCGAGAAGGTGGCTCACACCAAGGAAGAGTGGGAGGCCGCCAAGGCGGACGGGGCGGCGCCACGGCAGATGGTCAGCGACGGCGAGTCGCAAGTGTCACTGCTCGGCCTTTACGACGACCTTGTGCTGACGCTGCGCTATCCGGAGAAGGTCGCGACCTTGAAGTCGCTCGTCACCGTGCAAGGCGAGCCGCAGGGGGGTGGCGGCGCCAAGACCTTGCCGGTCACGCTGACGTTCCCCGCTGGTGACACCGCGGACCGCGTGCTGATCACGCCGAGCTCGCCGTGGCCCGAGCATACCAATCTCAAGGTCAACCTCGCCAAGGGCCTGGGTGTCGCGCTCACGGGAGCCGGGAAGGTGACCAGCGAGGCGCAGACTCTCCAGGCCGCTACTTATCCGTCGCTCTCCATCGTCAGCGGGCCGACGTGCGATCTGTGCGTGCCGCCGTCGACCTTGGCCATCGAGTTTTCGACCCCGGTCGACTGCCAGCAAGCGCTGGCGAAGATCGCCATCGTGCCGGCGATCGAGTCGTTCAACTGCTCGGGCCAAGCGAACGGCAGCCGCATCGTGCGCATCGAGCCGACGCCGGCGCTCAAGGCGCACACCGAGTACACGCTCACCGTTGGTGGCGGCATCGTCGACACCTTCGGCCAAGCACTGGCGCAACCAAAGACGTTCACGCTCAAGACGGGCGACGCCGAACCGCGCTTTGCGCATCAGACGATGTTCAACGTCCTCGAGCGGGCCGAGAAGCCGGCGCACGAGGAGATGGTCTGGAAGACCACGAAGCTCAACGTCGAAGGCGCACGCCTGCCGTTCCGTGAGGCGTGGAAGATCATCGCCGCGCAAGATCTCGCCGACCAGGTCGCGTGGGAGGAGCTGCCGTGGTGGCTCTCCGAGAGCTACTACGCCTACTACGAGTCGGATTGTTACTGGGACGAGGAAGCGGGCACCGAGATCTGCAACGAGAGCTCGCAGCGCTTTCCCGGCGCGACCGACGACACCGAGATCAAGATCCCGAACGCGGTGGCGAACAGCATCAGCGTCCCGCAGGGTGAAAACTGGGCGACGGTCACGGTGCCGCTCGAGCCCTACTTGAAGGGCGCCGGCGGCATCGTCGTCCTCAAGAACACACCGCTCGATCAGAAGGGCGTGCGCGTCAGCAACCCGGTGCTGCGCTTGCTCAACGTCACCGACATCGGCTTGTCGGCGAAGTACTCGACGCAGCAGCTCGTCGTCATGGCGGCCAAGCTCTCCGACGGCAAGCCCATCGTCAACGCCGAGATCGACATCTACATCGTCGACGAGAAGGCGAAAGATCTAGGGGAGCCCGCGGCCCATGCCAAGACCGACGCCCAGGGCATCGCGGTGATTCGCGCGGCCGAGGTCGCGCGCAACGGAGGCGTCCCGAACCTGCAATCGAAGGGTGTCTTCGTGACCGCGAAAGCGGGCGACGACGAGGCGTTCGTCTGGTCGAAGTTCAAGAACGGCGGCAGCAGCGCACCGAAGAGCGGGGCGCGGCTCGTCGGCAGCGTCTACACCGAGCGCGGCATCTATCGGCCGGGCGAGACCGTCTACTATCGCGTCGTGGCGCGGCGTCAGTCACCCGACGGCTTCACCACTCCCAGCGGCGCCGTGACCGCTTCGGCGGTCTTCGCGGAAGACATGTACGACGACGAGGGCGGCGCACAGGATGCGCTCTTCGTCAGCGATCAGACGTTCTCGAAGTTCGGCACCATCAGCGGCAGCTTCGTCGTGCCCGCCGATGCCCGCGTCGGCGAGTATCAGATCCGCGCCAAGGTCGGCGACGACATGTTGCACGAGAGCTTCCGCGTCGGTGAGTTCCGTAGAGCCGAGATGAAGGTCACGGTCGCGACCGACAAGCCGCAATACATGCGCGGGGCCAAGATGCATGCGCGCGTCAATGCCGACTACCTCTTCGGCGCTCCCGCCGCCGGCCTCACCACGCACTGGACGTTGCGCCGCCAGAGCTCGAGCTTCGACAGCAAGCGCTATCCGCAGGCCGAGTTCAGCGACTACGACTACCACAGCTGGTACGACGAGCGGTCGGACTACGCCGAGTTCCTCGACGAGGGCGACGCTACCCTCGACGATACCGGCAGCTTCACCTTCGACCGCGTGCTCAAGGACGCATCGAGCAACGCCCGCCTCGAGAAGCTCATCGTGTCCGCTACCGTGGACGACGCCAGCGGCCAGAGCGTGAGCTCGGCGACCACCGTCGATGTGCACCCCGCGAGCTTCTATGTCGGCATCGACCCCAAGGGGTACCTGCGCGAGAAGGGTAAGCTCTTCACCTACGACATCGTCGTCGTCTCGACCACCGACCAACCGCTCGGCGGCGTCGAAGTCACCGTGAACGGTGAGCAAGAGCGCTGGTACTCGGTGAAGCGCAAGGGCCCCGGCGGCCTCATGTACTGGGACTACCAGCACGAGAGCAAGAAGATGCCGGCCGTGTGCTCCGGTAAAACGGACGCCAACGGCGTGCTCGCCTGCCAGTACACGGCAGAGCACGGCGGCTCGCTGCGCCTGCGCGTCTCCGCCAAGGACGAAAAGAAGCGCGAGGTCCGCGCCTCGTCGTGGTTCTGGGTCACGGGTGACCCCGACTACTATTCGGGCCGCAGTGACGGCGGGAACCAGGTGTCGATCATGCCGGAAAAGCCAGAGCTCGAAGCCGGCGAGACCGCCCGCATCGCCATCGCTTCACCGTTCAAGGAGTCGATGGCGATGATCACCGTCGAGCGCGAGGACATCCTCTGGCGCAAGGTGATGCCGCTCGGCACCAACGGTGTCGTCGACATCCCGATCCCGCCGGAGTGGGCGCCGAACGTCTGGATCTCGGCGACGGTGGTGCGCGGCCGCGTCAAGCCCGAGGGCGGCCTGTCGCCGGACCCGGAGCGTGACAAGCCGGCCTACGCGCTGGGCTACGCCAAGGTCGCGGTGAAGCCGACGCGCAACGTGCTCAAGGTGCAGCTCGCCTCCGACAAGCCGTTCTACGAGCCGGGTGAGCAAGTCGCGGTGACCGTCAACACCGCTGACCACCAAAGCAAGGGCACGTCCGCTGAAGTGAACTTGTACGCCGTCGACGAAGGCGTGCTCATGCTCACCGCCTACCGGACGCCGGATATCGTCAAGGACCTGTTCCAAGAGCGCATGTATTCGGTGCTCTCCCTCGATACGCGCATGCACGTGCTCGGACGCCGCAAGTTCATCCAGCCGACGCCGAAGGGCGAGGAAGACGGCGGTGGTGGCGGCGGCGACAACGACAACGAGCTGCGCAAGGATTTCAATCCGGTCGCGACCTGGATCGGTAGCCTCGTCACCGACGGTAGCGGCAAGGCGACGCATAGCTTCAAGGTCCCCGACACGCTCACGACCTACCGAGTCATGGCGGTCGCGGTCACCGAGGGGACTCAGTTCGGCTCCGCTTCAGCGGAGTTCAAGGTCAACAAGACGCTCATGATGCGTCAGGCGATGCCGCGTTTCGCGCGGCCGGGTGACCGGATCGACGCAGGCGTGGTGGTCAACCACATGCTCCCCGAGGGAGCGCCGGTGACGGTCGCCATCGAGTCCATCGACGACAAGCTCTTCAACGTGAAGAGCGAAAAGACGCTGACGCGGACGGTGAAGGGAAAGGCCACCGAGCCGTTCCGCTTCAACATCGCCGCCAAGGACGTCGAAGGCGCGAGCGAGATCATCTTCAAGGCCACGATGGAGGTGAACGGCAAGAAGTTCGCCGACCGCGTCCAGCTCACGCTCCCCGTGAAGCGGGTGCAGCCGTCCGAGACCGTCGGCATCGCGGGTGTCCTCGATAGCGGCACGGTGCAGCACACGCTGACGCTGCCGGAAGGCGCGCGCCCGACCAAGTTCGAGCTCAACATGAGTGGTCTGCCGGTGGCCTCGCTCGAGGAACGCATGCGTGGATTGGTCGGCTATCCCTACGGCTGTCTCGAGCAGCGCACGAGCAAGGTGATGCCGCTCATCGCGGTCCGCGAGCTCTCCGAGAAGCTCGGCTTCGCCTCGATCCCGAGCGAGAAGATCAAGGGTTGGGTCGAGGAGTGGGTGAAGATCGTTCCCAAGTACAAGTGCGGCGACAACGGCTTCGACTACTACCCGG
>JBGGMJ010000014.1:0-2647 GCA_041288095.1 Myxococcota bacterium
AGCGGTGCGCTACCGGCCCATCAAGGCGGTCATTCGCCACCCGCTCGAGGAAGCTCTCTACGAGGTCACGACCAGCCATGGGCGCAGCGTGCGGGTCACGGCCAGCCACAGCGTCTTCGTGCGTGCTGGCGACAAGGTGACCTTGAAGCGCGGTGACGCCCTCGGTATCGGCGACCAGCTCGTCGTGCCGGCGCGCCTGCCCTTGCCGACGGCCGAGAGCCGTCCCCTCGATGCTTTGAAGGCCCTGCACGCGAGCCCCAAGCTCGCCGGCGGTACCTGGATCCGTGGCAGCGCCGTGCGCGACTTCTTCGTCGACCGCGGTCGCACCCCCGACAGCCACGTGCACCTGCTGTCGCTCGACGCGACGGACCTCGCCTGGCTCGCCGGCCGCGACGACTGCGAGCTCACGGCCCAACGCGATGCGAAGGCGTCGCTGCCGCGCTTCCTCGAGAGGAGCCCGCAGCTCGGTATGCTTCTCGGCTTGTCGCACGGCGCCGCGTTTTCGCTCGACGCGAACGGTCTACGCTTCGACGCCGGCGTGCTTGCCACCGATGAGGTGCGCGAGGCGCTCGCCCGGGTCTTCGCGATTCCGGAGCGCCTCATCGAGATCGACGGCAGCCGCGTCCGCGTTGGTCATCCGATGTTGTCGCTTGCCTGGCAGGCGTTCTTCGCTACTCCGATGGCGGCCTTCGACGTCATGCTGGATGCCGAGGAGACCACTCGCCGCGGCTTCGTGCGCGCGTGGCTCGCGAGCTCCGGCGGTATCTTCGATCGCGGTCTGACGCTGCGCGCCTCGTCGCGCGACGTCGCCAGCGGCCTCGCCTACGTGCTCTCGACTCTCGGCATCATGCCGGAGATCACCGAGCGCTCCACCGGCAAGTGGGAGCTGCGCGTCACTCGCGCCGCCGATCTCGAGGGCACCGAAGCGCTCTGGCGCGACCTGCCGGGAGCCGAGGCCCTACGCGCGACCATCCGCTCCAGCGGTCGCCAAGACGACGTCACCATGCTCGCGGGAGACCTCGCGGCGTTGCCGATCACCAGCATTCGCGAAGTCGCCGCCAGCAACGGCAACGTCTACGACTTCTCCGTCGACACCGACGAGAACTTCATCGCCGGCCTGGGCGGCGTGTGCTGCCACAACACCGACGCGGACGTCGACGGCTCGCACATCCGCACGCTCTTGCTCACGTTCTTCTACCGGCACATGCCGGAGATCGTGAAGCGCGGGCACCTCTACATCGCCCAGCCGCCGCTCTACAAAGTGACGCGCGGCAAACGCGAGCAGTACCTCAAGGACCAAGCGGCGCTCGACGGCTTGCTCCTCGAGCTCGGCACCGAGAAGGTGTCGCTATTGCCGACAGGCGCCGGCGACGACGTGCGTATCCAAGGAGGCGACTTGGTCGACCTCTGCCGCCGTGTGCTCGCGTACGAGCAGCTCTTGGCTCGCGTCGACAAGCGCCGCGACATGCGGCTCATCGACGCCATCGTCAAAGAGACCGAGCTCGACGCGGCCGCGCTCAAGGTCGGCATGAAGGCCGACATCCCGCGCATCGAGGCCTATCTGCAACGCGTCTTCCCGGAAGCGCTGCCGATCGTCGTCAAAGAAGACGAGGACAAAGAGCACGGCGCCAAGCGCTACGTGATCACGACGCGCCAACTGGGCTCCGACCGGCAGTCCGTCATCGACAGCGCCTTCTTCGAGAGCGCCGACTTCCAGGAGCTGCGTAAGGCCGTCGACGGCTTCTCGGCCGCCGGCACCGCGCCCTTCATGCTCAGCTACGAAGAGGAAATGGTCGAGCTGCCGCGCCTCGAAGACGTGGTGCGCCGCATTCTCGAGGACGCGAAGAAGGGCCTGTCGATTCAGCGCTACAAAGGCCTCGGTGAGATGAACCCGGAGCAGCTCTGGGAGACCACGCTCAATCCGGAGAATCGCTCGTTTCTCTCGGTACGGGTCGAAGACGCGGTCGCCGCCGACCAGATCTTCACGGTGCTGATGGGCGACCAAGTCGAGCCGCGCCGCGAGTTCATCGAGCGGTTCGCGCTCGACGTACGCAACCTCGACGTGTGAGCTAGCGGATGCCTCGCGCCCCGAGGGCGATGTTATCGGCGAAGGTTTGCAGGGCTTGAATGTCGGACTCGAACGCGCGCACAGCACCACCGACCGCTTGCTCGAGCAGCGCGGCGCCGGCGTGGGTGGCGCGGGCACCAGCGGCAAGGCCGTTGTCGCCGTCGTAGCCTGCACCGTGCAGCTGGTGGTCACCAGCCTCGCGTAGGGCCAGCGCGGCGTAGCTCGCCTGCGTGATCGTTTCGATGCGGTCTTTGCCGAGCCTGTTCGCGCCATCGGCCAGCTTGGCGATCCAGCCATTGGCGTCGGTCGGGAAAGCGGTCGTGCCGGGCTTGCCGGCAAGGGCCGAGCGGATCTGGGACTGGATGGAGGCGGATACCGGGGGCAAATCGAGGGACATGGGATCCTCGCGGCGCACACATTCGCCAATGTCGTAGCTTTCGACTCTACTATCGGCCCGACCCGCCGCGAGGTTGCGCGAAAGTGAATTCCGGCCGTTTTGCGCTCGTCTTGAACCCATGGTTAGCAAGACCGCCATCCTCGGCCTCGGGCACTACGTCCCGACGCGTGTGGTTACGAACG
>JBGGMJ010000015.1:0-7134 GCA_041288095.1 Myxococcota bacterium
CTGCCTGCCGTGCCCGTGATTCCAACCGACCGTCGAGACGCGGCCGGCGGCGGCGGCGCACACGACCTGACCATATTGCGCCTCGAGATCGATGCCGTAATGGAAGCGCGCATCGCCTTCGAGGGGGTCGGCGCGGTCACCGAAGGCGCTGGTGACGCCGGTCGCCGGCAGCGGCCATTGCAGCATCATGATGCGTGGTGCTTCGGGCAGGGTGAGCCAGAACTCCGGCGCGGTGCCGAGCACTGGCTCGTCGCTCTCGTCGATGGGTCCACCCATCGCGCCTTTGTTGTCCGCTATAGCGACATCCGGCGTCGCGGGCTCGATGGTGACGACGCTATCGTCGGCGAGCGAGACTGCTTCGATCTCTTTGGTCGGCGTTGCTCGCCAACGGCTCGTCGGGCCCGGCTCGAAGGTCCATGCCATTTTCCCTTCGGTTGCGCAGGCGGCGGTGCTCGCGAGGGTGACGAGCAGGGCCCAAGGTCGCGTCATCGCCGGAAATGATACCCGGCGCCTCGTCCGCCGCCCAGTTTCGTGTAGCTTGTCGCCATGGACGAACGCTGGATGGATGAAGCCCTGGCCGAAGCCCGCCTGGCTTTGGCGGCCGGCGAGGTGCCGGTCGGCGCCGTGGTCGTGCACGAGGGTGCCGTCATCGGCCGTGGCCACAACCGCCGCGAGACGGCGAACGACCCCTTAGGCCATGCGGAGCTCCTCGCCATCGCCGCCGCCGCGAAGCACCTCGGGCGCTGGCGCCTGTTCGGTTGCTCGCTCATCGTCACCTTGGAGCCGTGCCCGATGTGCGCCGGCGCTGTCGTGAACTCGCGCATCGAACGCTTGGTTTATGGCGCCGCCGATCCGCGTGCCGGGGCCGCGGGGTCGATCATGGACATCGTCCGCGACGGCAGACTCAACCATCGTGCCGCGGTCGTGGGCGGCGTGCGCGCGGCCGAGTCCGCGGAGCTCTTGCGCGGTTTCTTCGCGGAGCGGCGAAAAGGGCGCGACTGAGAGGTCAGCGCCTGAGCGTCTCGCTCATCCGCAGCGCGACGATGACACCGGAGGCGGCGGTGAGGGCGGCGACCAGCCACATGGCGGTCGGCAGACCGAGACGGTCCGCGGCGACGCCCGCGAGCACGGCACCGACCGCGTACCCGAGGTCACGCCACAGACGATAGACGCCGATGGCGGCGAGGAGCGTCGGGTACACCATCGCGGTACCGACACCGAGCAGCAAGGCGCCGGCCGCGAAGCCCGCGAAGGTGTCCGCGATGATGACCACGCCGATGCCCGCGGCCTGGATCCACATCCCGGTCGCGATGAAGACATTGTCCGTTGAAGCGAATGCGACGTGGGTCCGCTAGAGCCCGACCATGCCGCCGACGAGCGCGTTGACCAGCACCAGCAGCGCGAACTGCGGCAGGTTTTCACGCAGGCCGATTCGGATGTTCATCGGCGAGGAAAATGGCGGAGCGGAAGGGATTCGAACCCCCGGTAGCTGTTTAGGCTACACACGATTTCCAATCGTGCACCTTCGACCACTCGGTCACCGCTCCAGCGGCGCGCACCCTAACCAGACGCCAAGCAAAGTCGCAAGCAAAACGGGCGAGGCGTCCACCTTACGCGCCTATCAGTCCTTGCGATCGCATCCCCATTCGTTTAGACACCGCCCTCGCTTTGGAGCGATGGCCGAGTGGTCGAAGGCGCCTGACTCGAAATCAGGTATGCCGCAAGGCATCGGGGGTTCGAATCCCTCTCGCTCCGCTTGTGATAGTCCGGCGCCGATGACTCGTGCCCGTGAATCCGCCAGGTCCGGAAGGAAGCAACGGTAGCGGTCGTACGGGGGTATCGGATCGCCGGGCTATCACCCTATTTTCCGAGGCGTTGCGCGCGCGACTAGCTCGTCGGCTTGCCGGTCTCGACGAAGGTCTTGAGGCGGGCGACTTGCTCGCCCAGCACCTTGTCCACCGGCGCCGCCATGGTCGCGAGGCCGCCCTGCAGGTAGCCGCCGACGTTGTACGTCATGGTCAGCTTGGTGGTCTTGGCGTCGACGGCTTCGAGCGCCCAGGTCATGGCGCCGGTGACCCCAGCGCCGGCGAGCGGCCCCAGGCCGCCGACCATGATGAGTAAGCTGCCGGGCTCGACGCGGGTGACGGTCGAGTGGACGGCGCCGCCGCCGTTGGCGAGCTTCTCGCAGAAGCAGCCGCCCGGGCGGGCGGTGAGCGACAGGTTCGCGGCTTGCTTGGAGTAGCTGTGCTCGGGATTCCACCAGCGGCCGACCTTGAGGAGCGAGGCGTAAACCTTGGCTGTCGGGGCGGCGATGGTGACCACGTGTTTCACGCCGAGACCGGAGGGGAGGGAGTCGGAGACTTCGGCGTGCGCTATCGCGGGCATGGCGAGGGTCGTGAGCAGCGCCGCGGTGAGAATTTTATTCATGGGTTCTCCGTTGATCATTCTGACAGCCAATCAGGGGTCGCTTCGCTAACCGACCTGACGGTCATGTGCTAGGGTCCAATCATGCTTTCGATCATTTTTGTTTTGCTCGCCGCCGCGAGCACCGAGACCGTCGACGTCGAAGGGCATCGCGCGCAGTTGCAGGTTTGGAGTGACGGGCGCGGCCACTACATCGCCGCGGAGTCGAACCTCGAGCACGTCTATTACGGCGACGGAAAAGTGCTCTACGAGACCAGCCCATTCGCGACCTCGAGCGACGGTAGTGTCGCCACCGCCACGTTGCGCGACCAACGCTATGACAGACAGTCGCAGACCGAGGTCACGCGCGAAAAAGACGGTAACCTCACCGTGGTGTGCGGCAAGAGAACCACGAAGCTCACCGCGGTCGGCGCCGACAAGGCCAAGTCGGTGCTCGCCGCCGCGGCTTTCAATCGTGGCCCGCACAACTACCGGCCTTACGCGCTCGCTCGCGACAACAAGGGCGTCTACTACTTCGTCGACCACGGCCGTTATCCCGACAACGAGCGCAACTTTCGCGTCTTCGTCGGTCAGCGCGGCAACATGAAGGAGCAGAAGCTCAGCAACATCGTGCACGACAGCGCCGGCGACATCTTCGCGACGCCGACCGGCGACCTGCGTCTGGTCGTCGGCAATCCGACGACGAGCGAGTGGGTGCGCGGCGACAATCACACGAAGCTCCTCGACATCCCCATCGAGGACAACGTGCCGATGATTTACAACGACCTCGGCGTCTACAAGAAGGTCCGGCTCGGCTCGCCCTGCGACGATCTCTAGTCCCGGTCGATCTCTAGTCGAGGTCGATGCCGCGGGCGCGGCAGGCTTTCTGGACGCGCGCCTTGTCTTCGGGGCGGACGGAGAACAACGCCGCCTTCGCGTCGCCCAAGCTCGATAGACCGCAGTAGGACAATGCGACGATGAGGTCGCCGCGCGGGGCGTCCTGAAGGCCCAACGCTTGGCGCGCGCGCCGGATGGCCTCGTCGAACTCACCGGCGTCGTGGTGCTTCTGCGCTTGATCGAGCAGCGCCTTCACCTCGACGGACTCGCGTGGTGGTGGCGCCTTCACCGGAGTCTCGACTTTCGCATCACGGGGGAGTTGCTTGGTCTCTTGTGTCACCGGCGGTGGCGTCGGCGGCGGCACGGTGTCTACTTTCGTGGCCGTGGTCGGCTTGGATTCCCCGCCGCTCTCGTGTGGTGCCCAGCGCCACACCGCTACCGCGAGGGCGATTGCCACCAACGCTAGCCCGGTGATGAGACGCGGCTCGACACGACTGGTCTTCGCGAGCTCCCCGGCCAAGAGCTGCGTATCCCCAGCGGACTTGAGGGTCAGCGCGGGGGGAGGCTTGAGCTCGGGACGGTGGGGAGCGTCCGGCACTATCTCGCCGCGCAGCGCTTGCAAGAGCTGCGCGACGTCCTGGAAGCGATCGGCGGCGTTCTTCGCCATGGCGCGCTCGACCGTGGCGATCACATGCGGCGGCAAGTGCGGCGCCAAGGTGCCGAGCGGCGTCGGGTGCTCGTGCACGACGCGATAGAGGACGGCCGTCAGCGACTCGCCGTCGAACGCGAACTGACCAGAGAGCATCTCGTAGATGACGGCGCCGAGCGCGAACTGATCCACGCGCGCGTCGATGTTGGAGTCGCCGCGTGCTTGTTCGGGTGCCATGTAGCGTGGCGAGCCCAGCACCTTGGGCGACGTCGTCGAGAGCGTCGTCTCCCACGCGACCTTCGAGACTCCGAAGTCGAGAAGCTTCACGTGGGGACGGGCGGCGCCGACGTTGCAGAGGAAGATGTTGCTCGGCTTCAGATCGCGGTGGACGACTCCATTCGCGTGGGCCGCGGCAAGGCCGGCGACGATGTCGTTGATGACCGGCAAGGCTTCGTCGACGGACATCGGACCGCGCGCCAAGCGAAAGCCCAGGTCCTCGCCGTCGAGGAGCTCCATGACCATGTAAGGCATGCCATGGGTCACGTTCCAATCGAGCACGGCGATGATGTTCGGGTGCGAGAGCTTGGCGCAGATCTCGGCTTCGCGCCGGAAGCGAGGCAGAAACTCACCGCTCTTTTTGGGGTCGACCGAGAGGATCTTGAGCGCCACCCGGCGATCGAGGCGCACCTGCTCCGCCTCGTACACGCAGCCCATCCCACCCTGCGCGATGAGTCGCTCGACACGGTAGGCGCCATCCAAGAGGTCGCCACGCTCGAGCTCCTTATGAAAAGGAGGTTCCCCCACGCGCGCGAATACACCCGGTCCGACGGGGGCATTCAAGATCCCTTCCGTCACATTGCCACCATTAGATCCAATGGATATATCCGCCGCCACCATGACCGAGACCGTCAAAGGCATGTTCGAGCAGGGCGGTACGACCTTCGTCATCATCCTGCTCATGTCCGTCCTCGCGCTCACCGTCGGCATCGAGCGCTGGGCAGCCATGTTCGTGGCGCGCCGCCGCATGGTCGAGAGCACCGAGCGCATCCTCGGCCACCTTCGCGAGCGCAACCGCACCATGGCCCTCGCCGTGAATTCGACCGTGGCCCGGCACCCCGGCGCCAAGCTCTTCGAGCTCCTGCTCTCCGAGCGAGCCGTGAGCGCGGGTGAGATTCGCCGCATGCAGGCACGCATCATCCGCGGCACCAAGACGCGCCTCTGGGTCCTGGGTACGGTCGGCGCGACCGCGCCGTTCGTCGGTCTCTTCGGCACGGTCGTCGGCATCATGCGCTCGTTCCGCGACATCTCTTCGAGCGGAGCAGGCGGCTTCGCCGTGGTCTCCGGCGGCATCAGTGAAGCACTCATCACCACCGCCGCGGGTATCGCGGTCGGCGTGCTGGCGATGATCTTGTTCAATTACCTGGGGGTCCAGGCGAACGCATTCTCGGCGGAGCTCAGGGAGAGCGCCGAAGAGATCGCCGAGACTTCGATGAGCTTGCCGGCACAAAGCCTCCCGGCCGCGGGTTAGTCACCCATGGCCACCAACATGCCGCAGAACGTCGACGAGGCTGACGACGAGTCGCCGATCTTCGCCGAGGTGACGATCACGCCGCTCACCGACGTGATTCTCGTGCTGCTGATCATCGTCATGGTCTCGGCGAACCAGATGGTCGACGCCGCCCGTGAAGGCCGGCTCGAAGTCGACCTGCCGACCGCCGGCGCCGGCTCCTCCGATACGACACCAGGCGAGGCGATGGTCATCGGCATCATGAAAGACGGCCGCATCGCCGTTGGTGGCGAGACCATCGACGAAGGCGCGCTGCAGACCATGCTCAAGGAGCGCATGCTCAAGAATCACGAGACGCCCATCGTCATCGATGCCGACGGCGACCTCGCTCACAAATCCGTGGTGCGCGTCCTCGACATCGCGCGCCAAGCGGGCGTCACCAATATCGGCATCGGCGTCACGCCGGGAGAACAGTAAGTGGAATTGCTGCGCAGCTTCATCGAGCTCATCCGCAACCCGGGCGCGCTCATCGTTTGGGGCGGCTATCCGGCACTCGCCGCAATCATCTTCCTCGAGACCGGCGCCCTGGTGTTCTTCCTGCCCGGTGACTCATTGCTCGTCATGGCGGGGCTCTACGCGGCGCAGGGCTCGCTCGATATTCTTTGGCTCAACCTGCTGCTCATTCCGCTGGCGATCCTCGGCGACGCACTGTCGTATTTCATCGGCTATCGCGCCGGACACGCGCTGTTCGAGCGGCCGCGCTCGCGCTTCTTCCGGCCCGAGCTCGTGAAAAAGGCGCACGGGTTCTACGAGAGGCATGGCGGCAAGGCGATCATCCTGGCGCGCTTCGTTCCGATATTGCGGACGTTCGTTCCGGTCGTCGCCGGTATCGGTCAGATGGGCTACAAGAAGTTCGCGACCTACAACATCGTCGGCGGCGCGGCCTGGATCTCGTCGATGACGTTGATCGGCTACGTGCTGGGCTCGCGTTTTCCGGTGCTCGTGCAGCACATCGAGAAGGTCATCATCGTGGTGGTCTTCTTGTCGATTCTCCCGCCGATCATCGAGTACTTGCGCGCGCGGGCGAAGGCTGGGCGCGAGGCCGTACCGGGATCGCCGGCTTAGGGTTTACGCCCGTAGACGGGACGCCCCCGATCGCATAGGTACGCCCCGTGTCCTACCTCGTTCTCGCGCGCAAATACCGCCCGGCGACCTTCGTCGACGTCATTGGCCAAGAGCATGTCGTTCGTACCTTGCAGAACGCCATCACCATGGGCCGTGTTCACCACGCCTTCGTGTTCACGGGGGCTCGCGGCGTCGGTAAGACCACGTGCGCGCGCGTCCTCGCCAAGGCGCTGAACTGCGACACGGGCATGCGCCCCGACCCTTGCGGCGTCTGTGCGTCGTGCAAGGACATCGCGGCGGGCTCGCATCCGGACGTCCTCGAGATCGACGGCGCGTCGAACACCGGCGTCGACAACGTACGCGAGCTGCGTGAGACGGTGCGCTACTTGCCCTCGCGTTCGAAGTTCAAGCTCTACATCATCGACGAAGTGCACATGCTCTCGACCGCTGCCTTCAATGCGCTATTGAAGACGCTCGAGGAGCCGCCGCCGCACGTGAAGTTCGTCTTCGCGACCACCGAGCCGCAGAAGATCCCGATCACCATCTTGTCGCGCTGCCAGCGCTTCGACTTCCGCCGCGTCTCGAATCAGACGCTGTCGGAGCACGTGCGCCA
>JBGGMJ010000016.1:0-13056 GCA_041288095.1 Myxococcota bacterium
AAGAGGGTTCGTGTCAATCCCGCGCTCGCCGATGTTCCGCCCGGAACGGTAACGGCCCAGCTGTCCTACGACGCTGACGAGCGTCCCCGTGGCGTGAGTGGTTGCGACTCCCCGAACAAATGCGGAGCGCCGAGCCAGCCACGCTTCGAGGTGGCCATGGCCCCGGACGGCGACCCGTATGCAAACTTCCAGGTAGTCATGCGCGACGCCGACAGCGGTGAGGAACGACGCGTCTTGGCCAGCGGAGAGCCTGACCGAGAGGGCGTCGTGCATTTGCAGCTGGCCGATTGGATGGATGGCGCACGAGGATGCATCATGCTGGCCGGCGTCGGCTGGGGCGGCGCCGTCGGCCCAGCGCTCGACCTCGGCTGTATTCGCCGACAGTAGACAGTCCAGGCGCAAAAACGCTATCCGGCCGCACGGATGTCGCGCCAGGTCTACATCGAAACCTACGGCTGCCAGATGAACGAGCTCGACTCCGAGCTCGTGCAGGGCCAGCTCGAGGCGCTGGGCTACGGCTTCACCGCCAAAGCGGACGAGGCCGACGTCGTGTTGCTCAACACCTGCTCGGTGCGCGAGCACAGTGAGCACAAGGTCTGGTCGTACCTGGGGCGTCTCGGGCAGGCCAAGCGCGAGCAGGGCCGTGAGGTCGTCGTCGGTGTCCTCGGGTGCATGGCCGAGCGCGAGGCCGGCAACATCTTCACGCGCATGCCGCACGTCGACTTGGTGTGCGGGCCATCGATGCTCGACAAGCTGCCGTCGCTCCTCGACAACGTCGTGCAGTCCAAGTCGCGCCAGTCCGCGTTGACGGGCCATACAGCCAGGCGCAGCGCGACGCTCGACGCGGCCATGGACGGCATCGAGGCGATGGACCTGTCGCGCGCTTTCTCACCATACGCCAACGACCGCGAAAGCGGAATCCAGAAGCGTCAGGCCTACGTGCGTATCACCCGCGGCTGCAACAAGTTCTGCAGCTTCTGCGTCGTGCCATATACACGCGGGCCCGAGGTCCACCGCCCCGCTCAGCACATCATCGACGAGGTGAAACGGCTCGTCGACGCGGGCGTGCTCGAAGTCACGCTCATCGGTCAAACGATCAACCACTATCACCACGAAGGCACGAGCTTCGCGCAGCTCCTTTATCGCGTTCACGAGGAAGTCCCCGACCTCGCGCGTCTGCGCTTTCTCACCTCGTATCCGCGCGATTTCACGGACGAGGCTCTCGACGTCATGGCGGCGTGTGACCGCATCGCCAAGTACCTGCACGTGCCCGCGCAGAGCGGCTCCGACCGCATGCTCAAGCTCATGAATCGCGGCTACACCGTCGGTGAGTACATGGACTTGCTCGATCGCGCTCGGGCGCGCATGCCCAGCGTCCGCCTCGCCGGCGACATGATCGTCGGCTTTCCTACCGAGACCGATGAGGACCACCTCATGTCGCTGCAGCTCCTCGAGCGTGCACGCTACAAGAGCTGCTACGCCTTCAAGTACTCGCCGCGCCCCGGCACGGTTTCATCGCGCCGCTACGAAGACGATGTGCCGGACGAGGTCAAGCGCGCTCGAAACCAAAGCATGCTCGAGGTGCTGACCAGCACGAGCATCGCGAACAACCAATCGCGCGTCGGTCAGGTGCTCGACGTCATCGTCGAGAGCGAGACCAGATTGCGCCGCGAGAGCGCGCCCATCGATGGTGTCGTCGTCGGTTGGGCCAAGAAGGAATCTGTCCGACTGATCGGACGCACCGACGGTGACGAGATCGTCGCTTTCGACGGTCCCCGCTCACTCCTCGGTAGCATGACCAAGGTGCGCGCTTTGTCCGCTACGGCGGTCACGATTCTCGGCGAGCACGTAGGCCAGCGCCAGCAAAAGGCCCACCACGGCGCAACCCCACCACAGGTAGAGGGGCCCTAGTCGCTGGTAGACGAGCGTGCCCACGAACGGCGCCACGAGTCGGCCGCCGGCGTGAGCAGCGAAGGTCATGCCCATGTAGCGTCCGGTCTCGCCGGGTGGCGCCGCTTTGGCGACGTGCGTGTTCAACGCCGGAAAGATCACCAGCTCGCCAAGGGTGAAGATGGTCATCGCGGTGACCGCCATGGCGTACTCTGACGTGAACGGCAGCAGCAGGTAACCGCCCGCGAAGCCGACGAGCCCACCGGCGATGACTCGGAGCGTCGGCATGCTCGCGAGCCGCGCCGCCGCCGGGACCTGCGAGAAGGTGATGATCAGCGTGTTCACCACGACGAGGAGCCCAATCCGTCGTTCGGAGAAGCCGTTGACCACGTTGTGGTAGAGCGGGGCGGTCGTGAACATCTGGATCAAGAGCGCCGAGACGACGACCTGTCCACCGATGAGCAGCGCGACACCCGAGGGGCGACGCGCTTCGCTCTTTTCCCTCGCTGCGCGCGGGGCGGCTGTTCCTTCTTTCACGTAGAGTAGGGTGAGCACGGCGCCGGCGAACGCAGCCGCGGCATCGACGTAGAAGAGCGCCGGGTAGGAGATCGCGGCGAGGAAGCCGCCGACGCCCGCGCCGATACTCACGCCGAGATTCACCGCCAGCTGCATCAACCCGAACGCGCGCCCCATGTCCTCGGGCCGCGCCGCACCCGCCAGCGCCGCCGTGTTGGCCGGCCGCACCGCTTCACCAAACGCCGCGAGCACGAACATCGCCACCATGAGCCAGTCGACGTCCGGGATGCGGCTGATGAGCACGAAGCCTATGGCGTTGCTGGTGAGGCTCGCCACCATGATGCGCTTGGGGCCGAGCCTGTCGACCAGGGCGCCGCCGGCGATGACACCGACGACGGCTCCGGCACCGTGCGCCGTGAGCACGCGGCCCACGGTCTCGACATCGGCCCCGAGGTGATTGCTTACGTAGAGGCTCAGGAAGGTGATCACCATCGAGCCGACGCGGTTCACCAAGCAGACGACCGCGAGGATCCACACGCGCGGCGGCAGGCCGCGGTAGGTCGATAGATAACCTTCGAGCCAGCTCACTCGAGATCGAAGATCACCGACACGCTCGCGCTGATGGTGATCTGACCCGGCGCGAAGCCCTCGGTGCCTTCTCCGCCCGGGCCGGCGCTCTGCATCACGTTCTGCGACATCGGACCGTTGTTGCCGCGGTGACTCCAGTAATAGCCGCCGCCGCCACCTTCGCTGATGCTCGAAACCTTCCCGACCTTCATGCCGAGCTCGCCAGCCATGGCCACCGCCTTTTCGCGCGCCGCCTTCAAGGCCATGGCGCGGGCGTGGTCGCGATGTTTGCGCAGCTCGCTCGAGCGGAAATCGATGCCGTCGACCTTGTTGACGCCGGCTTCGAGCAGCGCGGTGACCACCGCCTCGAAGCGCTTCACGTCACGCAAGGTGATGGCGACGCTGCGGCGTACGCTATAGCCGTCAGGCTGAGCGAGGCGTGTGTGGCCGTAGCTCGAGCTCTCGAAGATCGGCTCCATGCTCATGTTGTCCGTCTGGATGTCCTTGGCCTCGATACCGAGCTTGGCCGCGGTAGCGAGCGTCTTCTTCAGACGCTCGTCGTTCACGTCCTTGGCCTTGGCGATCGCCTTCTCCCAGGACTCGACGGCGAGCAGGAGCTGCACGGTGTCGGGCGCGACGCGAACGTCGGCGCTGCCGGAAACCGAGATGCTTCGGGGCGATGGTTGCATGGGCGCGGCTCCGATGAGTGCCAGAGTGAGGAGGATGGACATGGTTTTGGGTTATAACGGGTGACCGTGTACGACTGCCAACGTTGTGGTGCTTGCTGCACCAACACCACCGCCAACGAGAGCGAAGGCTACCGCGACTATGTCGCCGTCGAGCCTGGGGACGGCATCCGTAAGCGCAAAGACCTGATGAAGCGCTTCGTCATCTTGAACAACGAGGGCGAGGCGCACCTGAAGCTCGATGCCGAGGGCCGCTGCGCGGCGCTACGGGGGGCGCTGGGACGAAAGGTCTGGTGTGTCATCTACGCCGACCGCCCCAGCCCCTGCCGCCGGGTCGAAGCCGGCAGCAAGCTCTGTCTGACGTACCGTCGTGACAAGGGCATCGATTGACGGTGCCGCGTACGCAACTTCCTCGAAGCGGCACCGATAAGGTGGACATCAGAAAGAGCTTTCGGGCTCCCTATCCTTCGAATCGTCCGCTGTAGCGGTGGCACCCACTGCTCGCGGATCAGCGCACTATTTCCGGAACCATCTCATTTTTCGAACGATACGATGCTTCGCCCCGCCGCGGAGACATCGATGCAACCAGTTCGTGACGTTCCTCCTGGTCGTTCTCTTCTTCCTGGCCTCCCGTCTTCGGTGCCCCCGAAGCCGTCGTTCGTCGACAGTCAGTCGACGCAGCTAAACTTTGCCTCCGGTGGGCAGGCTGTCGATCAAGCCTCGTTCGACAAAGCCATGGCCGAGAAGGACAAGGGTCGTTGGTGGCGTCCGCTCGTCGCCATGGCCGCCGCCGGCGCCGCTGGTGTCGGTGTCGCGCTCGGCATCGGCGCATTGGCTCCCGCTCTCAGCCCGCTCGTCGTGAGCGGCGCGACCGCCGTCGCCGGCGCGGGTACCTACTTCCTCGCGCAGAAGCTCCTGCAGCCCAAGAGCACGCTGCCCCCGGCTACCAGTCAGGAAGAGTTCGACAAGGCGCAAGCCGCGAAGAACACCAAGGCGTGGTGGAAGTCCGGAGTGCTCGCCCTGGGCGCCCTCCTGGCGACCGGCGCGCTCGGCATCGGCGTCGACATGGGTCTCAAGGCGCTGCTCTCCCCGACCATGGCGTCGACGATTCAAACCGCGATCAGCCCGGCACTCTGGGGCTTCACGAACGCTATCGCGGGCGCTGTCACCTTCTTGTTCATTCAGAAAGTGACCGAGCCGGTCGGCGCCTTCATCTCGCGCTGGTCCGCCAAGGGCAGCCCGATTCAGTCGACCCACACGCCCGAGATCTTCAAGTCGTTCATCGACATCAACGAAGGCGCGAACGCGGTCAACTCGCTCGCTCTCTCGGGTGCCATTTCGGTCAACTCGTTGAAGAATCAGCTGCAAGACACGATTCGCGATGCGCGCTTGTTCATCGATTCCGCGAGCCTGTCGTGGGACGCCGACGAAGCAGCGGCGAAGATCAAGCAGGCAGGCTCGATGCTCGGCCGCACGCTGATCGCCACCGAGACCTTGAACTTCAGCGTCACGCCGGACTTCCCGGGTGTCATGAAGCTGCTGCACGAGGCGCTCGGCGCGTACTTCGAGGACCTACCCGAAGCGACGCGTAACGAGTTGATCGCCGCGGCCATCGAGGCTGTCAAAGCGCGTCGTCCGGCGCCGGCCGATCCGCGCATCCCAACCACAGAGGCGGCCATCAAGGCCTACTACTTGCCGATGCTCGAAGGCGTCATCAACGGCAAGGTGGCGGTGCAGAATGTTTCGCACTGATTTCATCAACTCGCACGGCTTGCCGGCCCTCGAAGGTCTGGCGCCCGGTGCGGTAACCGTTGCCGACCCCGGGACGCCGCAGCAGGGCCAGGGCAAGGTTCCGATCGCCGACGTCGCCGCGGCGAACAAGTCGCGCTGGATCTCGGCGGGTCTGTACGTCGCTGGCGGAGTCGTGGGCGGTCTCGCCCGACTCGGCCTGCGCCAATGGATTCCCAACTACTCGAGCGCCGCGACGCCGCTGGTCAACATCGGCACGCAGATCGCGATGTCGCCCGGCCAACAGGCGATCCAGCTGATCACCACGCCGATCAGCGTGCTGGCTTACAAGTGGGTCTACGGTGGCAAGCAGGAGGGCGAGCCGAAACAAGTTCGCGCCATCGACCCGGCCTACGAGGGTGACCTCGTGCGCGTCTACATCAAGCGCAGCCGGCTCGACACCTGGGTCGCCGGGCCCGTGTCGGACTTCGGCACGTACCTGCAGGTCACGAAGAATAGCTGCCAGGTCGTTTCGAAGCGTCTGCAAGCCAACGACATCGACGGTGCCGCGCGTGTCCTCGCCTCGGCGCTGTTCTACGACCGCCAGCTCTGGGCGCAGCACCAGCCGGAAGGTGCGACCGCGTACGAGCTGATGTTCATCGACTTGCACTCCTACTTCGAGGGTCTCTCCCCAGCCGCGATCGCGGACTTGAAGAAGGCGACCATCGCCGAAGCTCTTCGGCTCGACGCGGGCAAGGACAAGGGTCTCGAGAAGTACGTCGGGATCATGGTCGACGGGCTCACCTCGGACAAACCGCCGCAGGCTTTGCAGCAGCCGTGGGGCGACGAGGCAGCGGCGCTGGCGATCTCGGATCACACCCAGAAGGACGCCGGGACCTGGGCCAAGGAGCTCATCGATGAAGCGCTCGACAAGACGCTTCGCGGTAAGGGCTGGCAGGAGCAGATGCAGATCAAGAAGGACTTCAACAAAGCGTTGAAGACCGTCGTCAAGGATCTGCAGGAGCTCGAGACGGGCACGGGTCGGCTCGCCACCCCGGACGAGCTCTGGCGCTTGATGAACAGCGCCATGGCCAAGGACGCCGGCAAGAGCCTCGAGCTCAAAGCGGCGCTCATCTCGGTCGGCGTGTTCGTGCTGCTCTCCGGCGGCGCGACGTTCGCGTACGCGAAAGCGTTACCCTTGGTGCCTGGTTGGTCGCAGGCCGGCTTCGGCCAGATCATCCCAACGGTCATCAGCTACCTGACGATCACGGCGCGTTTTGGTCTCGAGAAGTTCATCGCCTTCGGCCGCGCGCTCGGTTGGGCGGGCACCTCTCGCGCGACGCTCGGCAAGACGGTGGACCGCGACTTCCGTAACATGCGCGTGCGCACCGCCATGGTGGACCGCCGCGTGACCTCGTGGTTGTCGCTGTTCAGCAACTTCACCGGTGGCCTGCAGAAGTACGCGATCGACGCGGCGGCCTTGGTTCAGAAAGGCAAGATCGACCAGGCGGCGGGTCTCCTCGCCGGCATGCAGAAGATGGCACACCAGTCGTTCTTCTACTTCTGGCCCTTCACCAAGCTGATGCACCGGGTGTTCGAGCGTATCGGCCCGAACTTCGACGGCATCACCAAGGCGCAGCGTGACGAGCTCGCGACCAAGGTGCTGGCGCGCCTCGAGGCGATGGGCACCGACAAGGGCACCATGGCGACGTATCACAAGCCGTTCATCGAAGGCTTGTTGGGCCGTAACGTCAGAGTGGTCTAGCTCACGCGGCGGCAGCGGGTCACTCGACCCGCTCCACCAAGAGCTGCTGACTATCCGCGCGTCCGTTATCGTCGACGGCGCGCACGACGAAGTTGCCGGGGTGGGCCTGCCACAAGAAGGTCTCCCCGGCACTCGCGTGTCCGACATAGCGATCGTCGACGAACCAGCGTAGATCGCGGGCGTCGGCGCCGGTGACCGCCGCGAACGGCACCACCGCCGAGCGCGGGTCGTCGATGCGCAAGCTGTAGGTCAGCACCGACTGCGGAGAGGTGATCCGCGGGGGCTTTCCCGTGCTGCTCATATCGTCGAGCTTGCAGCGAGCAGCGTATCTCGGTGGCAGGCGGCGACGGAGTCCGGCGCGCTCGAAGACGCGCGCGATGTTGCTCGGCCACAGCTCGTAAACCTCGAGATGTCGGCCCGCCGTGACCTCTTCGCCGGGACAGGCGCGCTCACCCGTGGCGTCGTCGACGACGACCCGCGCGTGCACGTCACACGTGGCGATCGGCGAGACCCCCGCGATGAAGGCGGTGCGCTGGGTACGCGGGCAGTGCTCGCCCGGCACCATGCCCGAGACGGCGCAGACCTCGCCGTGCTGAATGGTCGCGAGGCGCGCCGGCGCCTGGTGCTCGATGCCCGGTCGCAGCGCGTCGATGATCTCGAAGGCCAGTGGCGCGGCGGCGGTGCGACCAACGAAAGCGGGATTGCCGTGGCCGTCGAAGTTCCCGACCCAGACCGCCAAAACGTACTGACCCGCCACCGCCACGGTCCACGCGTCGCGGAAACCGTAGGACGTGCCGGTCTTCCACGCGACCTCGACGCGGTCGCGCACCGGCGCGAACGGTGATGCATTCGGACGCTCCTGGCCTCGCAGCATGGCCATGGTCAGCTCGGCCGCCTCGGGGCTCGTGAGCCGGTCGCCTTTGACGGACGCGCCGTCCATCTGATCGCGGAGGCCGCGCATGACGCCGTCGTTGGCGAGCGCCGCGTACATGACGACGAGGTCGCGCATGGTCACCTCGGCGCTGCCCAGGACGTACGACAGACCATAGCGCTCCCTGCTTGCGGCCGTGACGATGCCCATCCGCGCGAGGAGATCGAACATGCTCGCGCCTTCCTCGCGGCGCAGGCGTGACTCGAGATCCACCGCCGGCAGGTTGCGGCTACGCACCAGCGCATCGGTGGCGTTGATCGGCCCCACGAAGGTGCCGTCGAAGTTCTCGGGCTCGTAGATACCGTAGCGCGCGGGCGCATCCTCGAGGACCGTGCGTGGGTGAATCAGACCGCGCTCGAGCGCCAGCGCGTAGATCATCGGTTTCAATGTCGAGCCCGGCGAGCGGGGGGATCGCGTGCCGTCGACCTGGCCGGCGATCGTGTCGTCCGTGAATGACGCCGAGCCAATGCTCGCGAGAACCTCCATGCCGCGGCGATCCACGAGCATCGCGGCGGCATTCGTGAGACCGCGATCACGACCGCGCTCGACCCAACCGGTGACGCGGCGCTCGAGCAGATCTTGCAGCCCTCGGTCGATGGTCGTGCGAATCTGCCCGGCCACCGGGCCCGCGACCTTGCCACGCCGCGCCAGCACGCCATCGCATACATGGGGCGCCGCGAAAGGGAGCTCCGAGCGTGGCCGCACCGCCAAGTCCGCTCCAGCGGCCAACACCTCGGCGTCATCCTCGGGTACCTGCTCGCGCCATCGCTCGATGAGGCGTTGACGCGCGGCACGCATGTCGGTGGGCGTGAGACCGTCCTTGGTGGGTGCGCGGCGGTTCGGGCTTTGCGGCATGACTGCGAGCGCCATGCTCTCGGCGCGCGACAGCTCACGCGCGGTCTTCCCGAAATACACCAGGCTCGCGGCGCCGATGCCTTCGACGTTGCCGCCATACGGCGCGAGGTTCAGGTACGCTTCGAGAATTTCTCGCTTGCCGTAGAACAGCTCGAGTTGCAGCGCGCGCAACATCTGCAGGAGCTTTCCGCTGATCGTGGTCGTCACCAGACCGTAGCGCAAGCGCGCGACCTGCATGGTGATGGTCGAAGCACCACGGCGCGGCGCTCCGCCGGCGGCGTCGAAAATGGCGTGAGCGAGCGCGACCGGGTTCACGCCGGGATGCCGGTAGAACCAGTGGTCTTCGTAGAGGAGCGTCGCTTCCACGAGCTCCGGTGCCACCTCGTCGAGCGTCGTGTAGACGCGGTAGCGCTCGTCCGCGGCGAGCGCGAGGCGCATGAGCTTGCCATCACGGTCGGTGACGGCGACACCGAAGCTCACGTCGTCGAGCAACGGCGGTTTTCCCGCGATGAAGAGCGCCGCCGCCGCGACGCCACAGGTCGCGGCGATTGCTCGCCACAACCCGCGCGATTTCACTTACCGACCACCGTGATGGCGGCACGGGCAGAGCTTCCGCGCACGTCCGGCGCATACATGGCGGCGGCGTGCGTCGGCGGCACCACGAACGCTCCGCGCGTGGTGGCTCGCAGACGATAGATCACCTCTTTGACGTCCTTCGTGAGGTCGCCGTAGAAGACCGCGCGGTCTTCGCGTGCGTCGATGTACTCCGGCTGCCAGGTGCTGCTCGCTGCAAGCACCCGACCGCCGTCACCGTCGAGCACGAGATCGAAGCCCGCCGGCAAGAGCTCGACCACCGCCACGTCGTGCACGGTCTCGGTCACGGCCCGCATTTTCACGTGGACGCTCACGGTGTCGCCAATGGCGACCTCGCCCATGGTCTTGCCCTTGTCGTCTTCGTAGGAGCGGATGATCTCGATCCCATGCGTCTCGGCGGCGGTCGCGGGCTCGCGATCGAAGCCGGACACCGTCACCGCGTAGAAGAGGGGAAGGTCCGCGTCGTTGCTGATGTGAAGCGTCTTGGTGTCGAGGCTTACTTCGCCCGTCGGGAAGGCCGTGCCGTGCAACGCCAGGTTCTGCTTCTTGCCGTCGTCGGTCGTCGCCGCGACGGTCGCTTTGGCCGCGACGTTCTTCGCCGCGTCCGAGCGCGCATACGCCGCTAAAGCATACAGCGTCCACGCCGAGCCGATGGTGTTGGCGCGCCCGCCGCCGGCGCTGCCCACCATGCGCTCGATGAGCTTCTTGTCGAAGTCACCCAAGCGCTCCGGAAAGTGCATGACCAACACGTAGAAGAGCTGCGCCGCGTAGGTTTGCTCGTTGTAGAAGGTGCCCGCGTCACCCGGCACGTCGCGCGCCATCTCGGCGAGACGAATGAGACTCGAGGCCTCGCTTTCATCACGCGCCAGCCGATACGCGGCCGCGAGGAATGCCACGGTGATGTCGCTCTTCCAGGCGCCGCCTTGATCCTTACGGAGGAAGTCGCGCAGCTCCGCGAGCTCACGCGCCGACTGCTCGCCGGAGCGGGCCAAGAGGTAGACCGCGAAAGCACGCAAGCGAGCGGACGGCATCCCGGCCAGCGGCCGCCGTGCGAGCTCGCGCGCATTGGCCAGCGCTCTCTTCTTGAGCTCCGCCGCCACCGGCAAACCGCGCTCGGTGGTTTCGATCAAGAAGTGCGTGGCGTAGAGCGATGCGTAATCCGAGACACGCGACGAGGCGGTCCAGTAGCCGAACGAGCCGTCGTCGTTTTGTCGCGACTGCAAGACGTCGAGCGCGTTCTCTACCGCGGGTTTCGTTTGTTTGGTCTTGCTGGCGAGCTCCGGGAACTGGCGCAAGAGCAAGCTCGGCACGGCGGCGCTCACCACCTGCTCGGTGCACAGGTGTGGGAAATTCTCGACGTAGGTTTGGAGGCTCCGCGCCAGCGCCAGCGGCGCCGATGACACGGTGACCTCGTGCTTGGCGTACTCGGGCAAGAGCCGTCGTGTGAGCGCGACGTCGACGCCGCCGGACGCGACGATACCCGAGAGTACCTGACTCGCGAACGCGCTCGCCGGCCGTACGCTGGTGTCGGTCGTGAGCGTCGCCGAGGCGCTGCCGCTGCGCGCCGTCAGCTTCAGCGAGGTCGATCCGAGCTTGGTCGTGCCCTGCAGCTTGAAACGTACCGCGCCCTCGCGACCCTCCGCGATGGTCAACGTCTGCGACACGTCGCCGAGCACCTTCACGCCGTCAGCCGCCTGCAAGGTGACGTCGACCTTCGCGTCTTTGCCCGAGCCCTCGACGTTGTTGGCAACGGCGACGCTCATTTCGGCGGTGTCACCCGGGGCGATGAACAGCGGTGCGTTCGGAGAGATGACGAACGGACCCCGCACCGTGGTCTTCTTTTGTGCCACCCCGACCGCATCGGGCGCGAGCGCCGCGGCCATCACCCGCATGGTGCCGTTGAAGGTGTCCGGCACTTGATAGGTGAAGGTCTTGGTCTCGGGACCCGCGTCGATGATCCCCGACCAGAACGCCACGGGCGCGTCGTGCTTGCGGCGGAATGGGTTCAAGTTCTTGCTAGCGCCGCCGTCGCCGTCACCGCCCTGTTTCATGAGGGCCGCGACGACGTGATGCTCGGGCAGGATGAGGTCGAGGATCTGCTTGGTGCGCACCTCCAGCGCCCGCTTCTCGAAGAAGAACGCGAGTGGATTCGGCGTCTCGTAGTGCGCCACTTGCAGGATACCCTCGTCGACTCCCCAGACCACCATCTTCGTCGGCCGGTCGGCGCTATAGCGGACATTGAGCTTGTCACCGGGCTTGACGAGCTCGGGGCTCTCGAGCTGAATGGCGACGGTGCGCGCTTTCTGGCTCACGGAGAAGCCGACGACGCCGTACGACAGCGGGCTCATGAAGATCTCGGGCGACGCCGAAGCGCGTGTGAAGGCGACGCTTACGTAGCCGTTGCCCTCGATGCCCGGCGGCAGGTCGATGGTCTGGACGGTTGCGTTGGTGCCGGTCTTGAACCACTTGTGCGCGTAGACCTTGTCGCGCTCGATGGTGATGAGGCCGCTGCCCGCATACGGTGCCTTGATGGCAACGCTTACCGGCTCGCCCGCGGCGTAGTCCCGTTTGTCGAGCACGAGCTCGAGCTCGGCGTTGCGCTCGACGCTGCGCGACAGGTTGGCTTCGCCTTGAACACTGTAGCGGACACGTGAGACCTCGAGGTCGCGCTTGTCGCGGATCGAGACGATGAAGGTACCGGGCTCGCTGGTGTCGAGCTTCAGGCGGGTGCCGGCGGACTTGATCGCGAGCTTCTCTTCGCCGCGCGTGATCTCCTTGCGGACCGATTGGTAGGCGAACGAGCCGTTGTTCTGACGCTGCAGCACCGACACGTAGCGTTCTTCCACGCGCACCGCGCGCAGCTCGTCGACGTCGACCGCCTTGACGCTCTTGTCGACGGCCATGAAGCGCACGCCGACCTCGCCGTCCTTCTTCACGAACGACAAGTCACCTTCGCGCTTCACACCCACGAAATACGGCCGTGGCGAGACCAGCGCTCGCGCGGAGCCGGAGACGCCGCGCCCACCATCGAGCTCGAAGCCGGTGGCGTAGACCGACACCGTGTACGAGCTGCCCGCGAAACGCTTGAGGTCGAGCGCGAAGGCGCAGCGACCTTCACCGTCGGTCGTGCACTCCGAGAGCGACTCCTCGTAGCTCTCGTCGGCCGCGGCGGGATCGGTGAAGGCGTAGTCCTTGAACGCCCCGAAGTGGATCGCCTGAGGCGACAGATACATGGTCGCGGCCACGCGGTGGTCCGCCGCGGCGGTGCCGAAGAGATTGTACAGACCGACGTGCGCCGACAGATCCTCGGGTGTCATCCAGCCGCCGAGCTTGCCGTCGCCGATGCGGGTCTCGATGCGCAAGCGATCGGGGAGGAACTCCTCGACGCGCACGCTGACGCTACCGAGGAGCGAATTCCCCTTCTTGTCGTTCACGATGTACGCGTTCACGGTGTAGTCGCCGGTCGGCGCGGTTTCGAAGGTCGTGTATGCCAGCTCGATGAAGCCGCTCGCCGGCAGCGCCAG
>JBGGMJ010000017.1:0-5911 GCA_041288095.1 Myxococcota bacterium
GCGACGGTCATCGCGTCCCAAGCATTGATCTCGGGCGCTTTCTCCCTGTCCCAGCAAGCCATCCAGTTGGGCTATCTACCGCGCCTCGCGGTCGTGCACACGTCCGAGAAGGCCAAGGGTCAGATCTACGTGCCGGCGGTCAATTGGCTCTTGATGGTCTGTTGTGTCGCCATTGTTGTGGGCTTCGGAAGCTCGAGCAATCTCGCGGCCGCTTACGGCATGGCGGTCACCGGTACGATGACCATCACGACGGTGTTGTTTTATCGTGTTGCTCAGACCTGGTGGGGAACGACGCGGGCCGCGCTAATGTGCGGCGCCTACCTCGCGGTCGATCTACCGTTCCTGACCGCCAACGCCAACAAGCTCGAGAGTGGCGGCTGGGTGCCGATCGCCATCGCCGCTTTGATCTTCTTCTCGATGGTCACGTGGCACAAAGGCCGCGCCGCGCTCGGCACTTTCATGGCCCAAGCGGGCCAGCCTTTCAATGAGTTCATTGACCAGCTGCGGGCGGTGCGTCCGTACCGTGTGCCAGGCACCGCCGTCTTCATGACCTCGTCACCCACGGAAGCACCACCGGTGCTCTTGCACCACTATCGGCACAATCGGGTGTTGCACGAGCAGGTCGTATTGCTCTCCGTTATGACGGAAGACATTCCTCGAGTGCGGCGTAGCAACCTGGTCGAGGTCACGCGACTCGAAGAAGGATTCTTCCGTGTGGTGGCGCACTATGGATTCACGCAGACGCCGCGTGTCACCGAGATCCTAAGGCAGTGCGAACGGCGCGGGCTCCACACGGATCCCGCCGACACGAGCTTCTACCTCGGTCGAGAGAAGCTCGTCATCACCACGAAGAAAGGCATGATGCGCTGGCGAAAATCGCTGTTCGCTTTCATGTCGCAGAACTCGCGGTCCGCGACCGACTTCTTCCGCATCCCTCCCGATCGCGTCGTCGAGATCGGTATGCAGGTCGAGCTCTAAACCCAGCCGTATCCCTCTCCCGCAATTTGCCGACTTCGCGTTTTTTTGAATGCCGCTTCACCGCACCGACGCGGCAGACGAAACCCCACAAAGGTTTCGTCGTCGGCCGCAATCGCCCGCCATCCGCGATAGAGTACACTGAACAAATTGTCAGTGCTTCGTGTTATCACCGAACCATGACTGATGAAGAGCTCATCGATCACGCCAGGTCGCTCACCAAGCGCGAAACAGCACTCGATCTCGAATGGATCGACACCCTGCAGAAAATCCACAAACGAAAGCTCTACCTCGCGTACGGCTCGCACACCTTTCACGAATTCTGCACGCGCGTTCTCGGCATGAGCAGTGACTCCGCCTGGCGCCGCATGCACGCCGCGTCACTCGCCGACCGATTTCCCGACGTCGTCAAGCCGCTCATCGCCGAGCGGAAGGTTCACCTCACTGGCCTCGCACTTCTCGACAAGGTCATCACGCCGGAGAATGGCGAACGCTTGATTCAAGAAGCAGCCGGAAAATCCACCAGCGAGATCAAAGCCATCATCGCGAGGGAGCAGCCCGAGGAGTGCGTTGCCGGCCTGCGCAAGCTGCCGCCGAGACAAGTCTCCGAGAGTACCTGGAGGTTTCAGGCGGAGATGACCACCGAGACGAAGGAGTTGCTCACCAGGGTTCAAGACATGGCGAGTGAAGACGACTGTAACGTCATCCTGCGCGACGCTCTCGCTGCGCTTCACGAGGCACTCCGTGTGAAGAAGCAGAAGGGCCTGAAGCGAGCGGAGAGATCCGCCGCATCGATGCAGCGCGCGCACGACCCCCGCGAGCGACGCATTCCCCGGTGGATGGAGAGGTCGGTGCGCGAACGCGACGGGCATCGGTGCACCTTCGTTGGCATAGGCGGGCGATGCACAGCGCGGCGCGCTTTGCATGTGCACCACATTCTCGCGGTGGCGCTGGGCGGAAAAACGGAGCTCTCGAACCTCACGCTCCATTGTGCGGCTCACAACAACTATCAGGCGGAGCTCGATCTGGGTGTTGAACGTGCAAACCGCTGGCGGAAGCGGCGCTCTGCAAACAGCCGGGCAGGGCCTCCAGCAAGGAGGGTCGGGACGTAGAAAACTGTCGGGCTGGCGTGCTTAGATTGGGAGCATGCAGCAGTACCTCGACGTCGTTCGTACGGTCTTAGAGCGCGGCACCCGCAAGCCCAACCGCACGGGTGTCGACACGCTGTCGACCTTCAACGTCAACTACGCCATCGACTTGAGCGCGGGCTTCCCGATGCTCACCACCAAGACGGTGAGCTGGAAGAACATCGTGGTCGAGAACCTTTGGTTCTTGAGCGGTGAGAAGCACATCGGGTTGCTCAAGAAGCACGGCTGCAAGTTCTGGGATCCGTGGGCCGACGAGAAGGGGTTCGTGCCGAGCGCCTACGGAAACTTCTGGCGAAACTTTCCGGTTCATGACGCGCAGGGGCAGCCGGCGAACAACGATCAGATCCGCTTCGTGTTGGAGGAGCTACGCAAGAATCCGATGAGCCGGCGCCTGGTGGTATCGGCGTGGGCGCCGGGGAATGCGCAGACCAGCAGGCTGCCGCCGTGCCATGCGTTCTTCGTGTTCAACGTGCAGATGGACGAGGCGGGCAAGCCGCGGTTGTGTCTGCATCTCACGCAGCGTTCGTGCGACGTCGCGCTCGGGCTGCCGTACAACATCGCGGGCTATGCGCTGATCCTGCATTTGATGGCGCGTTTCGCCGACATGCCGGTGGGCACCTTCGCGCATACGTTGATCGACGCGCACATCTATACCGCTAAAGCGGATGGCAGCATGGCCGAATACGACCATGTGCCGGGGCTGCGCGAGCAATTGAAGCGCGAGCCGAAGAAGCTGCCGACGCTCACGCTGTCGCCGGAGCTACGCGATCTCGATGACGTGAAGCCGTTGCTCGAGCTCGACACCGAGGCGCTCATGAAGCACTTCGTCTTGGAGGGCTACGAGGCGCACCCGGCAATCAACTTCAAGGTGGCAGTTTGATTCGCGGCATCATCGTCGCCGTCTCGGCGAACGGCGTCATCGGTGTCGGCAACAAGCTGCCGTGGCACTATTCGGCGGATCTCAAGCGCTTCAAACGGCTGACGGTCGGGCACACCATCGTCATGGGGCGGCTCACCTACGAGTCGATTGGCAAGGCGTTGCCCGAGCGCCGCAACATCGTGGTGACGCGCAATGGGCTCACGGCACCGGGTGTCGAGGTGGTGCGCTCGTTGAGCGACGCGGTGAAGCTCGCGGAGAGCACGCCATACGGCAAGCACCTCTGGTTCATCGGCGGCGCCCGCATCTTCGCGGAGGCCATGCCGATGTGTGATCTGCTCGATGTCACGTATGTGCCCGATGTGATCGCGGCCGCGGATGCGGTGCGCATGCCTCCCATCGACGACAACGTCTGGAAGATCCGGCAGCGCGAGGCGCTCGAGGAAGATCCGCGGTTGTCGCACGCGGTGTTCGAGAAGCGCTAGCTACTCTCAGTGGCTTCAGCGCCGCGTCTACTTCAGCAGCTTCAACGCCGCGACTACTTCAGCAGCTTCAGCGCCGCGTCGCGCTTGGCGTGCATGGCGTCGGCGACGATGAGCTGCGCTTTCGCGCGCAGTAGGTTGTGGTCGCTCGAACGTTCGAAGCGGGTCTTGTCCCAACCGAAGTAGTTTTCCTCCAGCGCGTCCGTGGCGAAACGCGCGGCGAGCTCCAAGGCAATGGTCTCGACGCCGATCGGGATCATCTCCGTTTCAGCGGACGTGGGCAGACCCTTGGCGCCGCGGAGGTAGCCGCGCACAGCCGCCGCGAAGAACTCGAGGTCGATACTGCTCTCGAGGCTGTCTTCGGCTTGCGGGTTGCACCAGGAGCGTAGACCGTCGCCGAGCTCGACCGCGATGTTCGCCGGGCCCAGCGTGTCGAGGTCGACCAGACAAAGCGCCTCGCCAGCGGGCGTAAACATGACGTTGCTGATCTTGGGGTCACCGTGCACGACACGCACCGGCAGGCTCGCGAGCGACGGTAAGCCGGCGAGCCGCTCGAGGATGCGCCTGCACACCGGTTCGACGGCGCCGAAGCAGGCGTGGCTCGCGTGCGTCGCCAACACCTTCTCGAGCTTGGCGACGTGTTTCGGCGTATCGTGGATGTTGCCGCGCTTGTTCTTGAAGGCGTGCTTCAAGTCCGCTAAAGCGAAATGAAAACGACCGAGCAGCTCGGCGGCGGCTTCGCACATCGCCGGTGACGTCGCCTTCAGGTGCGTGTCGCCGGTCACCCAGGTGAAGACGCGGTAGACGTTGCTCTCTTCGTCGCGTGCGAACGAAGCCCCGGTGCGCGTCGGCACGAGCAACGGCGTGACCATGCCCTTCATCGCGAGGTGCCGTGTCACCGCCTCGATGTCTTCGTGGATCTCCTCGCCGAAGATCTTGCTCAGCCTCTGGATGACGAGCTTGCGGCCTTGATGCTCGACGGCAAGCGTGGCGTTGATGTGGCCGGCAGTGATGGGCGTGAGCGTCGCGCCCGCGAGCCCGTACTGCTCGAGGACACTCGTGGGGATGTTGCCGGGGGTCATCACCCCTAGACTAACGACGGGCCGCGCCGAGGCTCAAGTGGCCCGTGAAGGAGTCTACCGATAGGTAATGCGCGGATAACTGCCGCGAGCCGCCGAGCGCACCGGATCGTCGTCGCCCAAGGTGACCACGATATCGGCACCGCCTTCGACCATGCCGGGCTCGCGGGGGAGCTCGACTTCATTGCCCATGCGGTTCGCCAGTAGGGCCAAGTCCTGCGTCGCGGTGACGCCACTCTTGTTGCCGCGGCCGACACCTTCGATGCGGATGCGGCCGTACTTCGCAAGCGCCCGGGTGACGCGGTCCGTGCGGGCGCCCTTCGGGTCGTTGGTGCGGACCAAGATGCGCAGCTCGCGAGCGCGGCTCCAGCGCGCTGAGACCGGCTGGCGGAAGCTCATCTCGTGCTCGTCCGGCGACATGTCGAACTTGGCCATGGCGACGGCGACGTCGGGGCGACCCCAGTAGGTGCGGACGTTGCTCATGCGCAGGTCGCGGCAGTTGCCGCGGACGTCGGGGATGACCTCGTGCGGCTGAAAGCGGATCTGACCACGCGCCTCGAGGACGAAACCCACCGCGGCCTGGCAATCGGTGGGACCGACCGCGACCGGATCGAAGACCGTCTCGACGCTCATCCAGCCGTCCGGCTTCTTCTTCTTGGGACGCTGCGGGTACATGCGCGCGAGGTTGTAGTCGACGTCCATGAGCTTCGACTTGGCGTCGTCGAGCGCCACTGGATCGTGCGGCAGGTCAGCCGCCGTGATGACATTGATCTCGATGTTCTCGATGGCGCGAACGCTGTTCGTGCCCCAAACCACCATCAACACCTGACCGCGGGTGCGGCCGCCGGGTCCGCGGCGCGCCGTCGTCACCACCGCGGCAACCGCGCTGAAGTCGACGTTCCAGCCAAAGACCTCGGTATCGACTCGGGTTGCCGAGTGGTCGGTAGCTCCCGCGCCGTAGTTGGGCATGAGGCCGTTGTTGCCAGCGTAGCTCCCCGCCTGCGCTAGGTCGCCCGCCAGCAAAACCACCACAGCCAAAACCACTGTCGAAAGAAGCCCAGCCCGGATCGACATAAAACCCCTCGTTTATCGAGTCGTCGATGTTCACTTCAGTTATCGGGCAGTGCTCTCCGTTCGTTGCGTGAGTCGGCGAAAGCGCTTCGCCAGGTTCCAGGCGACCCCGAGCCAGGCAACTAGGAGGCCACCGATCAAAGGCACCACAGCGCCCGGTCCGAGGGCCAAAAGTAGTAATGAAACTCCACCTTTAGCGGTGCGGTAGGCCAGGACGTCGACGATCGCCTTGCCCTGCGCCCGCTCGGCGTAGGGCAGGGGAATGTAGAGAAGCTCTTT
>JBGGMJ010000018.1:0-11970 GCA_041288095.1 Myxococcota bacterium
ACCGCGGCAATGAGCAGCAGGTTCACCAGCAGCACCAGCTTGACCCAAAGGGGCAGGTTCCCCCAGCCAAGACGTCGCCGCTTGGCGGGTCTGATCGGGACCTTGACCCCCATGGGCTGGGTGCGGTCGAGGGCGGCCGGATCGCGCTGCGGAGCGGAGATCACGAGGCTCTGGTTAGCCCCCTTGGGGCCTTCGAGCAACTCTGCCTCACAAGCACTCGCGCGGCCGGCCAGGCGTGCTTATACTTGGACTAGCCATGGCTGGCCCCAAAGCCCCGAATGGCGACGATCGCTCGCCGGGTGTGGCCACACCCGAGGGTGACGTCGCCACCGAGACCGAGAAAAAGGTCAAACGTCCGCACCTTTATAAGGTGCTGCTGCACAATGACGACTACACCACGATGGAATTTGTCGTGGATGTGTTGCGCACGATCTTCCATCATTCCGAATCGGAAGCCGTGAACATCATGCTGCACGTCCACCGCCGCGGAGTCGGCGTCGCTGGAATATTCAGCTACGAAATAGCTGAATCAAAAGCCAACAAGGTCATGCGCATGGCGCGTGAGCACGAGTACCCCCTGCGCTGCAGTGTGGAGCCGGAAGAATGATCGCCAAAGAGCTGGAAGCCACCTTCAATCTCGCCGTCGACGATGCCCGCCGTCGCCGCCACGACCTCGTCTGTCTCGAGCACTTGCTGCTCGCGCTGCTCAAGAACGACTTCGCCGTTCAGGTCCTCGAGGCCTGCGGCGCCGATCTCAAGCAGCTCGAGCGCGACCTCGAAGCCTATCTCGCGACTCTCGATACCGTTCCGGACGACCGCGAGTTCGAAATGGAGCAGACCATGAGCGTGACGCGCGTCTTGCGTCGTGCCGCGGTCCACGTGCAGTCGTCCGGGAAAAAAGAGATCGACGCCGGCGACGTCATCGCCGCCATGTACCGCGAGCCCGAGTCGCACGCGGTGTTCCTGCTCAACAAGCAGGGCGTGACCCGTCTCGACGTCCTCGAGTTCATTTCGCACGGCGTCTCGAAGACCGGTGACCTCTCGGGCGTGCCCGACATGCGTCGTATCGAAGGCGAAGACGACGAAGAAGGCGGCTCCACGAAGCCCAAGGGCGATCCCCTGGAGGCTTTCTGCGTCGACCTCTTGAAGAAGGCTTCCGAAGGTAAGATCGACCCGTTGATCGGCCGCGCCGCCGAGCTCGAGCGCACCATCCATGTGCTCTGCCGCCGCCGCAAGAACAACCCGGTGTTCGTCGGTGAGCCCGGCGTAGGCAAGACCGCTATCGCGGAGGGCCTGGCGCTTGCCATCCACGAGAAGAATGTTCCCGATTTGTTGAAAGACGCCGAGGTCTTCGCGCTCGACATGGGCTCACTCATCGCCGGCACCAAGTTCCGCGGCGAGTTCGAGCAGCGCTTGAAGGCGGTCATCAAAGCGATCACCGATCGCAAGCACGCCATTCTCTTCATCGACGAGATTCACACCATCGTCGGCGCCGGCGCCGTGAGCGGCGGCACCTTGGATGCGTCGAACATCTTGAAGCCGGCTCTCGCCAACGGCGAGCTGCGCTGCATCGGCTCCACGACCTTCAAGGAGTACCAGTCGGCCTTCGAGCGCGACCGGGCCTTGGCGCGACGCTTCCAGAAGATCGAGGTCACCGAGCCGTCGATCGAAGACGCCATCAAGATCTTGAAGGGTCTCAAGCCGCAATACGAGAAGCACCACGGCGTGACCTACACGAACCCGGCGTTGGAGCAGGCGGTCGAGCTGTCGGCCAAATACATCAACGACCGGCACCTCCCCGACAAGGCCATCGATGTCATCGACGAAGCGGGCGCCGCGGTGCGCTTGCTCCCCGAGAACAAGCGGCCGAAGAACATCCGGCCGAAGGACATCGAGAACATCGTCGCGAAGATCGCGCGCATTCCTCCGCGCACCGTGTCGACCAGCGACAAGGAAAAGCTGCAGACGTTGGATCGCGATCTCAAGCTCGTGATCTACGGACAAGACAACGCCATCGACTCGCTGGTGTCGGCCATCAAGCTGTCGCGCTCGGGCCTCGGCTCACCGCAGCGTCCGGTAGGCTCGTTCCTCTTTAGCGGACCAACCGGCGTCGGTAAGACCGAGCTGGCGCGTCAGCTCGCGAAGATCATGGGCGTCGAGCTCATTCGCTTCGACATGTCGGAGTACATGGAGAAGCACACGGTATCGCGCTTGATTGGCGCGCCGCCGGGCTACGTCGGCTTCGACCAAGGTGGGTTGCTGACCGATCAGATCATCAAGCACCCGCACGCGGTGCTCATCTTTGACGAAATCGAGAAGGCGCATCCCGACCTCTACAACATCTTGCTGCAGGTCATGGATCACGCGACCCTCACCGACAACAACGGCCGCAAAGCCGACTTCCGCAACGTGGTGATCATCATGACCACCAACGCGGGCGCCGCCGACGCCGCGCGCGCGGGCATCGGCTTCGGCGGAGGCGTCGAGACCAAGGACGCCAAAGCGGCCATCGAGCGCACGTTCGCGCCCGAGTTTCGCAATCGTCTCGATGCCTGGATTTCGTTCCAGCATCTCGGTGAAGAGACCATCAAACAGGTCGTCGAAAAGTTCGTCGGTGAGCTCGAGACCCAGCTTCGCGACAAGAAGGTGACCCTCACCTTGAGCGACAAGGCGCGCTCCTGGCTCGCGCTGAAGGGCTACGACAAGGTCAACGGCGCCCGCCCCATGGGCCGGCTGATCGACAAGGAAGTGCGGCGCAAGCTCGCGGACGAAATCCTCTTCGGCAAGCTGCAGCACGGCGGCCAGGTCAAAGTCGACGTCAAGAACGATGAAATCGCTCTGGAAATCGCCGAGGGCAAGAAGGAAGTCGTCAAAGAGGACAGCGAGGAAGAGGCGGCCGTCTAGGCGGTCCCCGCAACCTCGGCGGCAAGCGGCCGATAAACCGACCAGATGAAAATTGGGGTCGGTTCATGAGTGGATTCTTGAGCACAGGGCCTGGACCCGCGGGCGAGATTGCCGGCGGTTACCGGACGCTCGCGGTCGTTCGGGCGCTCGAGCTCGCCGGCGTGCCCGCAAGCGAGCGCGCAGCTATGCAGAGCCAGCTCCGGAGCTTGCCTGACAGTACCCGCTGGGCCGACCGCAGGGATGATGGGCAGATTCGTCAGGTGACGCTCCCCTATCTTGGCGAAGCAGGGGTCGACAGGCTCCTGCACGGCTTGCGTGTCCGCCAAGAGCTCACCGGCGCCGCTCTCGCATCCGCGACCCTCGTCATTGCCGGCGCCTTCCTCGCTCTGGGCTAAAGCACTGAGCCATCTTGTCGCTGTCCAAATCGCACTTTTGGCCTAGCCAAAATCGAGCCGACCCGGTTACGTTCACATTAGCTGCGCCGCGACGGGCTGGGTCGCGCGTGTTTCAGCGATGTGGAGCGAGGCTCAATGGCGATCACCGGACCGACGGGGATTCAACCAAACGTTCGCATCACGGGTGAGACGCCCACTACGACCGCGGGAGCCGAGCACGTCACGACGGCCCGCTCCGAGGCGACGCCCTCGATGGCGACGGCGCAGATGCAGCGCACTGTCGATCCGGGCGCGACGTCGCAGCTCCACCTGCCGCCGACCGCGATGTCCCGGGAAGCCTCCGGCCAGCGCGACGCCGCTCCCGACAGCGATTTCCGCGCGGCCATGGCGCCCCTCGCCAAGCTCCTGAACAACCCGGCACTGAAGACAGGCATGGCGGCCCCGGGCGCGGCGGCGTTCCTCGCGGGTATTCCGACCCTCGGCGCCATTGCTTCGGCGGCTTACGCGTTGTGGCACTTCGCGCGCTTCGTCGGTCTCTTGATGGCGAAGGGCAAGCTCAAATGGAGCGAGCTCGCCAAGGCAGGAGGGCACACAGCCGCGGCGTTGGCGTCGGCGGCAGGCGCGCCTCTCGCGAGCACGATTGCGTTCCTCGCCGATGCGGCGACCACGGACGACGAAGAGTGGACCGAGGAAGACGGCCAGGCGCGCAAGAAGCGCGAGCCGACCATCGCCCCCGTTCCCGAGCCGATGGCCTGACACCACCCGGAGCGGGTGTTATGGACCAGAGGGTGAGCGACGCGAACCCCTTTGCGAGCTTGGGCCCACCGCCAGCGGGTGACGATCCCCGGGCGCAGCTCGACTACATGGTGACCGTGCTCGAAGCGTTCAAGCACGCCAAAGAGCCGCGCATGAAGCCGCTGCGCACCAAGCTCTTCGCGGCGGTCGCGGCCATCAAGGAAAATCCCGCTGAAGCGGACAACGTCCAGTTTCAGAAGCGCCTGCGCTTGATTCAGCTCGAAACCTACGACCTCGTGATGGTCCTGGTGAATCAGATTCGTGGCACGCTGCGGGTGCAGCTCAAGCGCGCCATGCCGGCGCCGAAGAAGCTCGACACCGAAAAGCTCCAGTCGGATCTCGGCGACTATGCCCTCGGCTTACGCAAGCTCATCTCGGCGATGAAGTCCGGTGATGCGAGCAAGCGCATGGAGGCGCAGGCGCTCCTCGAGAAAGCCGGGCAGTCGCTCGACGCAACCGTGCCGGTGGCCGAAGAAGAAGACCAGGCGGCGGACGCCGGCAGTTGATAGTGCTGAGTATCGCGCTGGCCATGTTGTCCGCCACAGCGGACGGGTCGGCTTTCCGCGATGCCAAGGCATGCGCCGAGAGCATCGCGCGTGGCGAGCGCCTGGAGCGTGCCGGTGAGGTGGTGCGGGTCGTCACCTGGAACGTGCGCTGGTTCCCCGATGGCGGGCCGGGAAAGACGGCGGGCACCAACCTCGAGTGGCTCGCTTGCGCCTTGGCGTGGCTCGACGCGGACGTCTTCATGCTCCAGGAGATCAAGCGTTCGCCATCCGCGGCGGCGGCCATGGAGAGCGTCGTCGACCAGCTCGCGCGGCACACGCGCGCCAAGTGGCAGGTCGCGGTCGACGACTGTCCGCATCCGGAGAGCCAGCACCTCGCGATGCTCTATCGCAGCGACCGCGTGGCCATGACCGACATCGCGACGCGCGGCGAGATCGACCCGACGGTGGTGAAGAAAGCCCAAGCCTCGTGCCCTGGACGTTTGCGCCCGGCGTTGACGGGATACGTGCGCTCGCTGCGGGGCGGGCTCGACTTTCACCTGGCGACCGTCCACCTCGACTCCGGCAAGGAAGAGCGCGACCAGAACAACCGCCGCGAGGCTTGGCGGCGCATCGAGACTCTCACGCACTCCATGCAGACCGCTCGCGCGGACGACGATGTCATCGTGCTCGGGGACTTCAACACCATGGGCTGCAGGGGCTGTGGCATCCCCACGGCGGCGGCGGAGCTCGCGGCCATGATCGATGCGCTACGCGGCCTGTCGTTTCCCTATCGCATTGCCTCGCTACAGCTCGGCTGCAGCGAGTACTACAACGAGCACGGCACCCTCCTCGATCACGTGCTCATCGCCGCGACCATGCAGGAAGCAGACGACGCGCCCGTGCGCGTGAGCGGTATTTGCAGCGCCCTCGCCTGCAAGAAGCTCGACGCCGCCCACGTGGCGGTGATGGCGGAGCTCTCGGACCATTGTCCGGTCGTGGTCGACGTGCCCGACCACGATATCGACGGCTCCTAGTCGACCGCCTGCGCCATCGTCGCGAGGCTCGTACCCCAGACCAGATGCGCCGCCACCATGAGTGCCGTCCGCTTCCGCGGAGTGTGATCCGGGTGCGGCAAGATGCCCATCGACGGCAACCACCCGAGGTAGCTGACAGCCCACAAGGCCAACCCGTAGAGTGGCCCCTCCACGAACGGATGCAACCGTAACCCCGTGATCGGCGCGTGCAACGCCCCAGCGGCCGCGCCGTAGCCGAAATGGCTGACCATGGTGAGCGCGCCTTTGTGACGGCGGACGCGCCGCGGCGTGCCGACGCGCCGGAGCAGGCGGGAGGTGATGAGCCGAGGCGGCAACGGATAGCGCTGGTGCCGCGGCAAGAAGCGGAACATCGCTTCCATGGCGATGGTCATGGCGGCGGTGGCCACCAAGCCCGCGCCTGTGTTCGTGAGCAAGCGACGCATGAAACCTCCCGTACGAAGGTAAGCAATGCGTCGCGCGAAGCTAGCGCCTTGCTTTGGCGCGCGCCGCCCGGATGGCCTTGGTCTCGACGACCACCTTCTTCTTGGACGGTTTGGCGGCCTTCGCGCTCGCGGGCACGTAGCCGACCTTCGGATCGAATGCCGACTGGCAGAGGTCGTTCAGAGGACAGACGTCGCACTGAGGCGCACGGGCGATGCACACGCGGCGGCCGTGCAGAATGAGGAAGTGGCTGAAGTCGACCCAATCGGCTTGGGGGATGAGCTTCATCAGATCCTGCTCGATGTCTTTGACGTCGTCGTGCCGCGTGAGCCCGATGAGCTGGGACAAGCGTTGCACGTGTGTGTCGACGACCACGCCCTCCGCGAGCCCGAAAGCGGCACCGAGCACGACGTTCGCGGTCTTGCGGGCGGCGCCAGGGATCTTGATGAGCTCGGCGAGCGTGCGTGGCACCTCGCCTTGGTGGCGCTCCACCAGAGCCTTCGCCATGCCGATGATCGACTTCGCTTTGTTGCGATAGAAGCCGGTGGTGCGGACGATGTCTTCGACGGCGAGCTGCTCCGCTTTAGCGAGCGCCTGAGCGTCGGGATATTTCGCGAAGAGCACCGGCGTCACCATGTTGACGCGCTTGTCGGTGGTTTGCGCCGACAAGATGGTCGCCGCCAGCAGCTCGAAGGGGTTCTTGTGATCGAGCTCGGTCTTGGCGTCGGGATAGAGAGTGCGGAGCTTCGCGATGAGCTCGGGGATGGCTGTCTTCGGTAGTTGCTTCTTGGCCACGGGGTTCCTTCAGCGATTGTCGCGGAGCACGGGAATGACCGCGCTCGGTCCGTCGGTGATGATGCCGTCGACGCCGCGCTCGGCGAGTTGGCGAGCCTCGCCGGGGTTTTGAATGGTCCAGGCCCAAACCGCGAGGCCCGGCCGGCGCGAGCGTAGCGCCGCGTCGACGACGTTCCCCGAGACACCCAGCACGGTGAGCGGCAGCTCGAGCATGGGCTGCAAGGCGTGCTCGTCACCGACGAAGCCCAGGAGCGGAATCGACGGGTCGCGCGCGTGCACCCGCTGCAAGAGATCGCGCTCGAAGCTGCCGACGACGACGCGACCCTGGAGGCTCGCGGCTTGGATGGCGCGCACGGTGGCGTCCGCTAAAGCGTCTGGGCGCGATGACCGCTTCATCTCGACGACGAAGCGCGCGCCCGGGATGGCCAACGCCTCTTCCAACGTCGGTAGGCGCTCGCCGCTGCCCGCGTCGAGACGGCGCAGATCCGCGAAGCTCAAGTCCTCGAGGCGTCCGTGCCCATCGGTCGTGCGGTCGACGGTGTCGTCGTGGATCACCATGACGCGACCATCGCGCGACAGCCCCACGTCGAGCTCCGACCAGTCAGCGCCGGCGCGCAGGGCATTGCGGAACGCCGCGAGCGTGTTTTCGGGGGCTTCCGAGGCGCCGCCGCGGTGGGCGATGACCAACGGGGCGCGGCCGCGCATGAAGCCGGTAGCGCCGGGCTCGGTGAGCGTCAGGCTGGGGTTCGGCGGCACTCCGCCTCGCGGAGCAACGGGCGCGGCGCCGTCGGTGGAGATCGGCACCACCGCCTGTTCACCGCCATCCTGCGCGGCGTCGCCGATTGGCTTTGGTTGTCCTGGTCCGACTCGCATGCGTCACCTAGTCGAGGAAGAGCTCCCATTCGATGCCGTCGCCGCTCGGTACGAGCACACAGTGCTGCACCTCTTCGTCGGGTGGGCCGAGCTGGCTCGATGAGACGACCAGCGCGCCGCTCGCGGTGCCGTTACTGTTGAAGGTGAGGATGCCGGGCGTTGCGTTGGCGAAGATGTGCGCGAAGCCATCGACGTCATGGAAGCTCATCGCGGCGCTCTGGAAGTCGACATCGGCGGTGGTGACCAGATGGAACGCGCCGATCGTGCCCGATCGTTGCATGGTGAGCGTGCGGTAGCCGTCGACGTCGGTCTTGTAGACGCCGTTATCGCCGCCGATGGACAGCTCGTCGCGTAGCGCCATGATGACCTGGTCTTCGTAGCTCGTGGGGCCCGTCGCGTCGCGCGTCACGACGACGTCGACGCTGCCGTTGACGATACCTGGACCGCTGTCGAGGCCGCTAAAGTGGACGGTCATGGTGCCTACACCAACCTCGTCGGGAAAATCGTAGGTGATGAGGATGGAGTTGCGCGCCAGCGTGTGGCGACCGAGTGGGATCGGCGCGCTGGCGCTCACCGCGGCGCCGTCGAGCGTCCCCGGCTCTTCCCAAAAGGCCTCGAGTGGGCGCGTTGGGCCGCCTGTCGAGAGCCCAACGAGCGCGAGCAAGAGATTGCCGAAGAGCTGGCCGACGTTGCTGTCGCTCTCGATGGCGCCGCTGTTCTCGTTGAAATCATAGGAGACGTCGCCGACGTTCAGGCACATGGCATCGCTCACGGCTTCGCCACCGGCGTTGCTCGCGGTGACGGTGTAGCAATTGCCGTCGTCGCTCGCGGTGAGATCCGTGATCAAGAAGAACGGCTCGGCACCCTCGTTGAGCACGGCGTCGTTGCCGACGCTACGCCAGGCGTAGGTGAGATCATCGCCGCCCGCGACCACGAACAACAGCGCCGAACCGTGGACGGTCGCGTCGACGCTGGTGGTCACGCGGACGATCGCCGGCGTATCGGGAAGTGCCTCGTCGGTGCAGGTCACCGTGACGTTGCCGACGTCGGCGCCGCTCACAGAGCCGCTGCCGTGCGCGACGACGCAATCCTGGTCGGCGGGCTCGGTCGCTATCGTCACCGCGTAAGTCGCGCCGTTAGCAAGCTCGGTGGTGAACGTGAAGGCGGTATTCGCGGTCAACGAGAGGTCGTTGCCGCCGTTGTTGCGGAGCACCAACGTGCCGGAGAGGCCGGCGACCGTGCCGCCGATGCTGTAGGTAACCGGGTCGTCGTCGCCATCATCGTCATCGTCGTCGTTCATGCCCTCGGCGCCGCATGCCGAGATGAGCCCGCCAAGAACGACAGCGAGGAGCCAAATCGCCGCGCGGAGGCGAAGGAGCGTCACCATGCCTGCCCAGATAATACGTGGGGCGCGTGCCGGCAACGGCGACCCAATACCAAGGTCTCATGGCTAGTTACTCGGGAGGGGCGCATCTTCCACCACGTCGAAGTACGAACAATGGAGATAGGTGTCATGAAGACCTCTGAAACCAACACCAAAGCAGTCGATCTCAAGCTCGAAGTCGTGGTCTTGCCGGTCGCGGACGTCGAACGCAGCAAGCGCTTCTACGGTCGCTTGGGCTGGCGCCTCGACGCCGACTTCGCCAAGGGCGATGACTGGCATGTCGTGCAGATGACGCCTCCCGGCTCGGCGACCTCGGTGATGTTCGGTAAAGGGCTGACGCAAGCCGCTGCCGGTTCGGTGCAAGGCACCTTCCTCGTCGTCGATGACATCCAAGCGGCGCGTGCTTCGCTCCTCGCCGCCGACGTCAACGCCGGCGAGGTCTTCCATTTCACGGGAGGGCTCAGCATTTACAACAAGGATGCGCGTACCGCCGGACCGCATCCGGAGTCGAAGCCTTACAGCAGCTACTTCAGCTTCACCGACCCGGACGGCAACAGCTTCCTGGTCCAAGAGGTGAAGGCGCGCTTGCCGGGCCGCGGCTTCAGCAGCCTGGACGTCGCGACGCTGACGGAGCTCCTGCGCGAGGTCGAGCAGGCGCACGGCGCCTACGAGAAGACCGCCGCGAAGCACCACTGGTCGGACTGGTACGCGCCGTACATCGTCGCCCGCCAACGCGGAAAGACCACCGAAGAGGCGGCACGTGACGCGACGCTCGCCATGAATTCGCGGCAGTAGCCGATCGCCTCGCGCGTCGGCTTGCGCCTCGGGCTCGCGGCATGAGAGCGAAACCTCATGCCCCGCGCCGAGGCCGCCGACGTTTTGCCTACCGTGATCGTCATCGACGATGACCCCCCGGTTCGCTCGTCGCTCGAGCGCATGCTCGAAGGCGCGGGTTTGCGATCGCTGACATTTTGCTCGGCGGAAGCCTTCGAGCCGACATCGCACGCGGGACCATGTTGCCTGGTGCTCGACGTGAAGCTCCCCACCGCTGGCGGCATCGAGGTGCTGCGCGCGCTCGCCCGGCGCACCGAGCTGCCCATCATCTTCGTCACCGATCGCTGCGATGTACCGCTGACGGTGCAAGCCATGAAGGCAGGCGCTGTCGAGGTCCTCACCAAACCCTTCGAAGACGCCACGATGTTGCGCGCTATCGCGGATGCCATGGAGCGCAGCACTCTCATGCTCCGCCTCGACGGCGACCTGCGCGCCCTCCGCGACAAATACGAAGCGTTGACGCGCCGCGAGCGCGAAGTCATGGCCCTCGTGGTCGCCGGCATGCTCAACAAACAGGTCGGCGCCGAGCTCGGCATCAGCGAGATCACCGTGAAAGCTCACCGTGGTCAGGTCATGCGCAAGATGAAGGCGGCGTCGTTACCCGATCTCGTGAACATGGCGGCGCGGCTCGGCGCGCACAAAACCGCGAGCTGAGCACGGCCGTCATCCCCGGACCTGAGCGACTACAAGCCTTCGACCGGCTCGCAGCGGACGTCGACGGTCAGGGTCTCGGTGCCTCCGCCGACGAAGATCGTGCCCGACGTTGGTGTGGCGTCGACATAGTTGCGGCCCACGGCGACGCGAACGTGATCAGTTTGCGTGATGATGCCGTTGGTCGGGTCGAACCCCTTCCAACCGACCTCCGGCAGATAGACCTGCGCCCAGGCGTGCGATGCCTCGCCCTGTCGCTGATTCGGATTTTTTGGACCGGTGTGGATGTAGCCGCAGACGTAGCGCGCCGGGACGCCGAGCAGGCGCGCGAGGCAAATGAACAGGTTCGTGAAGTCCTGACACACGCCATGCCGGTCCGTGTAGACCTGAAAGGCGGTCGTGTGCAGCGTGGTCGCGCCCTGGCGGTATTCGTACTCTTTGAAGATCGAAGCGTTGAGGTCGAGCAGCGTATCGAGCAAATCGGAGTCGTTACGCTCGACGAAGCTCAAGGCGTATTCCGTGAGCTCTTGCAGCTCGCTCTCGGGGAGCTCGGGGGGCAAGAGAAACGGCGCCAAGATCTGGCGGTGCCAGGGCATCCACACCAACGGAATCGTCGAGCGCGCCCGCAGTGGACGGAAATCGAGTGGATCGGTGTCGAGCAGGCGCACCGTCGACTCGGCCTCGATGATGAGCTCGTTGAACGGCGTTTCGAGCAGGACGCGCCGCACGCGGTTACCGTGGACGTCTTCGTAGGAGCGCATTTGGCCGTCGACCGACAACGTCACACGGTGCGACAGCACGTGCTGCAGCGGATCGTGGACCGGCGTCAGGCGTAACAGGTGCATGCTGCGCTCGACGGCCGTCACGTACTTGTACGTGGTGCGGTGACGCACGTTGAGCGTTTTAGCGGGCACCTTGCTCGGGCGTAGGTTGGCCTTGCGAATGCCCGCTGGTCGGTCGCTGACCCCAGGGGCGAGCTTGGTCAAGATGGCCCCTTGGCGGACGATCATGAGCGTGCCCGGCTCGACCTTGGCCCAGGCGGCGGTGCTGCCCGGCATCGGCTCCAGGGGATTCGAGGCGATGACCACACCTTTGCGCGCCTTGACGCCGCGGCGCGCGAAGTCGACCGCCAAGTCGACGTCACCAAAGGCGAGCTGCTCGTAAGGGGGGAAGACTTCCCACACGTGCGCGCCGGTGGTGCTGCTCTTGTCGACGTAGACCACGACGTCGCTGCCATCCGAGAGCACGACGGTGAGCTCGCCCTTGTCGTTCATCCGGGTGAGCCAATCGCGCAGCTCCACGGGATCGACTTCGGCGAGGCTCCGCCAGTTGCGCTCGGCGAGGAAGCCCAAGAGCGCGCAGAAGATCGCTTCGGTGTC
>JBGGMJ010000019.1:0-10462 GCA_041288095.1 Myxococcota bacterium
GCCATCATCGTGGTGGTGCTCGGAGCGTTTGCGTTCGGGCTCGCGCGCCACGTCCACGACAGGCGCACGCCCGTCCTCGAGAGCGGACCATCGTACCGGCCACGCGGCGCCTATCACGTGCGCGCCGACGTGCAGGAGCGAGGCCTCGTGTCGCTCGACGCCCTCGCCTCGCGCGCCAAGGCCGCGGGGTTGTCGTTCGTGGTGATCACCGACCCCAACGCCCAGCTCGCCGGCCCCGTCGTCCGCGATGGCGTTGTCATCCTTTCGTATGCGGAGCTCGCGACCCCAGCGGGCCTCGTCGTCGGTCTCGGCACCGGCTACGTATTGTCGGCGGGCGAGCGCATGGCACCGCGTATCCACGAGGCCATCCGGTCCCTCGGCGGCGTGCCGGTCATCAGTCACCCGAGCGATCCGAAACGGCCGTGGACCGGTGAGCACGAGGGCGCCGGGGGCTTCGAGATCGCGAGCTTCGCTCCGACCTCGCGGCGCCTCGCCGGCAGCTTCTCGTTCGGCCTCGTCCCACTCGTGCTCGGAGCACAGGTCAATGCGCGGCTCGCCTTGGCGCAGCTCTACGAGCGCGACCGCGAAGCCTTGCGCCTCTGGGACGCCGAAACGCGCGACGTCGTCGGGTTCTGCGGCGCCGGCTCGCTGGAGGCCATCGACGCCACCCAGGACCTCTCCACGTGGAACCTCATCCTCGATGACGCGCTTCCCGACGACCCCGGTCAGCGCCCCGTTGCTCTTCTCGACCAGCTCAGCCGAGGCGCGTTCTTCTGCGCCGCGGGTCTCTTCGGCGAAGCACCCTACTTCGAATTCGGCGCGCGCAACGGCAACGAGTGGACGGGGAAAAATGGCGGCATCGTGCGCGACATCGACGCGGCCGAGCTGGTCGTCCTCGGTCCGTCGACGACTATCGGCTCGCCTAGCATCGTGCTCTTGCGCAACGGTGAAGACGTCGCGCGGGTGCACGGACGCGAGCTCCGCTATCGCGATCCGACGCCGGGCATTTACCGCGTCGAGGTGCGTGTTCCCGTGCCCTTCGTGGTGAGCGGCGAGCGCTCGGTGCCGGTCATCTACTCGAACCGTATCCGCGTGGTGTCGACGCTGCTCCCGGGCATGCTCGAGGACCCCGACGCGCAAGAGCTGTTGCCGTGAACCGCTTCATCGGCTGGATCCTCGCCTGCTTCATGCTGCTCTTGCGCTGGGTGACGCGAGGCGGCTTCGTGAACGACCCGCGTCCGGCACTACGCGCCGCGAAGACGCCGTACGTCATGGCGGCCTTGCATGCCCACCAGGTCGCCGCCGTCTGTCACAACGACGAGAAGGGGCTCGTCGCCATGGTGTCGCGGTCGACGGACGGCGATCTGCTGGTGCCGAGCCTGAAGGTGCGCGGCATCATCCCGGTGCGCGGCTCCTCCAGCAAAAACGGTAAGGACAAGGGCGGCCTGCGCGCGCTGATCAACATGGCTCGGCTCATGGAGCAGGGTCATGGCGCCATCATCACGGTCGATGGCCCACGCGGTCCTCGCGGCATCCCGCAGCCGGGTATCGCGGTGCTCGCCCAACGCGCCGACGCGCTGGTCCTGCCGGTGGTCTCGGTGGCGTCACGCTACTGGACACTGAGCAAAACTTGGGACCGCATGCAGATCCCCAAGCCGTTCAGCCGCGTCCGCATTATTTACGGGCCACCGATTCGCGCCAACGCCTTTCCGGACAAGCAGGCTTTGCTCGACGAGGTGCAGCGAGCCCTCGCCGCCTTGGAACGCGAGCACGATCCCACGAGCGCCTAAGGCAACCTCGCAAAACCGATCGGCTTGAGGCACAATTGTCCCCGTCGTCATGCGCCGCCCACGCATCGGTTTTGTCGCTTACAACTCCGTCAGAGACCCGACGCGTTTCGTCGCGCCCATCGACTACATCCAAGCGGTCGAGCGTGCCGGCGCCGACGTCGTCATCGTGCCGCCGGGACCCGCCGCGGCCCACATCCTCGACCTCGTGCAAGGGCTCGTGCTGGTGGGCGGTGGTGACATCTGCCCTAGCCGCTATAGCGCACAGCCGCACGCGTCGTGTTACGGCATCGACGCGGTCCGAGACGCCACCGAGCTCGCGGTCCTCGAAGGCGCCATGAAGACGCGCCATCCCCTGCTCGCCATCTGCCGCGGCATGCAGCTCATCAACGTCGCTCTCGGCGGCTCGCTCCACCAGCACCTGCCCGATGTCGTCGGCGACAAGGTGACTCACCGTGTCGTCCGCGAAAGCGCTGAGCTGGTCGCTGTCGATCACGAGGTGCGTCTCGAGTCGTCTTGCCTCGTGGCGCAGGTCTGCGGCTCGCCTCGCATCACCATCGCCTCGACCCATCATCAAGCGGTCGATCGCCTCGGCAACGGCGTCCGCGCGGTGGGCTGGGCCGACGACGGCGTCGTCGAAGCCATCACCATCGAAGGGCATCCACAGGTCCTCGCGGTGCAATGGCATCCCGAGCTCACGGCCGCGCGCGACCCGCGGCAGCAGAGCTTGTTCGACTGGCTGGTCCAAGAAGCAAGTGGGACGCGGCGCGCGGCGTAGTTCGTGATAGACGCCCAGGCGCATGGCTCTCAAATCCACGATCTACAAAGTCGCTCTCACGGTCGCTGACATCGATCGGGGCCACTACGCCGACTACGCCCTCACCGTCGCGCGCCATCCCTCCGAGACCGACGAGCGCCTCATGGTGCGTGTGCTCATCTTCGCGATGCATGCCCACGAGCACCTCGAGCTCGGCAAAGGCGTGAGCAGCGCGGAAGAGCCCGATCTTTGGCGCAAGGACCTCACTGGCGTCATCGAAGAGTGGATCGAGCTCGGTCAGCCTGACGAAAAAGCCGTGATGCGAGCCTGCGGACGCGCCAAGGCCGTCTTCGTGTACGCCTACGGCGGCGGCGCGATGCCTTGGTGGAAGGGTGTCGCCGAAGGCCTCGAGCGCGCCAAGAACCTATCGGTGCGCAAGCTCGAGCTCGGGGAGTCAGGTGCGCTTGCCGCTCTAGCGGACCGTACGTTCGCGTTGCAGGCGACCATTCAGGACGGCCAGGTGCTTCTGAGCAATGACCGCGGCAGCCTCGCTGTCGATGTCGTCACGCTCCGCTAAAGTGGCCGCAGCTCGACGCCGAGCTCATCGTTGTATCGCCCGAGCAAGAACATCTCTTGTTTTGCGACCATCATCACCGACGTCCCTGAACGACCGGCACGACCCGTCCGCCCGATGCGGTGAACGTAGATGTCTTTGTCGCGGGCGACGTCGTAGTGAACGACCCAGTCGAGCCCGGGCACATCGAGCCCACGCGCGGCGGTGTCGGTGGCGATGAGCACGCGCGCATCACCCTTCTTGAAGTCGCGAATGGCTTGCTCACGGCCCCTCTTCTTGCGTTCGCTGCTGACGGTAACGGCGCGGACGCCGCTCTCGTTGAGGAAGCGATAGAGGTGGCCGACGGTCTCCAGCTTGTTCACGAAGACGAGCGCCCTCTTGATGCGATGCTTGTCGAGGAGCCTCGCCAGCCAAACCTCCTTGCGTCGCTCGTCGAACGTCGTGAAGTAGTGCTCGACCTTGCTCGGCAAGGGCTGAGTCGAGGGCGCGAGCCGGACGTAGCCTTCGCGCATCAGATCCTTCGCCAGCTGCTCGGCGCGGGGAGCAAAGGTCGCCGAGGTGAAAACGAGCTGCGGCTTGAACTCGGGCCTGGAGGCGATCTCGCGCAGGTTCTTCTCGTTGGCCGGCGACAAGATCTCGTCGGTCTCGTCGAGCACGACGGCGCTCATCTGCGCCACCTTGAGGCGGCGGTCGAAGATCATCTCGATGACTCGCCCCGGCGTCCCGACGATGACCCGCGGGTGCTTCTTGAGTCGCTCTCTCTGCCGATCTGGGTTGGCGCCGCCGACGAGTGAGGCCCCGGTGATGCCGGGACCTGCGAACGCTTCGGCCACCCGGAGAATTTGAATCGCGAGCTCGGGCGAAGGCGCCAGCACGAGGAGGCGGAACGCCTCGTCACCACGCATGCGCTGGAGCAGCGGCAGCAAGTAAGCGAGCGTCTTGCCGGTGCCCGTGGCCGATTGGATGAGGACGTCTTTCCCCGCCAGGATCGGAGCGGCCGCGGCGCGTTGAATCTCCGAGGCCTCGCGGATGCCCGCTTTCTTCAATGCGGCGGCGACGTGCTCCGTGATCTCCAGGCCGCTGTCGCCAAACCCGCTGCTCATGCAGCTCGATTAGCACGGATCTCCATTCGGTCGCGACGTGGCTCGGCAGGTCGGATGAGTGACCGCGGCTGGGCGTCGTGTTAAGGGGCCCTGCGCCCAAACCGAGGAATCGATGAATCCCTACAAGATCCTGCTCGAAATGAAGAAGATGCTCCGCAACCTCGACGCCTGGATGGTCAAGGCGAAGACCCACGCCGAGGCCAAGAAGTTCGACACCGCGGTGCTGGCGCAGTCACGCCTCGCGCCCGACATGCTGCCGTTCGCACGCCAGGTGCAGATCTCCTGCGACAGCGCCAAGTTCGCGTTTGCCCGCCTGTCGGGCAAGGAAGCTCCGTCGCACCCCGACACCGAAGCCACTTTCCCCGAGCTGCACGCACGCATCGCGAAGGTCCTCGAGAACCTCGACTCGTACGCTGAAGCGGACTTCGCGACCGCCCGGGAACGCATGGTCACGGTGCGTGCGTTCGGAGAGAAGCCCGTGCCCGCGATGGACTACTTCGTCGAGCACGCCCTTCCGACCTTCTTCTTCCACGTCACGACCGCGTACGCGCTTCTACGCCACCACGGCGTCGACGTCGGCAAGAAGGACTATCTCGGACCGCTCACCGGCGCCGCTTAGATGGCACGCGTCACCGGCATCGGCGGCGTGTTCTTCAAGTCGAAGAGCGACCCGAAAAAGCTCGCTGCTTGGTACGAGCAGCACTTGGGGCTGAAGCTCGAAGACTTTGGCGGCGCCATTCTCAGGTGGCCGAACGACAAGGCCGAAGATGCCGGGCTCACCGTCTGGCACCTGGCCGCGCCGGATAGCCAATGGTTCGGCCCTAGCGAATCGCCGTTCATGATCAACTACCGGGTCGACGACCTGGACGGGATCATCGCCCAATTGGGGAGCGCCGGGGTCACGCTCCACTCCGGTCCCGAGGCGCACGAAAACGGCAGATTCGCGTGGGTGCTCGACCCCGAGGGCAACAAGGTAGAGCTCTGGGAACCCAGGCTCTGGGACGCGAAGAACAAGGCATGAGGGCGCGCGTTACTTCGTGCCCGACGCCTTCCGTAGCCGCTCCGACAAGATCTGAATGAACACACGGTAGATCTTGAGCGCCAACTGATCGCTCGAGCGGACAAGCTCCTCGAAGCGCTGGCGCGGCAGCACGAACACCTCGGCCGGACCATCGGCTATGACGCGCGCGCTGGTGGGAGAAGCGTCGAACAAGCTCATCTCGCCCAACGGGCTGCCGGCGCCGAGACGTGCCAGCTCGGTCGTGCCCTGCGGCGAGACCTTCAACACCTTGGCGGCGCCGCTCTTGATCACGAACAAACCCTGCCCCGGCTGGTCTTGCTCGATGAGCACCTCGCCGGCAGCGAACGTGCGGCGGTCGGCGCGGTCATAGAATTCGCGCGCCTCATCCAGGGACAGCTCGCGGAAGAGCGGCGTGTCCTTGATGACCTCGAAGCCGTCCATGATCGAAACGAGCGGCGCGCGCTCGGCGACCTCCTCGACTTCCGGAGTCGCTGGAACCGCGGCCTGAGTACCCAGGGACTGGAGCTTGCTCTGCACCCCGGCGTAGTCGACGCGCCAAGCGGCGATGCGCTCGTAGATGGCTCTCGCCTGCGGGACGCGGCCCTCGGCGTGCAGGAGATCAGCGGCGTGCATGAACAACGGCGCGTTGGCGTCGCCAATCTCGTTGCCGCGTAGCAGCTGAATGTAGCGCTTGATCGCGACCATGCGGTGGCCGCCGCGCGCCAGCAACTCGCCTATCATCCGCGCCGCTTCGAAATGATCGGGGTGGTCGGGTTGCACGCGTTGCAAGAGCTGCAACGCTTGCTGGCCACGGCCCAGCTCGAAGTAAAGCCGGCCGGCGCGCGCGTGTTCCTGCGCGTGCTCGAAGCAGGCGGCGGCGCGCGCCTTCTCTCCGACTTCGAGGTAGAGCTCGGCGGCTTGCCGAGGTTGACCGCTGCGCTCGAACATCGCGGCGGCGTTGGCGCTCGCACCGGCGCGCGCAAAGGTCTCGGCGGCGGCAGCGTAGTCACCGCTTCGCTCGAAGAGCTGCGCGGCTTGCTCGAAATTTCCGAGCGACTCGAGCACCTCGCCTGCCTTGTGGAAGTCCTTGGCGCCGGCGAGCATGCGCGCGAGCTGCATTTCGAGGTCGCGTTTGCCACGCGCCATCGCGATCAAGGGAAACCCGATGTCCTCGCGGCAATGGCTGTAGAGCTTGGCGGCTTCTTGCAGGCGCCCGCCCACGATCAACTGCAAGACCACGCGGGTGACGTGATCGAGATCCATGAGAGCGTCGCCGCGCAACATGGCTTCGGCGAGAGCGACCGGGTCGGTGACATCGGCTGCCGTTGCCTTGCCATGCTTGGTAGCCAGCTCGCGTCCGCGCTCGGGATGACCCGCGCGCTCGTAGAGCTCGATGGCGCGATCGATGTTGCCGAGCACGGCGTAGAGCCTGGCGGCGTCCTCGAAGGCTTCGGCGCGCTCGAAGCACGTCGCCGCTTGCTCACGTTGGTTGCCGCGCAAGTGAGCGCGCGCGGCGCTGCCGAAGTCGCGTGCCGCCGCATAGAGCGCCGCGGCACGTGCGTGATTGCCCGACGCGAGATAGGCGCCCGCGGCCTCCGTCCTGCGGCCATCGCGCTCCAAGCAAACCGCCGCTTTGTCGACGCGGCCCCCGAGCTTGTAGGCGGACACGGCACGATCGATGTCGTTGAGCTGCTCCCAGATCGCGCCCGCTTCGGCGTAACGCTTCGCTGCCTCGAGCTTCTGAGCCTCACGTTGCAGATCGCTCATGCGCGCGTCCCCTTTGATGTCAATCGTTCGACGGCAGGTCGACCGGCGCGGCGCGCTTCTTGTGCCTCTCCATCCAGGTCTCGAGAGCAGCGGCCGAGCCTTTCATGTAGCGCGGCGTCGGGATGCTCTCGGGCATCGAAACGAGGCTGTGCAGCTCGATGTAGCGGCGATCGCCGGTGATGACGAACATGCCGTTGCCCGCATGCATGATGTCGCGAGCATCGCGATGCTCGAGGCCGGGCGCCGCGAGGAACAAGTAGACGCGTAATCCGGCGCGCAGATCGCCGCTCAGCTCGTCGTCGCCCTTATCCATGGCCCAAACCTCGACGGTCTGCAGGTCACCAGCCAACGTCTCCGCCTTGAAAACGCGCTCGACGGCGACCGTTGCGTAGCGACCTCCCTCGTTGTCGTGGATGTTGCGAACCTCACCGCGGACCACCAATGCGGCGTTGTCCCACAACGCATCGAGCGTGGTCTGCTCCACTTTAGCGGAGGCAACCGACGAGAACGAGCAAACCAAGATTGCAGCGAATAGGCGCATGGTCACGACCCTAACCTCAGGCTAACCGTCGAGTCCAACGCGCAACCAGGCGATGCGCTCGGCTAGCTTCGGCGACTTGAGCACGCGCTTGACGACGAACATCGCGTCAGCACGCGCCGCGGCCGAAAGCGACCGCAGCTTCGGCATCCACTCCGCTTCGAAAGCCACGAGGGTCTCGCGCTGGGGACCGGGATGCGACTCGAGCCATCGCGTCAGCTGGTCGACTGTCGGGTCGCGCGTCGCGGCGGCAACGTCGAGCTTCGAGCGCGGCGGCACGAGTGGCGCCACGCGACGAAATATCGACTTGCCGCTCCTGAATGCAGCTTGCATGACCGCCGTCTCGAGGACGACCGGGTCGCCGTCGGCGCGCTCATCGTAAAAAGCCTCGCCGAGCGGATTGCTGCCGCGAATGTAGTCCCAGCTGGGATTCTGCTCACCGCCGAAGTGCTGGATGTAGTCCGCTTTGACGACATCCTTGTCGATGAGGTCCCGCAGTGCCAGCTGCACATGGTGCACCACGCGGGCGCGGATGCGCGAAACCTGCAACGTCGGCGGCTTACCCGTCGCGTCACGGTCTACATCGAGCACGTTGGTCGACAGCTGCACGCAGCCGACGAAGGCGTCGTTCTCGAGCGACATACCGAGGCATTGAAGATTGCCGGTGCATTCGAGTCGTCCGCCACCGCGGACAGTGACCCAACCGTTGACGAAGACGTTGCCTTGGAAGGCCTTGCGCTCACCGGTGTCGATGACGAGGTCGACGGAGACGACACTTTCGGAGCTCATGACTTACCCGCGTGAGCCGCCAGCTGGGCGGCGAAGGCGCGCTTGTACGCCGGCCGTGCTTCGCCGCGAGCGACAAAAGCATCGAGGTTCGGGAATTCGTCGAGGATGCCGGAGGATCTCAGCCTGAGCAGCACGGACACCATGATCAGATCGCCGGCGCTGAAGGCACCGTCGAGCCAGTCGGCGCCGTCCAGGCGCGCGGAGAGCTGCTTCAAGCGGTCGCGAATCCGCTCGGCGACCAGCGGCAGACGGTCCCGGGTCCACGGCTTGTCGCCTTCCAACAGCTTGGCGTTTGCGAGCTCGAGGATTGGCGGCTCGACCGTGCTGAGCGCGGCAAACATCCATGCGATCGCGCGCGCCCGCGCGTTGGCCTCGGCCGGCAGCAGACCCGCGTGGTGCTCGGCGAGGTGGAAGACGATCGCCCCGGTCTCGAACAGGGTGAGCTCACCTTCCTCGAAGGTTGGAATCTGGCCGAAGGGATGAAGCGCGAGGTGCGCGGGTTGCTTCAGAGCCTTGAACGAAAGAAAACGAACGTCGTAGGGCTGGCCCACTTCTTCGAGCGCCCAACGGACGCGCGTGTCGCGAGCCAGACCCTTGCCGCCGTCGGGTGAGCGTTCGAAGGCGGTGATGGTGATGGTCATCGGGACTAGAGCTATCCCGCCGACTCGCGCCCAGCAACCGGCCGAGGCTAGAAGTTCGCCGTTCTGAGCTTCTCCGCAATCACGTTCAGGAGCTCGCTCGTGAGCACTCCTCCCCCGCGCACCTCGAGCGTCTGCGTGACGGGTTGCAGAGGGCTCTTGCGCCCCTGGGTGAGGACCATCTCGAACGGGTTCCCTCGGCTGTCTCTGACCGCGAGCGTGAGGTCGGACCACTTGGTGCCATCCGGGAAGCTCTCTCCACCGGGGACCTTGGCATCCACGCGGGCATCCACGCCGAGCTTCTTGAAGAGAGCCGGGGTTTCCCCAACCTTGAACGACTCGAAGGCCTGCCGCAGACGCAAGTACTGAGGATGGCTCGGATGCGCCACGGCGATGGTCAGATATTGATGCGCCGACTCGCGCCCGGCCGCGCGCGCGTGCCCTGCTGGGTCAGGGAGCATGGGCACGTCAGCGGGCAGCATTAGCGAGACGAGAGGGTTGCTCATAGGAGCCCCCATGCTTGAGCCTTTGGATTCTTTCCTGCAGGCTTCCCATCGGCTCATGCCACGAAGGCACCTCGATGACTCAGTCCCGAAGATACGCCGATCACCTTCGCGGACTCGCCAAGCTCGCGGTCACCGCCACATCGGGTGTCACCGGCGTCGTCGAGGAGATGCACACCACCATCGCCAGCGGCCCGGCGATCTTGGGACGACCATTGTCGCGGCCGATGCGCGCGCTGCTGCCGCTGATCTACGGACGAGTGCGCGGCGTGGCTGGCTTGGTCGGTACGAGCATCGACTTGGTGCTGTCATGGTTCGACGCGCTGCTCGGCGAGGGCGCGCCTAGCTCCGAGGTCGATGCGGTGGTCGCGGCGCTCAACGGCGTCATCGGCGACTATCTCGAGCAGACCGGCAACCCGCTGGCGATCGCAATGGCGTGCTGCGCCGACGGCCTGACTCTCGCCCTCGACGAGCCACTCGCGACCCAGCTCCCCAATGCCACCGGCAAGGTCGTCGTGCTCATTCACGGCTCGTCGATGAACGACCGGCAATGGAACCGCGCCGGCCACGACCATGGCGCGGCGCTCGCGCGTGACCTTGGCTACACGCCCATCTACCTCCGCTACAATAGCGGACTGCACATCTCCGCGAACGGCCGCTCGCTCTCGCGCATGCTCGAAGCACTGGTCGACGCCTGGCCGGTCGAGCTCCGCGAGCTGACACTGCTCGGGCACAGCATGGGAGGACTCGTGGCGCGCAGCGCGTGTCACGCCGCGGCGCAGGAACAGCACCACTGGCCGACGAAGCTCGGTCGGCTGGCGTGCCTGGGCTCACCGCATCACGGAGCGCCGCTCGAGCGTGGCGGTAATCTCGTCGACGTGCTGCTCGGAGTCAGCCGCTATAGCGCACCACTCGCGCGTCTCGGGCAGATCCGCAGCGCTGGTGTCACCGATCTACGCTACGGCAACGTCCTCGACGAGGACTG
>JBGGMJ010000020.1:0-8263 GCA_041288095.1 Myxococcota bacterium
CGGCGCACACCTGGGCGGCGGCTACCGCTTCACCTGCAGGATATGCGCTGGAACACGTGTTTGCGGATCGAGCCTTACGTAGTTGTGCTCGCCCCAGTTGAACTGCTCACCCGTGAGCAGGTCGACGACGTCGAAGCGGCCGTTCCACGGCAAGCCCAGGAGGCGCATGTCGAGCGAGACCGTGCCGATTTGCGCGTTGTAAGGGTCGAGGTTCACGACGCAGATGATGATGTCGTCGCCCGCCCGCTTCACGTAGGCGATGAGGTTCGGGTTGTCCGTGTGCCCAAAGTCGAGATTGGCGAGCGCTCGCAGCGCCTCATGCTCGTTGCGCAGCCGATTCACGCGGCGGATGAGGTCCTTGATGTTGCCGGGCTGATTCCAATCCCGCACCCTGATTTCGTACTTCTCACTGTCGAGGTACTCCTCACGGCCGGGCAGCGCCCCGTTCTCGCACAGCTCGTAACCGCTGTAGATGCCGTACGTCGGCGAGAGTGTGGCCGCTAAAACGAACCGCATCTGGAACGCGGCGCGGCCGCCATGCTGCAAGATCGGAGGCAAGATGTCCGGCGTGTTGGCGAAGAAGTTCGGCCGGAAGTAGTAGCGCATCTCGGTGCGCGTGAGCTCGGTGAGGTACTCGACGAGCTCGTCGCGCGTGTTGCGCCAGGTGAAATACGTGTACGACTGCGAGAAACCGATCTTGGCGAGGTGTTGCATCACCTTCGGCCGCGTGAACGCCTCGGCCAAGAAGACCACGCCAGGATCACGCGCGTGCACGTGCGCAATCAGCCACTTCCAGAACGGGAACGCCTTGGTGTGCGGATTGTCGACGCGGAAGACGCGCACGCCGTGCTCCACCCAGTGCTCGACGACCGCGCGCAGCGCCTCCCAGAGCTCCTCGGGGTTCGGCGTGTCGAAGTTCAAGTGGTGGACGTCCTGATACTTCTTCGGCGGGTTCTCCGCGTATTTGATGCTGCCGTCGGGGCGCTTGAAGAACCATTCGGGATGCTCGGTGACCCATGGGTGATCGGGCGAGCACTGAATCGCGAAATCGAGCGCCACCTCGAGATCGTGCGCGTGCGCGGCGGCAACGAAGCGGTCGAAGTCCGCCATGGAGCCGAGATCGGGATGAACGGTGTCGTGTCCGCCTTCTTGGCTACCTATGGCCCATGGGCTACCGACGTCGCCGGGCTCGCCCTTCAAGGCGTTGTTCTTACCCTTGCGGTTGGTGACGCCGATGGGATGGATGGGCGGCAGGTAGACCACGTCGAAGCCCATGTCGCGGATATCGGCGAGGCGCCCTTCCGCTTCACGCAGGGTCGCGTGCTTGCCCACAACTTTCCCGGCCGAGCGAGGGAAGAGCTCGTACCAGGCGCCCACCAGGGCGCGCTCGCGATCGACGACGAGGTCGAGTGCCGGGGCGTGCGCCACGCGGTCTGGTTTGGGCGCATAACGCAGCATGAGGTCGCCGAGCTTGTCGGCACGCGCGAGGTGCAGGGCTTGCTCGCCCGCTGAAGCGGAATCCTCGAGCTGCTGAGCAAACGAGGTGAGCGCTGTCTTGTCGTTGGATCGGGCCTTGGCCCTGGCCTCGCGCACCAGCACGACACCCTCGAGCACCTCGCCACGCACATCGAGCCGCGCCGCGACCTTCTTCTCGAGCTCGTCGAGCCACGAGCCGAAGTGATCGGTCCACGCTTCGACCGTGTACTGGTAGCGCGTGTTCTCGCGCGGCACGAACTCGCCGCGAAACCGATCGTTCCCCAACGCTTCCATCGGCGAGGTCTGAAAGCTCCGGTCGCGCTCGCGCTTCCATTTCAGGACCACGCGGATCTTTTCGTGGCCGTCACGGAAGGCGTCTGCTTCGACCACGACGGGCCGCCCGACCACGGTCTTCACCGGATAGCGGCCGCCGTCGACCGCGGGCGTCAAACCCTCGATGGTGATGTGCTCGGCCACGGCGCCAACAATAATCTCGCCCAGGGCGCGAGGCTACTTTGACGTCTCACCTTTGAGCTGGGCAGCCACGGCTTCGGGCGCGACGGGGTTGATATGCGCGCCGCTGCCCCACTCCAAGCCAGCGAGCTCCGCGAGGCGAGGGGCAATTTCGAAGTGCCAGTGGAACGGCGTCTTGGGGTCATCAGGACCCGGGCGTGACGAGTGCAAGATGGCGTTGAACGGCACGTTGCCGAGCTGGCTGGTCAGACGCGTGAAGACGTCGCGCAAGTGCTCGGCGAATCGTCTGCGGTCGCCGGCGGGCACGCTCAGGAACGTGGAGCGGTGGGCGCGCGGCACGATCCAGAGCTCGTACGGCAGACGCGACGCGAACGGCGCGATGGTCACGTAGGTCTTGTCCTGCGCGACGATGCGTACGTCTTGTGCGACCTCGCTCTTCAAGATGTCGCAGACCATGCACGCTTGGCGAGCCTTGTAGTGGGCACGCAGCGCGGTGAGCATGCGGTCGCTCACCGGCGCGCTGACGGGCGCGGAGACGATCTGCATGTGCGGATGCTCGCGTGAAGCACCGGCGGCCGGCCCGTGGTTCATGAAGAGCGCCACGTGCTGGGTGTTGGGGTCACGCCACAGCTCGTGCATGCGATGCTGGCAGACCGCGAGCACGGTGTTCCAATGATCCACGGAGAGCTGGGCACACGAGCGGTCGTGCTCGGGGCTCAAGATGACGAGCTCGTGCACACCCATCGCCGGCACGCGCTCGAACAGGCCGCCGGTCTCGATGGGCCGCTCGGGGAGGTCGTTCTGGACCGCGGGATACTTGTTGGGGATGACCCGCACCGACCAGCCGGGCTGGTTGGCCGGGTCGTCGTTGGGCCGGACCGCCATGACCTCGTCGGGGGTGAGGCGCTCGTTGCCGGGGCAGAACGGACAGGCTTTGCCGCGCTCGGTGGTGTGCGCCGGCCGCGTGAAGTCGCTCGGACGCTTGCCGCGCGAGTGCGCGATGATGGTCCAATGGCCTCGCAAGGGGTCGCGGCGGATCTCGGACATCGGGGCTCACAGGTAGACGAGAACCTCGGACGGCACAACGGCAACCGCCGGGTCCCTCCGGGCGAGCAGCGTCAGGCGCTGAGACCGAAGCGCTGGTGCATCAGTACCGTACTCGCCATCAGCATGAGAGGCGCGTCGATGGCGCTCGCCGTCTGCCTGTCCATCTTGGGCAGCGCGTCGAGCAGACCGACGACGCGCTTGGCGTCGTAGAACGGCACGTCGGCGAGGGTCGGGCCGCGCAAGATGTCCTGCACCAGCTCGTAAAGCGGACCGTCCTTGGCCGCCGCCGGCGGCGCGAGAAAGGGATGCTTTTGCCGGCGATACACGGTGTCGGTGATGAACGGGCGCGCTGCTTCGCGCACCACATGCTTCTCCACGGTGCCGTGGATGAGCGCCGCGACCGGCAATCTCGCAGCGAGCTCGACCACGTGGTGATCGAGGAACGGCAGCCGCCCCTCGACAGAGTGCGCCATCTCCATGCGATCGCCGAGGACGGCGAGGATGAAGTTCGGCAGCAACGTCTTTGCCCAGAGATACATCGCTTGATGCACGACGTGGCGGCCCGTGAGGCGTCTGCCAACCTCGACGCTGGCCATGAACGGCGCCAGCGCGTCCCGGCCGGTGAGCTGGGCGGCGTAGCGCTCCGTGAGGAGCGGCCGCATCTTGAAGGCGGCGGTCGCGAACGTCTCGATCCAGCTTGGCACCCTGCCCAGGGTACGCCGCACGGCATCGACACCGAGCGCCTCGCCGTCCGGCATGATGACGCCGCGTGACACGACGTTCGTCCGCTCGAGCTCGGCGAGCAACGCGGCGGCGCGCTCTGGGTCGTCGCGCATGCCATCCAAGAACAAGTCGCGACGGAAATGTGGGTAGCCGGCGAAGATCTCGTCCGAGCCCTCGCCGGTGAGCACCACCTTGATGCCGGCGTCGCGCACCGCGCGGCTCAAACGAAACTTGGCGACGCTGTTGGCGTTGGCGAGCGGGCGCTCCCCGTGGAACACCGCGTCCGCGAAATCGTCGGCGAAGGCGCGTTGATCTATGGGGATGAGCTCGAGCGTAGCGCCAGCGTGCTTCGCCATCTCCGCCGCGATCGCGCCCTCATCATACGCCTCCTCGTCGAAGGCGAGGGTGAAGGCGCGCAGCGGACGTGCACTGTGCCGTTGTGCGAGACCGAGCACGGTGCACGAGTCGAGCCCGCCGCTGAGATAACAGGCAACCGGCACGTCGGCCCGCAAACGCAGCCGCGTCGCCTCGTCGAGCGCGGCGCGAAGTTGCTCGCCGTGCTCGGGGGAGTACGCCTCGTTCGACTGCACCGGGAACTCGAGATCCCAGTAGCGGACGGTGCGCGTCCCGTGACGTGTCGCGACCAGCAAGTGGCCAGGCGGGAGCTGCAGCACGCCAGCGAACGACGTGCGATCCTCGAGCGGCCCGGCGAGAAGCAACGACGTGCTGAACGCTTCGTCATCCCAGCGTGGCACTACCCCGGCCGCGAAGAGCGCTTTGGCCTCGGAGGCGAGGGTCAGCACGCCGTCCTTCACGGCGTACACGAGAGGCTTGATCCCGAAACGGTCGCGACCGGCCAGGAGTATGTCGTTGGGCGCGTCGTAGAGCACGAAGGCGAGCTCGCCGCGCAGGTGCTCCATCATCGCGGTACCGTACTGCTCGTACAAGTGCACCAAGATCTCGCTGTCGCTCTTGGTGCGGAAGACGTGACCTTGGCCCTCGAGCTCGCGCCGGATGCGCTCGAAGTCGTAAAGCTCGCCGTTCACTACGGCTCGGATCGACTCGTCTTCGTTGACGAGCGGCTGCGTGCCGCCTTCGATGTCGATGATCGACAAGCGAGCATGCCCGAGTCCGACCTCGCGCTTCGCGTCGATCCAGACCTTGCTGCCGTCGGGTCCTCGGTGATGCAGTGCCGCGATGGCGCGCGTGAGCGAGTCCGCGTTTACGACACCGCCCTGAGAGTACACCGCTGCGATTCCACACATACGGCAGCCTATTCCCCAGTGGGACCCCTAGGTCTCATCGCGAAGCGCGTCGAGCTCGTCGACCTCGATGGTCTGGCGAGTGCGGAAGACGCCGATGATGATGGCGAGGCCGACGGCGGCTTCGGCGGCGGCGATGGCCATGACGAAGAAGGCGATGACGTGGCCGGCGGGGTCGCCGTATTGCTTGGCGTAGGCGATGAACACGAGGTTCGCGGCGTTGAGCATGAGCTCGATGCTCATGAGGAGCGTCAGTGCGTTGCGGCGGACGATAGCGCCCGCGGTGCCGATGCCGAAGAGCAAGGCACCGAGCATGACGAAGTGCGCGGGCAAAAGCTGGAAGCTCATTGCAGCCTCTTCAAGCCCAAGACCACCGGGCCGACGATGGCGACCAGCAGCAACACGCCGATGGCCTCGAACGCGAACAGGTACTGCGACAGCATCAGCTCGCCCACGACCTTGACGGTGGCGATGATGGGCTTACCGACTCCGGAAGGTACGCCATAGCGGAATGCGCCCTCGGCGATCCGCACCGCGAAGTACAACGCCGCGAGGCCCCCCAAGATCTTGGAGACCGAGAAGTAGATGGGCCGGGAGGTGCCGGGCTGCAGATTCAGCAACATGATCACGAAGACGAACAACACCAGGATGGCGCCGGCATAGACCAACACCTGCATGGCGGCGACGAACGACGCGTCGAGCAGGACGAAGAGGACCGACAAGAAGACCAGCGCGACGATGAGCGCCAGTGCGCCCTTGAGCGGCGTGCGCGCCAGAATCGTGGCTCCGGCGGCGACCAGAAGCCCTGCGGCGGCGATGACGAAAACGGCGATATCCATTACGAGGCCCGCTCCGCTGTAGCGTCTTCCCAGAAGTTGTAGGGCGTGGGCTCGACGGCGTAGTCCCCGAAGCCGCATTTGTGATTGCGGACATGGTCCATGAACTCGTCGCGGTACTTGTCGAAGAAGCTCTTTACCGGCATGGCGATCGAGTCCGCCAAGACGCAGATGGTCATGCCCATCATGTAGTCGGTCGCGGACATGAGCTTGGCGATGTCGCCGTCGGTGCCCTGCCCGTGCTCGAGCTTGTGCAGGATCTTCGCGACCCAGCCCGTACCCTCGCGGCATGGCGTGCACTGACCACAGGACTCGTGGGCGTAGAAGTTCCCGAGCGTGAGCAGCGAGCGCACCATGCAGGTATGGTCGTCGAAGACCATCATACCGGCGCTGCCGAACATCGAGCCGGCCTTCTTCACATTGTCGAAGTCGAGCGGCACGTCGGTCTCGAGCGGCCACATGTGCTCGGGCGTGCCCTCGGGCGCCAACGCCTTGCAGGGTTGCGGCTTCAAGACCGGGGTCGAGCTGCCGCCCGGTTGCATGCCCTTGAGCTTGCGGCCCTTCCAGACGCCGCCGCAGAGCTCGAGGAACTTGTTGGCGGGGTAGCCGTTCGGGATCTCGTAGATGCCCGGGCGTTCGACGTGTCCGCTAACGCACATGAGCTTGGGGCCACCGTTGCCGGGTGAGCCCTGCTTCAAGAACCAGTCGAGGCCGCGCGAGAAGATGAGCGGCACACAGGCGACGGTTTCGACGTTGTTCACGGAGGTCGGGCCGGCGAACGCGCCCTTCACCGCCGGGAATGGTGGCTTCAATCGCGGACGGCCGATCTTGCCTTCCAGGGACTCGAGCAACGCGGTCTCTTCGCCGCAGATGTAAGCGCCGGCGCCACGGTGGACGACGCAATCGATGCGGTAGCCCGAGCCCATCGATGAGTCACCGAAGATGCCCTTCTCGTAGGCTTCTTTCACCGCGTTTTCGAGGCGCCGATACGGCAAGCCGAACTCGCCGCGGATGTAGATGTAGATGGTGTTGGCGCCGATGGCCTTGGCGCCGATGGCGCAGCCCTCGAGGAGCAGGTGCGGATCGCGCGAGAGGATGTAGCGATCTTTGTAGGTGCCGGGCTCCGACTCGTCGGCGTTGATGACGAGGTATTTCGGAACCTTCGACTCCTTGGGTACGAAGCCCCACTTCATGCCCGTGGGAAAGCCCGCGCCACCACGACCGCGCAGGTTCGACTTCTTCACCTGGTCGATGATCTCATCGGGCTGCATGGCCAAGCACTTGCGCAAGGCCTCGTATCCGCCATCGCGGGCATAGCCGGCGTACGTCCAACCGTCGGAGACGAACCAGCGCTTCGACAGAGTCTGCTCGAAGCCTTTCGGAGCCCAATCGGCAGCGCTCGTCATGACAGACCGCCCAGGAATTTCTCGAGCTTCTCCGTGGTGAGATTCTCGACGAAGGTTTCGTTACCGGGCTTGCCGCCGTCGCCGGGCTGGCCGTACCAGAGCATCGGCGCGGTACCGCAAGCAGCGAGGCACTCTTCGTGCTCCAGGGTGACGCGGCCATCGGGCGTCGTCTCGCCGCACTTGATGCCCAGCACCTTCTCGGCGTGAGCGATGACCTTGTCGGACCCACGGAGCTGACACGCGAGATTGCGGCAGATCTTCACCACATGCCGGCCAACCTTGTGGCCGTGGAACATGGTGTAGAAGGTCACGACCTCGTGGACGCGCGCAGGCGGAACGTCGAGCACTTCGGCGACGTCGAGCTCCGCGTCCTGCGGGAGGTAGCCGATCTGCTTCTGAGCGAGGTGCAGAGCCGGCAGAGTGCAAGCGAGCTTGGTCGGGTAGCGCTTTTTCAGCGCCTCGATAGCGTCGACGGTTTCTTTGGAGAGGACGCGCATCCGAACTCCCTTGCGAGCGCGGGGGTTTATTACGAGCGCCGGGCCCCAGTGTCAACGACGGCTGGTGCCTTGGAGGCCCGGAAACGCAGGGAAGACACGTTGGCGAGGATCTTCGCGGAACGAACCCGCGCCATCCACCGATACAGCGAACGCTGACCAAGAGAATTAGGGGTTCGTCATGTTCGATAAGCTCACCAAGTGGATCAACAACGTCGCTGCCAATGGCGCTGCGACCGGAGCGCCCGAGACCCCGAGGGCGGAAACCGCCCAGCCGGGACGGACACCCGCGGCGGCAGCCACGAAGGATGAGCTCGCCCCCGTCGACCGCGAAGCGCTTGCCGCCCGTCCCGCTCGCCAAGCAGAAAGAGCAGCGGTGGAAGATGGACACGCCAGCGCGGCGGCCGCGCAGTTCAGCGCGCGCTTTCCAGGGGTGACCTTCGAAGGCACGCCCGACATGTCCAAGATCGATCCCGAGGTTCGCATCGCTCCCGGGGCGACGATCAAGTTCCCCGACCCCAAGCAAGGCAGCCTCGAGCTGCGCG
>JBGGMJ010000021.1:0-30715 GCA_041288095.1 Myxococcota bacterium
GATCACCGTCGACGTACGCGGCGAGATGCTCGAGCTGAAGGACACCATCAACACGATGGTCGACCAGCTGCGTTCGTTCGCGGCGGAGGTCACCAGCGTCGCCCGTGAGGTCGGTACCGACGGAAAGCTCGGCGGCCAAGCCATGGTCCGCGACGTCGGCGGCGTGTGGAAAGACCTCACCGACAACGTCAACTTCATGGCCGGTAACCTCACCAGTCAGGTCCGCAATATCGCACAGGTGACCACGGCGGTCGCGAACGGCGACCTGTCGAAGAAGATCACCGTCGACGTACGCGGCGAGATGCTCGAGCTCAAGAGCACCATCAACGTCATGGTCGACCAGCTCAATTCGTTCGCGAGTGAAGTTACCCGTGTCGCCCGCGAGGTCGGCACCGAAGGAAAGCTCGGTGGCCAAGCGGATGTGCGCGGCGTCGGTGGCGTCTGGAAGGACCTGACCGACAACGTCAACTTCATGGCCGGTAACCTCACGAACCAAGTCCGCGGTATCGCCAAGGTAGTGACCGCTATCGCGAACGGCGACCTCCGCCAGAAGTTCTCGATGGAAGCCAAGGGCGAAATCGCCGCCCTCGCCGGCACCATCAACAGCATGATCGATACGCTCGCGACCTTCGCCGATCAGGTCACCACGGTGGCGCGCGAGGTCGGTGTCGAAGGAAAGCTGGGCGGACAAGCGAACGTCCCCGGCGCCGCCGGTACGTGGAAAGACCTCACCGAAAACGTCAACCGCCTGGCGGCGAACCTGACGACGCAAGTGCGCGCCATCGGTGAAGTCGCGACCGCCGTTACCAAGGGTGACCTCACCCGCTCCATCAAGGTCGACGCGCAAGGCGAGCTCGCGGCTCTCAAAGACAACGTCAATGAGATGATCCGCAACCTCAAGGACACGACGGTCAAGACCAACGAGCAGGACTGGCTGAAGACCAACCTCGCGAAGTTCAGCCGCATGCTCCAAGGCCAGAAGGACCTGCTCACCGTCGGTAAGCTGATCCTCTCGGAGCTCGCGCCCGTCGTCGGCGCCCAACAAGGCGTCTTCTATATCGTCGAGAGCAGCATGGACACCGCGGAGAGCCAGCTGCGCTTGCTCGCGAGCTACGCCTACCGTTCGCGCAAGAACGTCGACAACGTGTTCAAGCTCGGCGAAGGCCTGGTCGGTCAGTGCGCCTTGGAGAAGGAGAAGATCCTCCTCGCCAACGTACCGAACGACTACATCACCGTGTCGAGCGGTCTCGGTGAGTCCGCTCCGGCGAACATCATCGTGCTCCCCGTGCTCTTCGAGTCGAACGTCAAAGCGGTCATCGAGCTGGCCTCGTTCGAGCGCTTCAGCGTCACCCACTTGGCGTTCCTCGATCAGCTCACCGAGTCGATCGGTATCGTCTTGAACACCATCGAAGCGAATATGCGTACGGAAGACCTGCTCAAGCAGTCGCAGTCTCTCGCGCGCGAGCTGCAGTCGCAGCAGATGGAGCTCCAGTCGACGAATACGCAGCTCGAGGAGAAAGCAAAGCTGCTCGCCGATCAGAACGCCGAGGTCGAGCGCAAGAACACAGAGGTCGAGCAAGCCCGTCAGGCGCTCGAAGAGAAGGCGACGCAGCTCGCCCTCACCTCGAAGTACAAGTCCGAGTTCTTGGCGAACATGTCGCACGAGCTGCGCACGCCGCTGAACTCGCTGCTCATCTTGAGCGACCATCTCTCGAAGAACAACGAGAAGAACCTCACCGAGCGCCAGATGGAGTTCCTCAAGACCATCCACGGCTCGGGTACCGACCTGCTCTCGCTCATCAACGACATCCTCGACCTCTCGAAGATCGAGTCGGGTACCGTCGTCGTCGATGTCGGCGATATCGCGATGGTCGATCTCATGGACTACGTCGACCGCACGTTCCGCCACGTGGCCGACAGCAAGAAGCTGTCGTTCGAGATCGAGCGCGATCTCACGATGCCGAAGATCGTGCAGACCGACGCCAAGCGCCTGCAACAGGTCTTGAAGAACCTGCTGTCGAACGCCTTCAAGTTCACCGAGCGTGGCCGCGTCAGCTTCAGCGTCAAAGAGGTGAAGGCTGGCTGGTCGACCGAGAACGAGGCACTCAACAAGGCGAAGGCCGTCGTCGCCTTCAAGGTCTCGGACACGGGCATTGGTATCCCCAACGAGAAGCAGCAGATCATCTTCGAGGCGTTCCAGCAGGCCGATGGCTCGACCAGCCGCAAGTACGGCGGTACGGGCCTCGGGCTCGCGATCAGTCGCGAGCTGGCGCGCTTGCTCGGCGGCGAAATCCGCCTGCACTCGACGCCGGATGTCGGCAGTGAGTTCACGCTGTTCCTGCCGGCCACGTTCATCCAGCAACGGCCGACGCGCAAAACGCTGGAGATCCCGCGCGAAGGCGGGGCACAGCCGTTGGCGCTACGCGATCCAGAGATGCCGATGCAGCTCATCGAGACCGGGGCGATCGACCCGGCCGATCAGATGGGAGACCGGTCGTTGCTCATCGTCGAGAACGACGCGAGCTTCGCCAACTATCTGCGCGAAGCAGCGCGCGAGCGCGGCTTCCGTACCCGCGTGGCGCCCCGGGGCGCGCTGGCGGTGGCCATGGCGCACGACAACCCGCCGGACGCCATCACGCTGGATATCAACCTGGCCGACATGGACGGCTGGCGCGTGCTCGAGCGCTTGAAGAGTCATCCCGACACGCGTCACATCCCCGTGCACATCATCTCCACCGAGGACGAGCGCGAGCGCGGTCTACGGCTCGGCGCCACCGGGGTCCTAGTGAAGCCGGTCCGCGAGCGCGCAGTGCTCGACGAGGTTCTCGGCCGCCTCAAGGGAGCGACCGAGCCACATCCTCGCCGTGTGGTGGTGCTGGGAGACGGCGACGCGAAGGTGACCCATGCCATCGAGGAGGCCTGTGGTCAGAACATTGGCGTGATCGCCGCGGGTCACGAGCAAGCCCTCGATGTCTTGCACGCCGCCGCCACTGACCTTGTGGTCGTCGCCAATCTGCACGGTGACGCGGCCGAGCTCGAGCTCGTCGCTCGCATGCGCGCCGATCAAGATCTCGCCGACGTGCCGGTGGTCGCGTACGTGGACGGGAACCTGACGCGCAAGGGCGAAGGTTACGTGAAGCGCCTCAAGGAAACCGCCATCGTTCGCGAAGCGCGCTCGCTCGAGCGCCTCATCGACGAGAGCGTGTTGTTCTTGCACCTGCGCCACACGGAGCTACCGGACGAGACGCGCAAGATGCTCGACGCCATGCGCAACTCGCGCACCGTCCTCTCCGGCAAGAAGGTGCTCATCGTCGACGACGACGTGCGCAACATCTTCGCCCTCGGCACGGTTCTCGAGCCGCACGGCATGGCGCTCAAGGCGGCGGAGAATGGCCGGCAGGCAATCGAGATCCTGCAGAACGAGCGCGACTTCGACGCCGTTCTCATGGACATTATGATGCCGGAGATGGACGGATACGATACGATGCGGGCGATAAGAAAGATTGGTCGGTTGCGGTCACTGCCGATCATCGCCCTCACCGCGAAAGCCATGAAGGGAGATCGTGAGAAGTGCCTCGAGGCCGGAGCTTCGGACTACGTCTCGAAGCCCGTCGATACCGACCAGTTGCTCGGCGTCTTGCGAGCCTGGTTGTACCGTTAAAGGTCTCGTATGGGAGAACCCGAGGACGACATGGCCAACGACGAAAGCGCGAGCATCCTGCTCGTCGACGACAGTCCGGAGAAGCTGCTCGCGCTCGAGACCGTGCTCGAGAGCCTGGGCCAACGCTTGGTCCGCGCCAGCTCCGGCCGTGAGGCGTTGCGCTGCCTGATGGGCGGCGAGTTCGCGGTCATCATCCTCGACATCAACATGCCGGGCATGGACGGCTTCGAAACCGCCGAGCTCATCCGTCAGCGCAAGAGCTTCGACCAGACGCCGATCATCTTCGTGACCGCGTTCGCCGACGAAATGCACGCGGCGCACGGCTACGAGCTCGGCGCCGTGGACTTCATCGTCCAGCCCGTGATCCCCGACGTGTTACGCACCAAGGTCGGTGTCTTCGTCGACCTGTTCCGCAAGAATCGCCAGGTGCGCCGTCAAGCCGAGTCGCTCGAACGGCGCGCGACGCAGCTCCACAAGCTCGCGGCCGCCTCGCTCGCCATCAACCGCTCGTTGACGCTCGAGCAGACACTCACGGTCGTCGCCGACGCCGCGCGAGAGATCGTCGGCACCGAGATCGCGGTCGCGCAGGTGTCCGCCGACTTGAAGCTCGAGTCGGTCAACGAGGTCGTGTCGCTCGCCGACGACGGCCGGCACATCGATCCCGAGCGCTGGAACGAAGCATTCGCGAGCCTGTCGCGCAGCGTTCGTGACCTCAACAAGCCACGGCGGATGTCTTCCGACGAGCTCGAAGCGCACCTCGCCACCGAAGCGCCCGGGGCCGTCGGCTTTGCCACTGGTGGATGGCTCGCGGCACCCTTCACCAGCCGCGATGGCCGAAACATCGGTGTCCTTCACGTCGTGCACAAGCACCAGGGGCCGCTCGTCGATGACGACGAAGCGCTGCTCGTGCAGCTCGCGCAGTTCGCTTCGATCACCGTCGAGAACTCGCTGCTTACCCGCGAGTCCGAGGTCAACCGCATCAAGGACGAGTTCCTGGCCACCCTCTCGCACGAGCTGCGCACTCCGCTCACCGCGATCATGGGTTGGACGCAGCTCCTCCGCGAGCCGCAGGTCGCGACGCAGAAGCTCGGCCACGGCCTCGACGTCATCGACCGCAACACGCGCGCTCAAACCAAGCTGATCGATGACCTGCTCGACGTGTCACGCATCCGCACCGGCAAGCTGACGATCCAACGCGAGGCGCTGGCCCTGCCGGCCCTGGTCCAGAGCGCCGTCGAAGCCGCTCGCCCCGCCGTCGCCGGACGCTCGCAGACCTTGAGCCTCGACATCGAGCACGAGGGCCTGTCGGTGTACGCTGACGCGGACCGCTTGCAGCAGGCGATCGGCAACCTGATTTCGAACGCCATGAAGTTCACCCCCACCGGCGGCCGCATCATGGTGGGCGTGCGCCGGGTCGGCGCCGCGGTACAGCTCTCCGTGACCGACACGGGCGCCGGCATCACCCGATCCTTCTTGCCTTACGTCTTCGACCGCTTCAGCCAGGCCGACAGCTCGAGCACGCGCGCGCACGGCGGCTTGGGCTTGGGTCTCACCATCGTCCGCCACATCGTCGAGCTCCATGGTGGCCAAGTGGCGGCCGAGAGCGCCGGCCAGGGGCTTGGCTCGACCTTCACCCTTACCTTGCCGATCCTCGAGGTCGGGGGTCGCTCCGAGCGCGAAACGCGGCGCGCGGTCCAAGAGGGCGCGGTCGACCGCGAGACGCTCCAAGGTGTGAGCGTCCTCGTGGTCGAAGACGAAGTCGACAGCCGCGAGCTCATCACCGCGGTCATCGAGCGCGCCGGCGCCAACGTCACCGCCTGCGGCTCCGTCCCGGAAGCCTTCCAGTCACTCGAGGGCGGTCTGCCGACGGTCATCGTCAGCGACATCGCCATGCCGGGCTACGACGGGCTCACCTTCATCAAGCGCTTACGCGCACGCCCGCCCCAGCAAGGCGGTAATGTGCCTGCTATCGCGCTCACCGCCTATGCACGTGAAGAAGATCGCCAGGCGGCCCTCGCCGCCGGCTTCCATCGTCACATGTCGAAACCGGTCGAGCCGGCTCGCCTCGTATTCGCCATCGCGGAGCTGGCAAACGGCGGGCCAGGCTTCGAGATCGTGACCTCCTCCGGCGGCTAAGTCGGCGCCGACGCACCGGAAATTCTTGATAACCATGGTGGATGTTGGCCGCGTAGGTGTGTAGTCCGCGTACATCCGAGGGTTCCACCATGACCGCTCAGATTACCGGGGGCGTCTCCGCGCCGAAGGCGGGAGCCCCTGTTTCGAACGTCGAAAAAGTGCTTGGCGGCGCCGTCGCGTCAGCAATGGCCGCGTTTCCGGCGCACTTCGGAGGCCTCGGGAACGCGGTCGCCGCGGCTTGCTGCGAGGTCAACCGCATTCTCGCGGGCGGCTCAGGAGGGAATCGCTCCTGAACACAGCTCAGACCCAGAGCCACAGTCTCGAGCTGCAGGCGATCTTCCTGCAGCGCGGCTCGGATGGACGGCGCCGCTTCACGAACGCGGAGATCCGCCATTTCATGCCCATGGCGGTGCTCTGCACGCGCGTCAACCTCAAGCAGTTTCCGGCGCTCAAGCCGATCATGGCGGAGTTCATCCAGCGCTTGGTGCTACCACGGGTGCTCACGTCCGAGGCGTTCGCGCGCGCCGTGCACGCGCACTATCGTGCCCATCCGCCAAACCGGGAGCTCGAGCGCCAGTTCTTCGCCTATTGCCGCGAGCACACCGTCGCCAAGGGCGAGCTCGATCCCAAACAAGTCGCGAAATACGTCAAGGCGGCCGCGGCCGTCGCCAAGAAGCCGGCGCCTCAGGCGGCCATGGCCCCGCCCAAGCAGGGCGGCTTGTGGAGCACCATCCGCAACATCGCGCGCAACATGGGCTGATCGCCATCCGCTAATGCGGACTAGCGTTGCTGATCGCGCTCGACCAGCAACGGGAGGCCGGTGGCGATGAACGGCAGCAGCAAGCGCATGCGTTCGCGCCCTTGCGGCGTCGCCGCCGCGTCGGGCGGGAAGGCCGAATCCAGCACGCGCCGCATGTACGCGATGTCCCCGCCGGACCGTCCCGCGGCCCACTCTTCCATGGCCACCGCGAAGAGCTCCGCCGGATTACGATCGCCGTAGTTATGATTGGTGCCGTGGCGCGTGCGGTACACGTGAAGATCGAGCATGCGCGCTTGCATCAGCAGCGCGTGCAAGCGTGGGTCGCCGCGCTCGAGGCCGTGGCCAGCGACCTCGTGCGTCGTCAGGGTGGGGCCATGCTCGGGGCGGATACCCGGATAGTAGGTGAGCACACCGCCGTTGTACCTCCAGGTGCCGGCGATGGAGTTGTTGGGCTGACTGAAGTCGATGCGGCCGATCTCACCCGCGGCGCGCGCCGGTAGCTGCTTCACCCAGTCGGCGATCTGCTCGTCGGTTGGCAATCGCGAAGCATCGTGGCCAGAACGCGACGCAATCGGCACCTCGTGCTCGATGTCGCCGATGCGCACGCGCATGGTTCGGCTGCCGTCAGCAGCGGGCGTTCCCAGCTCCACCGAACTAGGCCGCGGCAAATCCGCGAAAGCACGCGGCTGGCGGTTCGGCACGCGACGCTCGAAGTCGACGCGGACCTCGTCGATGGTGGCCGGCCGCAACCGTCCAGCGTCCTCCACGAAGATGGCCTGCGCATGGGGGTCGCTGGTGTCGCGATCGGCGGCGTAGGGACGCTCACTGCGCGCCATGATCAAGCGCGACGCGTCGTCCCCGGTGTAGCGCGCCATCTGCTCGATGAGGCGCACTGGATCGCCACCGGTTCGCGTCCGCAGCTCGTCGAGCAATGGGCCGCGTCCCGCCCTCACCTCGTTGGCGAGGTCTTGAGCAAAGCGCGCCTCGTCGCCGGCGAGGGTGCGTGCTCGCCGGAGGTCGGCCATGCTATCGACGAGGCGGCGCGTGGCAACGTCGTCGGCGCGGGGTGAGCGCAGGGCATCGGGCAAGCGCTCCAAGAACTGCTCCCGGGTCTCGGATTGCGACCAAACGCGATAGCTGCGGCCATCGTGGACGATGATCGTGCCGCCATCGACGTTGGCGCGCGCGGTGACGCCGGGTGGGCCGATGACGACGCGGGGCGGTGACCCCGGCTCGAGCCGCGCGACCTGATATTCGGTCTGGCCGCCGCTGAGCTGGCGGCGGACCACGCTGGTCACGCGATCGACGCTGCTCACGACCTCGTAGTGGCGGCCACCGGCTACGTATGAGGTGATGCCGGTAGGTCCACTCACCGCGCCCTCGGGATGAACTTCGTTCGATCCCGGGCGGATGATGACAGCGTTGCCTTCGACATCCAGCGCGGCGGCGGCGCCGCGTCCGTTATCGACGATGCGAAAGTGCTCCGGACCGCGCGCCCCTTGCCGGACGTGAAAGTACTGTCCGATCGAGTTGCCTACACCCAGGATTGGCCGCGGATCGCCGACTGATGACAACGGGCTCATCCGCAGGGCGCCGCCGGCATCAGGGCTCAACACACCCACCGGCAGACCCTCGGTGTTGAAGGCGATGGCTCGTCCGTTCTCGCGGACAGTCGTGTAGGCGCGGCCTTCCGGGTCCAGCCAGTAGGCGGTGCCGGGATTGCGCGCTGCAAGCAAGGTCTCGCGCACCGCCGCGTCGGTATCGGCCGGCATGCGGGCCACGTCGACTTCGGTGCGGCTGCGCTCTGGGATGTCGTCGAGGGTGCGTGCCAGCCGCACGGGCTCGTCGCCGCCGATACGCGCGCGTTCTTGGTTGAAGTCAGTGCGGCGGTAACCGCGCGCGCTGTAGCGCGAGAACGCGGGCACAAAGCCCTGGAGCATCGCAGGCTCGACGGCTCCAACGGAACGAACGTAGGGGAGGTTCTGCCCCCCCGCGTTGGTACCGACCGCGAGCGTCCGACCCTCGCCGTCGATGTAGAAGCGCGTGTTGGTTTCCCGCGACTCGCCCATGTGCCGCAGCGCGCGACCAGTCGTGTCGATCATGCCCTGCTCGGTCATCCAGATGGGGCCCTGTGGTGTTTCATGCCGGCCCATCGCCGGTACGCCGTTCCAAAACATGTCACGGACGAGCGGGTCGTCGGGATTAAGGCGTACACGATAGCGGAGGACGTCGCCGTCGGTATCGACGAGACCACGATGGGCCAGGGCGTGCGCATGCGCCACCTCGTCGGGGGTCGCGCCGGCTGGCACACGCACGTCCAGCCTGCGCGCTAGGCCGTTTCCAGTCACCACGAGCGGCACGCCGTCGGTGTCGCGCGCCACGTAGACGTGGTCGCGCGGGTCGGAACCGTCGTGGATGCGGCTCATGCGCCCGGGCTGGACCTCGAGGCTCTCCCAGGTGCCGGCGGTTCTGTCATAGCGGACAACGTGCGGTGGCGAGGCGGGGTCGTCGAGGCTTCGCAGGCCGAGGATGGTCTGTCCGCCAACGGAGGTCTCGTGCATCGCCGCGAAGCGTCGGTCACCCAGGGTGACGGTAGCCGGAGCGTTGCTCTCGGTCTCACCGATGATCAAACGGCCGTTGGGACCGTCGATGTCGACGCGCGAGCCGACGGGCCCGTGGCCGCGCTGGGGCATGCTGTCGCGCCCCACAGCGAGGGGCACGTGGTTTTGGTCGGTGGCGAGGCCGTCGCGCAGGCGCGCCATGACGTCGCCGGGGCGAGCGCTATAACGCGAGATCAAGTGGTTAGTGCCGCCGAACATGGCGACCATGAGACCGGCCTGACCGAGGTGCGACAGCACCCGCTGGCGCTCCCGCGACTTCTCGGCGGAGCTGCGGTTGGATGCCTCGATCTCGTAGAGTTGCTGCGCCACCGGGGCAGCGATCGCGGCGAGACCTGCCACGGCCACCGGCGTGCCACCGATCGAGACCGCGTTGCGCGTCCACTGGCGCAGAATGAGCTCGCGCATCTCGCCTTCGACGGCGGCGCGCTGAGCACCGGGCGGCAACGATTGTGCCCGGCCTTGGGCCGCGGCGAAGGCGCGCGCGACATCGTCTTCGAGGCGCGGCGTCAAGCGGCCAAGGTCCGCCATCGCGGGCGTGAGCAGTGCCCGGGCTCCGGCCCTACCCAGCATGGCCGTCGCCTTGAGCGGCGCGGCGATCGCCAGGGCGTCGAACGCGAGGGAAACGCCATTGAGCGCGGTCTCGCCGGTACCCGCGGTCGAGATGCCACCGATGACGTTCCCATCGAAGGCGCCGTGGCGATTGGCGCGCACGTAGTTGCGCCCCTTCAGCGCCGCGGTGCCGAGGCCTCCGCCGACCAGGGCGCCGATCGCGGCCCCCGGAACGACGCCGATGCCGCCAAGCCAGACGCCGATCGCGGCGCCCACGGCGGCGCCGGCGGCCATGCCACCGCCCTGGTAGACCATGGCTTCACCGAGGGTCTCGCTCGAGAGCTCGCGTAGCGCCACGCGCAACCCAGCGTCGTCACTCTGATGACGGTTGAGGAAGCCATCGACGCGCTCCCCGGCCCACGCCACCTCGCTACGCATCCCACGGAGCCGCTCGAGCGTCTCGCGTGCACGCGCGCCCTGGCTCGATTCGGCGAGCGCCTGCGCCTCGAGCAGGAGCAAGCGGGCTCGATGATCGGGCGTCGCACCCGAGTCGTTCTCTGCGTCCATGCGGACGCGGCGCAGCTCATCCGCCGCCGGTCGGCGCTGGTCGTAAGTGCCCGCTCCCGCCGCCAGCTGGAGCTGGACGTTGCCGTATTGCTCACGCACTTCCTGGACGAACGCTTGGCGCGTCGACGGATCGGGGATCGCCACTGCGTAGCGCAGCGCCTCTCGCAGCTCGGTCCCAGCCGTCGTCAGGTCACCGCGCATCGCCGCGTTGCGGGCCGCGATACCTCGGTTCTGCCCCCACAGGACCGGATCCTGCGTGCGCGAGGCGTATTCGTCGAGCAGGCGCAGGGCGCCGCGCGCCGCCGTGTCCTCGTCGTTCGTGGACGCGGCGGCCGCGATGCGGCTCATGCTGCGAATCATCTCATTGCGCCGCGCTTCCGGAAGACCACGCATGGTCTCGATCAATGCGGGCGCGGCGGCGCGGTCGGGCGGTGTGCTGAAGAGATACATGCCGCGCTCGTTCGAGCGCAGCGCGTGGTCGAGGCGCTCCCGCGGCATGCCCGAGGAGAGCTGGAGTTGGTCGATGTAAGCCTCGCGCGCCTGGGTGAAGTCGCCGCGCCGCAAGTGATGGTCAGCGCGAACCTCGGCGCCTTCGAACGCCAGACGGTGCCGCAGCGGCTCGGCGTCCTCGGCGCGGATGACTCCGCGCGCGACGAGATCGTCGATGCCGGCACGGCCGCGCTCGATGGTCGCGTGGATGTTGGCGACCGCCTGCGCCGCGCGCGTCGATGCTGGAACGCTCCGCGACGGAGGCAGCGGTTGGATGGTGCGCGCCTCGAGCACGGTAAGGTCGACGCTTTGCCTTGCGAGAGTGCGCTGCAGCTCCGGCGCCAGGTTGGTGTCGGAGATCAACGCATCCAGCTCGCGGCGCGCCTCGGCAAGCGGTACGCGGCCGGTGGTTGGTTGCGGTCCGGCCACGCGGCGCTCGACCTCGCCCACTTGCGTCGTGAGCCGCGCGAAGCCCGCTTGCACGCGCGCCTCCGCAATCAGATCCGCGGAGGTCATGAGCAACTGGTCGATCTGAGCGACAGCCTGGCGATTGACTGGATCAGTCGTCGCCCCCCGCGCCAGCTCTTCACGCGAACCGGCGAGGGCGATGGCTTGGGCTTCCAGCAGCGTCGCGCGCAGCTGCGCGCCCTCGATGGTATGGTCGAGCGTCACCCGAGCACCCTGCCGGGCAATCGCCCCCGCGGGGTCGCCTCCACGCGCGATGAGCGCCGCGAGGTCGGGATTGCGGCCGGCGAGGAGCGTGTATTGCCCAGCGGTCACCGCCTCGGGTTGCACGGCAAACGCGGTCGCGGCGATGTCACGCCACGATCGATCACGCGTCAGGGTCGCGCCAACACCAAGAATGGGTGCGCGGTCGTCGACTTCGATGCCCCCGGTCGCGAGCCGCGTGCGCGCACCCTCGACCTCGCTCGTCAGGCTGCGCAAGCGGACGGGGTCCGCCGCAGCGGACGTAAAGCGACGCAACACTTCCGGACGGATGGCCGGGGGATCCGGCCGCACCTCGGTGGCCGGGGGATCGCCGGCCTGCGTCTTGGGCGACGTCTCGACGCGGTCGGCCGGCTCGACCACCTGCGTGGGCCGCTCTTTGGGCAGAGTCGGGTCGGCGCGCGGCTCGTCGTTCGCGGGCTCGGTACCACGGCGTTCGACAGGTGCAGCTCCGACGCCGGGCAAACCCATGCCCAAAGCAGCTTAGCACAGCGCGCGGCCCTGTAGGGCCTTCACCCACCGGCCGCCTCCTGCCCTAGCGGCACACCGGCGCGGTGCTTACGGTTCGCTCTCGATCTCGGACTCGTGGAAGTCCTGGCCATCGAACTTCACCACCACCATGCGATCCTCGATGCGGGTGACGATGCCGACCGGCCGCGTCCACATGGCGTGGACGTTGGTTAGCGTGTCGCGCATGTAGTCGGTGCGCAGGTCGATGCCTTCGTGCTGGTGTTTGAGGAGCAGCTCGCCGCGGTTCTCGAAGTTGGCGTCGATGACGCTGATGAACGGCTGGCCGAAGTTCGTGAGCTGGAAGAGGAGCTTCTCCTTGATCGCCTTGAACTCGCGATCGGTGATCTCCCAGTTGCCGCTCTTCTTGTTGTAGCCGTACGTGAACATCTTCTGCTGGTTCGCGAAGTCGCGCGTCAGGAACTCGTCGATGAAGGTGACGTCGTTGTAGTGGCGACGTACCTCGAAGATCTTCTGACGACCGAGGCCCGCCTCGGTGTTCCACTCGCGACGCGCCCGCAGGTCGTCGCACTCGTCCCACTCCTTGCCGAAGCGACCCTTGTTCCAGCGGTCCTCGATGTCGCGAAACAGCTCGATGCCGAGCTTGTAGGGGTTCATCGAGCCCGGCTGCACGCCCATCGTTCCGCTATGGCGGTCAGCGTAGTCGATGACCTCGGAGTCCTCGAGCGCCTTCTGCGTCATGATGGTCGTGTGCCAGTAGCTGGCCCAGCCTTCGTTGATGACCTTCGTCTGACCCTGCGGCGCGAAGTAATAGGCCTCCTCGCGGATCATCGCGAGCACGTCTTGCTCCCAGTTCTCGAGCGGGCCGTGCTCCATGACGAACTGCAGCACGTCGCGCTCCGGACGCTCCGGGAACTTCCGCGATTGCGCACGCTCTTCGTCGAGGCGCTTCTTTTGCTCCTCGATGAACTCGCGCGGGTTGATGTACTGATTCATGTACGAGCGCTCGACCTTGAGGCGCGGCACGTCGGGCGATCGATCGTCGCGCTCGAGCTCGTCGGTGCGCTTGTCGGCGCGGCGCTTGATGTACGGCGCCTGGCGGTCGATGAGGTTGTCGATCGACAAGCAGCGATCGACGAAGGCTTCGACTTTCTCGAGACCGTAGCGGTCGATGAACCGGCGAATCTTGGTTCCGTGATTCGCCATCGTGTCCATCATCTTGCGGTTGGTGTGCGCGAAAGCGAAGTTGTTCTTGAAGAAGTCGACGTGCCCGTAGACGTGCGACATGACGAGCTTCTGGTCGACGTCCATGTTCGACGCCATGAGGTAGGCGTACGAAGGGTCGTTGTTGATGACCAGCTCGTAGATCTTCGAGAGGCCGTACGAGTAGCTCTTGGCGAGCCGCTCGTACTCCATGCCGAACTTCCAGTGCGGATAGCGCGTCGGAAAGCCGCCATACGCCGCGATCATGTTGAGCTCGTCGTACGAAACGACCTCGAAGACCGTGTCGAAGAAATCAAGCCCGAAATCGACGGCATGGCGGTGGATACGCTCGCGCATCGCCTCGAGGTGGGCTGGTAGGGCTGGCATTGGCTCAATTTATCGCGGCCAGCCCGGTGCCGCAATTGCAGCGGTCCGGAAGGCGTTTCCGATGGCGGATCGAAGTTTCGCCTAGGTACACTCCAAGCAAGTCGTATGCCCAAGGCGGCAGCAGTCATTCCCCCCACCCCTTTCGGAGCGCCCGAGGCCTGCTTACGGGCAGGCTTGCCTCGTGGAGGGTTCCGATGACCGGAGGCGTGACCCGCGCGGGGGCGCCAACCGAAGCCATCCCCCAGGAGCCGGCCGCCACGGCGCGCGTGACCCGCACCGACGAGGCCGCGATCAGCCCGGTGGAGACGGCCGAGCAAGTACGGCTGCTTCGGGACGCCTTCCAGGCGGGGAATCCCGATCGCGTAAAGGACGCGCTGCACGGCTACTCGCGCGCCGACCGTCGCGCCATCGTCAGCGCTTTCGATCGGCTCCCCGGTAACCAGTCCGAGTACCAGAGCTTCCAGCGCCGCATCGCGCGCTTGGGCCTACCGAACGACAACGATTGGATGACGATCGCGGCGAGCCCCACCGGCCGCAACGACGCCGTCGCCCGTCTCCACCGTGCCATGGCGAGCGGCAGCGTCGATCGCCAAGAGGTGCTTTCGCTCTACGGCGGCCGGACACGCGCGGAGATTACCGCGCTCCATGCCGGCTACCGCGATCGCCACGCTCCCGACATGGATGTCGAGGCGGAGATCGCCCGGCGGTTCGGACGCACCCAGCAGCACGACCTCGCGGCGGCGCGGCTCGGACGCGATGTGCGCCGACCCGAGCATCGCACCGCGGCGGCGCTCGCCGACACCACCCAGGTTTCTGGCGCCTTCGACGGGCGCGCACGCATGCTCGGCGAGGTCCTGCAGAACAACCAGATCGACGCGGTGAGACGCGCCTACCAAGAGATGCTGCCCGGGCGCTCCTTCGACACGGACATGCTGAGCGACGTCCGCATCAATCAGACCTGGTCCGGCCGAGCCTCACGCGCCCGCATCCAAGCAGCACTCAATGGCGACCGCCTCGACTACGTGTCGCAAACCGCGCTCTTCCTCGCCCGCGGCGAGAACTACATCTCCGAGGCCGACGCTCGGCCGGCCTTCGGCATGGTGAACGGGCGCGATCTCGCCTGGGCGGACGTCGAAGCGCGGCTACGCAACGACACCGGCGGCAGCATCACCACGGCGCTGCAGGCGCGCTACACCTCGGGCGAAACGCGCGCGTTGCTCGATCAGGTCATGCGGCCCGGTGCGGCGCCGGCGACAATCGCGAACCAAACAGAGCAGCCGTCGGTTCGTCTTGCCGCGGTCGAGGCCGCGCTCAACGAAGGCAACTATCTCACCTCGTACCGGCGGCGCGCCGCGTTCAGCGAGCTGCTGGCGGGGATTCCGGTGGCCGACCGCGCGGCCATCGCCGACGCGGGCCGCGCCCGACCCGACAGCCGCGGCATCGAAGATCAGATTCGCGCGCGTTTCTCGGGCATCGAGGCCGAGCGCGCTTTAGCGGACTGGCGGGGTAACATCGATGCCATCGACATGTTGCGCTTCGCGAGCCGCGGCCAAGCGACGCCACAGGAGCTGACGCGCGCCATCGCCTCGACGAGTCTCGAGCGCCGTGCCCAGCTCGAAGCGGGCTTCAACGAGCGTCATGCCGACGAGCGCAGCGGCGGCCGCACGCCGTTCCAGACGGCGGTCGATCGCCTGCGTGCCGCCGATGGCGAGGCCTCGCGCAACCTCGACCTCCAGCTCAACCTTTCCCGCCTCGGCACGCCCGAAGGACTGCGCGAGGCGCAAACGCGCGCCCAAGAGCTGCTGCGCGAAGGCCGGGGTGAATGGGACAGCTTCCGGCGCTTCGCCATGGACACGCTGAAGTGGAGCGGTCCACAGCTCGATGCCTCGGGACGTGAGCTCTTCACCAACATCCGCAGAGCCGAGCGCGAGGGTCGGTTGCGTGAGGGTCAGCCGGTGCCGGCCGAGATCGAAACCGCGTACCGCCAGGTGGTGGCGGATTACCAACGCTACCTGCGCGACCAGGGGCGGCTTGGCGAAGCCGCGGCCGAAGTGGCGCTTTTCGCGGGCGGTACGCTGCTCAGTATCGCGAGCGGTGGCACCGCAACCGGCTTGATCTTGGCCGCGGGAGCCTCAGGTGGCCTCTACGTCACCACACGCGCCGCGGTTAGCCCGGTCTACGCGGACAGCAGCGCCGGCCGCCTGGTGACCGACGCTGGTACCGCGGCTATCGGCATGGCCATCCCCATCGCGGGCCGCCTTGGACCCGCGGTGACCTCGGTCTTCAGCCGTTATCCAACACGGACCGTATTGACGTTCAGCAACTCCACCGAGCAAGCCGCCTGGGCGGCGGCGCACATCCCCGGCGCGACCCCGCAGCAGATGGAAGCACTCATCGCCGCGACCTACTCGCGCAACTCGGGCTTCGTCGTCGGCGGCAGCCGCATCCGCGGCGACTTTCACGGGGCGAGTGACCTCGACGTCGGCTTCACGGCGCTCAGCAAACGCCAAGCAGAGCGTGTCATAGCGGAGCACAACAAGCTTGCGGCGGCCGGCGACCTGCCCCTGCGGCTCGAGACCTACGCCATCGTGCCTGGCCGCGCGAGCGCGAACGTGCCGGAGATCATGCGCGTCGAAGAGTTCTTCCAGCGCACCGGCGTGCGGGCCCCCGGCGACCCGCGCGCGGGTCAGTCGTACGTGCCATCCGGTTCGGTCTCGTTCTGGCGCGACGCGGATGGTATCTACCGCGTCGAGATTATCCCGCCAGGCGCTCTATGATCACGATTCGAATCTCCGGCGAGCTTGCCGCGGCCGACGCCGTGACGTTCAACGAACGCGCGATGGGCGAGGTGGGACAGGGAGCGCCAACGATGGTGCTGACCGCGCCCTATCAGAGCTTCGCCGAGCGCTTCGCGCCAATCTACGCCGAGGCCATCACCGAGCTCGAAACCGACGACCGCGTCACCGGGAAATTTTCACCGCCGTACGCGGGCGCGACGCGTTACCCGAGCCTCGCGGAGCTCTTCGCGTTGGCCGACTCCGAACGTATGGAGATGATCGGCGCGTTCTTCGCGGTCGACATTCTGCGTCTCTTTCTTCCGGAGACAGCCGCGGGCGCACGTTGGGCCGTACGGTCCGTCGACAGCGTGGCCAAGAAGGGCGACCTGCTCGAGCTGCGCGGCGTCGTCGAGGAGATCTAAGGCGCCGGCTCGGTCAAGCGCTCGAGCGCCTGCGCCAACCGGAAGGCCAGCTCCAGCGCTTGGTCCACGTTGAGTCGCGGGTCGCACAGCGTCTCGTAGCCCCCGCTCGCGAGTTGCTCTTCGGTGATGTCCGCATGGCCACCGATGCACTCGACGACGTGCTCACCGGTGAGCTCCAGATGGACGCCCCCGGGCGGAATTGCTTGCTCCGCGCAAACGCCGAGGAAGATCTCGACTTCGCGCACGACGTCCTCGAAGTGGCGGGTCTTGAAACCCGACGCGGTCTTGCGGGTGTTGCCGTGCATCGGGTCGCACGACCATATCGCCACCCTGCCCGCTTTAGCGGTCGCGCGGATGAGCCTCGTCAGGTGGGGCTCGGCCTTGTCGACGCCCATGCGGCCGATGAGCGTGACGCGGCCCGGCTCGTTCTTGGGGTCGAGGACGTCGAGCAAGCGCAGCAAATCGTCTTCGGCGAGCGAGGGGCCGCACTTCACGCCGATGGGGTTCGCGATGCCGCGCATGAACTCGACGTGCGCGCCGTCGAGCTGGCGCGTGCGGTCGCCCAGCCAGAGCATGTGTGCCGAGCAGCAATAGTGCTCGTCGGACAGCTCTTCCGCGTGCGTGAGCGCCTCTTCGTAAGGCAGGAGCAGGGCCTCGTGCGACGTATAGAGCTCGACGTGTTTGGTCTCGTGATGGCCGGCGATGCCCATGGCCTGCATGAAGGCGAGCGACTCGTCGATGCGGCTGGCGATGGCGTCGTAGCGTGATCCGCTCTTGCCGACGAAGTCGACGTTCCAGGAATGCACCTGGCGCAGGTCGGCGAAGCCGCCGGAGGACAGCGCGCGCAACATGTTGAGCGTCGAAGCGGACTGGAGGTAGGCGCGCAACATGCGTTGCGGGTCGGGCAGGCGCGCCATCACCTCGAACTCGATGCCGTTGATGATGTCGCCACGGTAGGCCGGCAGGGTCACGCCATTGCGGGTCTCGACCTCTTCGCTCCGGGGCTTGGCGAACTGCCCGGCGACCCGGCCCACCTTCACCACCGGCAGCCGGCCACCGAACGTGAGCACGACGGCCATCTGCAGGAGGACACGTAGGTTATCGCGGATGGTCGCGGTGCCGAACTGATCGAAGCTCTCGGCGCAGTCTCCGCCTTGCAGCAGGAAAGCCTTGCCACGCGAGACGTTGGCGAGCTTGGCCTTCAACGCGCGCGCTTCGCCCGAGAAGATGACCGGCGGGTAGCTCGCGAGCTGCGCCAGGACCTTGGTGACCGCGTTGTCGTCCGGATACCGGGGCAGCTGCCGTGCCACTTTGCCGCGCCAACTGCTGGGACTCCAGCGCGTCATCCTCGGACTCCAGCGACCAGCTCGCGCGTGAGCGCGCGCACCGACTCGAGACGTTCGTCGTCGCTCTTGGCCTTGGCCATGCGGTCGACGATGGCGCTGCCGACGATGACGCCGTCGGCGAAACGCGAAACGGCGCGCGCTTGCTCGCCGTTCGAAACACCGAAACCCACCGCGACGGGGATCTTCACGGCGCCGCGCACCCGCGCCACTTCTTCGGCGAGTGAGGTCGACAGGTCACGCTGCGCGCCGGTCACGCCGAGTCGCGAAACGTAGTAGACGAAGCCGCGGGACGCTTCCCCGACGAGCTTCAAGCGCGCCGGCGTCGTGGTCGGCGACGCGAGGAAGATGGTGTCGATGTCTTGAGCGCGCATCGCCGTGATGTGCTCGCTCGCCTCTTCGGGTGGCAGATCGACCACCAGGACCGCCGACGCACCGGCGGCGCGCATCGCGCGAGCCGCGTTCACGAATCCCATGCGGAAGAGCGGATTGGCGTACGTGAAGACCACGACGGGGAGCTTGGGGTGCCGGTCGCGAATCTTGCGCAGCACGTCGAGCACTGACTGCAACGACGGACAACTCTTGATGCCGCGTTCGGCCGCGCCCTGGATGACCGGGCCATCGGCGAGCGGATCGGTGAACGGAACGCCGAGCTCGACGACGTCGGCGCCTTCTTGCACCAGCACGTCCACCGTGGCGAGCGTCGCTTCGATGGTCGGATCTCCCGCCATGATGAACGGTACGAAGAAGCGCCGGCCGCCGAGCTCAATGCCCATGGCGCGCCTCCATGACGGTGGCGAGGTCCTTGTCGCCGCGGCCGGACAAGCCAACGAGGATGATCTCGTCCTTGTGGCGTTTCGGTGCCACCTGCATGGCGTACGCGATAGCGTGCGAGCTCTCGAGCGCCGGCAAGATGCCTTCGGTCTCGGCAAGCTCCTTGAAAGCCGCGAGCGCTTCGGTGTCGCTGACGGACGTGTACCGCGCGCGCCCGAGAGCCTCGAGCTGCGCGTGCTCGGGTCCGACTCCCGCATAGTCGAGCCCAGCGGAGATGCTGTGCGTCTCGGCGATCTGACCGACGTCGTTCTGAAGGACGTAGGTTTTCACGCCCTGCAGGATGCCGATGTTCTTGTCGGCGAAGCGTGCCGCGTGCTCGCCCAGGGCCCTGCCCTTGCCGCCGGCTTCGACGCCGGTGAGCGCGACCTTGGTGTCGCCGATGAAGGCGTGAAACAGGCCAATGGCGTTGCTGCCACCGCCGACGCACGCGACGATCTCGTTGGGCAGGCGGCCGCACGCCGCGATGATCTGCTCACGTGCCTCGTGGCCGATGACCGTCTGGAAGTCGCGGACCATGAGCGGATAGGGATGCGGGCCGAGCGCCGAGCCGAGCACGTAGTAACTGTCACGCACCCGCGCCACCCAGTCGCGCATCGCTTCGCTGACCGCGTCCTTGAGGGTCTTGCCGCCCGCGTCCACGGGCACGACCGTCGCGCCCATCAGCCGCATGCGCTCGACGTTCAGCGCCTGGCGCTCCATGTCGACGCGGCCCATGTAGACGGTGCACTCGAAGCCGAAGCGCGCCGCGGCGGCCGCCGTCGCGACACCGTGCTGGCCCGCGCCGGTCTCGGCGATGATGCGCTTCTTGCCCATGCGCTTGGCGAGCAGCATCTGACCGACCGCGTTGTTGATCTTGTGTGCCCCCGTATGGGTGAGGTCCTCGCGCTTCAGGAAGAGGCGGGCGCCGCCGAGCTTGGCGGTGAGTCGCGGTACGTCGGTGAGCGGCGTCGGCCGGCCAACATAGGTCTTGAGCAGCTCCGCGAGGTCGCGCTGGAAAAACGCATCCTCGCGGGCGGCGAAATAAGCTTCTTCGAGCTCCTGCAGCGGAGCGACCAAGGTCTCGGGCACCAAGCGGCCGCCGAAATCGCCGAACCAACCGCGCGCGTCGGGCGAGGTCATCGCATGCTCCGCAAGGCGGCGAAAAAGGCGCGCATCTTCTCTTCACTCTTTCGGCCCGGCGCGTCCTCGACGCCGCTCGAGACATCGAGAGCCCAAGGTGTCACCGCCTTCACGGCGTCGACGACGTTGGCGGCTGAGAGACCACCCGCCAGCACCACCGGACGTGTCCGCGCGAGTGACGCGGCGAGGTGCCAATCGCTCGTCTTGCCCGTGCCACCGTGGCCGTTGTCCGCTTTAGCGTCTAGAAGCATCGCCTCACAGCCGCTGTAAGCCGCGCTCGCCAACAACCACTCGGCACGCTCGGTAGCGCTCGCCTGACTCACCCGCAACGCCTTCCAAACGCGGCCGTTCGAGGCCTGGCAATGCTCCGGCGTTTCGTCGCCGTGCAGCTGGGCCACCGAGAGGCCCACCAGGTCGACGACACGGCGCACCTCGAGAGCATCGGCGTCGACGAACACGCCGACGGGCTCGACGTTGCTCGGGAGCGTCTTCACGATCTGCCGCGCGCGCTCCGGCGTCACGTAGCGCGGGCTCGCGGCGTGAAAAATGAAGCCCACGTAAGCGGCGCCGCACGCCACCGCCGCATGCGCGTCTTCCTCGCGCGTGATGCCGCAGATCTTCACCTTCACGTCTTGGCCTCGCGACGCAGCTTCTCGAGCGCCTGCCCCGGCTCACCGTCGCGCATGAGCGCCGTCCCGACCAGGAACGCGTGGAAGCCGGCCTTGGCGAGGCGCTTCACGTCGGCACCGGTGGCGATGCCGCTCTCGGCCACCAGCAGCGCGCCCTTGGGCGCCTCGGCGGCCAACGCGATGCCGCTCTCGAGCTTCACTTCCATGGTCTTCAAATTGCGATTGTTGATGCCGATGAGCGGCGCTCCCGCGCGGACGGCGATCTTCATCTCGTCGGCGTCGTGGACCTCGACCAGCGAAGTGAGGCCCAAGGCCGTGGCTAGCGCCAGGTACTCGTCGATGCTCTCGCCGAGCACCGACACCATGAGCAAGACGCAATCGGCGCCCCAGACACGCGCTTCGAGGAGCTGCGACAAGTCGACGACGAAGTCCTTCATGAGCAGAGCCGCTTTCGGCAGGCGCTCGCGAATGGCCGTGAGCACCTCGGGCGCGCCGCCAAAATGGTCGGCCTCGGTGAGCACGGACAACGCCGCGGCGCCGGCCGATGCGTATTGGCGTGCCACCTTCACCGGGTCCGCTTTAGCGTCTATGTCGCCCATGGACGGGCTCTTGCGCTTGACCTCAGCGATGACCGCCGGCTTGCTCTGCTCGAGCGCGGCGATGAAATCCCACGGCTGGCGAGCCACCATCGCCTGGTCGCGAAGCTTGGCGAGCGAGGTGGCGCGGCGGCGCTCGGCGAGGCGCTTACGAACATCGTCGAGGATTGTCGAAAGAACCGCGGTCATCGGGCAGCCTGCATCCGCTTCAAGAGCTCACGGGCCTTCCCAGAGTCGATCGCCTCGCGGGCCATGGCAACACCCGTTTTCACGTCCCCGGCTTTCCCGGCTACCTGCAAGGCGGCGCCTGCGTTGAGCAACACCACGTCCCCCGGCCCGCCCGGATCGCCCTCGAGCACCCGCACCAGGATGGCGGCGTTGTCCTTGGCGTCACCGCCGCGCAGGCTGTCGATGCTCGACCGTCCGAGCCCCGCGTCCTCCGGCAGCATCGTCGTACGCTCGACGCCGCTCTTGGAAGCGCGCACCACGGTCGTGGCGCCAGTGACCGACATCTCGTCGAGGCCGTCGTGACCACGCACCACCCAGGCGTTGTCAGCGCCGAGCTCCACCAAGGCCTCCGCGACCAGCTCGAGCGCGCTATCGCGGAAGACGCCGATGAGCTGGCGTTTGGCGCCGACTGGATTCAGCAGTGGTCCCAGCATGTTGAAGACGGTGTAGAAACCGAGGTTGCGGCGCACCTGACCGAGCGCCTTCAGGGTCGGGTGGAAGGCGGGCGCGAACAGGAAGCCCAGGCCGAAGCGATCGATCTGCTGGTCGACACCCCGCGGGTCGGACGCGTAGCCGACGCCCAGCGCATCGAGCACGTCGAAGCTGCCGCACTTGCTCGAGACCGCGCGGTTGCCGTGCTTGGCGATCGGCTGACCCGCCGCCGCGACGACGAAGGCGACCGTGGTGGAGACGTTGAACGTACCGAGGCCGTCGCCGCCGGTGCCGCAAACATCGATGCACTCGGGTCGCGGCCGGGCGCTCGCCACCGCGCGCTCGCGCAACGCCTCGACGAAGCCAACGACCTCGTCGACTGCTTCTCCCCGCAGACGCAAGGCCGCGAGAAACGCACCGATGCGCTCGGTCGGCAAACCTGGCTCCAGCATGGCGTGCATGACGCCACGCGCCTCGTCGCGCGACAGGACGCCGCCGGCGAGGATCGTCTCGAGTGCCGCCAGCATCACGCAGCCTGTCTCCGAAGCCTCTTAGGGAGGGGTCGCACCGCCGTGCTCTTGGTGGCGTGCGTGTCGAGGAAGCTTTCGATGAGCTTGCGTCCCTCGGGTGTCGCCACCGACTCGGGGTGGAACTGTACGCCCTCGACGCGCAACGTCTTGTGACGCACGCCCATGATGACACCATCGTCCGTTTCCGCGGTCACCTCGAGACACTCGGGCAGGCTCGCGCGGTCGATGACCAGCGAATGATAGCGAGCGGCGACGAAGGGCTGCGGCAAGCCCGCATAGATACCATCACCGCAATGGCGGACCTTCGAAGTCTTGCCGTGGCGCTGCGCCTTGGCGCGTACGACGGCGCCGCCAAAGGCCTGACCGATCGCTTGATGGCCGAGGCAGACACCCAAGATGGGCGTGGTCGCCGCGAACTTCTCGATGAGCTCGAGCGACACCCCGGCTTCGTCGGGGTTGCCGGGTCCGGGCGATATGACGATGACCTCGGGCTTCATCGCCGCGACCTCGTCGGCGGTGATGGCGTCGTTGCGAACGACCTTGCAGTCGAACCCCAGCGTCTCGATGAGCTGATACACGTTGTAGGTGAAGGAGTCGTAGTTATCGACGAGCAGAATCATCTCAGGTCTCCAAACGCGCCAGAGCGCGACGTAGAGCACGCGTCTTGTGCTCCACCTCGCGATATTCCTTGTCGGGACTCGAATCGGCGACGATGCCGGCGCCGGCCTGCAGCACGACGTGATCGGCCGCGACACGGGCGCAGCGGATGGCGATGCACGACTCCAGGGTGCCGTCGTAACCGGCCATGGTGACGACCCCGCCGTAAACGCCACGGCGCGTTTGCTCGAGCTCGGCGAGCAGTCGCATGGCGCGCACCTTCGGCGCCCCGCTCAGCGTCCCGGCGGGGAAACACGCCGCCAGCGCGTCGAGTGGGTGGCGCGACGGGTCGAGCTCGCTCACCACCACCGACACCAGGTGAAACAGCTCGGGGTAGACCTTGAGGTCGCGAAAGTCCTTGACCTCGACGCTACCGGGGAGGCTCACGCGTCCGAGATCGTTGCGCGCGAGGTCGACCAGCATGATGTGCTCGGCGTTCTCCTTGGCGCTCCGCGATAGCTGACGCTTCATACGCTTGGCGTCGGCGGCATCTGGCCCGCGCGGCCGCGTACCGGCAATCGGATGGGTCTCGAGCTCGCCGTCCTGGGCGCGCACCAGCATCTCGGGCGATGAGCCGACGAGGATGCCTTCGGTCGTCGGCACGTAGAACTGATAGGGAGAAGGGCTGCCCGCGAGCAGCGCGCTGAACAAAGCGAGAGGCGCATATTCGCGGCGCAAGACGAAGCGGTCCGAGAGCACCGCTTGGAAAATGTCGCCGGCGCGAATGTGCTCCTTCAGGGCGCGCACACCCTCGACGAAGCGATCGTAACCGAGGTCCGCCTCGAAGGCCTCGAGCGGGAGCGGCGTGACCTCGCCTCGCGTGACCGCCGGCCGCGCTTGGGCGGACAGCAACCGGGCGAAAACGGTGTCGAGCGCGACCTTGGCGCTGCGCTCACCATCCTGCCGCGACTCTTCGTTGGGAAAGTAACCGGCGATGACGTACGCGCGCTGGGCGCGATGATCGATGACGACATAGGCGCGATGGAAAGTGACGTCGGCATCGACGCCCGGGTGCGCCATGGTGCCGCTACGCGCGAGCGACGGCTCGACGTGGCGCACGCACTCGTAACTGAAGCTACCGAGGGCACCGCCCTGGAAGGCCGGCAGCGCCGGATCGAGTGGCGCGGCGCGCTTGACCAGCCGGTCGCGTACCGCGCTGAAGGGATTCTCGGCGCCGCTGAAACGGCAGCGCTCGTACGCCATGACGCCCAGGACATCGAGCATCGGCGTCGAGGTTTCGTCGTGGCTCGCGAGTCGCATGAACGATGCATCCGGGTCGTCGGCGAACGCGGCGATGAGCGTCTCGGGGGACATCCCGTAGAACGGCAGCTCACGCACCATGCGAATGAAACCGACTTCCATGACCCAGGGGTTATCGTCAGTCATCGCGTTGACATAAAGTGAATAATTCTCCACGATTGGTTCCAAATGGAGACCATTCGCTTACGTCACTTTCGGATGGTGGTCGAAACCCAAAACCTGCGTCGTGCCGCGGAGTTACTTCGCATCTCCCATAGCGGCCTGTCCAAATCCGTGAAGGCTCTCGAGGCCGAGCTGGGGCTTACTCTGGTCATGCCGGCGGGCCGGGGCCTCGTGGTCACCGACGACGGCCACCGCGTTTACGCGCGCTCCGAGGAGGTCTTGCGCGCCGTCGACGCTCTTAGCGGCGCCGAGGTCGCGCCACCGGTCCTGAAGGTGCGCCTCGGGACCTTCGAGGTGTTCACCTCATTTTTCATCGGCGACCTGGTCCGCGAGCACTTCGGCGATGCCGAGGTGGAAGTGCACGAGCTCGTGCCCGGCCGACTCGAAGAGGCTCTCTTGGGCTCCCGCATCGACATCGGCATTACCTATGAGCCGGTGCCGCGCGCCGGTGTCGATTACACCAAGGTCGCGAGCGTGCGCATGGGCACTTTCGTGCGGCATGACGCTTTCGCGGACATGCCCCTCGCGGAGATCCCCTTCGTCGTTCCGGTGCAGCCGCTGGACGGCACGACGAGCGGTGTCCGCGGAAGCGACGCCTGGCCGGCCGAGCGCTTTCCACGGCGTGACGTTTATCGCGTCGATGTCCTGACGACAGGCCTCACGCTCGTGCGCCAAGGCCTGTGCGCCGTGTTCATGCCCGAGTTCGTGGCGCGCTTGCACGACGCCACGGTCGATGCGCCCTACCGCCTACGTGAGCTGCCGCGGCCCGCCGGCATGCCGGCGGTGAACCGCGACGTCTACATCGTCAAACGTGAGTCGACACCCGAGACGGCGACCATGAAGAAGATCGCCAGAGCTCTCAGAACTCTCCGCTAGGACCGTTCGCGATCGCCGTGCGCACGCCGCGATTGAAGGCTTCCATGGCGAGGTAGTTGGTAGCGCTATTGACCTTGGTCATCGCGTGAGCGACGCCGGGCATGCGCGCCAGGACGACCGGCAACGGCTGCCAGCTCCCGAACAGGATCATGGGTAGCTGCGCGTAGAACGCGCCCGTCATGACACCGTAGGTGCCGAGATTTTCGGCGGTGAGCTGCGCCGCTTGCAGGCGAACCTTCGGGTTCACCGACGCGGCATGGCCGAGAAACTCGGTCATGATCGCCTTCTTGACCGCGGGCTTGCTGACGCGGGCAATCTCGGAGCTGGAGATGGAGCTGGGCAGCAACTTGCTGCGCAGCGGGAACGGTTGCGCTTTCATAAGAGACCTTTGTTTCGAAATTGGACGCGCGACTTATCGGCTCGGTGCGTCATTCGTTTCGCAACATTTGTGTGTCAGCGCTGAGCGAAAAGCTCCTCGGGCGTCGTGATGTAGCCGGCGAGGGCGCTGGCGGCGACCACGAGCGGCGACGCGAGGTAGACCTTGCCGGGACCCGAGCGTCGCGGAAAATTGCGATTGATCGCCGAGACCGTCACCTGGCCCTCGTTGCGCGACACACCAGGGCCCGCGTTGATGCAGGCGCCGCACGACGGGTTGACGAGCTCGGCGCCGGCGCGCGTGAAGAGCTCGACCCAGCCAGCCTGCTCGGCGCGAGCGCGGATCGCTTGCGAGCCAAACTGGATGTAGAAGCGAACCCCGTCCTTGACGCGCATGCCGCGCGCCACGGCTTGCTCGAGCACGCGCGCGTACATCTCCATGTCGCTGCTCTTACCGCCCGTGCACGACCCGCCGTAGGCGATGTCGATACGCACGGGCTCGCCGAGCGCCGATACCGGAACGCCGTTACGCGGATCGCCGGGCGTCGCGACCATCGGCGCGAGCTCCGAGACGTCGATGCGCATGCTGTGCACGTAGAGCGCGTCTGGATCGGAGCTCACGGCCTCCCGGACGAGGGGGGCAACGTCGATGCCGCGGTGCTTGGCCATGTAAGCGAAGGTCACGTCGTCGGCGGCGATGAAACCCGTCGTGGCACCGGCCTCGACCGCCATGTTGGTCAACGTCGCGCGCTCCTCGACGGACATGCGCTCGACCGCCGTGCCGCAGAACTCGAGCACTTGGCCTATGGCTTTACCATCCTTGAAGTACCTGTCCGCCATGACGTACAGCATGACGTCCTTCGCGGAGACGGAGGGCGAGAGCTCCCCGTCGATCTGGATGCGGACGGTTTCGGGCACGGTCACCCGTACGTCGCGGGTCAGCCAGGCGTTGGCCATGTCGGTCGAGCCGACGCCGAAGGCAAAGCAACCGAGCGCCCCGGCGGTACAGGTGTGCGAATCGGTGCCGATGACCAGCTCGCCTGGTTGGGCGATGTCCTCGAGCACGGCGTTGTGACAGATCGCCTCGCTACCGCCGCCGCGCTCGGGGGGGACCTCGCCGTAGAGCTTGATGCCCTGGCGCTTGCAGAACGCCTCTTGAGTGACCGCGAGGTCGTCGGCGATCTGCAGGAGGCCCTGCTTGCGCTGCGCCTCGGGCATCACGTCCTTCAGGAAGGTGAGGTGATCGCGGAAGGCGTAGACGCGGCTGGGGTCGGCGACAGCGGCGCCGGCGCCGAAGCCTTCGCTGAACTGCGCCGCGGCCATCGGCGTCACGTAGTCGTGGGTGAAGCGGACGTCGGCCCGGCAAAACACGGCGTCGCCCGGTTTGACGGCGGTGATCCCCGTCGCGCCCTTGGCGGCATCGGTGATGGCGTGACGGGCGATGATCTTCTCGACCGCCGTCAGTGGTCGCTGCTGCGTTGTCGGCAATGGCGGACGCACGACGCCAGCGAGGCGCGCCGTGTTGTAGGCGAAGAGACCGCCGTGCTCGACGATGGCGGCGCTGATGGGGTCGAGGCCGCGTGTGAACTCGGAGATCGGGATCGCCTCCCCGTTCTTGATGCGGTCGATGAGCCCGAAGTCGGTCGAGGTGAGGAGACCGATGTTCTGGCAGTTCTGGCCGTAGATCTTCTCGATCGACCTGGCGATCACCAGACGTATGCCGGCCGCTTTCTCGGAGTACGGCGCGGTCTCACGACTCGAGCCGCAGCCTTTCGAGCGTCCGGAGACGATGACCGAGAAGCCACCCTCTTTGATGGCGCCGCGACCGATGGCTTGGTTGCGCAACCCGACCAGCGAGTAGAGGCCGAGCGTCGCGTCGTACCAGAAACACACCCAACCGGGGGTGATCTCGTCGGTCGAGATGTTGTCGACCAGGCCATCGGGAACGGCCGAGAGATCGTCGCCGCCGAGCTGCCGCGCAATGGTGGCGGCGTCCTCGGTGAGGAAGAGAGTACGGCCGGGAAAGGTGACGCTTTGGTTCATTCTAGAAGGCTCCGCTGAACGGATGTGGGCTACGGTACATCCACGCCGTCCATTAAGGCCCGTCCGCTACATTGCGCAGGTGCGGCCGAATATGTCACGAGGCGCGCCCATGACCCCCGAAGAACGCCTCCGCCAGCGCGCCCGCATCATCCGCGCCGTACGTGCGTTTTTCGACGCTCAGGACTTCGTCGAGGTCGACACCTGGGTGGCCATCAGCGCCCCGGCGCCCGAGCCGCACATCGAGACGGCGCGGGTCGCTCTCCAGGTCCCGAACGGCACGGCGACGCGCTATCTGCAGCCCTCACCCGAGATGCAGATGAAGCGCGTGATGGCCAACGCCCCGCGCATCTACCAAATCGCGCCGGTCTTCCGCCAAGGCGACCTCAGCCCGCGCCACACGCCGGAGTTCCGCCTGCTCGAGTGGTACCGCCGGGGCGCGCCTTGGACCCAGCTCCTCGATGATTGCGAAGGTCTGCTGCGCGCCTGTGCGAGGGCCGCCGGCGGCACACCCCGGGTCGACGTCAGCCGACCGTTTTCGCGGATCAGCATGGAACAGGCGTTCCGCGAGCACGCCGGCTTCTCCATCCTCGAAGCACTCGAGCGCGACATCTTGGTGGCTCGTCTGCGCGAGCGGAACGTCCACTTCGCGAACAACGACAGCTGGAACGACCTCTTCCACCGCGTCTTTCTCACCCACGTCGAGCCCAAGCTCGCGCGCCTCACCGAGCCATTCTTCTTGTACGGATACCCAGCGCCCTTGCAGATGTACTCGCGCCTGTCACCCGACGATGCGCGCATGAGCGAGCGTTTCGAGCTCTACGTCGGCGATATGGAGCTCGCGAATGGCTACGGCGAGCTCGTCGATCCGAAGGCGACGCGCCAGCGCTTCATCGCGGACGCCGAGGCGCGACGTGAAGCAGACATGCAATCCTACCCACTCGACGAGCGGTTCTTCGACGCGCTCGGCAAGCTCCCAGACTCGGCCGGCATCGCGCTCGGTGTCGATCGCTTGCTCATGCTGATGATGGGAGTCGATCACATCGACGCCATCGCCGCCGTGCCCTGGAGCCAAGCATGAGCGAGAAGCTCGAGCGCACCCGCGTCACGCCACGCGAGCGCCATCGCCGGCACGCCAATCCCTTCGCCATGCGCTTCGACGTCGCGCCCGTCGACCTCACCGTCTACGCGCGCCAACAGCCGCTGGCGCTCGACATCGGCTTTGGCGAGGGCATCTTCGCCATCGACCTCGCGCGCAAGCATCCCGAGTGGAACGTGCTTGGGTTCGAGATCCGCGAGCACTACGTACGCTGGCTCAACGACGGCGCGCGCGCCCGCGACCTCGCAAACCTCCATGGGGTCCAAGCGAACGCCAGCACCCACTTGGACACCGTCGTCCCCGACAAGAGCGTCGCCTTCGTGGCCATCAACTTTCCCGATCCCTGGTTCAAGCGACGCCACATCAAACGCCGCGTCTTGAACCGTGACTGGCTCGCCACCTTGGAGAAGAAGCTCATCCCCGAGGCCGAGCTCCACGCCATGAGCGACTACGAGCCCATCGCGCGCGAGATGAACAAGGTGATGAGCGTGGCCAAGGGGTGGGAGCCCATCGTACCTCTCACCTCAACGGGTCCCTCCACCACCGGCATCATGACCGAGCGCGAAGCCCGCCATAGCGGTCGCGGTGAGCTCATACATCGGATGGCGTATCGTTTTCGCGGCTGCTAGCATTTTCTCGCGGTCACATGGCGAAGAACGCTGACGAGACGAGCGCGGAGCACAGACGCAAGCTCGAGGCGATGTTCTCGGGCGGCGCCAAACCGAACACCAGCGGTGAGGCGGCGCCGCGTGAGCGCGTCTTCGCCAACGCACGCCGCTCCGGCGGACGCTCGCCGTCCGAGTACCGCATGCGCCTCGAGCGCCTGCGCATCGCCCGCGACGTCGACGAGCTGCGCGACGCCACCGATACGTTCCTCCAGCACCACCAGCTGCCGGACGATCCGGACGTGCTCACCAAGGTGATGCAGCACCCATCCGAGAAGGTGGTGCGTGAGGCCATGGGTCAAATCTCGGCGCTGCTGATGCAGGGTCGCATGCCGATCACCATCCTGCTCGACGAGCGGCTCAAGGAGCTTCAAGACCGCTGTAGCGAACCGGCGACACGCTCGTACGTCCAAGGGATCCAGGCGCAGATCGCGGCGCTGCGGAAGTAAGCAGCAGCGGCTACCTCCGCTTCTTGGTCTCGACCTTTTTCGTCGTCGTCGTCTTCTTGGTGGTGGTGCGCGTCGTCTTCGTGGTGGTCGTCTTCGTCGCCTTGATCGGCTTCTCCGCCGCGACTTTGTCGATGGCGTTTTCGGTGTCGTCCTCGGGGACTTCCTCGGTGGGCTCGGCTGCCTCCGCCGCCTCGGGGGCCGCCGCGACAGCGGGTGCTACCGTGAGCCGCGTCTTGCAGCCATCGATGCACTCGGTAAAGCGATCCTGGCAGCGCTCGAGGCACCGCCCGTCGGCCGCGCAGCTGCCGCCGCAAGCGTCATGCAGGGAACGCGCGCGCATCTCGCACGGCTCCTTGTCGGACTCGATCGGCGCCTGGCGGCAGCCCGGGAACTGCGACTCGGGAGTCACCACCGGGCGCTCGTCGCTCAAGCTCTCGCGATTCACGTAGCCAACGCGGCCCCAAATGTCGCGCACGAGCGCGTACTCACCGAAGACCTCGCGCAAGAAAACGACCTCTTCACCACGCACCAGCGTGTCGACCTGGCCATAGCCACGCTGGGCCGCGGGACCGCTCCACATCGAGGCCGGCGAGGTTACCCACTGCTTGTGCAACGGCGGCGGACCACCGGAGAGCGCGACGATGACGATCGCCAG
>JBGGMJ010000022.1:0-85753 GCA_041288095.1 Myxococcota bacterium
CCCCCGCAACCCCAAGTGCCCGACGTGTCCCGCCCGCGGTGCTTGCCTCGCCGCCGCCCGCGGCGAACAGGACCTCTTTCCCAAGGCGACGCGTGCCACCAAGGTCGAAGCCATGACCATGGCCTTCGGGATTTTCGCTGATGAGAAGGGCACTTACCTCGGTCAACGTCCGTTGGACGGCCTCTGGGCCGGTCTCTGGGAGCCCCCGAGCGCCGCCGGCCCAAGAAGCGACCAGGAACTTTCTCGGATCGTCGGCGACCTCGGAAAGCCGGTCGCCGAGGTGACTCACCAGCTCTCCCATCGGGCCATCACGGCTCAGGTTTACCGAGTCGAACGGCTGCCCAAGGAGCTGCGCAAGACGCTCACGGCCTGGCCGGACCCCTTCAAAGCGCCCCTTTCCGGCCTCGCTAAGAAGGTTCTGAAGGCAGCCCTAACACAGTGGGACGATGTGGGTGATGTGGGTGTTAAGTCCCCGAGAACAGGCGCGAAAAAGACGCACCGGGTTCGTCGCGTCTCCCGATAATTACGATCGAGCAGAGAACCAAGGACCCCCACCATGAGTCACACCCGCCGCGCGTCAGCTCCGATCCGAGTGGATCAAGCGGGCGGTGTAGTGACCAGCGCGGTCGACGAGCTCATCGCCGATCCGCAGGCGCAGCTCGAGGCGCAGCGTCTCGAGCAGCCGACGAAGCAGCCCGGCACGTCCAAGAGCGACGCCATCGTTGCCAAGGACGCTGGTGGCCCGGCGGCCTCTGCCCGCGACATCGTCGCCGAGCGCCTCGAAAACCCGCTCAATGCCGCGCAGCTTATGAACGTGAAGCAGCCGCTCCCCGGCGGCTCGATCCCGCGCGTCATCATCGAGAACGAAATCGCGCGCATGTCCGCGGACGGCTTCAGCGAGACCAGCCAGCGCGACTTCATCAAGGAAGTGAAGAAGCTCGCCAAGCTCAAGTCGCTGACCGGCCTACCGACCAAGATCAAGCGGCAAGAGCTGAGCTCGGAGCAGAAGCAGGACCTCGCCTGGATCGCCCAGGTGGTTCGCGACTCGACGAGCCACAAGCCGAGGCTCAACCTCGGCGAGCTCTCCGAGTTCTTCGGCGATCACGGCTTGCGTTTGCAGTGGTCCGATAAGCACGATTCGGAAAAGCACTTCAGCAGCTTGGATCGCGGCGCCTTCCGGTCACGCCTCAAGGTCATCCTCGAGGACGTCGCTCATAACGGCGGCAAGATGACCAAGCATCAGCTCGACAGCTTGCTGGGCATGCTGGAGCAGGTCACCGACGTCGCCGACATGAAACACGCGCGCTGGATGATCGATGCGCGCGTCATGGCCGGGCAACTCGAGATTCCCGAGTCCATCGAGATCCCCGGCCGTCGCCCCGGCGAGCCATCGCGCACCGTGCACTTGCGTGAGCGCTTCGACGCCTTCATGGCCGAGCGCCTGCGCGACTCGATCGACGTGCGCCAGCTCGGCTGGGAGGCGCGGGCCCTGCGTAAGGCCATCCAGGCCGCTCACGACCCGACCAAGTCAGGTGACGGCATCGACCGCGAGGATCTGCTCGCTGCCGTCGACGAGGCGCGCGAGCGCTTCATGCAGAGCGTCGAGATCGCCGCCGCCGACAAGAATCCCGACCTCCTGCACTACGCCCGCCGCGCTCTCGACCGTGAGCTGGGACGCAAGTGCCACAACGACGCGGGTCACGTTTGCCGCCGCGAGCTCCTCGCTTCGATCGACGCCCGGATGGGTGACCGCAGCGACCGCTATAGCAGACGGCGCGAAATCGAAGCCTTGGTCGCCGAAGGCAAGCTCACCGAGAAGGAAGCGTTCGTCGCCCACGTCGGTGTCACGGTCACGACCACCAACACCGAGTACCGGCAGATCTTGCCGCGCTTCGACGATCTGCTCGGGTTGCAAATCTCGTCCATCGTCCTGGCGGCGATGGCGCAGACCAACAAGCTCATCTCCGAGAACATCGGGGGTGGCGACGCCGAGCGCGTGCGCGAAGAGCAGCAGCGCCTACGTCAAGCCGACGCGCGTTTGCGCGAGCAGCGCTTGTTCGACGCCCGTATCTTCGAAGAAGGCCAGCGCTTGCGCCATCACAGCGAACGCGTCGACCGCGCGTCGACTGACCTCCAGCGCGCCCAGACGTCCGCGATCGTGGTCAAGCGCACCGACATCCGTGTCGAAGGCACGCGACGCGACCAGCAGCACCGCACCGTTTACCGCACCGCCAAGCGCGAGCGCGTCGTCGAGGTCCTGTTCCTCAGCCGTCAGAGCCGTCTGTTCGGCGCGCAGACCGCCCGCACGGGAGCGTTCGCCTCGCTGACCACCGCGAAGACGCCGGAGCAGGTGAGTCGCGCCCTCGGCCAGGTCAACATGTTCGCCGGCGAAGCCGCCAAGAACAGCGGCCCAGCGCGCTAGGTTTTCCAGGCGGCTTGGTGCTTGCCTTCAGGCGCACGTCGCGCGAAGACGTGGGCATGTCTGAAATCAAAATCGAACGCAATCACCAGCTCGGCTCCGCGGAAGCCCGCAAGCGCGTCGACGGCCTCGAGGTGAAGCTCAAGGAGAAGTACGGCGTGACCCTCGAGTGGAAGGGCAACGTCGCCAACGTCAAAGGCAGCGGCGTCTCCGGCACGCTGGCCGTCGAGGACGCGAAGGTCGCCGTCAACCTCAAGCTCGGCCTCCTGTTGCGGCCGCTCGCGGGCAAGATCAAAGAAGGCCTCGAGCACCAGGTCAACAAGGCGCTGGGGTAAAGTACGGCGCCCGTTGCGGGCCGTACTTATCTTTTAGGCGCCATGGGCATTGCCGCGAGAAAGCAGGCGCCGCGCGATCTGTTCGCGGACATCGAGCGCTTGAAGCGCGAGCGCAACGCCGTCGTGCTCGCGCACTACTATCAAGAGCCCGACATCCAGGATGTCGCCGACGTGCTCGGTGACTCGCTGCAGCTCGCGCGCGAGGCCCAGAAGACCAAGGCCGACGTCATCGTCTTGGCCGGCGTGCACTTCATGGCCGAGACCGCGAAGATCTTGAACCCGACCAAGCGCGTGCTCATCCCCGACCCCAAAGCAGGGTGTTCTTTGGCGGACGGTTGCCCGCCCGACAAGTTCGCGGCGTTCAAGGCCGCACACCCCGGGCACGTGGTCGTCAGCTACGTGAACACGACGGCCGCCATCAAGGCGCTCTCGGACTACTGCTGCACGTCGAGCAACGCCAAAGCGGTCATCGAAAGCATCCCGCGCGAGACACCGATCATCTTCGGCCCGGACAAGAACCTCGGCCGCTGGCTCATGGGTGTGACCGGCCGCGAGCTCGTCTTGTGGCCGGGCGCGTGCATCGTCCACGAGACCTTCAACGACCGGCGCATCGTGAAGATGATGGCCGAGCATCCCGAGGCGGAGCTCATCGCCCACCCCGAGTGCGAGACGCCGGTGTTGCGTCACGCGCATTTCATCGGCTCGACCAGGGCGCTGCTCGAGTATACGCAAAAGCGGACGACCAGGACCTTCATCGTCGCCACCGAGAACGGCATTCTGCACACCATGCAGAAGGCCTCGCCGAGCAAGGTCTTCATCCCCGCCGCGCCCGTCGACAGCCGCGACCCGACGTGCGGCTGCAGCACCTGCCCGTTCATGAAGATGAACACGCTCGAAAAGGTGCACGACTGCCTAGACCGCATGGCGCCCGAGATCGTCATGGACGAAGAGCTGCGCCGCGCCGCGCTCCTACCGATCGAGCGGATGGTCGCGATCGGTTAGGTAATGCGGCGCTCGAGCGCCGTTAGCCGCGCTTCGCCCGCGGCGATGTCCTCGCGCGACGCGAAGGCCCGCGACGAAGTCGGCTTGAGCGCATCGGTGCCCGCGAGCATCAGCGGCACGTGCAGCAAGCCCTGCACGAACGCCCGGTCGCGCTTGTCCTCGGAATAGTCGTCGGCCTCGGTCTCGACCTTCTGCAGCCAGGCGGCGACGACCGGATCGCGAGCCAAGGTCCCGGCGCGCTTCTGTAGCGGCACGGCCTGTTGATAGCCCTGACGATAGAGGTCGACCAGCGACCAAGCCGAGAGGAGGTTCGCGAGCTCGGCGTCGGCTGCGTCCTTGCCCGCGAGTGACTCGAGGCCTACCGACAGGGTGTCGCGGACGCGTGTCGTGATGTCGGCGACGTGTGACACTTCGCGCGGCGACTCACCAAAAGCGACGACCGCGAGGTTGACGAGCTGGAGGAAATCGCGCTCGAGCTGCGCTACCAGCTCTTCGTTACCGACCGCGCCCAAGGCACGCGAGAGCAGGGAACGATCGAGGAGCGGCGCCGCGTAGAGCGCGGGAAGAGTCTGCACCGCGTCGTGGGCCGTGATGCGCGGCGGGCGGGGTTGCGTCGGCGGCGGCGCGAACAGCGCCAGCGCTTCGCCGCGAGCGGGGAAGCCCATGTCCTCGACGCGTCCGGAGCGGAAGCGGTAGGCGTCCTCGAGCAGCGTGCTCGCCAACTCCCAGCGGGCGGCGACCAGCGACTTGTATGCTTCCTCGAGGTCTTGCCGGTACAGGGCATCGACCAGCACCAGCGGATCGAGCTCGCCTTCGTAGCCGGGCTTCACGTCGATGACGAACAAGCGGTCGGGCGTGTTGAACCGGCGCGCGTCCCTCGCGGGCTCCGGTACCGGGTCGTCACCCTCGGCTTCGTAGACGTGCATCGTCTCGGCGAGGAACCAGACCTGTAGCTCCTGGTCGAGCGAGGTGAAGGCCGAAGCAAGCGCTTCCATCCCGTCCGCCGCGAAAGCGGAGAGCCAGGCATCGAGCTCGACGGGATCGGGCTGATCGCCGTGCCAACAATCGAGATCGACGAAGGCCTGCAGCTGATCGGCCGTGGCGGCGCGCAGGATCGGCAGCGCCGATTCGAGGCCGACTTCCTTGACGATGAAATACGCCTCGAGCGGGTCGAGCGCCTGCACCTGCTCGCGCAGGTCCGGAGCTTCCATCAGCTTGTCTGCCCGCCGCGATAGCGAACGCGCGAGATCGGCGCGGAAGCGTGTCAACGTGATGACGTTGATTTCACTCATGTGTCAGTTGTTCGCATTGTCGCGCCGCTGCAAGACACCTACGAGCTCATTGGAGAGAGCGTGGACGTCGTCTTCTTCGGCGGGCTCACCGGCGCTCTCGGGGGTCGAGGCGGCCTGGGCTTCCGGCGGCTTCTCGGCGGGCGCACGCGGCGCCGGCGGGGCACTCTCGCCCTTCAGGGCCGCGAGCTCGCTCACCGCGTCGTAGTATTGGCGACCGATGGTGCCGAGCTTGTCGTTCAAGACCTCGACGCGGCTCTTCGTCACCAGATCGGCGCGGCGATAGTCGTCGACCTTCTTCTTCATGCGGCGCTGCTCGCCCAGAGCGTCACGCAGGTCGGATTCGAGCTTGCCCAAGCGGGTCGCGAGCTCACCGTTTTCCCTGGTCACGTTTTCGAGCTTGCGAGTCAGCTCGCTGTCCGCCGAAGCGGCCGCCGGCTTATCGGCGCTCGGCTCTCGGACTTCGGCTATAGGCGCTCCGTCATCCGCCTTCGCCTTCGAGCTCTCGGTCTTCATCGCCCTCGGCTTGTCTTCTTCCACATGCTCGAACGCCGGCCGCGCGACCAACTGCTTCTCACGCTCCTCGAGCTTCGCCTCGAACGATGACTTCGTCTTCTTGGCGTCTTCCTGGAGCGCGAAATTCTTCTTCTTGAGCGCGCCGATCTCTTTCTTGATCTCGGTGAGCTCCTCACCGCGCTGGTCGAGGAGCTTGGTGTTCTTCTTCTGTTCGGCCGCGGTGTGCTTGAGTTGCTCTTGCAGCGCCGCGTTTTCGACCAGGAGCGAGGCGACGCGAGCCGACGAGGCCTTGGCCTTCGACAAGCCTGAAAGCCAGAGAACGAAGGCAATGACGGCCAAAGCGAGCGCGGCGAAGGCGATTGGCATAAGGCGCGGGTTCTGCCGCTCGCCACTATCCCTGTCAAGACGAGGGGCCGTTTTGCGGCGCCGCAAGCTTGATATACAACGGCGCTACGCTTGGAAGTCTTTGGCCGCTACCGTCTTCTCGATCGTGTCGCCGTCGGCGGCATGGCCGAGGTGTTCCTGGCGCGCACCTCGAGCATCGACGGCTTCGACAAAGACCTCGTCATCAAGCGCATCCGCCCGGAGCTGACCCGCGACGAGACCTTCGTCTCCATGTTCATCGACGAAGCCCGTGTCTCCATCGCCCTGTCGCATCCCAACGTCGTGCAGGTCTTCGACTTCGGCTCCGTCCCGACCGACGACGGTAACAGCTACTACCTGGCGATGGAGTTCGTGCGCGGCTGCGACCTCGGTGCGCTGCTGCAGCTCGACGAGTTCGACGCCAAGGGCCTGCCGCCAGAGGTGGCGCTCTATTGCGTTGGTCAGATGTGCCGCGGCCTCGACTACGCGCACAACCTTAAGGGCCGGCACGGCGAGCCGTTGCAGGTGATTCACCGCGACATCAGCCCCCGCAACGTCCTCTTGAGCTTCGACGGTGGCGTGAAAATCGCCGACTTCGGCATCGCCAAGGCCAAGAACCGCATCAGCCAAACCCAGCCCGGCATGGTGCTCGGCAAGCTCGTCTACATGGCACCCGAGCACGCGACCGGCTTGGAAATCGACGCGCGCGCCGACGTCTTCTCGACCGGCGCCGTACTCTGGGAGCTGCTCACCGGCCATCAGCTCTACGGCGGGCAGCTCACACCCGAAGCCATGAATCGCATCCGCATCGCCGATGTCGAGCGGCCCTCGGTCTACACCAAGCGCATCGGACGCAAGCTCGACGCGCTGGTGATGAAGGCCCTGGCGCGGGACTCGGACGAGCGCTTCCTGTCGGCGCGTGAGTTGGGCGTCGCTATCTCGGAGCTCCTCGTCAAAGAGTACCGCTCGTTCAGCGACTATGACCTCCAGGCCTTCCTCGACGAGCGCAAGCACCTCCTGCCGTCGCACAGCTTCGAAGCCTTCTCCGACGAGCCGGCGGCACCGCCGGCGCCCGAGCCGGCCGTCGTGCTGCTCGAGCAGGTAAAGCAACCCCTCGTAAGGTCGGGCACGAGCCTCGCCTATCCCGATCCAGCGCATGCCCAGGCGAGTCATGCCTTCTCGTGGAGCCCGGACTTCGTCGACGCGGTCGAGCAGTTTCGCGAGCGGCCGAGCATCTGGGCCCTCGTGCACATGGCCGACCTTTGCCGGCACGAAGGCCAGAACGACGCCGCGCTCGCCATCTATCGCATCGCCGCGCTTACGTTCGCGCAGCACGGGCTGCTTACCCAAGCGATGCTCTGTTGCCGCGGCGCCCTCGAGAGTCGGCGCGACGAGACGACTCGCGCGATGATCACGCTCGTGCCGCGCTGCGCGTTCGCTTCAGCGGATACGATGCGCAGCGTCTTGTTCGCGAGTAGCGGCCCCGTCGAAAGTCTGATGACCGAGCTCCTCGATCTCGCGCCGGTTCGCATCGGCCGCGCCGAGAGCCCGACCAAGCTCCTCACCGAGCTGTCGTCGAACGGCTTCGCGACGTTGGTGGAGCGCGCCGAGCTACGTCATGTCGGCGAGGGCGAGCTCATCGTCCGCCAGGGCGACATCGGCCGCGAGCTCTTCCTGATCGCCAACGGCCGCGCGCTCGTGCACGCCACCAAGCCCAATGGAGAGCGCGTCTACATCGCGTCGCTCACCAGCGGTGATTTCTTCGGCGAGAATGGCTTTTTCACCGGCTCACCGCGCACCGCCTCCGTCGAGGCGCTCTATCCAGCGCAGGTCTTCGTCATCACCCAAGAGCTGTACGCGAAAGCGGTCGCCGACAACGCCAGGGCGGACGCGACCCTCCTTGCTTTCTACAAGGAGCGGGTCGTCGACGCGGTGCTCGCGACCTCCCAGGTCTTCGGCTTGCTGCCGCACAGCTCGCGGCGGGCCATGATCGAGCTCTTCCGCCTGCGCACCTTCGTCGCCGGCTCGATGGTGCTGCGCGAGGGGGAGCCCTCGGACGACATTTACGTCATCAAGAACGGCGAGGCCGAGGTCTTCACCGCCCACAACGGCGCCCGTACGAGCCTGTCGACCCTCGGCCCGGGTACCTTGTTCGGGGAAGTCGCGGCGCTGCGGGGCATTCCACGCACCGCGTCGATCGTCGCAAAGAGCGATTTGACCACGTTGGTGCTGTCAAAACGCGATTTCCTGGCAGTCGTCGATGAGCGGCCGGCGGTGCGGAAGCAGGTCATGGACGTCATCGCCTCGCGGGTTAGGGAAAACCTCGACAAGCTCATGGCACGCTGACAGGCTAGCTGAACAAGATGGCCCGTAAGCCCAATAGCGCCGATGAAAACGCTCCCGTTCCCGGCGAGCGGCGCGGACAAAGCGGCTTCGAGCCTCACGCGGCCACGACCCAAGAGCTGGCGACGTCGCCCGTCCCATCGAGTCACGAGGACGAGGAGATGACGACCCATAACGAGCCGCTCGATTCGCTGGAGCCACTCGAGTCCCTCGAGTCGCTCATCGAGAGCTCGACGGCGCACGGCGCCAAGGTCGCGCCGGCCGCGGCCAGCATGGACTTCGATTCCACGTCGCACGCGCCGCCGCCGGAGGGTGCGATGGCGGCGATTGTCGCCGAGCCCACGCCGGTCGACACACCGGTGAGCAACCAGGCGCTCGAAGAGATCGACGATGGGCCGGCCCCCGAGCACACCACCGTCGACGGCGAGCTGCTCAGCAAGATCGCCGCATCTCCGCGCCGCGAGCAGAGCACCCGTAGCGAACGCGATAGCGCACGCGGTTCCCGCCCAAAGCGGCGCGGCACCGATGTCGATCAGGCCATCGCCGCCGCTGCCATCGAGGCCATCACGACCAACGCCGATGCCGAGCCCTTCGACGATCAGAGTAAGAGCCAGAGCGTCAGTGTGAGCAGGGGTGATGGCCCCGGTAGCACGGTCATCCTCAACGGTGACGAACGGCGCGGTGCCGGCGGCGATCTCGACTCCTCGGCCGTCGGTCGCTTGGGACCCGCTTTCCCCGAGAACGAGGACGATCAGCCGCGATCATCCGAGATGCCGACGAGCGCTCGTCCGTCCCTCGCACCCGCTTATTCGGGCGACGGACCGCGCAGCGCCATGAAGACGCGTGCCGGCGGCGGCGGGCCGGGGCTGGCTCAGGGGCCAGGGTCGGGCTCGATCACCGGCGACGTGCCGACCGCCGACGATGACGGCTGGAGCGATTTCCAGGAGGCGAGCGACGAGTGGGGTCGCAGCGACAGCGTCTCCGCGGTGAAGCCCAGCTCGCGCCGCTCGGTCTCGGCGCAGAAGATACCGAAGCGCAAGCGTGAGACCGGCGTTTACGGGCCAAACGAGCGCGAGCATCCCGAGCCCATCGTGCGGCTCATCGTCGTCGCCGCCGAGGACAAGGGACCGATCGAGATTCACGGCGAAGACGTGACGCTGGGCCGCGAAGCCGACAACCAGGTGGTGCTCAAGGACCCGTCGATCTCGCGCAAGCACGCCCGCCTGACTCGCGTGGAAGACGGCTGGGACCTCATCGATCTGCACAGCGGCAACGGCACCTACGTCAACGGCAAGCGCATCGAGCGCGCCCTGGTGAAGAACAACGACGAGATTCGTCTCGGCAGCGCCACGTTCCGTTTCGCCGACACCAGCGACGGCTTGCGCCCGGTCGATGCCAGCGCCGCGCCCGTGCTCGCCGGCAGCAACCGTGTCGCCTTCTTCGCGCGGCTCCGTGAGAATCCGCGATTGCGGACAATCGTTTATGGCTCCGCCATCCTGACTTGCGTCTTGCTGGTGGCGCTGGTCGTGATGTTCTCGAACAACGGCGCGTCGAAGACCCACGCCGAGGTCTTCGAGTACTACTTGCAGGGCGTCGAGGCGTTCAAACAACGTCACTGGGTCTCGGCCGAGGGGTTCTTCGCCGCGGCGTTGCAGCACGATCGCGATCATCAACGTAGCCGGCGTTATCTCGAGGCCATCGCCGTCGAGAAGCGCGCGGAGCAAGCGTTGCTCGCCGCCAAGGATCGCTTGAACGCGCAGGACCTCTCGGGCGCCTACGAAAACTCGCTGCAGGCCTCCGATTCGCTGTTTTTCGGGGCCGAGGCGCAGAAACTGATCGGCATCGTCGCGCGTGACGCCGACGAGCGCATCAACCGCGCCCGCTCGGCGCTCGCCAATGACGACAAGACGACCGCTAAAGCGTTGCTCGACGGCCTCGAGTTCTACTCGGCGTATCGATCCGACCTGAACGAGCTGCGCAAGCAAGCTGGGCTGCCGGCGATCGCGGGCAGGTCGGTGAACATCTTGCAGCAGTTCGACACACCAACGCCGCGCGACGAGCGCAAGCGCCGTGAGAGCGCCGAGCCTCGGGCGGCGGAGACGCGGCCGCGCTCGGCGACCGGCGAAGCCACCGACATCCTCGCGGAGGGTCGCATCGACGAGGCCATCTCGAAGTTGCGCGCTCTGGGCGACAACAAGGAGGCGGTCGAGATCATCGACCGCATCGGCAAGTTCGGGTCGCTCTACGACGAGGGTCTGCAAGAGCTGCGCTTGAAGCGCCAGGAGAACGCCATTCGCCAGCTCACTCAGGCGCTGCAGACGCTCGAGCGGATGACCGGGCAGGGTCGTGGCGAGCTCTCCAAGAAGGTCCGCGCCGACCTCGCCGACGCGCTGTACCTACGTGCAGTGGCCCAGTACCAGGCAGGAAGCCTCGAAGAAGCTGAAAAAACGCTCAAGTTGGCGACTAGCTACAGCGACCGTCATCCGCAGTCAGTGAACCTGCTGACCAAGATCCAGACCGAGCGCTAGGGCGGTCCGACGGGCGTCTAAGCCGGCTCCGCGCCTGCCATTTTGGCCTCGCGGCCATGATCCTTTGCGTTGATGTTTGTCTGAGGCGCGTGCTAAGGCTCCGCGCGTCATGAATCAGGACACTGACCAGGGCGCTGCTAACGACCTGGACCTGTTCCACGCGGCAAAGCGCGGCAACTACGACGCCTTCGAGCAAATCGTTCGTCGCCACCACGATCGGGTCTATCGCCTCGCCTTCGGAATGACGAAGAACCAGAGCGAGGCCGAAGAAGTGGTTCAGGACACCTTCCTGAATGCCTGGAAGAGCATCGACTCGTTCCGCGGCGACTCGAAGCCGGCGACCTGGATTTACCGGATCGCCGCGAACACCGCGCTCATGCGCCTGCGCAGCAAGCGTCGCAACCCGACCCTCGCCTTCGACGAAGTTCCCAACGGCGCCTCGCTCTCCGGCGAGGTCGAGCTCCTGGGGCCGCCGACGGCTTGGAGCCGCCAGCCCGACGAGAAGCTGCTCACCAGCGAGCTCGGCTCGGTGATCGACGCGGCCGTCGACCTGCTGCCGGAAAAGTATCGCCTCGTGTTGCTTTTGCGCGACGTCGAGGGCCTGTCGAACGAAGACGTTGCCAGCACCGTGGGCCTGACGATTCCCACGGTGAAGAGCCGTCTGCACCGGTCGCGCATGTTCGTGCGCGAGCGCCTCGAAGACTACTTCCGAAAAGCATTGACATGATCAGTCGCGAACAAGCCGTCGAGATGTTGACCGACTACTTCGAGCAGCGCCTTGCCCCGGACCTGCGGCGCGCGGTCGAGACCCATATCGCCAGCAACGCGACCACCAAACACGTATTCGAGACCTACAAGAAGACCGTGGTCCTTTGCCGCGAGAGCCAGAAGCATCGAGTCGCGGAAGCCGACTTCGCGCCTCGGCTCTTGGCTTTCTTGCGAGAGCACACTCGTGCCTAGCATCAGCCTGTCCATCTATTTGGGGCTCCTGGTCCTGTTGTCGGCCGTTTCGGTCCACCGCATGCTGCTCGCTTTGGCGGCCAGACGCTTGCGCAACCGCGTCCCCGAGGCGCCGCGCGAGTGGCCCACCGTGCTGGTGCAGTTGCCGATGTACAACGAGCGCTACGTCGCCGAGCGTTTGATCGACGCCGTCTGCGCGCTCGACTATCCGCACGACAAGCTCTCCATCCAGGTTCTCGACGATTCGAACGACGAGACCATCGAGATCGCGCAGGCGCGGGTCGAGCTCTGGAAAAACCGCGGCGTCGACATCGCCTACGTGCGCCGTCCGACGCGCGAGCAGTTCAAGGCGGGGGCCTTGGCCCACGGTCTCACCCAGAGCACCGCGGAGCTCGTCGCCATCTTCGACGCCGACTTCGTGCCCGAGCCCGATTTCGTGAAGCTCCTGGTGCCGCACTTCAGCGACGCGGGCGTCGGCATGGTGCAGGCGCGCTGGGGTCACTTGAACCGCCGCTACTCGAAGCTCACCGAGTCGCAGGCGATCTTGCTCGACGGCCATTTCGTCAACGAGCACGGCGGCCGCGCCGCCATGGGCAGCTTCTTCAACTTCAACGGCACCGCCGGCATTTGGCGCCGCAAGTGCATCGACGAAGCAGGTGGCTGGTCCGGGCTCACGCTCACCGAGGATCTCGACCTGTCGTACCGCGCCCAGCTCAAGGGCTGGCGCTTCGTCTATCGCCAGGACGTCGAAGTGCCGGCGGAGCTGCCGCCGGACGTCAACGCCTTCAAGACCCAGCAACACCGATGGGCCAAAGGCTCGACCGAGACCGCTCGTTTGCTCCTGCCGACCATCTGGAAGCACCCGACGTTGTCCTTCCGGCATCGCTGCGAGGCGACCTTCCATCTCGCGGGCAACATCGCCTATCCGATGGTGCTCTTGCTCGCCGTCCTCATGCCGTTCGCGGTGTCGAGCCGTTACGAGCTCTTGTCGTGGAAGCTCGCGGTTGTGGACGGGTTGATGTTCGTGGGCTCGGCCGCCTCGTTGATCACGTTCTACGCTCTGGCGGAGCGGGGCGTGGGTCACGGCGAGCGCATCCTGCGTCGCCTGCCACTGACGTTGGCCCTCGGTGTGGGGCTCGCCGTCAACAACAGCCGCGCCGTCATCGAGGCCGTCATCGGCAAGCGCACCCCGTTCGCCCGCACCCCGAAATGGGGGGATCGCAAGGCGTCCCGCGTCGATCCTGCCTACCTGCTCTCCGCGAACTGGCAAGCGTTGGTCGAATTCGTGCTCGGGGTTTACATGGTCGGCGCAATGGGCGTCGCCGCCGCCAACCAGCGGTTCCTGCCGATCCCGTTCATGGCCATCTTTGCCACCGGATTCCTGCTTCTGGCCTTGGGGTCGCTGCGTAAGGCTTTCATGGGCTTGCGTACCGCGAAAGCTGCATTGACACCGCGTGAAGGCGCGTCGACAATCGCAGAGCCGCACCACCCCGCGGCGGATCATGGCTAGACAGAAGCTCGTTGCGCTCGTCATCAGTGCCGTGTGTCTTGCTGTCTTCGCCATCGTCACGGTGAAGGGCATGGCGGCGCGCGAGCGTCGTTCGTTCGAAGCGAGCCGCGCCTTGCTCGACGCTGGGGCACAGCTGGTTACCTCCGAGCTCGCCGCCGCCGGCGACGACCTACCCGAGACCGCCGAGCACATGGCGGTGGACGCGGACCTCGCGCAGCAGCTGCACCTGCTCTCCACCCAGATCGCGACGCTTGCCGCCATGCCACGCCCCGGCGAGCGCATGAAGGCGCTGGTCTTGGCGCAGACCACCAAGGTGAACGATCGACTCTCGACCCTGCGCGGAGAGCTCGGCCGTGGCCGGGAGATCGACGCCGTGGCGGTCCTGGACGAGCAGGGCCTCGTGCTGATGTCGGACTCGCCGCTGCTTGCCGTCGGCAATCGAGTGCGGCTGCCGACAGCGGCGGTGCAGACGGGTGGGCAACCGGCGGTGCAGCAAAGCGCACCGACGGTGGCGCCAGCGCCGCGTCCCGCGGACGGAGTCGAGACGGTCGGTGGAGAGGTCCCCGCAAAGCGCAAGCCGCCCGAGGAGGCCGCAGCGGCCGAGCCGACGGGCGATGGGCAGCCGAACGGCGATGGGCGAACGCCGAGTGCCGATGGCCGAGAACCGAATGCCGATGTCCGAGCGCCGACTGCCGTGCGGGCGCCCGCCGCCGCCGCGCCGCTGCCGACCATGGACGACGGGCAGACCGAGACCGTCCGCGGCGCCCTCGGCGGCGTTCCGACCCTTGGCGCCTTGGTCTTCGAGGGCAACATCACGCACATTGGCGCCGCGCCGGTCACCTTCAAGGGGAAGCTCGCGGGCGCCGTGGTGGTCGAGCGCCGCTTGCGCAGTCTGCCCAAACCGACCGGCGTCGATCCCGTGCTCTCCCTCGATGGTCAGGTGCGCATGGGCCGCCCCCCCGATGGCGCGAGCATCGACAGCAACGCCAGCGAGGCGTTTTTGCTCGCCCCGCGCGATGTGCGCTCGGCGGTGCCGGGTTTGGGGAGCGTCGGCGTAGCGCCCCTCTTCGTCGCGCCCGGTAGCGTGGGCGTCTGGGCTCGCCGTTTCGAAGTGCCGCGCGTGCCTTCCGCCGTCGGCTATGTCTACACCGATGTGACTCCCGCGTTCGCCGAGCTCGGCGGCTTGCAGCTCATGACGCTGCTCCTCGCGGCCGTGGCCTTCGCCATTCACGCGTTGCTCATCGTCACCAGCGGGCTCGGGATGACCCGCGGCATCGCGGCGATGTCCGATTTCCTCGGGAAGCAGCAGCAAGGCCTGGGCGACGGCTCGCGTCTATCGGAGCGCAACTTGCCGTCGGGGCTGCATCGCCTGGCGCGCCTCGTGAACAAGAGCCTCGAGCGCGGCAGCGGCAACACGCCGAGCATCGTCTCGGCACGCCACGCCAGTCTCGACGATGTGATTGCGCACCACGAGCCAGCGACACCGGATGTGTCCGAGCTGGATTTCGGAAGCTTCGCGGCGCCGAAAGCGGAGGCGAGTCAATTCAAGGCGCCGACGATGGAGATGAAGCGCCCACCGGTGCCGAGCACCACCGCGCCGAAAGCCGAGACAGCGGCGGCGCCGGCTGATCCCGCGCCTGCGGCTGCTCTCAGCGACCCCGGCTCCGCCGCCTTGCTCGCGTCTCTCGAAGAGCTCAGCGAATCGCTCGCAGGTGACGAAGGGCCGAGCTTCGCCGCCGAGCCATCCTTGCCCGCGCCCAAGGTGAACGGCGCCACCGGCAAAGCCATCCCCGCGCCCGCCCCTGTGACCGCTAAAGCCGACAGCGCGGGCCCCGCCCCCGCCGTGACCGCCAACGAGACGCCGCGTGACACGCACTACCGCGAGGTCTACCAGCGCTTCGTCGAGGTTCGCCTCGAGTGCGGCGAGCCTACCGACGATCTCACCTACGACAAGTTCACCGCGAAGCTCGGCCAAAGCCGAGACGCGGTGATGTCGAAGCACGCCTGCACCGACGTGCGCTTCCAGGTCTACGTCAAGAACGGCAAGGCCGCGCTCAAGGCGACCCCGGTCAAGTAGGAGCCCGAGCCGCTGAGTGCGCGGCGCTCAGGTCGCGGGTGTCGTCAAGGCCTTCATGATCTCGGTGTGCTCGCCGAGTAGGCGCTGCCACTCGATCTTGAACCACGGCGTGTAGCGCTGACCCTCGGGATCCGAGGCGAGCTCGCGAGTGACCGCTTCGACGGACAGCCACTTGAGGCCCGCGATCTCCATCGGATGCGAGCGCGGGGTGGCGTCGCTTTGGCCGACATACACGGAGCAAAGCTCGTGCTCGGAGCCCGCGGCGCCGAAGTGGGCTTGGTACTCGAACTTGAAGAGGTAGGTGAGCCTCGTGGTCATCCCGAGCTCTTGCTCGAGCCGCCGTACCGTCGCCGTCGGCATGTCCTCACCGGCGCGCGGATGGCTGCAGCAGGTATTCGACCAGTAGAGCGGCCACAAGCGCTTCTCGGCGCTGCGCTGCTGCAGAAGCAGCTCGCCCTGGCTGTTGAAGATGAAGATCGAAAAGGCGCGGTGCAGCACACCCTTGCCGTCGTGAGCGGCTGCCTTGGTGATGGTGCCCAGCTCTCGGTCGTCGCTGTCGACGGTGATGAGCTTTTCGCTCTCTGACGAAACCGCTTCCACGTGTGTCACCCGATTTGCGTGATCAGCGTCTTGTAGCCGGCACGCTGCATGGCGCGCGACACCTCGTCGGTGCCGCCGCCGCTTTCGCACAGCGCGATCATCGAGCCGCCACCGCCGCCGCCGGTGAGCTTGGCGCCGAGGGCTCCGTGCTTGCGGGCGATCTCGATGAGCTCCTCGAGCTCCCACGAGGACACCTGCAAGGCGTTGAGCAAGCCGTGGTTGATGTTCATGAGCTCGCCCAGCTCGGCGAGGCGGCCATTTTCGACGGCCGCGACCGCCGCCAGGGTGAGCTGGTCGATGTCGTTGAAGATGCGCTGATAGAGGTCGGGGCTGCGCTGCGCTGCCTCGGCGACGCGGCCGACGGTGGTGGCGGTGAGCGACTCGATACCGCTCATGCCGATGACCAAGGGAATGGTCTTCGTCGGCGTCACCTTGCGCATCGTGGCCTTGGGCTCGCCGCGCTTGAAGAGGATGAAGCCGCCGTGCGTCGCCATGGTGTTGTCGATGCCGGAGGCCTTGCCGTGGGCGACCTTCTCGCATTCGTACGCCAAAGCGCACACTTCGTCCTCGCTGATCGTCAGCTTGAAGTGGCGCGCCACGGCGCGAATCATCGCCACCGCGAGGGCCGCGCTGCCGCCGAGGCCCATGGCGCGGGGGACGTGCGGGTAGATCTCGAGCCGCATGCCGCGATCGCGGACCTTCAGGCTGTCGAGAATCAGATCGATGGTGCTGTAGAGCGAGTGGGTGTGGTTCTCTTGGGCGTTGAGATTGACCTCGAGGCCCCAGCGCGGCACCACCACGTGCACGCCCTTGTCGCTGTCTTCTACCTTCGCCTGGATGGCGAGCGGGATGGCGGCCGCCAGCGCGTGGCTCCCATAGACCACCGCGTGCTCACCCAGCAGGATCACCTTGCCGTAGCCCGAGGCGAGGTTGTCCTTCACCGCGGTCTCGTTCTCCATGGCGGTGCGGCCACGGCGGACGGCGGCGAGCGTCGTGTTGAGCTCCTGCGCCTTCCACACCTTGATTTCGCCGCTCTCGATCATTTCCTCGACGACCTCGTCGAAGAGCTCCGGCGGAGTACCGGCCGCCATCGCGACGGTGCGTGCGTGCAGCGTCATGTGACCACGCTGGATGCCTTCGGTCGACAGCGCGCGTAGCGCCGAGAGGTTCTGAGCGAGCCCAACCGCGCCCATGACCTCGGCGAGCTCGCGAGCGCTCGAGACGGAGAGGATGCGGTGGCCGATGCGCACCGCGGGGTTCGACTGCAGTGGACCGCCGACGGTGCCGACCTTCATCGGCATATCGAGCTCGCCGACCAGGTCGCCGGCTTCGTTGCGGTACCACTTGGTAAGAGAGGTGTAGTGCGAGCCGCGCGCGGCGTAGGCATGCGCGGCCGCTTCGATGGCGCGCCAGTCGTTGCCGGTGGCGATGGCCACGGCGTCGACGCCGTTCATGATGCCCTTGTTGTGGGTCGCGGCGCGGTACGGGTCGACGCGCGCCATGTCGTTCGCGAGGATGACGCCATCGCGGACTTGCTCGCCGGTGTACCCCTTGCCGGCGAGGTCCTTCACCGGGATCACGCAGCGCGCGCTCACCATGGCGCGGTCGGTGAGGTTCGAGAGGATGCGCAAGAAGACTTTGCCGCCGGTCATCTTCTCGACCAGGCCGGCGACGCCTTCGCACATGCTGTTGACGAGGTTCGCGCCCATGGCGTCGCGCGTGTCGACGAGCAAGTGCACGATCATCATGTCGCCGCGGGCGCACGCCGCCGGGTGAATGAACACCTCGACGTCTTTGGCGCCGCCCCCTCGCGCCACCATCTTCGGGTGCAGCGAGTTCGCGAGCGAGATGATCTCGTCTTTGTTCTGTAACAGCGCCTGGCGAGCCTTCGCCGGGTGCTGCACGTCGACCACTTGAATCTGGCCGATGAGGATAGGCTCGCTGCTCTCGGTGGTGAAGCCGCCGCTGTTGCGGACGACCTTGGCGGCCGAGGAGAGCGCCGCGATGATCGAAGGCTCCTCGACCACGAGCGGCACGATGTAGGGCTTGCCGTTGATGAGGAAGTTCAGGCCCAGGCCCATCGGCAAGCTGAAGACACCGATGACGTTCTCGACCATCTTGTCGGCCTGCTCGGGGGAGAGCACCGACGCGCCGTCGAGCAGCGCCTTGTATTCGTCGGACCCGAGCACATCGCGCTCGTGCAGCAGCGCCAAGCGCTCCCGTACCGACTTCTTGTAGAACTCTGGAATTCTCGAGGCGTCCATCAGCTTCCTTCAAGCGTTACAACGTCAGCGCGCCCGTATTGGACACACCGACCGGGACGATAGGGAAACCCGCGCTCTTCAAAGCGCTTTGCACCTGGGCGACCTCGTCCTGGCGGCAGAGCGCGACTCCGAGGTCGCCTCCACCCGCACCCGCCGGCTTATAGCGAGCGCCACTAGATCGTGCAATCGCGCCAATTTGCGCGTGCTCCGGCGTTTCGATGGCGATCCCGGCGGTCCGCCCAAGGTTCGCAAGGCCCTCGCCGTAGTGCCCCACGAGCTCGAGGAAGCCGGCGACGTCGCCGGCCTGAAACGCCGCGCAGGCGAGCTCTGTCAGACGCTTGAGGGCTCCCATGAGGGCCGCGTAGCTCGAGGGCTCGCGGCCGGCGAACTGCGCCACCGCGCCGACGAAGCTGCGGGTGTCCGCCGAGGCGCCCGACCAGACCGCGATCATCGCGAGGTCCCGCGGCCATTTCACCGGCGTACGCTCGGGCAGCTCCTCGCCACGGAGCCGATAGCGGAGGATCCCACCGTGAACGCTCGCCGCGAGGTCGATGCCGCTCCCCGCGCCTTTCTGGAAGTCGCGGTGAGCCTGGAATGCGCGCTGGAAGATGGTGTCGGCGGGCGCCTGAGGGTCGAGGATGCGCTCGAGGGCCACGGTGAGCGCGGCGGAGGAACCGAGGCCGAGCTTGTCCTTGCCCTCGAAGAAGGCCTGGGTATCGAGCGTCACGTGCTCGACGTTGGGAGGCAGCTGCCGCAGCCGGGGCAACACCAAGCGCAGCGCTTCGGCCGCGGGCCCGGCAAGGTCGGGCCGTGTGAGCATCGCGCCGTGCACGCCAATCTCGGGGGCTTCGACAGTGAGCGTCGGGCTCGCGGCGTTTCCCTCTCGGGTCTCAACACCGGCATAGCGGTCGACCGCGATGACGAGCGCCGGCGCGCCCTCGAGCACCGCGTACTCACCGACGAGGACGAGCTTGCCGGGGGCTTGGCTCTTCATCCGAGGAGATGCGCCGCGGGCCCGAGGTCGCTGGCGACGACGCGCAGCACTCCCGGAACGGCTGCGATGCTGGTCTCGACCGCGCGAGCATGCTCGGCGGTCGTGAGCACCTTCACCTGCGGCCCGGCGTCGATCGTGTACGTGGCCGGCACGCCTTTCTTCTGCAGCTCGCGCACCGCGTGTACGCAGTCGACCGTCGCGCCGCGCCAGTAGACGAGCGCTGGGTCGGTGGCCAACATGACGGCGTGCATCTTCATGCACGAGCGTTCGGTGACCCGGGCGAGCAGGGCGAAGTCCTTGTCTGCTATCGCGGAACGCAAGGCGGCGAGATCGTGCGGATGCGTGTCCACCCAGGCGGCGTAGTAGGGCGACGTGGTTCGTGAGGCGTCCATGCCGCTGGTCGAGCCGGTCTCCTTCTTGGCGTCACTGACCACGGCGACCAGGACCTTGAGGGGCCAGTGCGTGGAGGGCGCGAGCTCCCTGGCGACGCAGTCACTGCCGTCGTCACGTTGCCCACGCGCGAGCTCCACGAAGCCGCCGAAGATCGAGCGCGCGGCGGAGCCCGAGCCGCGGCGCGCGAGCTCCGAGAGCTCGGTCGGATTGGCCTCGAGCCCGGCGGCGGCGGCGGCGGCAAGCGCGAGCGCCGCGAAGCCCGATGCCGACGAGGCGAGCCCAGCGCCCGTGGGAAAGTCGTTCTTGCTCACGACCCGCGCGTGATCGGCGACCTTGGCCTTGCCGCGGACGAGGTCGAGGAAGCGGCTGACGCGCAGAGTGTCGTCGTCGTCGGCTTTGGTGCCGTTGAGCTCGAGGCTGTCCTCGTCCAGCGCTGGGTCGAAGGTGACGCTCGTCTCGGTCGAGAGCCCGGCGAGCGTCACGGAGATCGAGCCCACCGCGGGCAGGTTCAGCGTCGTCCCGCGCTTTCCCCAATATTTGACCAGCGCGAAGTTGGTGTGCGCGCGGGCGCGAGCTTGTTTCATCGCGTACTCGTACCTCGCCCCAGTTCGTCTGACCTATTGCATTGCGGAAAGCGCATCAACGGATCCCCCCGCCTGGAGCCGCTTCGTAGCCGCGACGCGCGTCTTGTACGCATGGCAAAGCAGGCGTCGGGTTCCGACTTGTTTTCGGAACCCGACCTCTAGCCACGCGCATCGCGAGGCGTAAAAAACTAGTAGCTCGCCACACTATCAATTGCCGCGCATCCAAATGAGCACAACCTCTGTGGCGAGGTACTAGTCGCGGCGCTTGCCGTGTAGCTCGGTGCTACGGAGCGGCGTGCCGTGCGTCACGAGGCTTACCGCGAACAAGCGGATAGCGCGCTCTTCCGCCCGGGCCCGATGGAGCTGCTGCAGCCGAGCTGGGGGACGGTGCTTGAGGCCCTGGGGCCGCATGCGCCTGGGTAAGGGACGCAAGCCGCTGCGATGCGATGATTCAGCCACGCGCCAGACCCCCAGGATTGGTGAGCCGTATGCATACCTGTTTTCACCCTAGGTGCTCAAGTACGCAAAACCTCCGGCAATCTTGAGTCGCCACTCCTCTTTTTCACCTGTCGACGCCCAAGGCGTGTAGATCAAAGGAGCATGGGCGAGAAGAACGCCGACCGCGCTACTCCGTCGAAAATCGGGCGCTATCAGGTCCTCGATCGACTGGCCGCCGGCGGCATGGCCGAGGTGTACCGGGCGCGTAGCGCCAGCGACGGCAATCGGCTCATTGCCATCAAGTGCATGTTGCCGGCCCTCGTGGACGACGAAGAATTCGCCAATATGTTCGTCGACGAGGCCAAGCTCGCCTCGCAGCTCTCGCATCCGAACATCGTTCAGATCTTCGAGCTCGGCCGCTACAAGGAGCAGCTCTACATCGCCATGGAGCTCATCCACGGCCGCGATCTGCGCGCCATCGTCCGCAAGGCGAAGAAGCGCGGCCAAGCGCTGTCGCCGCAGTTCGTCGCCTACGTCGTCGCCAAGACCGCCGAGGCGCTCGACTACGCCCACCGCAAGACCAGCATCGACGGCAAGCCGCTCAAGCTCGTGCACCGCGACATCAGCCCGCAGAACATCCTCGTGGGCTACGACGGTAACGTCAAAGTCGTCGACTTCGGTATCGCTAAAGCGGACTTCCGGCGCACCATGTCGCGCGTCGGCATCCTGAAGGGCAAGTTCGCATACATGGCGCCGGAGCAGGTGAAGACCGGCGAGGTCGACGGGCGTACCGACATCTTCGCGCTCGGCGCGGTGCTCTACGAGGCGTTCGCCCATCGCAAGTTGTTCTTCGGCGAGAGCGACTTTTCCATCCTCGAACGCGTCACCAACGGCACCTTGCCCGACGACGTCGCCGCCTGGGACCGGCTACCCGCGGACGTCGCCAATGTCGTGCGGCGCGCGGTCACCGTCGACCCAACGGACCGCTTCCAAGAAGCGTCGCACATGGCCGAGGCGCTCGAGCCGTTGCTCATCGATGGACGCACCATCTACGGCCCCAAGCAGGCACGCGAGCTCATGACCGGGCTGTTCACACAGGAGATCGAAGACAACGAGTTGGCGCTGCGCGCGTTCGCGTCGACCGCGGGCGAGATGTCGGGCATCCTGCGGCGCCCGTCGCAGAAGGTCGAAAAGCTCGACAAGGTCGAAGTCGAGGTAGAGGAGGAGGAAGAGATCCCCGGCCGCGACTGGAGCATCGTCACCGCCGATCCAGCGAAGGCCGCCGAAGAAGTCGAGCAGGAGATCCAGCGCGACCGCGATAGCCGCAGCACGCGGGGGCGCGGCCGCGACGAGAGCAACACCTCGACCGACCACATCCACAACACCTCGACGCGCCCAGAGCCCGAACGCCGGCCGAGCGGTCGCCACCGCGATGTTTCCGAAGACGACGCGACGCGAGTCACGGGCGTCGAGCCGATGCCGATGGAGAAGGTGAAGAGCTCGACGCGCGGACGCTCGCCATCGCAGACCATCGTGCCGGTGACCGAAACGCGCGGCATCCCGTTGGTCGGCGCGGTCCTCGGCGGTAGCCCGGAGGAGCAGCGTCGCCGCTTGTTGTGGACGCTCACCGCCGCTATCGGGGTGGTGTTGGTGCTGCTCGTCATCGTGCTCGTCAAGCGCGCGACGCCGACGTCGACCGAGGTGCTCCCCGACGAAGACGCGCTCGCCGACATCGCCGAGCGCCCCCGCATCCCACGCGTCACCACGACGCCGCTCGATCAGCCGCAGCAGGCGCCGCAGCCGAGCGCGCCCGATCCGGTCGAGCGCAAGCCGGAAAAGACCGAGGCCGTGGCCTCGCCAGCCAGCCCGTCGCCCGCGTCGGAAGCGGCCGAGCCGCAATACGGTTACTTGAGCGTACGCACGAGCGATGGGCGGCCGGCGACGGTGTTCATCGACAAGAAAGAAGTCGGCCCCGCGCCGATCGTCAAACGCAAGATGCCCTACGGCGAGCACATCGTCCGGGTCGTCGACAAAGCCAATCGCGCGAAGGTCCTGCAGGTCATCTTGACCTCGAAGCATCGCAAGACGCCGGTCGAGCTCGAAGTCTCGCCGTAACTCCAGTCGCGGCTCATCGGCGGCCAGTACGCGTGTCCGCTGGTCCGGACAGTTGACCGGTAACAGCGGACGGCTTCAGGCCGCGTAACGCCCTGAAAACAGGGCCTCAACGCGCGGCACAGCGGATGCATTCAGTAGCCTCGAAGACGTCCAGCGGACACGAGGCAACATCATGCGTCACTTCAAGCTTCCCACTTTGTTCCTCGCTGTGACGCTGGTCGCAACGGGCTGTGCAACCACCACGCGGGAGACACCGCGTGGCGCCAAGCTCAAGCAGTACGAACAAACGAGCGCCGCGGTAGAGCGCGCGCATCGCGTACGTGCCTGGCGCAGCGCCGATGCCTTCGCTCTCGGTGGTGACTGAGCGCGACTGATCGCGCTCGGCGATGACCCACACAAGCGGTTTCCCCCCGCGCGTCGTCGCCGAGCAACCCAACCGCCATCCCCATCCCCCAAAAACAACAACGCCGGTGGAGACTCTCGCGAGCTCCACCGGCGTTGTGTCGATTGGAACTGGGGACACACACCATTTTCCGATGCGGAAAATGGAGTATGTCCCTAGACAATCTTAAAGCTTGTCCTTGAAGGCCTTCGCGGCGCGGAAGCCGACGGTCTTCGAGGCCTTGATCTTGATGGCCTCGCCGGTCTGCGGGTTACGGCCCGGGCGAGCCTTGCGGGTGCGCACGACGAACGTGCCGAAGCCGGGGTACGAGAAGCGCTTGTCCTTGCGGATGGCGCCAGCGAGGTTCTCGAACACGGTCTCGACCATTTCGGCCGCGAGCTTCTTGGTGACTTCGCCGTTGTGCTTCTCGTACATCTTCTCGATGAGCTCAGCCTTCGTCATTGTCTTTTCCTTGGTGTTGCTCGTCTGCTCCGGACTTGAATTTACAGCCTCGGGAGCATGCTACGAGCGAATCTGCCCAGTGAATTAGCGGGCGGCCCGATCGGGGTCAAGCGAAACCCGCATCCATTCAGGTCGATTTCGCGATCGCGCGAGCGGAGAAATGTGGGTGCGGCTACACGGTCCGCAATAGCAGGCATGACACCTGGTCATGCGCGGCGGCCGGTGTCGAGCCCGGCTCGATCAACGCGAGGCCGTCGACCTCGGCGAGACTCGTCAGATCCGCCGACCCCTGGCGCGCGCTCGGCGTTGCCAGGAGCTTGTCGCTATCGCGGACGATTCTCACGCGGACGTAGTTGCGGCGGTCGGTGGCACGGGGCGCCTTGGCGGTGAGCGTAGCGGTGAGCTTCACCCGCTCGATGTCACGCGCGCCCTGCATGGCGCGCAGGGCGGGGCGCACGAAGAGCTCGAAGGATACGAACGACGACACGGGATTTCCGGGGAGCCCGAAAAACGGCGTCGCGCCGATCGAGCCCACGGCGAGCGGCTTGCCCGGCCGCATGGCCACCTTGTGGAAGGTGACCTTGCCGCGCTCGGCGAGGACACTCTTTACGTAGTCGTGCTCGCCCACCGAGACACCGCCGCTGGTGAGCACGAGGTCGGCCACCGCCGCCGCTTCCTCGAGCGCTTTGCCGATGGCTTCCGGCGAATCGCCGACGATGGGCAGCCGCAGGGGCACGCCGCCGGCTTCGCGCACCTGCGCGGCGAGCATCAAGGCGTTGCCGTTACCCACTTTGGTCGCGGGGCTCGTGAGCAGGGTATCGATTTCGACGAGCTCGTTGCCGGTGGGCAGGATGGCGACGCGTGGCCGGCGCGTGACCGACAAGGAAACGCGGCCTTGCGTCGCCGCGACCGCGATGTCGCCGGCGCCGATGATCGTCCCGCGTCGCAACAGCGTCGTGCCCTCGGCGACGTCTTCGCCGGTATGGCGGACGTTCGCGCCGGTGCCGACCGGCTCGCTGATCAACACGTAGTGCCCGTCTCGCGTCACGTTTTCTTGCATGACGACGGCGTCACAGCCCTTGGGCAGCGGCGCGCCCGTGAAGATGCGCGCGGCTTCCTTGCGCGTCACCACCATCTCGCCGTCGTCGCCCGCGGCCGACTCGCCGATGACGTCGAGGCGGACCGGCTCGGCAGCGCTCGCTTGGGCGGTGGAGCGCGAGTGCAGCGCATAGCCGTCCATCGCCGAGTTGGTGAAGCGCGGCACGGGCACGGTGGCGATCAGATCCTCGGCCAGCACGCGGCCCAACGCTTCGTCGACGGAGACGAGCTCGGCGCCGAGCGTGCTGATGCCGAGGAGCGCCTTCTTTTGCGCGTCCTCGACCGAGATCATTGAAGCATCGCTTCCGCCACGCGCTGGCCCTGAGCGTTGAAGGCGATACGCTTGTCGTCGGCCTTTTTACCCTTGGCTGCTTTGGCGGTGTAGATGAAGATCCGGCCGCCGCCCTTGCTCTCGATGCGCGCCGGGATGCCTTCGCGCCGTGCGACGTCCTTCTCGTCGCCCTTGGCCGTGGCGATGAAGTCTTCGAGCTTCTTGGCGACGATGGCCTCGTCCAGGTCCTTCTGGGCCCGGGTCAACGCGGCAGCGCACTCGCTCTGCAGCTTCTTGCGGTTCACCTGGCCGAAGGGGCTGCCGATCTCGAGCTTCGGGTCGGCGCCGACGCCACTGGCCAGCGCGTCCGCACGCTCGCCGCACTCCTTCAGACCGCCCATGGCGGTGGACAGGAGTTGGACGCGCTGCGCCGCGGTGGGCGCGTTCTTGGCGGCGCTGACGTCCGACTGCGCCTGGGCTGCGCGATCGCGGACCTTCTCGAACTGTGCCTTCCAGCGCAGCGCGGTGATCGAGGCCTGGAGCTTCTCGCGCTCGGTGGCGCACGCCTTGGTGATTTGGACGGCGTAGAGCTTGCCCAACGGCGTCGTGAATTCGGCCTCGGGATCGAAGCCGGGTCGCCGATCGATTTGCGGCAGCGCGCCTTGGCACTGGTTCATGCCGTTGATGGCCGCGTCGGTCGCCGAAAGCTGGGCCTCGGCGGTGGCGGCGCTGCGCACCGGCGTGATGAAGCGGGCGATGTCCGCGACGACGCTGTCGACCTTCTGCTTCCAGGCGGCGCGGAAGTCGAAGGTCTTACCCTGCGTGTCGAAGCCGAATTGCGTCTTCTCGTAGATGAAGACACGGCCGCCTTCGACGCTCTCGATGCGTTGCGGGATACCGTTGGCCTTGGCGACCGCGATCTCGTCGGCCTTGAGGGTGGTCATGAACTGCTCGAGCTCGACGGCGTTGCGGGCCTTCTTGAGCTCATCCTCGGCGGTCTTGGTGTAGTTGCCGCACTCGTCACGCAGGCGGCCGATCGTCATCGGACCGTCGGCGGTCACGATCGGATACTTCTTGTCTGCTTCCTTCTTGGCGTCGAGCTTGGTCGCTTGCTCGGCGCAGACGCTGGCGTTGGTCTTGGCCGTCGACCAATGTTCGATCTTCTCCGAGCTCTTCTGCGAGGCCTTGGCCGCGTCGGCGGACTTCTTGGCGGCGTTGAACGGCTCGCGCAGCGTCTCCGCCGAGCCGCGCCAGATGTACATCGGCCGGTCGCGCGTGAGCTGGTCGCGCTCGCGCGCGCAGCTCTTGGCGATTTGCGGCGCCGAGACCTGACCGTAAGGCGACTCGAATTGCGCCTTGCCGTCGTAGCCCGGCATCTTGTTGCCGCCCTCGAGCTCGGCGTTGCAAGCACCGAGCGCGGTGATCGTCGCGTCCACGGCGGCGGCGACCTCGCCGGCGTTCTTGGCTTGCTGCCGCTTGGCCTCGGCTTGCGCGAGCGAGCCCAGGGCTTGGGTGATGCGGCCGCGCCAGGCCAGCTTGTCGACCTCGTGCCGGAGGCGCGTGCCGCGCTCGGTGCACTCCTTGCGCGTGTTGGCGACGCTCAAGGTTCCCAGGGGAGTCGCCACCAGGCGCGGCTCGACGTCTTGATCTTTGCTCTCGAGCGACTGAATCGTCGACAAGCAGGTCGTGAAGGCCTGCGCCGCGGTGCGGTACAGCGAGGTTTGCTCGTCGGGATTGCCCGTCTTGCCCGCGGCGACGATCGCCTGACGCGCCGATTCGATGCTGGTGCCGAGCGACTGCGACGCGTCGATCTGCCATTGGGCGACGCCTTCACGCACCGCGAGCTGGCGCGCCTTCGCGTCGCGGTCGCGGGCGTGCTCGACATAGACCTGGTCGTCGCCGAATTGCTGTCCGCTAATGCGGACATCGGCGAGCTCCTGCAGCACGGCGCGCATGGCGCCGACATCCTGCACGGTGGGCACGCGGTCGTGGAGCTGCTTCTGCAGGTCGGTTGCCTTCTGCAGCGCGATGTTGCCGCGCTTGATCAGCTCGTCGATAGCGGCGTTGCGGCGGGCGATGCGATCTTGCTCGACCGCCGTCTCGTAGCGTTTCTCGCCGGCCACCACGGCCTCGCTGGCGTCCTCGAACTCGGGGTGCGACCGCGTCAGCTCGGTGGCGCGCTGCACCGCGAGCTGGGCCTTGCGCAGGTGCGATGCCGCTTCGTCGAAGTTTTTCTGAGAGAGCGAGGCGTTGAACTGGCGGAGCTGGCCGTTGATGGCGGCGACGCCCGCGTCTTCGCTCTCTTCGGGCTCGTCTTTGACGACCTCTTTTTTGGTCTTCGATGGGCCGTGCATGGCGGCGCAGTTGGCTACGGCGACGCTCAAGTGGACGGCAAGCAACGCTTTCAAGAGTGCTTTCATGGTCATGAACCCCAGCGCGCGACGAGCTCGCGCACCTCGCTGACGAAACGCTCCCTCTCGAAGCGCTCGAAGTGATCCCACGTGCACAGGCTCTTCGGGTCGACGATACGGTCGACGAACAAGACACCATTCAAATGATCGAGCTCGTGCTGGAAGGTGCCGGCCGAGACGCCGCGTACCTCGAAATCAAGTTGTCCACCATTGCGGTCAAGGCCGCGGACGCGCACCTCGGCGTGGCGTGGAACGCGGCCGCGCAAATTGGGAATCGAGAGGCACCCTTCGTAGTTCGAGAAGGTCTCTTGCGAGAGCGGCGTCACCTCGGGGTTCACCACCACCGTGAGCGGATACCGCGGCTTGTAGGGATAGCGCGGGTTGTCGCGCACCTCGACGGCGAAGACACGGAGCTTCTCGTAGATCTGGGTCGCGGCGATGCCGGCCCCCGACGCGTCACGCATGGTCTCGACGAGATCGTCGATGAAGCCCTGCACCTCGGGCGAGGCGAGCTCGGACGCGGACAGCGGACGGGCTGTCTCGCGGAGCACCGGGTGTCCGATCTGCGCGATCTTACGTAAGGCCATGTGGTGTTGGATGTACCATTCAGCCCATCGTCACACCATGGCCGCGATCGATATGGCCGACATCGAGATCGCCGCCGTTCTGACGGAAGCCGCCCTTGAATGGATGTGATTGGATGAACATCGGCGTGTCGAGGTCGACGATGTCGATGCCGCCGAAGCCGGCGGCCAAGTGCGCCGAGAAGGTCATGGCGAGGATGCTCTCGACCATGCCGCCAATCATGAGTGAGAGGCCGTTTTCGCGGGCGGCCTGCATCATGGCCCACGCCTCGGCGATGCCAGACTTCATGGTCTTGATGTTGATGAAGCGCACGCTGCCTCCGCGTGCCAGCTCGAGCACGTCGGCTGCCCCGCGGGCGGACTCGTCGGCACAGAGCGGAATCGGTGTGAGCCCCGCGAGCTTCTTCCAGTCGTCGTGAGCCCCGCGGGGCAGAGGCTGCTCGAAGATCTGCAAAGGGATGTGGTGCTTGTCCATGCCGCGGGCGAAGGCTGTGGCTTGTTCGAGGTCGTAGCCGCTGTTGGCATCGGCGAAGAGCCGGGCGTCGGGGGCGGCTTCGCGGATCGCCAGTATGCGCTTCACGTCTTCTTCAGCGGACACGGCGCCGACCTTCACCTTGATGGTGGTGATGCCGCGGCCGATGATCGACTTCGCCGAGCGGCGTGCGTGCTCGACGTCACCCGCGGTCACCGTCATGTCGGTGACCAGCTTCGTGCCGGCGCCGCCAAATTCCTTCCACAGCGGCTTCTTGGCCTTGCGTGCCAGTGCGTCGATGATCGCCATCTCGAGGCCGCAGCGAGCAGCGGGCGCCCCGAGGTGCTTCTCGCGCAGCATGGTGCCGACGGCGCGCCAATCACCGACCTCGGTGCCGAGGACCAGCGGCTTCATCGCGAGAATGGCGGCGTGGGTCTGCTCTTGCGTCTCGCCGCTCACCTCGGCGAAGGGCGCCGCCTCACCGAGTCCAACGGTGCCGTCGTCGAGCGTCGCGCGCACCAAGACGTTGCGCGCGACGGTCGGCGCGCCGGTCGCCACCGCGAACGGTTCGGTCAGCGCCAGGTCCAGGCGCTCGGCGGTCAAGCTCTTGAGGGTGGTCACGACTTCTCCTTCGCTCCCGCCCAGACGCGCGGCAGGGGGCGCTTGCCCGCGGTTGCTCGCTCGGCTTGGCCGGCGAGCGCAAGCAATACTTGCTCGGAGCCGAAGCGGCCCATGATCTGAACGCCGATGGGGACCCCCGAGGAGCTCCAGTGCAGTGGCAAGCTCATCGCCGGCAGCCCCGTGGTGTTCCCGATGGGCGTGAAGCCGGCATAGCTCATGAGCTTTCTGCCGGTCTCGGCGTCGGTTTGACCGAGCGTGAAAGTTCCCGTCCGCCATGGCGGAGAGGAGAGCGTCGGTGTCAAGATGATGTCGTAGCGCTCGAGTGCCTTGAAGAGGGGTTGCGCAACCTCGTTCAACTTGCTCCACGCCATCCAGTGGTCCGCCGGCGTCAGCTTGGCGTTGATCTTGATGAGCCGGCGAGTCATGCGCTCGAGTGGCGGCAAGCCTTGGCTTGCGTTGGTCGCCCAGGCGATGGCCGAGAAGACGTTGGGGTCGACCATCACGCGGCGCACCGCGGGCGGCACGTTCGACGGAGTCATCGCCTCGAGGGCGGCGCGGATGAAGTAGCCGGTCGCCATCGCCCAGATGGTCGTGAAGTGCGTCGCGAAGGACTCGCCGTCGAGCTCGTAGCGCGCCTCTTCGACCTCGTGGCCGAGCGCGGAGAAGAGATGCGCGGCGCGATCCACTGCCTCGCAGCACTCGGGATGCGACTCATCGCCGAGCACGGTGCGGGTTACGAAGCCGATGCGCAGCGGCTTGGGGTCACGGCTCGCGGCGTCGAGGTAAGTGCCGCGTGTCACGGGGGCCTGCCAACGGTCGAAGGGCCGCGCGCCCGCCAAGATGTCGAGCATGAGTGCGCTATCGCGGACGGTGCGGCTGACCACACCGTGCATGACGAAGCCGTCGGGCGAGTCCCAAGGTTCTTGAGGCAAGCGGCCCCGTCCTGCCTTCAGGCCCCACAACCCGCACGCCGACGCGGGGATGCGAATCGAGCCGCCGCCGTCCTCGGCATGCGCACATGGTACGATGCCCGCCGCGACCGCCGCCGCGGATCCACCGCTCGAGCCGCCCGGTGACAACGCGGTGTCCCAAGGATTGTGGGTCGGGCCGTGCAACGCGCCCTCGGTGCTCGGCAAGAGCCCGAGCTCGCTCATGTTTGTGCGGCCGAGAGTGAGCAGGCCGGCGTCGTCGATGCGGCGCGCGACCTCGTGTGTGCGCTTGGACACATTCTCTTTGGCGAGCGTGCAGCCCCAAGATGCACGAAGTCCCGTGCGCTCAAGCGAATCTTTGATTAGAAATGGAGCGCCACGTAGCTTGCCGTCGGGGAGGGCGTGCAAGAGCAGTTGCCGAGCATGGGTCTCGGTGACCTCTACAACGGCGTTGACGCGCGGGTTTACTTCGTCGATGGCGCGAAACGCCACATCGAGGAGGTCCGCGGCGGTCACTTGTCGCTTTTTCAAGAGATCGACAAGTCCGATTGCATCGTGTCGTACGTATTCGTCGAGATTCACTCCGCGGTTCTTACGACGTCGGTAGCCAAGCTGTACATTGCGAACGCAATCATCATGTGGGGGCATGGATGAAAGCGCGGGAAGTACCTTCAGACTGGCCGACCTGCCTGCACACCGTCGTCGAGGTGTGCCTGGCGTCGCGCTTTCCCATGGCCGTCTGGCGGGGCCCCGAGCTCACCGCGATCTACAACGACGCCTACGCATACCTCTTGGGCTCGCGTCATCCGGCGGCGCTCGGCCGTCCGGCGCCTGAAGGCTGGGGTGAGTGCTGGCGCCACTTCGCGGCGCAAGCCCACGAGGTCACGACCCAGGGCACCGCTACGTGGAACGAGCGCACCTATATGGCGTTCGAGCGCAACGGTACGCTGGTCGACGTCTGGTTCACCTGGTCGCTGTCGCCAATCCGCGACCTCGATGGGAACGTCTGTGCCGTGCTTTGCACCATGACGGACGACACGGCGGCCGAGCTCGCCGACCGCGAGCGGGCTCAGGTGGAGCGCGCCGAGGCGGCGTTGTTCGCGGCGCGCGCGCGCCTCGAGAACATCCTGTCCGCGGCCGAGGTCGGCGCTTGGTCACTCGATTTGCGGACCGGCCGCCTCGACAGCGACCGAAATGTCGCCGAGTTCCACGGCTTGGCTGAAGCCGAGCTCCGTAATCGCGGACCCTCCGCTTTCGTCGACCGCGTCCATCCCGATGACGCGCCGTTACTCGAGGCGGCGCTGACGCGGGCGCACGATACCGGGGCGTTCTTCGACCCCATCTATCGTATCGTTCGGCCCGACGGCTCCATCCGTTGGATCGCCAATCGTGGCCGCGTCATCTCCGACGAGAAGGGCGAGCCCGTCTCCATCGACGGCGTGGCGATCGACATCACCGAGCGCCAGCTCGCGGAGCAGCGCCGCAGGCAGAGCGAGGAGCGCTTGGCGCTGGCGACCCGCGCCGCCGAGCTCGGCATCATCGAGTGGAATGCGGTTTCGGACGTCTCGCTCTGGGAGAACCCACGCACCTACGAAATCTTCGGCCGCGACCCGGGCGAGGGGCCGCTCAACCGCCGGCAGGCGCTCGAGGCGGGCATCGTCCATCCCGATGACATCCAGAAGTTCGAGCTCGCATTGAAAGCGGCGTCACGCCCCGGCGGGACCTTCAAGCTCACGACGCGAATCAAGCGGCAGAACGACGGCGCGTGGCGCTGGCTCGAGCTCGCCGGCGCACTCACCACCACCACCGACGGCAAGCCTCTGAAGCTCGTCGCGGTGATCGCCGACATCACCGATCGCAAGCGCGCCGAGTCCGAGCGCGCGCTCCACCTCGACTCGGAGCGCGCCGCCCGGACGGAGGCCGAGCGCGTCAGTCACATGAAAGACGAGTTCCTGGCGACGTTGAGTCACGAGTTGCGCACGCCGCTCAACGCGATTCTCGGCTGGTCCGAGCTACTCAAGGCGGACGGCTTGGCCGACGCGACGCGCCTCCAGGCCGTCGAGATCATCGATCGCAACGCGAGGGTACAGACTCGTCTCATCGAGGATCTGCTCGAGATGAGCCGCATCATCTCGGGCAAGGTGCGGCTCGATCTGCAGCCCATCGATCTCGCCGATATCGTGGACGCCGCGGTAGAGAGCGCGCAGCCCATGGCGAGCACCCGTGGCGTGCGCTTGTCGAAGGTGATCGACGCCGGAGTCGGCAAGATGAGCGGCGACCCGGCGCGCCTGCAGCAAGTCGTCACCAACCTGCTCTCGAACGCCATCAAGTTTACGCCCGTCGGCGGCAACGTCCGAGTGCAGCTGGCGCAGGGGTCGACCGACATCCGGATCATCGTCCGCGATAACGGTAGCGGCATCGCGCCCGACTTCGCGCCGTTCCTCTTCGACCGCTTCGCGCAAGCGGAGCCCAGTCACACGCGTCGCTTCGGCGGGCTCGGGTTGGGGTTGTCCATCGTCAAGCAGCTCGTGGAAATGCACGGCGGCAACGTCACCGCCGAGAGCGCCGGGCTCGGCAAGGGTTCGACGTTCACCGTGAGCTTGCCGCTCGCCAGGGTGACCGCGGGAGCCAATGACGACGTCGACGACGCGGTGCGTGGCTATGCCGCCGATGCGGGGGGCCTCGACATCAAGCTGCTCACCGGTATCAAGATCCTGGTCGTCGACGATGAGCCGGACGCGCGTGAGCTCATGAAGCGGGTGCTCGAGACGCGCGAGGCCAAAGTGGTTACGGCCGCGTCCGCGGCGATTGGCCTCGAGCTCGTCGAGCGTTACCGGCCGGACATCGTCCTCTCCGACATCGGCATGCCGGGGATCGATGGATACGACTTCATCCGCCAGGTCCGTGCCTTGGGCGTGACGCGTGGCGGCACCGTGCCTGCTATCGCGGTCACCGCGTTCGCGCGCGCCGAAGACAGGGAGCGGGCTCTGCTCGCCGGGTACCAGTCGCACCTCCCCAAGCCCATGCAGGTGCATCAGCTCGTCGCCGCCATCGCGGCGAGCGTCCCTTGCTCACCGTAGACCTCTCGTGAGAGGCAATCGGCATGCGGATGCGGCGCACGCCACCGACCTCCGAGCGCGAGCTGATGATCCGCGCCGACGCGCTCGCCGGACACAGTGTCGCCGAGATCGCCGCCGGCATGGGCTGGCCACTGCCGCCCGATGCTCGTCGCGCCAAGGGGTTCGTCGGTCAGCTCATCGAGGCCACTCTCGGCTCTTCACCCGAGGCCGGGGAGCTGCCCGACTTTCTGACCTTGGGGATCGAGCTCAAGACCATTCCCCTGGCGCCGGACGGCCGGCCGAGCGAGAGCACCTTCTGTTGCTCCATCGACATGGACTCCGTGGACCGCGAGCTCTGGGAAACGTCGCGCCTACGCAAGCGGTTGGCGCGCGTCCTGTGGGTGCCCGTGACCGCGGCCCGTTTCGCGCCACTGCCCGAACGCCGTCTTGGCAAACCCGTGATCTGGAGCCCGTCCGCTGAAGAAGACACGACGTTGCGCCACGACTGGGAGAGCATCGCCGGCGTCATCGGGGCCGGGGGCTCGGTGACCGCGCACGTCGGCGCCGCCTTGCAAGCGCGCCCCAAGGCGGCGTCGTCGAAGGTGCGCACACTCGGCCTCGCCGAAGATGGACTCGTGCGCCGCTTGCCGCTCGGTTTCTACCTGCGCACGTCGTTCACCGCGAGCATCGTCGCTTGAGCGCCCCGAGCGAACGGGCCATCCGCGTCCCGGGGCTCACGCTCGCGGCCCGCGAATGGGGGGACTCGAGCGCGCCGCACAAGGTGCTGGCGCTGCACGGTTGGCTCGACAACTGCGCGACGTTCGATGGTCTCGCGCCTCTGCTGAGCGGCGTGCATCTCATCGCCCTGGACCTGCCCGGGCACGGCCGCTCCGAGCATCGCAGCGCCAACGACACGTATCACTTCATCGATTGGATCCCCGAGGTCGTCGCCGCGGCCGATGATCTGGGTTGGCAGCGCTTCACCTTGATGGGCCACTCGATGGGGGCCGCCGTCGCGAGTATCACCGCCGGCACGGTGCCCGAGCGAGTGCGCGGCGTCGTGCTCCTCGACGGCATGGCGCCGTTCGCGACAGCGCCCAAGGACGCGCCGGGCACGCTCGCCGCATATATTCGCCAGCGGACGCGCTTGCTCGAGAAGGAAAGGCCGTTCTACCCGTCGCGCGAAGCGGCGACGGAGCGGCTCCTCAAGGTAGCCAATCTGACACGCGAGGCCGCTACGACCCTCGTCGGGCGCAACACCATCGAGGCGGCCGAAGGTGTGGTCTGGACCTACGACACCCGCCTGCGCCGTATTTCGCCGATGCGCTTCACTGATGAGCACAACCGCGCATTTTTACGCGCCATCACGGCGCCGGTGCTCTTCGTACGGCCGACGGACGGCATTCCCGTCGATGAGACGCTCCTGGCAACCTGGGTTGGCGACATCGGCAAGCTGACGCGGGCTTCGCCGGTCGGCGGGCACCACGTCCATCTCGAGTACCCGGACCGCGTCGCGCCCATGGTGCAAGATTTCTTGCAGGGGCTGCCTGAATAGATCCGGGCGCACGCCCGTCGGATCGATCCCCAATGCGATGGCTCGGTCCCGTGGCGCTAGTCATGTCGTTCGCGAGCCCGGCCATGGCCGAGCCCCGGGGGCCGCCCACCAGCGTGGGTGACGCCATCATGCGGTCGCTCGGCGGTATCGAGGTCTCGCTATTGCGCGGCGGAGCGGATGTCGCTTCGGCAGTGCGCACGGAAGAGGGGAGCGAGCTTACGGTGGCGAGCGGCCGCGCGCGCCAGTCGGGTTATCGGATCTCGACCTACAGCTCGCCGGGCACGACCGGCTTTCGTCTGACGCCGAACTTCGGCTTTCTCGATCAGCGCATCGACATCAGCGATTTTCGCGAGGATCTGCCGCTCACCGGTAGCGGCAGCGGTACCGACATCGGAGTCACCTGCGCGACCGCCGAGACCGGCGAGCTCATCGATTGCAACGAGCCCAACACCTACGCGTTGCGCATGCGCAGCGGCTTTCTCGGCGCCCGCGGCGGTCTCGACATCGTCGGTGGCCGCATCGGTTACGAGTGGTTTCTCTCCGCCGACGTCATCCTCAACGTCGTCGAGTATCGCTATGTCAACGCGCGCATCGGCCGCTATCGCACCAGCGGCGGTGAATTCGCGGCGCTACAATCCGGCGGTGTCGGTGTCGGCTTTGGCGTTCGCATTCCGCAGCTTCATGCCGCGACGCGCATCGCCTTCGAGTACATGGGCTATCGCGATTTCGATTATGCCGATCCGCTCGAGTTCAAGGGCCCGGTCGTTTTCAACGAGGAGAAGGACGTCTACGAGCGGCCGCGCGTCTTCGTGAGCGGCGCCTCACTCACCACCTGGAGCTTCATATGGGCGTTCGCCATTACGTATTAATAGCCGCGGTCGCCGTCGCGAGCTGTGCGGCCGACTTTGGGCCCCCGACGCCTGTCAACATCACCGTCCGCAATCGCAGTCAGTTCGAGCTGCTCGACTTGCGGTTCCATCCGAGCCCCGACTGGAGCGAGACCCCGAATCTGCTGCTAGCGCCGCTGGGCGTCGAGGAGGCGCTGCCCGTGGTTTTCGTCAACGGCGACTACGTCACCGCGATGCGCCGCAAGATCGAGGTCGGTGAGGTCATCGCCATCAGCAGCGCCGAGCCCTTGCCGGACATCGAAGAGGGCGACACGCTCATCGTCTTCGACATGTCGTTTCGCATCGAGGCCGCGCCCTACGTGCCGCCGGAGGATACCTCGACGACCACGCTGGGCTCGATGAGATAGCCGTCGTCGCGCGTCTGCAATAGCGGGCGGAGACCGAGGCGACGAAGCGTCGCCAGCGCGACATAGACTCGCGCGGCTCCCGATTCCGGCGTCGTGCGTTGTCCCGGCCAACCGGCGGCGAAGAGCTCGTTCAAGGTAGTGGCGCTGCCCGCCGCCCGCTGGTGCCGTTCGATGAGCGCCTTGAAGAGCAGGCGAAGCGGTCCACGGCGCTGCAGCGATACACGTACCTCGCCTTCGAGCTCGAACCAGCGCAGGTCCGCGTCGATCTTGAGGCGCTTCGATTTCGCGACGCCCTCCGAGGCGAGGAGCGTCTCGAGAGTGTCGACGGCTCGGCGCAGTCGCAGGCGATCGTCTTTGGAGAGAGCGCTGCGTTGCTCGGCGATCGCCTCGACCATCGCGAGAGCGTGGTCCAACCGGGAAACAGGCGTGTGCGCTACCGGTCCATCGTCCGGCATGGCTTGGCTCCTTCGTTGGCTGGAGTGCCTCGTCGGCGGCCTCGCGGGAGGGCCGATCGGTGCCAGCTGCGTCAGCGACGGGTGTTACCAAGGGAACGTTCGGCGGGGGTTTTCGGATCTATGCCCTTCCATGAGCCCCGAACGCCCCGAATGCCGGCGTGTCAGGCACTACCTCACAACGAATCGGCGCGCACCGCGATGATGGTCGATGCGCCTCTCTCAGGCGCACCAATCCTACATTCCGGAGATTTCCATGGCGCTGCCTGAAACCCAGCCGTTGCGTGCGGGTGTTTCTTCCTCGGGGGCCCTGCAGGGTCCTTCCACTCCCGCGACCCGCTCGTCGGTTGCGCTCGATCTCTCGGCTGGCTTCACCACGGGTGAGCACGGGAGCGCGCGCCTGTTGCTCCGCGACCGCGACTGGGACCGTCACCGTCACTATGATCGCAACGATCGCTGGCCGGGCCCGCACCGTCCCGGTCCTTATCGCCCGTATCCGCCGCCATACTATCCGCCGCGTCCCTATCCGGTTCCGATCCCGATCCCCGGCTACCCCTCGCCGCTGCCGGGCCCGCTCCCGGGCGAGCGCGCCTGCTATCCCTGGGAAGCCGGGAGCTGGGGCTCGCGCCAAGACGTGTTCGGCCGCTGGTGGTGCCGCTGGTAGCAGCGGGTCTCTCGCTCGCCGCGAGGTTTCCTCGCGGCTACGAGTGATCGTCCTCGGCCTGCGGCATGCCGGGGATCTGCGCCAGCTCATGGGCGCGGTCCGCCGCCGCCTTCTTGCGCATCACCGTGAGGAACTCGCGGATGTAGCGCTCGATCGCCTTCTTGTCCTTGCGCGTGATCTTCACGAACTCGAGACCCATGCCCTGAGCGAAGGAGCTGCTGTCGTCGCTCTTGGCGGTCGACCAGCGCACGATGCACGTCGCGGTGATCGGTGTTTTTTGCTCGGGCAGGGTGAACGAGACGTCGAACTCCGAGCCGCGCGGCATGGGGTTCGGCGTCGCGATGAACACGCCGTTGTTCGAGATGTTGGTGATGCGGCTCTTCAGGAGCACGTCGCGGCCCGGGTAGTCCGGCGCGATGAATACGCGCGACGGGACCCGGAAGTACCGCGACAGCACCGCGATGGGGATCTCGCCTTTCACGCTTGGGGATCCTAACCGAATCAGGCGCTGCGCGCAGCACCCTCGTGTTTGGTGAAGTCACGCAGTAACCAGGCACGCAGGCCGTTGGCCTCCCGGGTCGAGAGCTCGGCCTTGAGCCGCATGGCCTCCAGGGCCTTCTGGAGGGCGCGCTTGGCCTCTTCGACGGGGTGCTTGGTGAAGAAGGCGTCGACGTCTTCCTCGAGATCGGCCGGCAGCGACCCTGTGGACTCGACCAAGCGCGCCACCCCCATCGACCCCACACGTGGGCCAATGGCCGACCAGTGCTTCTTCAGGAACTCCCAGGCGCCGCGCTGGGTCGCCTTGCGAGAGAGCATCGGGGCGATGACCACGCGGAGCTGCTCTTGCGGCACGGTTTCGTCGAGGCACATGGCGAGGACGCGGGCATTGGCCTTCTTGTCCTCGAAAGCGGACAGAGCGCCGAGGTAGCGTGCCTGCAGGTCGGGCGTGCTGCGGGCTTCCTTGCGCGCGAGATAGACGCGTACGTAGCTGTCGAGCAGGGCGTTGTCGCCTTTGACGGCCCCCAGCGCGACCAGTGTCCCGGCGAGGTTCGGATCGACGGCGGTCGGATCCTCCATTTCGCGCGCGACGAGCCGAGCCGCCTCGGCGAGCACCTTCGGGTCACGCCCGAGCTCACCCAGCGCGTAGACGATCGAGGCGCGACGTACGCCCTGTGCCTCGGGCTCGCCGTGGCGCGTCTCCATGCCCAGCGATTCGAGCTGCGGTGAGAAGAACCAGCGAACGAGCTCGGCGAAGCGCGCTTCCTCCGCCGGTCCGACGAGGTAGCTGTGAATCGAGCTCAAGGCCTTGGTCATCGAGCGCGTGACGATGTGATCGTTGTCGCCGCGGAAGGCCGAGAGCACGTCGAGGAAGGCGCCGACGTCACTTTCGCCATTGCGTACCAAGGCCCACTGATCCTCGATGAGCGTCATGCGCTCCGAGGGGGCAAGGTCCGCCACCGCGGTCAGTAGCCGTGCCCGCATTAGGGCATCCATCTGCACGCGATAGAAACCACCCGCCGAGGCGTTGGCGTGCACCCAGCGCACGCCCGCTGGGAGGTCGACGGTCTCCTCCGTGTTTCGCATCAAGTGGCGGTGCGTCTGGATCCCGTTTGGTCCGCTGTAGCGGATGACGATGGGAATGGTCCAGACCTGCGCCGTCCCCTTCTTCATCATGCCGGCGTCGGAGAAGAAGCGGCGCTGCTTCAAGGTGAGCGTCGTCTTGCCGCCGCTGTCCGCCATGCCGGGCGCGGCGCTCACTGTCACCAGCGGAAAGCCTTCTTGCTCGACCCAGCTACGCATGAGCTCGCCGACCGGCTCACCCGACGCGTCCGCAAGGCAGCGCCACAAGTCCGCGCCAGCAGCGTTCTTGTTCTTGAACTCGGTCTGGTAGGCCTTGATGCCTTTCTGGAACACGGCGTCGCCCAGGTAGGCCTCGCACATGCGCAGCACGGCGCAGCCCTTCTCGTAGGTAATCACATCGAAGAGCTCGGTCGCCTCGGCCGGCGTCTTCACCGGCGTGTACACCGGGTGCGTATTCACCAGCGCGTCGGCGGCGAGAGCGCTCTCCTTGGACTCGAGGTAGTCGTCCCACATGCGCCAGGTGGGCTGCCAGACGTCGACGGCCTTGTAGGCGATCCAGGTGGCGAAGGCCTCGTTGAGCCAGAGGTCGTCCCACCACTTCATGGTGACCAGGTTTCCGAACCACTGGTGCGCGAGCTCGTGCGCGATGACCTCCGCAATCCGTTTTTGCGACGTCCACGAGGTGGCGCCCGGCTGCATCAGGAGAAGATTCTGGCGGTAGAAGATGGCGCCGACGTTCTCCATGGCACCGGCGTCGAAGCCCGGAACCGCCACCTGATCGAGCTTCTGGTAGTTGTACTTCTGTCCGAAGTACTTCTCGTACCAAGGGAGCACCTGGGCGGTGACGTCCTGCGCGAAGTCGGTGAGCTTGCCTTTGCCGGGACCGGCCCAAGCTCGGCACGGGATCTTGGCGACGATGCGTTTCTTCGAAGCCTCGAGCTTGCCGATGGTGACCGCCACCAAATAGCTCGAGATGATGCGCGTCGCGCCGAAGGCGTGGGTCTCGGCCGGCTTGCCGCTTACGCGGACTTTCTTCACGCCCTTGGGTACGCCGTTGGTGATCACCGTCAGGCCGGCGTCGGTGGTCACAGTCCATTGGAACGTGGCTTTGTGCTCCGGCTCGTCGAAGCAAGGAAAGATGCCGCGCGCGTCGGTCGCTTCGCATTGTGAGACGATGGCGCGTTCGTCACCGTCCTTGGCCAGGTAGAGGCCGTGCATGCTGGGGTTGAGCTTGCCCTTGAAGCTCGTGGTGATCTCGAACGCGCCCTTCGGCAGCTCTTTGGGGAAGCGCAGCTCGACCGTCTCGCGGTCTTTGCGGAGCTTTGCCTTACCTTTGATCTTCTTCTTGCCGACGATGGCGACGACGTCACCGACCGTGAGGTCGCGGGCGTGCAGCTCGACCACCTCCGAAGCGACCCGGCTCTTCAAGCTGATGCGCACGGTGCCGGAGAAGGTCATCTTCTTCGGGGTGGCGAAGAGGTGGATGGCGTAGGCGCGTGGCGTGATATCCTTCGAAAGCCGATAGTCCGTGGTCGTCATGCGGACATGAGGCTTAGCTGCGAATGATCGGTTCACGCAACGCCATACTCTTCGACACACTCGGCGGCGCGTATACCGCCCTGACCGAGCACGCCCTTTGGGCGAAGCAAAACCAGGAGCTCGCCAAGCACTGGGGTGAGCTCGGGCCGTCGGCGACGGTTCTGGAGCTCGGGCCGGGCACCGGCATCGGGACATTGGCTCTCGAGAAGCACCTGCCTCCCGGCGCGCGTATCATCGGTGTCGACATCGTTCCGGCCATGGTGGCGCGGGCCAAAAGGCGCCTCGAGAGGGCGGACCTGCCGGCGACGCGCGTCGAATTCCGCGTTGGTGACGCGACGGCGCTGTCCGAAGTCGCGAGCAACTCCGTGCACGCGGTCGTCGCCAACAGCTTTCTCTACCTCGTGCCGGAGCCCGCGAAGGTGCTCGCCGAGATCCACCGCGTCCTCGCTCCCGGCGGCCGCGTGGTCTTCATGGAGCCTTGCGCCGAGGTCGATTGGCTCGCCACCGTGCGCTGTGGGGTGAGTCACGCCGGCGTCGTGGTGCGCGATCCGGTGGCTTCGGGGCAGCTGCTTGCGGCGATGACGGCCTGGTTCGTGGCGGGTTCGTTCGTTGGTCGGCGTAGCCGGGGCGAGCTCACGCAGCTGTTTCGCGACGCTGGTTTCGACAAGGTCGAATTCAAGCTGACGCTCTCGGGGTTGGGGCAACACGTCATCGCCCAACGATCGTCCTCGGACTGTTGACTCTTCCGCCTCGCAGGCGCTCTTAGAACCGGCATGAGCAGTACCCCGCCGAGCGCGATGGCCCGTTTGTGGCGCGTGGCTCGGGCACATACGCGGCGATGGGCTTGGGGCTTCTTCCTGCTGCTCCTGACCAATGCCTCGGCGATGGTCATCCCGCAGCTCGTGCGCCGCGCCATCGATGACATCAACGCGTCGTCCGCCGGTCATATCGACGCCGCGAGCTTGCGCAACCTCGCGATCCTCATGGTGGCGATAGCGCTCGCCGGCGCCGTGGTGCGGAGCCTGTCGCGCATCCACATCTTCTACGCGGCTCGCGACGTCGAGATGGATCTGCGCAACCAGTTCTACGCGCACCTCACGCACATGCCTGCGTCCTTTTTCCAGCGCCATCCCACGGGCGACCTGATGAGTCGCGCCACCAACGACCTCACCCAGGTGCGGCTCTACTTGGGGCCGGGGCTGCTCAATATGGTGAACACCGCTATCGCGTACGCGTCGGCGCTGCCGCTGCTCTTCGCCCTGTCGCCGAAGCTCACCGCCATCACACTCGCGGTCTATCCGCCCTCGTTCTTCGCGGTGCAGCGGGTGTCGCGCTGGCTCTATCAGCAGAACCTCGCGCAGCAAGCGCAGATGGGCAAGGTCTCGAACTTCGTCCAGGAGAGCCTCGCGGGCGCGCACGTGACGCGCGCTTTCGGGCGCGAGCAACATCAGGCGCAGCGCTTCGAGGAGCTCAATGGCGGGCTCTATGCCATCAACGCCAAGCTCACCAAGGTGCGCGCCGTGCTCTTCCGTCTGGTGACGGCGCTGGGCTCGTTCGGCGTCTTGCTGGCCGTGATGGTCGGGGCGCGCGACGTCTTGGCTGGTGAGCTGACGGCGGGCGAGCTGGTCGCCGCGGTCGAATACATGGCGCTGCTCTCGTGGCCGACCTTCGCGTTGGGTTGGGTGCTGTCGATGATCCAGCGGGGCCGCTCGTCGATGGAGCGTATCGACGGCATCCTGCGCGAAGAGCCTACCATCCGCTCCGGCGGACTCGCACCCGAGGTCATCGAGCCTACGGTCGAGACCCGTGGCCTCACCATCACGCTGGGCGAGCGGCGCGCGCTCGACGCTGTTTCGGTGAACGTCGCCGCCGGCAAGACGCTCGGCGTGGTTGGCCCGATCGGCAGCGGCAAGACCACGTGGGTGCGCGGCCTCTTGCGCCTCACCGAGGTCGAGCGAGGACAGGTCTTCGTGGGCGGCCACGACGTCGTCGACCTCGATCTTGGCGCGCTGCGCCGCATGTTCGGTTACGTCTCGCAGACGCACACGCTCTTCTCGAAGACTCTCGCCGAGAACGTCGCCTTCGGTGACACCGAGGCCTCCTTGGAGCGCATCATGCGCGCCCTCACCGAGGCCTCGTTCGAGCGCGACCTCGCCGCTTTACCGCAGGGCCTCGACACTCCGGTCGGGGAGCGCGGCATCATGCTCTCGGGCGGGCAGAAGCAACGGGCCTCCATCGCCAGGGCCTTGCTCATCGACCCGCCGATCCTGGTGTTGGACGATGCATTGTCGAGCGTCGACACCGAGACCGAACAGCGCATCGTGGGACACCTGCGTCGGGTCCGCGCCGCGCGTACGACCATCATCGTCGCCCATCGTGTCACCGCGGTGCAGCACGCCGACGAGATCATCGTCCTCGACGCCGGCAAGGTCATCGAGCGCGGAACCCACAAGACCCTGCGCGCCCAGAACGGCGTCTACGCCCGCATGGCGCGTCGCCAGGAGCTCGAGCGCGCCGTCGAGGAGGCGAGCCTCGCCGCCGACAACAAGGTGTCTTCGATCGCGGATATCGAGGCTCGTGTCTCCGGAGGCGCGCGATGACGTCGATGGCGCTCGAAGGAAACGTCAAAGGCCAGGCCGATTGGAAGATGCTCAAACGCTTGCTCGTGCACGTCATGCGCGACAAGCGGCTCTTGCTCTTCGCGCTGATCGCCTATCCGCTCGATGCGTTGGCGGCCATTCTGCCACCGTTCCTGGTTCGCCAGATCCTCGATGTGGCAATCCCAAAGCACGACGCCGACCTACTCATGTGGTTCTGCGGCGCCTACCTCGCGACGCTCTTCCTCGAATACGGCGCCGGCTTCGCCTCGCTCTACGCCATGGGCATCCTCGGGCAGCGCGGCATGCGGTCGTTGCGGAGTGAGCTCTTCACCCACGTCCAGCGCCTGCCGGCGTCATTCTTCGACCGTAATCCGATCGGGAGGACGCTCACGCGGCTCACCAACGACGTCGAGTCGCTCTCCGACGTCTTCGCCACAGGCGCCATCACCATCATCGCGGACGTGCTCACCATCTGCGCCGTGGTCGGCATGATGTTGTGGCTCGATGTGCGACTCACCTTGCTCGCGTTCCTCGTGGTGCCGCCGTTGGTGCTCATGGCCGGCATCATGCAGCGCTATGCGCGCGTTTCGTTTCGCGAGGTTCGCAAGCACATCGCCCGCATCAATGCCTATCTCGCCGAGCACATCGCGGGGATGGGGGTCGTGCAAACCTTCCGTCAGGAGGCCCGCACCGCCAAGGAGTTCGAAGGCCTGTCGTCGGAGTTCCGCGACGCGAACCGTGACGCCATCTTCTACGACGCGGTTCTGTTCGCCGCGGTCGAGGCCATCGGCACCGCGGCCGTCGCCGTCCTCATCTGGTTCGGCGCCCTCGACATGACCACCGGTATCGTCGGCGCCGGTACGCTGGTCGCGTTCGTCCAGTACATCCGACGCTTTTTCGTGCCGATCCGCGACCTCTCCACCAAGTACACGGTGCTACAGAGCGCGTTCGCTTCAGCGGAGCGCGTCTTCCAGCTCCTCGACGAGCGCGTCACCATCGTCAGCGAGACCGACGCCAAGCCGATGGCGAAGCTCAGCCGCGAGGTTGCGCTCGAAGACGTCTGGTTCGCTTATCGCGAGCCCGAGCAAGACAACGACTGGGTGCTGCGTGGCGTGAGTCTGCATGTGAAGAAGGGCGAGCGCGTCGCCTTGGTCGGCGCCACCGGCTGCGGCAAGACCACGATCTTGAAGCTCATGACCCGCTTCTACGAGCCGCAGAAGGGCCGGGTCACCGTGGACGGAGTCGACATTCGCGAGCTCGAGCTCACCTCGCTGCGCCGCGCGTTCGCGGTGGTGCTGCAAGACGTGCACCTCTTCTCCGGCACGGTGATGGAGAACCTGTCCTTTGGAGCGGACGCCACCCCCGAGCAGGTGCATGCCGCGGCCAAGCTCGTGCAAGCCGACGAGTTCGTCCGCAAGCTCGGGCAAGGTTACGACACCCAGGTCGCCGAGTGGGGCTCGAACTTCTCGGCAGGCGAGCGCCAGCTCCTGGCGTTTGCGCGCGCCATGGTGGCAAACCCGCAGGTGCTGGTCCTCGACGAGGCGACCAGCAACGTCGACACCGAGACCGAGGCACGCATCGACCACGCGCTCGACGTGCTGCTCGCGGACCGGACCGCCATCATCGTGGCGCATCGTCTCTCCACTGTGCGTAAGGTCGACCGCATCGTCGTCCTGCAGCGCGGGCAGATCGTCGAGGAGGGTAACCACGCCGAGCTCATGCGCAGGGATGGTCTCTACAAGCGCTTGGTCGAGCTGCAATTCGCCGATCAGGCTGGGTGACAGTCGCGCTGACCACCAGCCGTCCTAGAGCAGGTGTCGGGCGTCCGCCCAGACGAGCAGTGGCAGCGCCGTTGCCCACAGCTGCGTCGCGTTCCCCGGCCACGAATCGTACGGCTCGTTCGGCTTGCCGACGAGACCCTTGGCGACGAGACGTCCGTTATCGAAGCCATAGCCGTAAAGCTCGGAGGTCTGAAGCGGACCGGCGGTGGCCGCGAGCTTCTTGATGATGCGCACCGTGTCGCGTGCGATGGCGGCTTCCTCTGGCTTGCCCGCGCGCTCGAGCATCTTCGCCTGGTGCGTGAGCGCGGCGACGCCCAAGGCCTCGAGCCAGGTCCACACCAGTGTTCCGTGATAGCGGCCTGGACCCATCATGTCGTAGAGGCGCGCGTCTCCGGCCAGCGCGGCGTTGGTAATGAGGATGCCGGCCTCGGTGGCAAGGCCCAAGGGATAGGGGAGGGTGATGAGATCGCAAATCGCGCGCACCGCCTCCGGCCGCGCCTGGCTACCCAACAGACCAAAGAGACCGTCGGACGACATCACGGGGATGCGGTTGCCCTTGGCGTCGAGTGAGACCGCCGGGAACGTGAGGCCGTCCTTGAAGCGGCCCGTGAGTGGCGAGCCGTTGATGAAATCGTCGATGTGCACGAACGGCTCGATGGTGCGGCTGCCGAAGAACGCCCGCTCCTCGTCGGTCGCGAGCTCCTTCATGAAGAAACGCAACGCCTTGCGCATCTCGTCCTGGGTCATCTTCACGGTGAAAATGTCGCGGGCATGCGCGCGCCAGACCGTCGCGTAGCGCTCGAGATTGGCGCTCGGCAGGCCCATGAGCTTCGCGAGCGCGGCGCCCTTCTCGAGGGCCGAGGGGACGAGCTCGAGATCGATGCTGCTCGAGAAGACACCGCCGGCTTCACCCACCTCGGAGTCGCGCCAGCTGCCGACCGGCAGGCCGAGCATGAAGCGGACCATCTTCGTCGGATCGTCGGGGTCCTCGGCGAACCCCTTGGCTTGACGAGTGATGAAGCCCAGGCTTTTCTTGATGTCATCGGCGTTGCTCGCGACGGCGCGTCTCTCGGCGCCTTGCACCAAGTCCGTGATCGAGGATCGATTGCGGTCAACGAAGGCCTCGCGGGCCGCGGGGTCGAGCTTGGGATCGAGCAAATGCTCGGAGAGCACCGAGACGAGCATGAAGTCGTCGTCGACCATCTTGCGGTCACAAATGCGCTCTTCGCAGGTCGTAGGGTCGAGGGTGCCGCCATGCTTCTCGATGTGCTCGAGCCGCTCGTGCACCGCCTGATCGAGCAGCGACTCCTCGTGGGTCACCTTGCCGTCGGGGCCTAGACGCTCGAGCGCCGCCTGTAGGATGCCTTCGACCACCTTGGGATCGAGCAGCGGACGCAACATCTGCACCGTCTGCAAGGTGTCGCGACCGAAGTAGGTGAGGAAGCGCCAGCCGCCGGCGAGCGCCTTCTCCTTGAAGACGAGCGACGAAAGATCTTCGAGGGCCCGTACCGCCGCGTTGAGATTGGCGGTCTCTTCGGGCGTCAACAGACCTGCTTTGGCGCGCTCGAGATCGGTCTTGAGAGCTTGGCGGGCGGGACCATTGAGCAGCTCGAGTGGCGCGTAGGGAGTCAGCGGCGGCACGTCGGTGACGTAGGAGACGTCGATGCGCGGCTTGCCGGCGGCGGTCGCGGTCACGTGGTTGTTCGCATTGACGGACAGGGTCGTGCCGGGACCCGCTTCGATGATCATGCGATGGAGATGGTGCGGTGAGCCGTCTGCCTTGCGGCCGACCGACTCGCGCTCGAAGACGATGCGGGTCGCTGACTGCTCCACGATGCGCGAGCGAATGGACTTTTCGGGGAGGCCGAGCTTGCCCTGCATCTGCTCGCGGAGCGCCGTGCGATCGTCGTAGCCGAGGGTCGCGCGGTCGCGATGGGCGCGCGCGCTGTCCAGGAGCGGCGGCTCGAAGGTCACCGCGCCCTTCGCGTTGGCGCAGACACGTACCTTGGTGCCGGTAAGGCCGCCATCGCGGACGAGGAGGGGATTCGACGCCGAAAGATTCGTGACCCCAGTCTCCGAAGTCCACCACATGCCGCCGGCGATGTTGTTCGCGGGTTGGACGATGGTGACCATGCGCTTGGCCGCGTGCTTCGGATAGCTCTCGAGGACGATGTGCGCCTGGGTCTCCGGTGAGACGAAGACGAGATTTTGCTGCATGCCCTCGCGCTGGCGGTCGCCGAGGTCACGCTGGAACACGCGTCGGGTCGCCCCGAGGTCGGGGAAGGTGACAGGGAGCTTGGCCGGGCCGCCGGGCTGGTCGAGGTCGCGTACCGAGGGTTTCTGACGCGAGCGCGTCGTACCGCGCTCCTGCGTGGCGTTGGTCGGCGAAGTGCCGGTAACCCCTTGGAAACGCCTATCGACGCGCAAAACGGCTTCCCCGCATTGTCGGATTCCCGATGCAATATCGGCAGGCCGATGGGCGGAGTTGCGTAGGAGCTTCCGCCGCTTAGCCCGCCCCCCAGCCCACCCAGGACTCGCCGTCCTCGCCCAGCTCGTTCTTCCAGATCGGCACGTCCGTCTTGATGCGCTCGAGCATGGCTCTGCAGGCCGCGAAAGCGGACTCGCGGTGCGGGCTCGCGACCGCGATGACCACCGCGACCTCGCCCACGGCTAGTACGCCATAGCGGTGGACGACGTGGATGCGCGCGTCGGGGAACGAAGCCTCGCAGTCCGCGGCGACGCGATCGAGCTCCCGACTCGCCATCGGCTCGTAGACTTCGTAAGTGATTTGCCTGACAGAACGCCCACCTGCGTGGTCGCGGACGGTCCCGAGGAACGTCACCACCGCTCCAGCGGTGGAGCTACGCACCGCGTCGATCGCTCGGCCTATATCGATGGGTGTTTCGACGATGCTGCTGCGTGCCGCGCCGCCCGCGACCGGAGGTAGGAGCGCCACCTCGTCGCCTTCGCGGACCGGCTCGTCGAGCTCGACGATGGTGTGATTGCGGGCCCATCGGACGCTTTTCAAGAGCGGCTCGAGAGCCGGGTGACGCGCCGTCACCGCCGCGACCACCGTGCGGATGGTAGCCGGCGACACTACATTGACATCCTCGAGCGCACATCCAGCTTGCATGCGACTTCCCCCGAGGTAAACCACTCGTACCTTCACCGATCGCCTCTTTTGGGCCGCTTCTTGCGTGCCCCGTACCCCACCGCTTGTTACAGTGTGTGACGCTGCATGGAAGACGCCTTGAACCTGTTGGATGGATTGGACGTCGACATTCCAGACGTCCCCCTCCCGGCAGCGCGTCCGCAGCAGCAAGCACCCGCGACTAATCCCGAGTTCTTCGGTCCTTATCAACTGATCGAAGAAGTCGGCGCCGGTGGTGTCGCCAAGGTGATGCGCGCGCGGCACATCCATCCGCGCTACGCCGAGACGACCTTCGCCATCAAGATTCTCCATCCCGAGCTCTCGCGCGATCCGAAGGTCGTGCAGCTCTTCCGGCACGAGGCCTACGTGCTGTCGATGCTCAAGCATCCCAACATCGTGCAGACCTTCGAAGGCGGCGTGCAGGACGAAGAGCTGTTCATCGCCATGGAGTACATCGACGGTCGCGACCTCGAGAACATGCTCACGCGCTGTCAGAAGGCGAAGAGCACGGTCCCGATTCCCGTCGCCATGTACATCATCGGCGAGGTCTTGAAGGGACTGTCGTACGCGCACGACCTCTGTGACGGCGATGGCAACCGCCTGGCGCTCGTGCATCGCGACATCAACCCCGCGAACGTCTTTCTCTCGTACGACGGCCGCGTGAAGCTCGGTGACTTCGGCGTCGCGTCGATGACCGCGGGCCGCGCCGAGAAGTCCCGCGAGACAGCGGGCAAGGCGGGCTACTTCGCGCCCGAGCAGCTCGCCGGTGAGCCCGTCGATCAGCGCGCCGATCTCTTCTCCATGGGCGTCATGATGTACGAGGTCCTGTGCAACGAGCGCCTCTTCGACGGCGATGACGCCGAGAAGATCATGCGCTTGAACCGCAAGGCGAAGATCCCGCGCCCCTCGAGAGTGAACCCCGAGATCCCGCAGGGCCTCGAGGACCTCATGCTCAAGGCGCTCGAGCGCAAGCCCAACGACCGCTTTCCCAATTCGCGCGCCATGTACTTCGCGTTGCGTCCGTTCATCCCCGATCCGTCGGGCATGGCGCTCGCGGTGGCGGCGATGGTCCGCAAGGTCTTCCTGCGCGAGCACATCCAGGAGCTGCAGCTGCGTGAAGGTCTCGCCGGCGGCGGTAGCGCCTCGCGTGGCTCCGGCCAGCGTATCGTGGTGCTCTCGGAAGACGAGCGCGCGCACGCCGCCTTCAGCGAGCTCCTGTCGTCGCGTGGTTACCGCGTCGACGTCGCGACGCGCATCGAGCAGCTCGCCAGCATGGTGGTCGGCCAGCACGCGCCTAATGTCGTTTTGGCGGACGTGGCGCTGCCGTCGTTCAACGCCGAGCAATTCGTGCGCGCCCTCGCTCCGGCGCAGCAAACCATCCCGGTCGTCGCGGTGAGCGAGGGGCTCGACACCGCCTGGATCCGCAACGCCGACGCCATCGGCTCGGTCGACCTGTTGTTCAAGCCGTTCAACATCGAGCGCGTGCTCACCGCGGTTCGCGGCGCCGTGACCGGGGCCGCGCGCGTCGCCATCACCGAACCGGCGGTCACCGAAGCTCGTCCGGTATCGCGGACGAAAATCCTGGTGATGACGCGCGATAACTCGTTCACGCACATCATCGCGCAGGGCTTCGCCGACCGCGGCTACAGCGTCGAGATCGTTTCGAACGGGTCCGAGGCCATCGAGCGCGCCGACCAGACGACCTTCGACGCATTCGTCTACGACGCCTTCCCGCCGTCGCCCGCCGACCGCTTCTTCGCGTCGCAAGTGCGCGGACGCCCGGGCATGGGGCTCGTGCCGATCCTCTACCTGGTGCCGGCCGAAACGCAGACGCAGATCGTCGGCCTCGACGCTGACCGCAGCGCCGTTCGCTTGCGCGGCGACTCGACGGTGGTGCTCGCCGAGACCTTGAATCGCTTGCTCGCCGACACGCGCTTGGGCCGCTCGTTCATCCGCTACCCGACGACCTTTCCGCTCGAGCTGCGCTACGCCGGACGCGTCTTTGCCGCCGAGGCCATGGACATCTCGCGCGGCGGTCTCATGTTGCGCTGCGAGCAGATGCCGCCGGTCGGCGAAGAGGTCAGCGTGTCCCTGCGCTTCGACCAGAGCGGTCAGCCCGTCGAGGCCTCGGGCAGGGTCATCCGCGTCGATCTACCGCGTCACGAAGGCGAGCCGCCGGGCATCGGCGTGTCGTTCGAGCGCTTCGCCGGGCGCGGAGAAGCTCAGCTGATCGCGCACCTGGCCACGCTCGACCGGAACGCCCAGCAGGTCAAAACCATGATCATGGGTGTGCCAGCGCCAGCCCGGGCGTGATGGCCGTCAGTCACAGGTGCTCCTGAGTCGTTTTCAGGAACCCTCGGCCAAACGCGTCGATACACGCTGCTCACCATCAGGATGGGTGTCTCATGAGCGTGAGCGTAAGCACGGGACGCACGGGTGTGTCCGCGCCGGTCTTGGCCCTGTTGCCGGTAGCGCGGAACACCGCGGGAAATCAGGTCCTCGTCGCCCAGGCGTTGGCGCGTCGCGGCGTTCTCGATGGGCTCACGCGAGACCAGGCTCAGGTCGTCGTCGCCTTCACCGCCGAGAAGCTAGGGGCGCAGTTCGACGCCGAGCGCGACTTGAACGGGGGGCGCCTCGCGGAGCACGTCGCCGACAAGATCGTCGGCAAAGACGAGTTCGAGAAGGCGCAGAAGAAGTCGAATCGTAAGTCGTGGTGGGTCGCCGGCGGTTTCTTCGCGGGGGGCATGCTCGCCTCGGGCGCGCTGAATATCGGCGTCGACCTGGCCTTCAAGGCCATCAACCAGCCGTGGGCCGCGAGCGTCAACACCGCGCTGTCGCCCGCGCTCTTCGTGGTCAGCGCCGCGCTGGTCGGCGCCGTAACCGGTCTGTTCGTCGAGAAGCTGACGACGCCGGTCGCCGCCTGGTTCACGCGCCTGTCCTTCAAGGGCAGCCCCATCAAGTCGCACCTCGACACCAAGCTGGGCGCGAGCTTGATCGATGCCTACAACGGCGCGAACCAGGTCGACGGTCGCGTCTTCTCGGCGGCGTCGACCCTGTCCTCGCTCATCGTCAACCTCGAAGGCACGCTTTCGGGCGACGGTGGGGTCCGCTCTCTCATCCGCCAGGCACGCGCCGGTGGTGCCGACAAGAAAGCGCTCTTGCAAGAAGCTGGTGAGCAGCTCGGCGGCAAGCTCATTCAAACCGAAGTGGCGCACTTCCACCTCGACCCGATGTTCACCGAGATCTTCCGGCTCGTGCACGCGAGCGTCGGCGGCATCTTCCGCAAGCTCGACCCGGCCGATCAGGACACGATCATCGAATCCGCTCTGGCGTACGTTCGTGAAGCGCGTCCGAACGAACCGGATGGTCAGCGACCCGACACCGGCAAGGCCATCGAGACCTACTTCGCGCCGTTTCTCACCCGCTTGGTGAAGGGCGTGCCGAAGCCCACGGGTGGCGCCAGTGCAAGCTAGCCGCGGCAACACCGCCGGGCGCTCTCTGTTCGCCCCGCCGACAGCGAACAATCTCCAGGGCGACGTCGAGGGCTCGATCGCGCGCGTGGTCGCCAAGCCCAAGGCGAGCCGTGCCCTCTGGGTGTCCGGCGCGGCCTGGTTGGGTGGCGCAGCGGCCGGCGGCGGCTTGAACCTCCTCGTCAGCAAGTTCTTGCCGACCTACGCCGGCGCCGCGCAGCCGATCATCAACATCAGCACCGACGTCTTGCAGTCGCCCGGCGCTCTCGCGCGCGAGACCATCACCAATCCGATCAGCGCCTGGATCTACGGCCTCGCGAATTCCGGCGCCGAGACCGCGCCGGCAGTCGAGTTCGGCCAAGCCATCGGTCCGCGTCTCGCCGGCCAACTCGTCGCCGTCCAGCAGGAGCGCGGCAAGATCGACTCGTGGGTCGTCGGTGAGATGGGCGAGTTCAACATCTACATGCAGTCGGTCGAGGCCGCCGCCCGTAAGGCCAAGGCCCGGCTCGCTTCCGGTGACATCGACGGCGCGGCGCGTGCCCTCGGCGCCGCCATGTGGTTCGACTGGGGCGTCTGGGGTGAGCTGAGCCCCGACACCAGCCCGCGCATGTTCGAGCTCATGTTCGCGAACGTCCACTCGCTCTTCAAGCGCGTCGCGCCCGAGGTGCGCATGAAGCTTCGCGAGGCGGTGAAGGCCGAGGCGCTGCGCTTGAACGGCGGCAAGGACGACGGCTTGGTGGTGTTCACCGAGATCGTCATGGCGGGTATCACGGAGAACGAGAAGCCGAAGGCGCTGCTCGCGCCCTGGCGCAACGACAAGGGCGCCGCTGGGAAAGTCGGCGAAGGCAAGCACGCGGACCCGGAGGCCTGGGTCTCGGACCTACTCAAACACTACTTCGACGACTACGTCCGCCAAAACGGATGGAAGAAGGGTCTCGCCGTCGCTCGCCTCCGGGAGAAGCTCACGCGCGCCGTCGTCAAGGACGTCACCGAGCTCGAAGCCGCGCGCGGCTACCCGGCCTCCGCGGACGACCTCTGGCGGATGACGCTGCACGCCTATCAGAAGTCGTCGGGCGAGGGCCTCGAGCTGCGCGCCGCGGGCCTCTCCCTCGCGGCCTACATCGTGGTCGGTGTCGCGGCGGCGTTCGGTAGCCAGGCTATCTCCAAGATCTCGCCCGACTGGTCGAAGGCCGGCATCAACTCCTTCGTGTTCACGATGTTCGGCTACCTGATGTTTTTCGGAAACTTCTTCACCAGCAAGATCTCCGCGCTGGGCTCGACCATCGGCTACGGCGGCGGCCAGAAGAAGTCGCTCGGCAAGGCCATCGAACGCGAGGTCCGCAATAGCACCCTACGTCTCAAGACCCGTGACGCGCGCGAAGACGTGATCCACGGCTACTTCACGACGTTCGCCCGCCAGCTCTCCATGCAGGCCAACGAGGTCGCCGCGGCGATCCGTGCCGGTGATCTTGACGACGCAGCCGCGGCCATCGCCGGCATCACCCTTGCGGGCAACGTCAGCAACCACAACTTCTGGCCCTATCTCGAGATGATGGAGCGTTTCTTCAAGCGCATTGGTCCGTACTTCGATGGCATGACCACGGCGCAGCGCGACGAGATCGTGACCAAGGCCGCGGAGATCCTGAAGAGTCAGGGCGTCACCGCCGAGCAACTCGAGGGCTACTATCGGCCGTTCATGGTCGGGTTGCTGACCGAGAACGTGAAGCTCAGCTGACGCCGCGGTAGCGCACGACATTGTCGGGTGCCGCGCGCTGCTCTATGGTGCGCGCCGTATGAAACGACTTCTCGCTTTCGCGCTCGTCCTCGTCGCTGCCTGCAAAGACCGTCCGGCCTCACCCACCGTGGGTGCCGACGCGCCCAAGGTCGCCGCGGCGGACGCCCAGCCGACACCTCCGCCCGCGCCCGTTTTCGCGGACATCGAAGCTTTCGACGACACCTACGGCATTTACTTCCAGGGCCAGAAGGTCGGCTGGATGCGCAGCACCTTCACCCAGGACGGTGTGCTCTCGACCGAGCTCTACGCCAAGGTCGGCGGCATGGGGCAGGTCTCCGAGGTTCGCTTCGACGAGAAGCGAGCTTACGGGGTCGACAGGCAGCTAGCGCGTATCTCGTTCTCGCAGAGCGCGGCGACCGGAGCCGTGCAAGTGGTCGGCGAGCGCCAGGGTGAGAAGCTCAAGGTGACCACCACGGCGGGCGGCAAGAGCTCGTCCGAGGAGATCGTCGCCGCCGAGACCATCGACGACGCGCTCGAGCTGCAGAAGCTCGCCAAGGCGCAGAAGGTTGGGGCGACCGCGACCTCCAAGCGCTACGACCCATCGATCCAGAAGATCGTCACCGCGAATCATGTCACCAGCGGCATCGAGAAGAAGGCTTTCGGTGGCGTCGAGACCGAGGTCGTGAAGATCGACACCACCTATCCGGACCTCGGCATCGCCGAGAGCGCCTGGGTCGATGCCAAGGGTAAGACCCTCGAGTCGCGCATCGGCGGCTTCTTCGTCGCCCGGCTCGAGCCGCCGGAGGAAGCGAAGCGGCTGGACTACAGCCAGGACCTGCTGGTCTCGGCGGTGGTCGCGGTGCCGAAGCCCATCGAAAAGCAGGCCGAGCTCAAGAAGCTCACTGTCCGTTTCAGCGGTTTCGCGGGTGTCGCCCCACCACCGCAGTCGAAGCGCCAGGCGCAGACCTGGAGCGGCGAGGACTTGGTCTTGTCGCTGACCAAAGAAGCTCCGCCAAAGCAGCCATGGGCCGCCGACAAGCCGCTGCCGGCCGAGTCGCCCGCCGACCTCGCGGCCACCGCGTTCGTGCAGAGCACCGATCCCGAAATCATCGCCGCCGCCAAGGCCGCCGTGGGCGACGCCAGCGACGTGTACACCGCGACCACGCGTCTCGCGCAGTTCGTCTATTCGTACGTCGAGGACGAGTATGTTCCCGCTTACTCGAACGCTCTCGAAGCCCTGAAATCGCGGCGCGGCGACTGCACCGAGCACAGCGTCTTGTTCGTGGCGTTGGCGCGGGCGCTCGGCATACCGGCGCGCGTCGCGGTCGGCATCGCCTACTGGCAGCCCGGCCATGGTTTTGGCTGGCACGCTTGGGCCGAGGTCTTCGCCGGCGGCGCCTGGTACTCGGTCGACCCGACGTGGAATCAACCGATCGCCGACGTCACCCACGTGAAGCTCGCCGATGGTGGTCCCGCCGAGCAGGCGCGGATCGTCATGTTGCTCGGCCGCCTGCGCGTGCTCGATGTCCGAACCTAACGCGCCGCTCGGCGTCTACGTTCACGTTCCGTATTGCCCCGCGGTTTGTCCGTATTGCGACTTCAACGTCGCGGTGCGCAAGGAGCCGCCGTGGGACGACTTCGTCTCCGCGGTCCGCAATGAGCTCGCGGAGCGGCGGCCGGGGTTCGACGGCCGGCTGCAATCGATTTATTTTGGCGGCGGCACACCGTCGCTCGCGCCACCCGACACCATCGCGACGATGATTCGCGCGGTCCGCGATAGCATGCCAGGCGAGCCGCGCGAGGTTACGCTCGAGGCCAATCCCGGCACGGTGACTCGGGCGTCGCTCGAGGGTTATCGCGCCGCGGGCGTGAGTCGCGTGAGCCTCGGATGGCAGTCGACCCACGACCGTTTGCTCGCTCTCCTGGGCCGCACCCATGACGCCGCCGCCTCGCGAGCGGCCGCCGTGGCGGTACGTGAGGCGCGCTTCGACGCCATGAGCATCGATCTCATCTTCGGCGTGCCGGGGCAGACCATGGGAGATCTCGAGGTCGACCTCGACGCCGTGCTCGCCATGAGCCCGGAGCACGTGTCGCTCTATGGTCTCACCTACCACGAGGGCACGCCGTTCTTCCGCGCCCGCGAGCGCGGCACCGTAACGCCCGTCGATGAGGCGACCGAAGCCGCGATGTTCACGCGCATCGCCGAGCGCCTCACCTTGGCGGGGTACCGGCACTACGAAGTGTCGAACTTCGCAAAGCCCGGCCACGAGGCAGTGCACAACGGCAGCTACTGGCAGGGGACGCCGTACCTAGGGTTGGGGCCGGGCGCGCACAGCTTCATGCGGGACGGCTGGAAGAGTGGGGTGCGCTGGGAAACGGTGAGGAATCCCGAGCGATATCTAGCGACTTTCAAAATAGCACGACCGGTCGGTTTTCTCGCCGACGCCACCACGTTCCGCGAGGAGCTCGGAGCGGTGGACCTCGTGCGCGAGCGCATCCTCACGGGGCTGCGGCTCATCGACGGTATCGACCTCGCCGCCGAGCCCTTCGCCGCTTTCGACCTTGCCGCGGGTGTCGCCGTCGCGGTCGCGCAAGGCCTCGCGCGCCGCGAAGGCTCGCGCCTCGTCCCGACCTTCGCAGGGCGTTTGCAAGCGGACACGTTGGCCGAGCTGGTAGCACCGTGACATAAGCGGGTCGCCCATGACCGCAAGCACGCCCGGCTCACGCAGCATGCTCCTTGGCGCCTTGATCGGCGCCGTTACCGGCATCGTCGCGCACCTCCTCTGGAACGGCACCAAGGGCCTCGCCATCGCCGTCGACTACGTGTCGGTCCCGCTCGGCCAGGCGTTTCTACGCCTGCTCTTCATGCTGGTGATGCCCATCGTCTTCGCGGCGCTGGTCATGGGTGTGTGCGAGCTCGAGCTCGGCTCACTCGCGCGCATCGCCATCAAGACCATGGTGTACACGCTCGTCGTGTCCTTCATAGCGGTCGTCATCGGGCTCACCGCGGTCAACGTCGTGCAACCTGGTCGCATCGGCTCCTACGACGTCGGCCAAGGCGCGCAAGCGAGTCCGCAACAGCAGACAGTCGAAAAATCACCCATCGAGCTGATCCTCGCCATCATTCCGGACAACCCGATCAAGGCTGTCGCGCAAGGCGACATGCTCGCCTGGCTCACGTTCTCGCTCATCTTCGGTATCGGTCTGTCGCTTACCCGTAGCGCCGGCGCGACCTCCCTCAAGACCACCATCCAGGGCCTCTACGACGTGCTCATGCGCCTCATCAACATGGTGCTCAAGCTGGGGCCCGTAGGCGTCGGCGCGCTCATGTTCACCACCACCGCGCGCTTGGGTCCGGGGATCTTGGGCAGCGTCGGTGCCTATGCGGCGACCGTCATTGTTGCCCTCGCCATCCACATGTTCGGCATCTACCCGCTGCTCTTGTGGGTGCTCGCGCGCAAGAACCCGATCACCTTCTTCAAGCAAGCCAAGGACGCGAGTATCACCGCCTTCTCGACCGCGTCGTCAACCGCGACCTTGCCGACCGCGCTGCGCGTCGCCGAGGACGAGCTGGCGCTGCCACGCGACGTCAGCCGCTTCGTACTCACCGCCGGCGCCACCATGAACCAGAACGGTTCCGCGCTCTTCGAGGGTGTCACGGTGCTGTTCCTCGCCCAGGTCTACGGCATCGACATGAGCATCCCGAAGCAGCTCATGGTGCTGCTCATCTGCGTGCTCGCGGGCGTCGGTACCGCCGGAGTGCCGGCCGGAACGTTGCCGGTCATCGCCATGATGATGCGCATGCTCGAGATCCCGGCGGAGGGCTTGGGGCTCATCCTCGGCGTCGACCGCTTGCTCGACATGTGCCGCACCTCGCTCAACGTCACCGGCGACCTGGTTGCGGCGGTTATCGTGGCCAAAGGCGAGGAGAAACCCCCGCCCACCACGGCACCCACTCCCTCGCGCATGTGAGCGCGTACGCGGTGCGTCATTTTTGGCGGCCAAAAGCTTGACTTGCGATCTGTCAGGCCTGGCAGGCATAAACCGCGACCATGGGTTTATGGTCGACGAAGAATATTCAGACGCTGCAGAGCGAAGCGGACTCCGAACAAGGCGGCTTGCGCCGGTCGTTGAACGCCGTGAATCTGACCTTGCTCGGCATCGGCGCCATCATCGGCGCGGGTATCTTCGTGCTCACGGGCACGGCGGCCGCGCAGCACGCGGGCCCAGGCATCGTCTTCTCGTTCATCATCGCGGGCTTGGGCTGCCTCTTCGCCGGCCTCTGCTACGCCGAGTTTGCCTCGATGATCCCAATCGCCGGCAGCGCTTACACCTACGGCTACGCGACCCTCGGTGAGCTCATCGCCTGGATCATAGGCTGGGATCTCATCCTCGAATACCTCTTCGCGGCGTCCACCGTAGCGGTCGGTTGGTCCGGCTACTTCGTGGCGTTCTTGCGCGACTACCTGGGTATCAACCTGCCGCCGGCGCTCACCAACGCACCACTCGGCATCGGCGCGGGCGACCACATTCCGCACGCCACCGGCGCTATCATCAACTTGCCGGCGGTGCTGCTCTGCCTCGTCATCACCGCGCTCCTGGTGGTCGGCATCCGCGAGTCCGCTCGCTTCAACAACATCATCGTCTTCGTGAAGGTGGCCATCGTCCTCGCGGTCATCATCTGCGGCGCGGCTTACGTGAACGTCGATAACTGGACGCCGTTCATCCCCGAGAACACCGGTACGTTCGGGGTCTACGGCTGGAGCGGCGTGCTCGCCGGCGCCGGCACCATCTTCTTCGCCTACATCGGCTTCGACGCGGTCAGCACCGCCGCGCAGGAGTGCAAAAACCCGCAGCGCGATCTGCCCATCGGCATCATCGCCTCGCTCGTCGTTTGCACCGTCCTCTACATCGCCATGGCGCTCGTCATGACCGGCATCGCCCACTACAAAGAGCTCGACGTGCCGGAGCCGGTCTATGTCGCCATCTCCAAGGCTGGTGAAGGTCTGCACTGGCTCAAGCCCATCGTCAGCTTGGGGGCCATCGCCGGCTTGTCCTCGGTCGTGCTCGTCATGCTCATGGGCCAGCCGCGCATCTTCTTCGCCATGTCACGCGACGGCTTGTTGCCGCCCGTGTTCTCGAAGGTTCACGAGAAGTTCCGCACCCCGCACCTCGCGACCATCATCACGGGCACGGTGGCGGCGGTGATCGCCGGTGTCTTCCCGATCGGCCTCTTGGGGCACCTGGTGTCGATCGGTACGCTGTTCGCGTTCGTCATCGTCTGCGCCGGTATCCTGGTGCTCCGCAAGCGTCGCCCCGACATCACACGGCCATTCAAGACGCCGCTGGTGCCGCTGGTGCCGATCCTCGGCATCATTTGCTGCCTGGGCCTGATGGCGGGCCTCGGTATCGACACCTGGATCCGGCTCGCGGTCTGGATGGGCATCGGCCTCGCCATCTACTTCGGCTACGGCAAGCGCAACTCGCGACTGGCCCGCGAAGAGAGCGCGACACCGGGCGGCACAGCGCCACAACGCGCCGTTTAAGCGGACACGTCCATGAACATTCGCGCGCTCGGCCTGCTGGCGCTGGTCTTCGCCTCACTCTTTTCGCTGCCCGCCCAGGCTACGCCACGCTGGTGGGAAGGCGCGGTGATCTACGAGATCTATCCGCGCAGCTTCCAGGACTCGGACGGTGACGGTGTCGGCGACCTGTCCGGGATCATCTCGCGGCTCGACTACCTCAAGACGCTCGGCGTCGACGCCATCTGGCTCACGCCCATCTACCCGTCACCGCAGGTCGACTTCGGCTACGATGTCGCCGACTACACCAACATCGATCCCCAGTTCGGGACCCTGAAGGATTTCGACCGCCTGGTGGCCGAGGCCAAGAAGCGCGGCATCCGCGTCCTCATGGACATGGTGCTGAACCACACGTCGGACAAGCACGCGTGGTTTCTCGAGTCGATGTCCAGCAAGGACAACCCGAAGCGCAACTGGTACGTCTGGAATAGCGGACGAGCAGGCAAGGACGGCAAGCGCTTCCCGCCGAACAACTGGCAGAGCCTCTTCGGCCACTCGGCGTGGACGCCGGCGGGCGCGACCTCTGACCTCTACTATCACTTCTTCTACAAGCAGCAGCCCGACCTCAACTGGCGCAACCCCGAGGTCGAGAAGGCGATGTTCGACGCGGTTCGGTTCTGGCTCGATCGTGGGGCCGCTGGTTACCGCTTCGACGCCATCGATACCTTGTTCGAGGTCACCGACCTGCACGACGCCAAGGAAGGCCCGGGCTTGAACGCCTACGGTGACCCGGCGCCCGACTTCACTCTCCAGTCCAAGCAGCCCGAGGTGCACGATGTCATGCGCCGTCTCCGGGCCCTGGCGGACGGCTATGCGGGTGACCGCTTGTTCCTGGGCGAGGTCTACACCAAGAGCACCTCGGAGCTCGTGAGCTGGTACGGCGCCAAGAACGACGAGCTGCACTTGACGATGGACATGGAGCTGTTGCCGCTCGACGTCGACGCCGCCAGCTTCCGCAAGGCGCTGGAGGCCGCGCAGACGCAATTGGGCGGGAACATGCCGCTCTTCGTCACCGACAACCACGATCAGCCGCGCAGCTGGGACCGCTACGGTGACGGTGCCAACAACGTCGCCATCGCTCGCGCGGTCGCCACCATGCTGCTAGGGACGCGCTCGTCGGTGCTCCTCTATTACGGGCAAGAGATCGGCATGGTCACGACGGCCCCGACCCGCGTCGAGGACGTGAAGGACCCGATCGGCATCACCGGCTGGCCCAAGGAGAAGGGGCGCGACGGCGAGCGCACGCCGATGCAGTGGGACGCCACCAAGAGCTCAGGGTTCACCAAGGGCACGCCCTGGCTGCCCGTGCCGCCGTCCGCCGCCACGGTCAACGTCGAGGCGCAACGCAAGGACCAAGAATCGCTGCTTGGCTGGTACAAGAAGCTCATCGCCATGCGGCGCACCAACCCCGCCGTCCGCGATGGCGTTACGACCTTTCTCGATCGCGACTCCCAGCACGCGGTCGTCTGGTTGCGCGCCGCGAAGAACGGAGCGCCCGTGGTCTTCGCGGTGAACTTGAAGGCCGAGCCAGTTACCTTGTCCGTTGCGGCGGACGTTGCCCAGGGTCGCGTGAAGGGTTTGAAGCCGCTCTTGGTAAGCCACCAGGCCTTGAAATCAGCCACGCCCGATGCGATTTCGCTGCCGCCGTTCGGCGTGTACATCGGCCAAATTCAGCGCTAGAGAGCGCCCGCAGAGGAGACCGCCATGAGTGAGATTCAAAGCCAGCCCCAGGCCCCGAAGCCGAAGAAGTCCGTCGCCTTGTCCGGTGTCGTCGCCGGTAACACCGCGCTCTGCACGGTAGGCCGCAGCGGTAACGATCTGCACTATCGCGGCTACGACATCCTCGACGTCGCCGACCGCTGCCAGTTCGAAGAGGTCGCCTACTTGCTGGTGCACGGCAAGCTGCCGACCAACGCGGAGCTCACCGGCTACAAGGCGAAGCTCAAGGCACTGCGCGGCATTCCCGCACAGGTGAAGGCCGCGCTCGAGTCCCTGCCGGCGTCGAGCCATCCCATGGACGTCATGCGCACCGGGGTCTCCGCGCTTGGCTGCTCGCTTCCCGAAAAAGACGACCACAACCACGCGGGTGCCCGCGACATCGCCGACCGCTTGATGGCGTCGCTCGGCTCGATGCTCCTCTATTGGTACCACTGGGCTTTCAACGGCCGGCGCATCGAGGTCGAGACCGACGATGATTCCATCGGTGGACACTTCCTGCACCTGTTGCACGGCACCGCCCCCAAGAAGTCGTGGGTCGACGCCATGCACGTGTCGCTCGTCCTCTATGCCGAGCACGAGTTCAACGCGTCGACCTTCGCGTCACGCGTCATTGCGGGCACCGGCTCCGACATCTACTCGTGCATCACCGGCGGCATCGGTGCCTTGCGCGGGCCGAAGCACGGCGGCGCCAACGAAGTCGCCTTCGACATCCAGAAGCGTTACGAGACTCCCGACGAGGCCGAGAAGGACATCGTCGAGCGCGTCGCCCGCAAAGAGGTCGTCATCGGCTTTGGTCACCCCGTCTACACGGTCAGCGACCCGCGTAACAAAGTGATCAAGGAAGTCGCCCGCCGCCTCTCGAAAGAGGCAGGCAGCACGAAGATGTTCGACATCGCCGAGCGCCTCGAGGCAGTGATGTGGCGCGAGAAGAAGATGTTCCCGAACCTCGATTGGTTCAGCGCCGTCAGCTACCACGTCATGGGCGTACCAACGACGTTCTTCACGCCGCTGTTCGTCATCTCGCGCACGAGTGGCTGGAGCGCGCACGTCATCGAGCAACGCATCGACGGGAAGATCATCAGGCCGACAGCGAACTACACGGGGCCGGAAGATCGGAAATACGTGCCAATCGAGCAGAGGCAGTAGCGCTTTTTGCCGATTGCCGATCTCCGAGCGGCCATCACCGATCAGCTCTTCGGATCGAGGATCCGCCCCACGAACAGCGCCTCGCCGTTCCTGGTGTCGCGGATCACCACCATGAACGGGTGATCGGCGCGGAACTTCACCGGCTCGTCGGTCGGCCGGGCGGCTCCAGCCTCCATCATGACCGCTGTAGCGGCCGCCGCTTCGGTGCCTTTCTCGTCGACCGCGACGAAGGCCTGGTGCATGACCTTCGAGATGAAGAGCTCGTGGGTGCCGTCCATGCCCGAGAAGTCCGCGTCCGGGTATTTGAAGGCCCGCTTCATGCCCATGGCCTCGAGCACCTTCGCGAGCTCGAGTGACACCTTGGTCTTGAACGAGGGCATGGCGACATCGACGCGCCGGTGCTCGAGCCTCGCGAGCCAACCGTCGAAAGCCCCCGCGGCGAAGCGCTTCTCGACCTCGGCAAGCCCATCGCGCGCCGTGGGCAAGACGATGTCCATGGCGAGGGCGCCCTCACCATAGGGCATTTCGAGCATCAAGCCGTTGTCGATGCGGGCGACGCGAAAGCGGTCGAGCTGGTGCATCATCGGGACCTGCTTCGATCCGTCGGGAGCATGGAAAGCCTCCGGTCTCGTGGCCTGCGTTTCGAATTGCTTCGACCACTGGCCCTTGAAGTACACGGCGTTGGTGATCACGAGCTTGGTATCGGCGGGAATGGTGCCCGCGGGGATGAGCTCTTCGATCTTCTTCTCCGTCTGGTCACTCACCCACTTGTTGATGGCGACGCGGCTCGGCTCGACGGCACTCTTGAAATCGAGGGTCTCGAGCGGTGCGCCGTAGCGGTCCGTCAAGTTCGTCAAGAACGCCTCGTTGAAGGTGCGTCCCTTCTGACCCCAGAGGCGGTTCACCACTCGCAAGACGATGCGGCGTCGCTCGAGCTCCGCTTCGGCGTACTTTTGCGTCTGCGGATCGTTCGACTGTGTCGCCCAGCTCGGCATTTGCGGGTCGGCGAGGGCCTTCCAGTCGGCGCGGAGCTTGGCGATGCCCGCCGCGGGATCGTCGCCCAAGCCGAGCACCTTCTTCATCTCGTCGGCGGTCTCGCCCACGGCACCGGCCTGCGCCATGGCCATCGCCATGCGGATGCTGGTCGGCGAGTAGAAGAGGTTACCCTTCTTGGTCATGAGCTCGCCGTGCAGGCGCGCGGTGAAATCGACTTTGTCGGGTGCCGAAGGCAACGCTGCTTTCTCGCGGGGTGCCGCCGAGGCGGTCGAATGGCCGAGCAGCAGCAAGATCGCCGAAAGCAGTCGTCGCATGCCGCGACGCTACCTCAAGGCATCGGGCCGTTACAGCGTGGCCCGCGTCGCCAGGTGGCACTCTCCGTATGATCGGCTAAAGAGGAGCCTTGGCCAGCGAGTTCCTCACGCGTGACGACGCTTTGCCGCCCGAGACGCTCGTGGCGATGCGAGCCTGGCTGGCCGGGAGCGATCTGGTGGGCGCGAGCCCCTTGAAGGGCACCTTCCGAGCGAGCCGCGGCTTTGCCATCACCTTTACGCGTGCGGGTATCGGCGAGCTCGAAAGGCGGTTCCCCGCGCTTCGACCTTTCGTCGACACCGGCGTGCTGGCGCGCCCATGGCGAGCGCTCCATGGCCCCCTCGGCTGGTTGCGCGAGACCCGCGCCTTCTACCTCAATGTCTTGGTCGTGCCCGCTGGAGCGAACGTCGCGCGCCATGTCGATGCCACCCTCGGCCCGCGGCTCGGCGCCGCCACCCTGACGCCGCTCGCGGTCAGCGTCCTCTACCTCGACACGCCGCCGGGTGGCTTCCTGCGCTTGTGGCGGGGCAAGGACCAGGTCGCCGAGCTCGTTCCCAAGCCTGGACGTTTCGTCTGCTTTCGCGGAGACCTCGCGCACGAGGTCGCGGTCGTCGAAGGCGAAGGTGAGCGCCTGAGCATCGTCTGCGAACAGTACGGCTGCTCGCGCCGCGAGGCCGCGCGCGTCCCACCCTTCGAGGTGAATTCGCACGGCCGCTTCGGACGCGTGCTCGAGCGCATCGCCGCCAAGTAGCCGAGCTATTTCTGGTACTTCGATTTCCACTCGGCGTACGGCATGCCGTAGATGGTGGCGCGTGCTTCTTCGTCGGGCATGGCGATGCCCTGCGCCTCCGCGGCCTCGCGATACCAGCGTGACAAGCAGTTGCGGCAGAAGCCGGCGAGATCCATGAGCGCGAGGTTCTGTACGTCGGTGCGCTCGCGCAGGTGCTCGACCAGTCGGCGGAAGGCGGCGGCTTCGAGCTCGGTGCGGGTACGGTCATCCATGGTGGGAGTCCTCGCGGGTCAAGCGGAGCCCGTCAAGCCCGCGGCCATCGAAACGCGGCGTGTCGCAACACCCGCGAAGGCGCCACCCACGAGGCGCTCGTCGTGCGTCACGTGAATCAAGGTGAAGCGTCGCGCGTGGTACTGCGCTTCGAGCAAAGTCAGGGCGGCGGCGCGGCTCGCGTCGTCGAGCGAGGCGAAGGGCTCGTCGAGCAACAAGATGTCGGGCTCGGTGGCCAGGGCACGCGCCAGCGCGACGCGGCTCTGCTCACCGCGCGACAGGGTCGGAGTCCGACGCCCGAGCAGATGCTCGATGCCGCAGGCGGCCGCTATCGCTGTCGGGTCGAAGGTCTTTTCACGCGCGTATGTGACGTTATCGCGGACGCCCAGGTGCCCGAAAAGGCCGAGTGATTGAGGCACCCAGGCGCAGCGCCGCTCGTGCGTCGGGACCTTCGCGACATCGACCTCGCGCAAGATGACTCGTCCCGTGTCGACGCGCCGCAAGCCCACGATGGTTTCGAGGAGCAGGCTCTTGCCGGCACCGGAAGGCCCTGTGAGCAAAATGTGCTCGCCAGCCGCGACCTCGAGGTCGACGGGCCCGAGGTGGAATTCGCCGGCGGTGACGCGCAGGCCTTCGAGGCGGATCATCGCTCGAGCTCCTGCACGCGGGGTTCGCCACGCGCGAGCCAGCGTAGGGCCAAGAACACCGCAAGACAGGTGAGCATCAGCAAGCTCGCGGGCGCCAAAGCGGCGCCCATGCCGTGTGAGCTGAAGCGATCCCAGATGAGCACCGGCGCGGTGCGCGGGTAGTAGGCGAAGACGACGACCGAGCCGAACTCGCTGACGGCTCGCGCCCACGCAAGCACGGCACCGGCGCGGATCTGCGGCCAAGCAAGGGGCAGCTCGATGGTGAGGAAGCGCCGCCATGGCGGAGCTCCCAGAGTGGCCGCCACGTTCACGGTGCTCATGGGTACCGCGCGGAAGCCCTCGAGCGCGGCCTTGACCACGAAAGGCGCGGACACCACCAACATGCACAAGACGATGCCGGGCGCGGCGGAGGCGATGGCGACACCGAAGCGACCTTCGAGCGCCGCGCCGAGCAAACGACCGCGCGCCAACACGAGCAGCAAGCCGATGCCGATGATCGGATGGGGGACGACGACCGGTAGGTCGAGCAATGCCTCGATGGCGCCACGTCCGCGTACGAGCCGGCGCGCCAACACGTAGCCGGCGGCACCGCCGAGCACCAGCGCGAGCATCGTGGCGATGGCGGCGCAAGCGAGGCTCGTCGCCACCGCCAAGACCACGTCAGCGTCCGTCGCGGCGGAGAGAACGTCCGCCGGTGAGGCGCCGAAGAGCAGCGCCGCGAGCGGAGTCAAGGTGAGCAGGGCCAGCGTCGCGGCGAGCAGCAGGAACAAGCGGTTCACCGCGTCCCGCTTTCCACCACCGGCTCGTCGAGCATGGTCAGGAAGTGCCGCGCGGCAACACGGCGGCCGGCGTCCGAGAGAAGAAGGGCGAGGAGGGCGTGGCCTTGCTCCTGGTGCCGGGCGCCGCGGGGTACGGTGGCGGCATAGAAGGTCGTCGTGCTGCCGTCGATGCGGGGGTCGAGCGCGGCATAGGCCAAACCGTACTGTTTCGCTTCGCTTTCGTACACGAAGGCGGCGTCGACGTCCCGGGTCTCGAGTGGCGCGATGAGCTTGGCGACATCGGGTCGCATGAAGCGCTTCTGCAAGCGCGCCGCTACGGTCGCGCCGACCCGTAGGCTCTCGTCGGTGACGAGCGCGTCGTTGTCGCGCAGAGCCGCGAGCGTACGAGCGCCGACCGGTGCTTGTCCGGGGTCGGCGAAGCCGATGCGTAGGTCGGGTGTGGCGACGACATGCTGCCATGGTTCGTCCGCGAGGCGCTTGCCGACGTTGCTGTCGCGCGGCGCGGCGACGACCAGCCGGTTGCCGGCGAAACGCGTCAGCCGCTCGGTTGCGCCCGGCATCATGAGCTCGCGCATCAGGTCCGCATCCGCGGACACGACGAGGTCGGCGGCGCGCCCTTCGACGGTCACCTTACCGCAGGCTGTCCGCGAGCTCGAAAGCTCGACCTCGAGGTGAAAACCCGGCTGTTGCGACGCGAAGAGCGGCGCCAGGCCTTCGAGCGTCGGGCCCATGGAAGCGGCGGCGAACACCGACACCGCCTCTGACCCGCCGCGACAACCGCAGAGAAGCACGAGCAATAACAAGACTGCGCGGCGCTGTGCGCTGTGAGGTCGATACCGCGGCCACATGGTACCCGGCACCATCGTGAAGATCGCCGAAGCGATCAAGCCCGTCACTACGGACAAACCCCGAGCACGTCCGCTCCAGCGTCCGCCCCATCGAGTATCCGCGTCGCGCCGTCGATGTCGCGGATGTCAGCGATGCCAAGCTCGGCGGCCGTGATGTGGGTGACGCGTCCGGCTTGCGGTCCCAGCGGATCACCATGGATTGCGTCCGAACAAAACAGTGGCGGCTCCGGATAGTTGCCTTCGGCCGTCCCGGGAAACAATGCGTTGATGCCGCTCTCGTCGAGCGAGTCGTAGCTCTGCGGCGGTAGCACGTCGTCGTTCGACGGGTCTTCGAAGCGCACCATGAGCGCCGAGAGGCTGCTCGGATTCTCGACGCCGTACACGTTATCCACCAAAGCGGTCACACCGAGCTCGGCGCCGGTGTTGGCATGCTCGACCACCAAAGGTGCCGCCCTGACGTCGCCGCCCCCGAAGCTTTGGTCGAAGACACCGAAGCCGTTCGCGAGCAGCAACAGCGGGTCGGCGTGGGCGACGTGCATCAAGTAGAAGCCGGTCGCGAAGGCTTGGTCGCAGCTCGACGCCGTACAACTCGCGACCCGCACGTTGTTGAAGGCGATGGTGGCGGCGGTGGTGAAGGCGAGGACACCGACGTTGGCGGCGCTCTGCTTCAAGTTGATGACGTTGTCGTCGATGACGGTGACCTTGTCGGCGGCTTGCGCGGTCGCGGTGTACTTGCCCGAGAGGCGCACGCCGACCGCCAGCGTGCTGGGTGCATCCACCGTCACGATGTTGCGCGCGACTCGGAGGCCGAGGGAGCCGAACGTGGAGGCCCGCCGCGAACCGTCCTGGACGCCGATGAGTCGCACCGCCGAGCTCGGCGTTGCGTCTTCGACCCGAACCACGGAGTCGGCGAGGGTGACGTCACGCGTGAGCAGGGTGACGACGCCGGCCATGGTGGGGACGGGCTCGTTTTCGCTGGTGCCTAGCTGGCAAGCGACCGTGGTGCTGCTGATCTGAGCGGTGTCGGTACCGAACAAACCGATACAGGCGCGCAGTGGCACCTCTCCGACGTTGTTCACGGAGAGCACACCGGAGTAGCTGGCGTTGCTCACGCTGAGTAGCGTCGATCCGTAGCTGCCGCCTCCAGGAGCAGTCGCGATGTCATCGTTCGCGAGGTTCATCTGCCCGTCGATCAACGCCCCGGCGATCCACGCGGCGGCGAGATCGGCCATGCTCACCGAGCCGCCCGTGATGGCGACGCCCGTGGTGCGCATGAGACGCACACCCGCGATGCGGGCGACGGTCCAGCCGTTCACCGGCCGGACACCGGGCGCGGGCACGACGGTCACCATCACGTTGGTGACCTCGGCACGACGCGAGTCGCGCAGGACGACGCCCGCCGCTTCGCCCACGAAGTGGGTACCCACCCTGACCGCGATGACGGCGTTGGCGAGCGATGCTCGGTACGAGCCGAGGCCGACGAGCGCGTTGGTGACGTCTGGCTGAGGTGTCTCGTAGCCGTCGCTCCAACCGGCGGCGAACGAGGCCGGCGCACCAGCGTTCGCGGACACCGTGACGTCGATGTTCAAGCCGTCGCAGCTCATGCCCGCGACGTCGTTGACCGAGTTGCCGAGGTCCATGGTGAGCAGCCCGTAGGCCTGGCGGGCCGAAACAGTGAGCGTCGAGCGTTGGCTCACGCTGGGAGCGAGGAAAGCCACATGACCCGTCCCAAGCGCCGCGACGCCGACGGCGAGGCGCGCTTTGGAGACGTTGATGGTGGTGCCGACGAGGGTCAGGCTCCCCGACGAGCCGCAGGTGGTGCCCGCCTCCGGTATGCAGCCGCCGAGGTCGAGGGTGCTGGCGTTGCCATCGGTGATCCCGAACGCAAGAGAGTCGGGGGCGCGTGCAAGGTCTGCGGTCTCGGCGTCGCTCCTCGCAATGATGGTCGAGCCCTGGATGCGGACGTCACCGGCGCGCAAGAGGCGGACACCCGTCACCGCGTGCGCACCTTCATTGATGGTCGTCCCCGACAGCACCGCGTTCATGCCGTTGAGCAGCGTCACGCCCACCGAAGCAAAGCCGGTGAGGGCGCCGCGGATGGATACGGCGTTGGTCGTAAGCAGCGGCCTGACATTGCCGTCGCCGCCGTTCGCGCGGACGCTATAGTAGACAGCACCGGCCGCCCCGGTGTTCACGGCGGAGCCAGTGCTCGGGCTGACGCCCAGATCCACGTTGGTGAGCGTGAGATTCGTCGCTGTCGCATCCACGAGCACGCATTCGCCGAGGCAGGGCACGACGCGGTAGACCGCGAGGTTTGCGAGCGTGACGGTGTCGCTCGGCGATGGCGCGGCGACCGCCACGCGTGGGTCGCTCCCCTGGCCGAGGGGCGCCGCCAAGGCGATCTCGCTACGCGCGGCCGGGGCTGGCGTCCCCCAGCTGATGGAGCCACGGGTATAGCCGCCGCGCACGGTGATGCTGCGGTCGATGAGCAGATCGCCGTCGAGCTGCTGCACGCCGACGGTCGCGAGACTCGCCTCGGCGAGCTGATAGTCCGCCGCCGCGAGCAAGGCGGCGCGCAGGTTGCAGAAGGGTAGCTCGGGCGTGCCTTGCGCGGCGTCGCTCGCCGCATCGTAGGTCGCTGCGCAGGGGGGCGCCGTGGAGACGTAGGCGCCGACGTCGCGGATGACGAGCCGCGCCGACGCCGAGCCCTCGCCGGTTCCGTCACTCACGGTGAGCGTGACCCCGCATTCGCCGCCGGCCGTGAGGTTGGATAGACGCAATTCGACCGCGTCGGTCGCGCCGACGACGCTGCCGGCACAGTCCGCTCCGACGGACCACGCATAGGTAAGCGGATCGAGATCCGCATCGACGGAGTCGGCCGCGCTGATGAGGACGGTGGTGCGCGCGCCGACACGCAGGTTGCCTTCACCATCGACACCGCGGATACGCGCGATTGGCGCCTCATTCGCGAGGCAAGCGTCGTCCTCGCAGGTATCACCCGCCTGAAAGCTGCAAGCAGTGGCCACCGCGCAAGCCACTGCGATCAGGCAACGCATGATCCGCACTCATGAAACGGTGCCCGACCAGGGGCGCGTTCGCCACCCGCACACGGCAGCCCTTGGGCCCCGTGTGGGTGAACATCGCACGCCGGGGTTACGCGGCGTCCTTCTTCTCGCGGTGGATGCGTGGCTTGAGGCTGCCCGCGAGGACGATGCGCTTGATGCTGGCATCGTCAGGCACCGAGTGCACCAAGTCACGGAAGATCTTTTCGAAGATCGACGTGAGACCGCGGCCGCCCGTACCGCGCGCCATGCCGAGCTTCGCGAGCTCCTTGACGGCGCCCGGCTTGATCTCGAGCTCGACGCCTTCGAGCGCGAAGGTACCCTTGTATTGCTTGGCGAGCGCGTTGCGTGGCTCCGTGATGATCTTCGCGAAATCGTCGAGGCTGAGGGGCATGAGGCCGGCGATCGCAGGGAAGCGTCCAACGAGCTCGCGCATCATGCCGAAGCGAACCAAGTCCACCGGTTCGATGGATGAGTAGACCTCGCGCGCATCGACCTTGTTGCGCTCTTCGGCCGACTTGGGCTCACCACCGAAGCCAATCGAGGGTTTTGCGTCGACGTCTTCGGCTTGCTTGCGGGCCTTCCAGATGTCCTCGATGCCCGAGAAGGCACCGCCGGCGATGAACAAGACGTTGGTCGTGTCGAACTTGATGAACTCGCCATTGGGATGCTTGCGGCCGCCTCCCGGTGGCACGTTGAAGACACCGCCTTCGACCATCTTGAGCAGCATCTGCTGCACGCCGGCGCCGGAGACGTCGCGGGTGATCGAGGCGCTCTCGCCTTCGGGCTTACGCTTCTTGTCGAACTCGTCGATGAAGAGGATGCCGCGCTGGGCTTTCTCGACGTCGTTGTCCGCCGCGGCGATCAGCTTCAGGAGCATGCCTTCGACGTCTTCGCCGACGTAGCCGGCTTCGGTGTACGAGTTGGCGTCCACGATGTCGAAGGGCACGTCGAGGAGCTTCGCGATGCTGCGCGCGATGAGCGTCTTGCCGACACCGGTCGGGCCGATGAGGAGGATGTTCGCCTTCTCGAGGATGTCGTCGGGTACCGGCACGCCGCGCGCCTTGCAGTCATCGATCTGCGCGGTGCGCTTCAAGTGCTGATAGACCGCGTTCGCGACCACCTTCTTCGCGAGCGCCTGTCCCCAGACGTACTGGTCGAGGTGCTTGACGATCTGCGACGGCGTCGGGATGTCGGCGAGCAGCGGGTTGCGCGAGATCGGCAACGGTTGGATCGAGGCGACCTGGCCGGCGAGCAGAGGGTGGAGCACCATGCCGTTGAAGCGGCTGGCGTCAGCGCCCGCTTTAGCGTTCAGCTCTTCGACGGCGCTCAGGGTCTTGAGGAAGGTCTCGGGTCCGTGGGCGTGAACCGCGCCGCGAACCGCATCCAATGCGTCCTTGAAGGCTTCGACGTTGGGGTGGCCTTCGGCGCCCTTCAACACGGTCTCGAGCTCGGTTTGGTTCGCCGGCGCCTTTTCGGGGACCAACGAGCCCTTTCTGAGGGCGAGGTACGCTTCACTACCAACAAGAGGAAGAATGCCAAAACTGCTCAAAACAGCCTCCAAATCGCTGCCATGTCGTCAGTTTTCCTATCGGCACGATTTTTCGGAGGTTGTGTGCTGGACCCAAGATTTATTGATCTGATGGCACTTCATCAATCAACACCGTCGCGACCCGATCGGAAGGGCGGGGGCGGGTCGGTGGGGCGCGCCGGTGGGATTCCGTGGTATGCCTTTTCATATGACGGTATCGCGTGTTCCCCCGGGGCAGCCGGGGGCGGCCTCGTCGACGCGGGAATCCACGCCCACCCGGGAGCATCCGGCCGGGCCCGCCATGCAAACCGGCAATGTCGAGGCTGGCTCGAAGGCCGGCACTCTGAGCTTGCCGGGTGGCAAGACCGTCCTGATGTGCGTGGTCGATGCCGATGGCGCGCCGACCGTTCATCGCGCCGGCGCCGAGTCGGAGTCCGCTGTGGCGGGCGATGCCGGTCTCAAGACCTTCAAGGTCGCCGACATTCTGCGGCCGGGCTTGCCGCTCACGCCCTACGGCATGCACACCTTCGACGCCCTCCATGGTCCGATATCGCCCGCGGCGACCACGGCGCTCCACGTGCTGCACGCGACGCTCGCGGGGGCACTCCCGGGCGCTGTTTCCCAGGACCTGACCCATCGCAACCGCTTGGCCGCCGCGGTCTACACGCTGGCGCGGCAATACGCCGCGCTGGCCAAGGCCATCAACTTCGAGAGTGCTTCGTCCGCCGCACGGGCTCGGGCCCTGGTGGTCGAGGCGGCGCAGGTTCTCGACGCGCTCGGCTCGCAGCTCTCCCGTAACTCGATGTTCGCCCTGCTCGACACGGCACAATACGCCGTCTTGTCCGCCATGGCGAACAGACCATCCGTCGTCACGAAAGCAGTCGAGACGCTCGTCGACCTGACCGCGACGCGGTTCTCGCAGACCGCCGGCTGGCTCGGCGGAGCGCGAGGCGAAAGCTGGGAGAGCCAGGAGCGCACGCGTGCCTACGAGAACTTCAACGGGCCGCTCCACTTCGTGAGCGCCTACCGGCGCAATCAACACTATCCCTTCGACGAGCTGCCGCTCGGGGCGCTTGCGTTTCTCGGTACCGAGGCGGGTCCGACCCTGAAACAGGGCATCGTCGACTTCGTCCTCAAGGCCGACAAGGGTCTCGGGCTGCTCATCGAGCTGCACGCAGCGCGCTTCATCTCGGGAAAACCCGCGGGCGAGGCAAAACCGCCGATGGGAGCTCAGGGTGACCTGGAGCGCCTGCTCGTCGGCTTGGCGCACTTCAAGCGCGACGACAGCACCGGCTATTCGGCGGCGCGCGCCTTCGCGCAGACCGCGGCGATCTACGATGCGGTACTCGAGAAGGCGGAGTCACCCGCGATGCATCGCCTGGTCACCGACTGCGCCCTGACCGCTCTCGACCTGTATGCCCATGGCAAGGTCCGCTCGGCCGAAGCCGACGAGGCAGCGCGGGAGCTCGTCGCGCGCCTGAGAAGGCGCGGCCCCGATGAGATCACGAACGCGCGTATCGGCCGGCTCCTTACCGCGCGCGCTCAGGCCCGCTAACTACTTTTTCTTGGTGACCTTGGCGCGGCGCTTCGCGGGCGCAGCCGCCATTTGATCGCAGGCGCAGAACGCCATCAGCTCCCGCATGGCGTGGCTCTCGAGCGTCACGAACTTGTGCTGGCCTTCCTGCTCGCAGCGGATGAGGCCGGCGTTGGTCAGGACCTTCCAGTGGTGGCTGAGCAACGCGATGCTGATGCCGAGCCGGTCGGCGAGCTCCGTGCCGCACATGGCCCCGTTCTGAGCGAGCAAGTTGATGATCTGCACTCGGTTCGGCTCACCGAGTGCCTTGAACATCTTGGCTCGCCGGGCGTGGCGGGTTTTGTCATCGGGCGCGTTCATGACCTCCCGAATATAGACATGAAAGCACCCCGAGCACACCCCATCGACTCAAATGGTCAAATACATGCTTGACTGTTTGAGTTGCCTTACCCATCTTCGGGGCATGCGTTACCCCCTCCTCGCAGCCCTTGGCATCCTACTCCTGCAAGCTTGCAACGCCGCCGAAGCCGGTGCCGGCGGAGCGTCGGCGCCACCACCGACTCCGGTGAGCGCTGCCACGCCTCTCGTCGAAGACGCCGTCGAATGGAGCGAATTCACCGGCCACACCGAAGCCGTCGCCACGGTCGAGCTGCGGGCGCGAGTCTCCGGCTATCTGACGCGCGTTGGCTTCGTGGAAGGCGACGTGGTCGAGAAGGGCGCGTTGCTCTACGCCCTCGACGCCCGGCCATACGAGGCAGACCTCGCGCGCGCCGAAGGTGAGCTCGCTCGCGCCGGTGCCAATGTCAGCTTCGCCGAGCGCGAGGTGGGGAGAGCGGAGCGTCTCATCGCGGCGCAAGCAATCGCCGAGCGTGAGCGCGACAGCACCCAGAGCACGCTCGATCGCGAGCGCGCGGCCACCAAGGTTGCCCAGGCCGCGGTGGCCTCCGCGCGTCTCAACATCGAGTACTCGCGCCTGGTCGCGCCGATCCGCGGGCGCATCGGCCGCACCTCGGTGACGCCGGGTAACCTCGTGCAAGCCAACGGCGCCGAGCCCCTCACGACCATCGTGAGCATCGACCCGATCTACGTGTATGTCGACGTCGACGAAGCGCGAGCGTTGCGGCTGTCCACCGAAGGCGCGAGCGCCAAGGTGTGGGTCGGCGTCGCCGACGAGGGCGGCTATCCACACGAAGGCACGCTCGACTGGATCGACAACCATGCCCAAGCCGGATCTGGCACGGTGCGGGCCCGCGCCGTCATCGCCAATCCGGACGGCAAGCTGCGGCCGGGGATGTTCGCCCGACTGCGGTTGCCACGAGATAGGATCGAGCGAGCGGTCTTGGTCGATGACCGTGCTGTCGGCACCGACCAAGATCGCAAGTTCGTCTACGTCATCGAGGGAGACAAGGTCGCCTATCGCGCGGTCGATCTCGGCGGGAAGTTCGAGGGCCTGCGCATTGTGCGCGACGGCCTCACTGCTTCCGACCGTGTCGTCGTCAGCGGACTGCAGCGCGTGCGCCCGGGCATGACGGTGGCCGCGCGTGACGTCGCCATGAAGGAAGAAGGTAGTGCCCAATGAGAATCGCGCGCTTTTTCATCGATCGCCCGGTCTTCGCCGCGGTCATCTCGATCATCATCTTCGTCGCTGGTGCAATCTCGGTCTTCCAGCTGCCGATCTCGGAGTATCCCGAGGTCGTGCCGCCCACGGTGGTCGTGCGCGCCATGTATCCCGGCGCCAACCCCAAGGTAATCGCCGAGACCGTGGCGGCGCCGCTCGAGCAAGAGATCAACGGCGTCGAGAACATGCTGTACATGAGCAGCGAGTCGACGAGCGACGGCGCCATGACGCTCACCGTGACGTTTCGTATCGGCACCAACCTCGACACGGCGCAGGTGCAGGTGCAGAACCGCGTCGCGCAAGCGCAGGTGCGCTTGCCGGAGGACGTTCGACGCTTTGGCGTGACGACGCGCAAGAGCACTCCCGACCTCACCATGGTCGTGCACATCGTCTCGCCCGACGGGCGTTACGACGAGACCTATCTGCGCAACTACGCGGCGCTGCAGATCAAGGACACCCTCGCGCGCATCCCAGGCATGGGCGAGGTGCAGCTCTTCGGCTCGGGCGATTACGCCATGCGCATCTGGCTCGATCCGCGAAAGCTCGCCGCCAAGAACCTGACCGCGAGCGACGTCGTCGCGGCGCTGCGTGAGCAGAATGTCCAGGTCGCGGCCGGCACGCTGGCTCAGCAACCAGCACCCAACGGCGAGAGCTTCCAGCTCGCCATCAACACGCGCGGCCGCCTCACCACCGAGAGCGAGTTCGCCGATGTGATCATCAAGGCCAGCGAGAGCGAGGGCACCGTGCGGGTCGCCGACGTCGCCCGCGTCCAGCTCGGCGCCGATCAATATGCGCTGCGGGCGCTCCTCAACAATCAGGCGGCCGTCGCCATCCCCATTTTCCAGACGCCGGGGTCGAATGCGCTCGAGCTCTCCAACCAGGTGCGCGCCAGCATGGAAGAGCTGTCGAAGTCCTTCCCCGACGGCGTCGCCTACCGTATCGCCTACGACCCAACGCGCTTCGTGCGCGCGTCAATCGAAGAGGTCGTGCGTACGTTGTTCGAGGCCCTGGCGCTCGTCGTCCTCGTGGTCCTGATCTTCCTGCAGACCTGGCGCGCTTCGATCATCCCCATCGCCGCGGTGCCGGTCTCGCTCGTCGGGACCTTCGCCGTGATGCAGCTACTCGGCTTCTCGATCAACGCGCTCTCGCTCTTCGGCTTGGTGCTCGCCATCGGCATCGTCGTCGACGACGCCATCGTCGTGGTGGAGAACGTCGAGCGCAACATCGAGGCCGGCTTGTCGCCCATCGAAGCCACGCGCAAGGCGATGGACGAAGTGAGCGGCCCCATTATCGCCATCGCCCTCGTGCTTTGCGCCGTCTTCCTGCCGATCGCCTTCATCAGTGGGCTCACCGGCCAGTTCTACCGGCAGTTCGCTCTCACCATCGCCATCTCGACGGTGATCTCGGCGTTCAATTCGCTCACCCTGAGCCCGGCGCTGGCGGCGAAGCTGCTCCTCGCGCATGACGCGCCGAAGGACCGTCTGTCGCGCGGCATCGATAAGCTCTTCGGCTGGTTCTTCCGGCCGTTCAACCGCTTCTTCGCGGCGGCCTCAAACCGCTACGTCGGTGCGGTGCGCACGCTACTGCGCCGCTCGTCTCTCGCGCTCGTGGTCTACGGAGGCCTGCTCGCGCTTACGTACGTGGGCTTCGACAAGGTGCCGACCGGCTTCGTGCCGGGTCAGGATAAGCAGTATCTCGTCGCGTTCGCGCAGCTGCCCGACGCGTCGTCGCTATCGCGGACGGACGAAGTCATTCGCCGCATGGGTGACATCGCCAAGGAGACGCCGGGCGTCGCCGACACCATCGCTTTCCCCGGTCTTTCGATCGCCGGCTTCACCAACAGTCCGAGCGCCGGCATCGTCTTCGTCGGCCTGACGTCCTTCGAGGAGCGGCGCGCGCCCGAGCTATCGGGCAACGCCATCGCGGCCACCTTGAACCAGAAGTTCGGCGCCATCGACGAAGCCTTCGTCGCCATCTTCCCTCCGCCTCCGGTTCAGGGGCTCGGCACCACCGGCGGCTTCAAGCTCTACATCGAGGACCGCGGTGACGCCGGGCTCGAGGCGCTCTACGAGGCGACCCAGGGCTTCGTTGGCGCCGGCCGTCAGGCCCCCGAGCTCGCCGGTCTGTTCTCGGGCTACCAGGTGAACGTGCCGCAGCTCTACGCCGACGTCGACCGGGCCAAGGCGAAGACCGCTGGGGTGCCGCTCACCAACGTGTTCGAGACCATGCAGGCGAATCTGGGCTCGCTCTACGTCAACGACTTCAACCGTTTCGGCCGCACCTTCCGCGTGACGGTTCAAGCGGACCAGGGCTTCAGAGAGCGACCCGAGGACATCACGGCCTTGAAGACGCGCAACCTCGCGGGTGAGATGGTGCCGCTGGGCACGTTGGTGACGGTGCGGCCGGCGCACGGTCCGGACCGCGTATCGCACTACAACGGTTATCCCGCCGCCGAGGTGAACGGCTCCGCCGCTCCCGGTTACAGCTCGGGGCAAGCGCTCGCTTCGGTTACGCGCATCGCGGCGAATACGCTGCCGATCGGCACCAAGTTCGAGTGGACCGATCTCACGTACCAGCAGATCATGGCCGGCAACACGGCGGCGCTCATCTTCCCGCTCTGCGTCTTGCTCGTGTTCTTGGTGCTCGCCGCGCAATACGAGAGCTGGTCGCTACCGCTCACCGTCATTCTCATCGTGCCGATGTGTTTGCTCGCGGCGATCACCGGGGTCTGGCTCGACGGTGGTGACAACAATCTCTTCACCCAGATTGGCCTGTTCGTGCTCGTCGGACTCGCCTGCAAGAACGCCATCCTCATCGTCGAGTTCGCGCGCGACGAGCAGAAGAAAGGGGTCAACGCGTTTCACGCGGTGCTCGAGGCTTGCCGTTTGCGCTTGCGACCCATCCTCATGACGTCGATCGCGTTCATCATGGGCGTCTGGCCGCTGGTGGCCTCACACGGCGCCGGCTCCGAGATGCGCCACGCCATGGGTGTCGCCGTCTTCGCCGGCATGATCGGCGTGACATTTTTCGGATTGTTGCTCACGCCCGTCTTCTACGGCGTCATCCGCCGCTTGGTGGACAAGCGCGAGCGGGCGGCCTTCAAGCCCGTCCTCTATCGCGTACCGGAGGACGGTGTCGCCAGTAATGACGACGGCCGTCCAGCGGGTTTTTTCACGGCAGGCTAGCTGCGGCGCTTCTGGTCGCGTCGCTGGTGCTCCATGAACACCTGCCACACGTGTTTCACTTCGCTCGCGCCCTCGACGTTGTCGTCGGCCATGCCCAGGCGCTCGACCTCCGCTTCATGCGGGTCGGTGCCGGAGATGAAGACGTGACCCTTGCGCATCTCGGCTTCGATGGCGCCGACTTTGCGGACCACTTGCTCGGGTGCCGTGAGGGCGCCGAGTTGGCCGGCTTGGGCGTGGGCGATGTCCGCTTGAGCGACCTGCTGCGACTTCGTCGCGCGGGGCTCCTTGGCGCTCGCCATGGCGTGATGCCAATGGTGAGTGTCGTTCGCTAGCTGTTGCGCCTTGACCAGGGCCTCTTCGCGGTTGTCGTTCTTGACGGTCGCGTCTTGGCGTCGCGAGGCATTTTGGTCGGTGTTCTTCCAGGCATCGTACTGCTGAATCTCTACCAGCCATTCGTCGTTCAGCGTTGCATGCATGTGTCGGGTCTCCTGGACCTGAACACGGCGTTGGGCACGCAAGCCGTCGATTGATATATCGGAATCCATAGCTCCTTATCCTTGAGTGCCCGCTATCGAGCGGGCGTTCTGCAAATACACACCCGACATTCGCATCGAGCGTTACGACCGGCTTATCGGGTGCGCCAGCGGATCGTTGCGCCTCGATCTGTGACAATTTCGCGCAAAGAAAAACCCCCGCCAGACCGCATAATTACGGCCCCGGCGTAGAGTCAGAAGACACGCGGACGCGAGCGCACGATAACGCGTCGGCCGGGGAAAGGTGTGTCCTGATGAGGATTGGCGACGGCAACAGGCCGGCCAGCGTCGGTGCGAGCGGTAGCCAAGTGGCCGGAAACGGCGCCCAGAGCGTGCCCGCACAGGCGATTTCCGACCCCCGGCCGGCCCCACGCTTCGTGAGCGAGCCGCGAACGACCAGCGGTGCCCGGCGTGTGACGCTCCCAACCGCGACCCTGCCCGCCGACAGCTACGCCATCCCCGCGCAGCTCTTTCGCGAGATGGCGCCGCTCTATCGCGCCTCGAAAGAAGAGGGTGCTATTCGCGACTATGCGCGGAGCCTCGCGCGCACCGCCAACATCGAGCTCTGGGCCGGGAAGCTCGAGATTCGCGGGCCCGACCGCGCCGGCAACATTGCTATCAAGGTGCCCGGCACTGGCCGATTCGCCAAAGCGGACAGGCCGGTCGTGGCTCTGCAAGCGCACATGGACATGGTGCTCGCCGCCGACGCCGTGCCCCCCGGCGGCGACCTCAAGGCTTACTTCAAGGCGAACCCGGTCAAGTTGACCGAGGTCGACGGCGTGCTGCGATCGACGGAGCCACGCACGAGCATCGGCGCCGATGATGCGATCGGCGTCGGTCTGGCCCTGCGGTACGTCATGGATCCACGCATCGAGCACCCGCCGCTCGATATCTTGCTGACCACCAGCGAAGAGCAGGGTCTCACCGGGGCCCGTGAGCTCGAGCACGAGGCGATGGGCTTCGCACCCGACGTGCTGGTGTCGCTCGACGCCCTGGACAAGAAGAACGAAGGCTTACTCACCGTCGGCTCGCTCGGCGGCCGTTCCAACGTCTTCACCGGGTCCGTGGCGACGACACCCGTGGGGTGGACCGAGCGTGCCGTCGAAGTGGTCGCGACCGGTCTCACCGGCGGGCACTCCGGCACCGAAATTCATCTACCACGTGGCAACGGTGTGGTCTGGGCGGCCGAGCTGCTCAAGGCGGCGCGCGCCGTGGCCCCGGCTCTGCGCTTGTCCACGATGGCGGTCGGCGACGCGCTCAACAAGATCCCGGCGAGCGGCAAGGTCGTGATCGTTGGTCCGATGAGCGCTCCTTTTTCGGAGGTCCGTGCCGCGGTGGAGAAGCGCTTCAAGGAGCTCTGCGACGCCTCGGGCGAAAAGAACGCCGTCATGACCGCGCAGCAGGTCAAAAAGCCCGAGACGGCCATGACCGTCGAAGCGACCGAGCAGCTCACCAGCGCCATCCTGGCGACGCCGAACGGGGTGATTCACCGCGCCGATCCGAACGGCCCCGAGCTCCCTAATGGTGTTCGCACCTCGTCGAACCTCGCCCGCTTCTTGCTCGCCGACGGCAAGCTCGAGCTTGGCGTCATGAGCCGCTCCTTCGACGGTCCCGAGCTTCAGGCGACCGCGCGGCGCATCGCCGACAGCTTGAGCAGGGGCTTCGCGGCGTCGCCGCAGCTCACATCGTCTGGTTACGATCCCTGGCTCGAAGACACGCGCGGGGCGTTGGTGACGCGAGTCCTCAACGAGGCACGCATCGACGGCAAGCCGGCGTTCACCCGGGTCGGCTTCGGCAACTTCGGCATCGAGACCAACATCTGGCGTGGCATCTTCCCGAGCTTGCCGATGCTGGCCATCGGCGCCGACACCGACGGCGAGCACTCGTCGCGTGAGCAAGTCTCGCTGGCGTCGATCGCCATGACCGCCAAGCGCTTGGACGCGTTGCTACAGGTGCTCGCCTCGCCGTAGAGCGGCGATGTAGTGCTGGAAGGTGAGGGCGGTGTTTTTCGCGCGCGCTTCACCGTACGCTCGATTCAGCTCACGCTTGGCGGTGAAGCCTTGGTGAGCGCGCGGCCGCGTTGTCGGCGATAGCGGAATCATCGGCAACATGGTCAAGATGAGGCCGTAGTGCTCGTCGTAACGCGCGGCGGGGTCGGCTGTGTGGCTCATGGAGCCGTCGACGACGCGGTACTCCGACAATGCCTCGCCGACTACGGGCAGTGGTCCCAAGCGATCGATGAGCTGGAGATTGGCGACGACGTCCTCGGCGAGGTCGATGCCGTCGACGCGGGTGATGGCGCAATCACGACGCACCAGAGGTGTCAGGGGCGTCGCGCTCTCGAACAGCCCATCCAGGTCGACCAGCGTCTGGCCGCCGAGGGCCGTGTAAAGCAGGGAGTCGTCGCGGTCGTCGATGACATCGACGGCATCGAACGCGGCGCCGTGGTGGCGTGCGAGCGGCAGCAAGCGCGCGATCTTCTCGGGACGCATCACGTCATCGGCATCGAAATGTGTCACCAGCTCGCCGTGCGTGCCGCGGAGGCCGAGATTGCGGGCCCGGTGGCAGCCGCTTCCGTTCTTGCCGGTGGAGAGTTGCCGCAAGCGCGGGTCGGTGATGCTCCGCTCCGACAGCAGCGCGACATAGTCACGGCCATCGTCGGAGACGATGATGACCTCGAGGTCGCGATGGGTCTGTGCGAGCGCGCTGCGCACTGCTCTCGCGATGGTGGGCTCGGCGTTGAACGCCGGGATGACGATCGACACCAACATCAGGGGCGGATCGCCGCGTAGGGTCGCAAAGCGCCGTTGATCTTGATGAGGCTGATGAGCACCGGCGAGCCGCCGATCTTGAACGTCTCGCGTGTCCCCTTCTTCATCGCCACCGCGAGGTGTTGATAGGCCTCGAGGCTCACGAAGAACGTCTTGTCGTCGGGCAAGGGCGATACCGCGGCCTTGGCGAGCATCGCGCGCAACGCTTCGGCATCACGTTTTCGTAGGGCGTCGGCCTTGACCATGGGGAAGAGGCGCTCCGTTTCAGCGTACGACTCCGCCAGCTGCTCCACGTACCCGTCGACATCTTTCGCGACGAGCATGGCGTGCAGCTCTCTCACCTTGGCGCGATAGGTAATCTCGGCCTCGTAGTCGAGCGCCGCTCCAAGCCGCCACAGTGGCTCACGCAACGACTGGGGCACCGTGAAGACCGCGCCGCCTCGCTTCAGGGTGGCGATGACCTGACCATCGTCCTTTTCCCAGCTTCGCGAGTCATTGCGACCGACCACCAGCATGACGCGGGCCATGAGCTTCGGCGCCTTCTTCTTGGCATCGAGCGGCTCGATGAAGACGTGATTCGCGCCGGGGACCACGTAGTGCTCGATGGGGACGCGCTTGGCCGTAGGTTCTTCCACGCGCACACCGTTGACGACCAGGCGCACGGGCCCGTCGTACTCGACGGCCAGCACGTACGTCTCGAACGTCGCCGGCGCGGCGATCAGCAATGCGAGCGCGAAAACCACGATGCGTCAGGGCTCGTCGCCGTGGCAGACCATCTTCTTCACGTCGTCTTTTACCCACTTGTTCTTGGTGAGGTCGACGTGCCACGACTCGCTGGGCTTCCATTCGGGAAGCTCGCCGATGGCCGCTTTGGCGTGCGCAAGCACCGCGTGGTTCATGAGCAGCGCGTCGCCCGTCGTGCCTTTGACGACGCAGGTCGCGCCGTCGAAGAACCAGGTTTGGTTCGCGATTGGGGCGGTCACTTGCACGCGGTGCACTTCGTTCCACGCGGCGTCGGCGTTCGTCCGCCGCCAGAAGACGAGCGAGCGCTGACCGGCGCACTCGAGCACCGCCACCTTGGTGTTTTCGTAGCCGATGTCACCGTTCGGGCTGAAGCGCGCGTGGGCGTCGCGCAGCTCGCGGCAATCGGGAGCGAAAAGAACCAGCATTGCTACGACGTATCCCATGGGACAATCTCCGTCCGCTTGCCCCTACCAACTCTGTTGGCGCAAAACCACCCCGGGGAACGGAGTCAGACCATGGCACTTTATCTGGGCGTTGATGCGGGCGGCAGTCACTGTCGGGCGCGGCTCACCGACGAATCGGGCAAGGTGTTGGGGACCGGCACGTCGGGCCCGGCCAACACGCGCATGGGTATCGAGCCGCTCCACGCGCGCCTCCTCGAGACCTGCGCGCAGGCGACCACCACGGCGAACCTCGCCGCTGGCGACATCGCCAAGGTGCACGTCGGCATGGGCATCGCCGGCATCAATCGCATGGGCGCGAAAGCGAAGCTCCGGGCGCTGCCGTTTCCCTTCGCGAGCCTGTCGCTCACCAGCGACGCCGTCATCGCGAACCTGGGCGCTCATCTAGGAGCCGATGGCGCGACGCTCATTCTCGGCACGGGTAGCGTCGGCATCATCAAGCTCGGTGAGGACAGCATCAGCATCGGCGGCTACGGCTTCCCCATCTCCGACGAGGGGAGCGGCGCCGCGCTCGGGTTGTCGGCGATCCGTCATGCTCTCCGCGCGCTCGACGGGCGCAGCCGCTCGACGCCTCTCAGCCAGGAAGTAACGCGCCAGTTCGATCACGTCACCGCCCGCATGGTCGCTTGGATGGACGAAGCGACGCCCGCCGACTACGCGACCTTCGCGCCGCTGGTCATGGACTACGCCGAAAACGGGGATGAGATCGCCCGCTCGATCGTCAGCGAGGCCGCGGGCCACGTCGAGCGCTTCATCGAGACCATCTACGCGCGCGGCGCCACGCGCTTGTCTCTCGCTGGGGGCCTCTCGTCGCGGATGAGGCCGTGGCTGCGGGCGCGTATCGTCGACAAGCTCTCGCCGCCCTTGGGTGACCCCTTGGACGGCGCTTTGCTTCTCGCGGGCCGGCCGGCACCGATGGCCTAGGTCGGCTTAGCGGACACCGTCGATCCAGGTGGCGGTGACCTGCTGCTCGTCGTCGAGATGGACGAGGTCTGCCTTGCGCCCGGGCGCGATGATACCGCGCGTATCGCCGATGCCGAGCAGCGTCGCGGGTGTCGCGCTTGCCATGCGTGAAGCGACCGCGAGGTCGACGCCCATCATCGTGACCGCGTTGCGCACCGCCCCGGCCATGTCGAGGTGCGAGCCTGCGAGCTGACCTTCGGGCCCACGCAAGGCGCCGTCCGCGACGGTGATGGTCTGGCCGAAGAGCGAGAAGCGCGTGAGGCTCGAGCCGACGGAGGACATGGCGTCGGTGACCAGCATGAGGCCACTGGGCCCGCGTGTCCGTAGCGCAACGCGTAGGCTCGCCGGCGCGACGTGATGACCGTCCGCGATGATGCCGGAGATGCAGGTGGCGCTCTCGAGCGCTGCTCCGACGACACCGGGGGACCGACTCTCGAGCTGCGTCATGGCGTTGAAGAGATGCGTGACGCCGCGCAGGCCCTCCGCGAAAGCGGCCTGCATCTGCTCGTAGGTCGCGAGCGTATGGCCGGCGGCCACGATGACGCCGCGCTCCACCAAGGCGGTGATGAGCCCGGCATCGCAGAGCTCGGGGGCGAGGGTCACCAGCGTCTTGCCCCGCCTCGACGACGCGAGCAGATCAACGGCGTCGGGATCCAGTCGGCGAAACTTCGCGGCGTCGTGAATGCCGCGCTTCTGCGCGTTCAAAAACGGGCCTTCGAGGTGAATGCCGAGCACGCCGGGTACCTTGGCCTCGATGGCGGCGTCGACGGCCGCGATGGCCTGGGCGACCTTGTCGAGATCGTCGCTGATTAGCGTCGGCAAAAGGCCGGTCGTGCCGAAGCGACGGTGCGCCGCGGCGATGGCCCGTACTCCGTCCACGGTGGGGGCGTCGTTCAAGAGCACGCCGCCGCCGCCGTTGACCTGCGTGTCGATGAACCCCGGCAACAACGTGCCGCCAGCGAGGACATGGCGAGCCGTGCCCGCGGGCACCTGCGTGGTCGGGAGTACCGCGTCGATGCGGTCGGCATCGAGGATGAGCGCGTGGTCGTCTTTCCACGCACCGCCCGCAAGAATGCGGGCACCGACGAGAGCCGTGCGTGTCATCGCGTCTGTGTCACCTTGGCCAGATGCGGCGGGTTGTCGGGGTCGTAGCCACGCTTGACCGCTAAAGCGTTCACCATGCGGTAGAAGCTCTGCACCATGACCATGGGGACGAGGGCGGGATGCAGACCAACCTTCAGGGGCAAGCGAACGGCGCCGCGCGCCCCAACACCCGCGATGGCGACGCGGGCTCCGCGTTCGAGGAACTTGGCGATGAGGGCCTCGGCGCCGAGGCTGGCCGCGTCGTGCGGCGGGAGCACCAGGAGCGGGAAGCCATCCTTGATGAGCGCCATGGGACCGTGCGCCACTTCGGCCAAGCTGAACGACTCGCCATGCAAGCCACAGGTCTCCTTGAGCTTCAACGCGGCTTCCTGGGCGACTGCATAGGTCAGGCCACGGCCGAGGACGTACATGCTCTGAGCCCGCTCGAGGAGGGGCAGCGCCGCCGACCAATCGGCGTTCCAGGCATCGATGAGCGCCTCGTCGAGCCCGGGGAGCGCGGCGCCCAGCTCTCGGTCGTCCGCCCACTCGGACACGAGGTGTGCGATGGCGCACAAGGTGCCGATGTAGCTCTTGGTGGCGGCGACGCTGGTCTCGGGGCCGGCGTGCACGGGCAAGACCACATCCGCGAGCTCGGCCAGCGGGCTGTCGACGTTGTTGGTGACGGCGATGACCAGAGCTCCCGCCGCTTTGACCGCTGTCGCGGACATGAGCAGATCGGGGCTGCGTCCGGACTGCGAGATGACGATGAACGGCGCGCCGCGGACGTCGAGCGGTGGATCGCCGTACACCGAGATGATCGACGGCGCTTGCGAGACGGTGGGAATGCGCAAGCGCGTCTCGAAGAGATACTTCGCGAAGGTGGCCGCGTGGTCGGAGCTGCCGCGGGCGCAGGTAAAGATGATCGGCGCCTTGGTGCTCTTCAAGCGCTTCGCCGTGTCTTGCATGAGAGCGGCGTTGGCGGCGAGCTGAGCACGCACCACCGCCGCGCCTTCGCCCGCTTCGGCGAACATGCGGGTGTCTTCGGGAGCGAGGCTCACTTCAAGGTCTCGATGGCGCGCCGTAAGTTGTCGCCGTTTTCGGCGAGCGCCTTGCCCGCTTGGGCGGGCTCGATGCCCATGGCGATGAGCACCGCTTTCTTGATGTTGCCCGCCGCCGCCTTCACCGCGGCCGTTGCGCTGCCTGCGTCACAGCCGGTCAGTGTCGCCACCATTCCTTCGGCCCGCGCCTGGAGCTTCGCGTTGGAGATGATCATGTCGACCATCAGCCCGCGGTAGACGCGGCCGCAGCGTAGCATCGTGCCCGTCGACAACAGGTTCAGGATCGCTTTCTGCGCGGTGCCTGCCTTCATGCGTGTCGAGCCGGCGATGACCTCGCTGCCGGTGACGGCGACGATGGGATACTCGGCGGCCGTGGCGAGCGGCGTGTCGCGGTTGTTGGCGATGGCGATGGTGAGCGCCCCGGCTTTGCGTGCTTCGGTGATAGCGCCGATGGTGAAGCGCGTGCGGCCGCTGGCGGCGACTCCGATGACCACGTCGTCCGCGGTGAGCGACAACGCGGCGACCTCTCGGCGCGCCGCATCCGTGTCGTCCTCGGCGCCTTCCACGCTCTTCATGAGCGCCGGCATACCGCCCGCGATGACGTACGCGGTGCGCTCGTCGGGCCAGCCGAAGGTCGGGCCCAGCTCGACACCGTCCTGGACGGCCAGGCGACCGGAGGTACCGGCGCCGCAGTAGACGAGGCGCCCTCCGCGCAGCAATCTCTGCGCGGCGGCGTCACAAGCGGCGGCGATCCGTGGCTCCTCGCCTTTGATGGCGGCGACGGCGGACTCCTGCCCCTCGAGCATCGCCTCGACCGCTTGGACAGTCGGCCAGATGTCGATGTCGACGTAACGCGGATCGACGGTCTCAGTGCTGGACATCGGGCCCCTTCTCAACCACGCAGACGAGGAAGGCGACAAGTGTGCCGGCACAAAGCTGCCAAGGGAAGGCAACCCGGCTCCACAGCTGCAGCCCCAGCACCACGAGGAAGCCGGCCGCGAGCGCCAGGACCACCGAGCGGTTCGAGCCCCGGTCGGTGAAGACGGCGGTGAAATACACGCCCAAGAGGCCCGCGTACGCGAAGGCCATGACGCCGAGGACCAGCTCGAGGATGGGCACGTTCGCGTAGCGCTGCCAGTAGAACGACAGCACCGCGACCACGAACATCGCGAGGCCCATCAGCGCCATGCCGACGCGGCCGGCGAAGACGAAATGTTTCTCCGCGCGCTGCTTGTGGTGGTGGACACACCACGGCCTGTAGAAATCCTCGACCAGCACCGACGACATGGCGTTCATCGCCGAGTTGGTGGTGGCTATGGCGGCCGCGATGACGCCGGTGGTCGCGAGCCCGCGCAGGCCGGGTGGGATGCGCGTCAGGA
>JBGGMJ010000023.1:0-31348 GCA_041288095.1 Myxococcota bacterium
TAGCCGAGGCCGGCCCAAGCCTCGCAGACGGTCGCTTCGGTCGCGGCGGCCAAGGTGCGCACGTCGGGGAAACGCCCGAGGAACGCTTTCCACCGCGGGGCCACGACGTCGACCTGGGTTTGCTGCAGCATGATCTCAGACACCCAGATGGCGTACGGGTCGCGCGTGCGGCGCCAAGGCAAGTCTCGCTTGTGCGCGTCGTAGTGGGCGAGGATGGCGGCGCGAAGGCTCGCGATGGGCTTCACGTCTGCTGTATGGTCCGCGCCGCGATGGCGCGCAATCTCCTGGTTCTTCGCTTCAGCTCGGTCGGCGACGTGGTCCTGACCAGCGGTGCGCTCAGCGCCTTGAAGCGGGAAGCGCCCGACGCCGCCATCACCTACGTCACCAAGTCCGCTTTCGTGGACTTAGTGCGCCATCACCCGGCGGTGTCCCATGTCGTGGGTCTCGAGCCTTTCGAGTCGGCGAGCTCGTTGCTCGCGCGCTTGAAGGCGCACGGCCCTTACGACGGCGTCATCGACTTGCACGGCAAGCTGCGCAGCCGTTGGATCTCGGCGCGCACCCGCGCCCGCCGCAAGGTGGTCTGGCAGAAACGCGCGCTCGCCGACACTCTCCTGGTCCCGATGAGGGTGCGGAAGTATCGCGCCGAGATGCCGATTGCCGCCCGCTATCACGGAGCAGTGGAGCGCTTCGCCGGCAAGTCGCTGCCACGCGAGCCGCTCACTTACGTGGCCGGCGAGGCCGCGGTGAAAGCCGCGCGTGACAAGCTCGTGGCCCGCGGTGTCGACCTCGGTCGGCCCACGGTGGTCATGTCGCCGGGCGCGCTCTGGTCGACGAAGCAGTGGCCGGTCGAGCGCTTCGGCGCGCTCGCGGCCAAGGCTTGTGTACGCGGCGCCAATGTCGTCCTGACCGGTAACTCCGCCGAAGCGGACTTGACCAAACGCGTTCATGCAATCGCGCCGCTTACCGTCGATCTCGCGGGCAGCCTCTCTCTCGCGGAGCTGGGCGGGGTCTTGTCCCAAGCGCGGGCCGTGGTCGCCAACGACAGCGGCCCGATGCACATGGCCCGGGGCCTCGCCATCCCCACCCTCGCCTTCTTCGGCTCCACCGACCCCGCGCAGTTCCGCTTCGACGGACACGCGTTGGCCTACGCCGCGGTCGAGTGCGCCCCCTGCTCCTTGCACGGGCTTGCGCGCTGCCCGAAGGCGCACTTTCGCTGCATGAACGACCTCGGCGTCGACCATGCCTTCTCGCTCCTCGAACGCCTGCTCGACGGTCCAGCGCGCGCCCCGGTGACCGATTGATCACGACGCTCGTCATCGCCGCCTCGCTCGCCTTCGTCGACGACGCCGGCCGCAAGGTCGAAGTGCCGGCGCATCCCAAGCGCATCGTCGCTTGCGGTCCACCGGCGGCCCCCTGGATCTACGCTCTGGCTCCCGACGCCCTCGCCGGTTGGACCCGCGCGTTCAAGGCCGACGAGGCCGAGCTCGTGCCCGAGCCCTATCGCTCGCTGCCGGTCATCGGCCGGCTCACCGGTCACGGCGGCACCGCGAGCCTCGAGGCGCTCGCCGCCGCGAGGCCCGACGTGTTGGTCGACATCGGCACGGTCGACCCATCACACGCCGCTTTGGCGGACAGGGTCCAGGCGCAGCTCGGCATCCCGTACGTGCTCATCAACGGCAGCTTGTGGGACGGCGCCAAGACCTTCCGCCGCCTCGGCGAGCTCACCGGCCGCGCCGCCGAAGCGGAGGCGCTCGCGGTCTACGTCGACGAGCTCTTGGCGCTGGCACGCTCCGCCATCGCCAAGGATCCGACGCGGCCGCGCGTTTACTTCGGCCGCAACGCCACCGGCCTCGAGACGACGCTCGCGGGCTCGCTCTTCGCCGAGGTCATCGACGCGGCTGGCGCGGTCAACGTCGCCAAGCGCGGCATGACCGACGCCATCGTCACCATGTCCTTCGAGGCGATCGCCGGCGGGCACCCCGAGGTCATCGTCACCCAGGACAAGAACTTCGCGAAGCTAGTGCGCACCGACGACTCCTGGCGGGGCTTACGAGCACGCGTCTTGCTGGCGCCGAAAGTGCCCTTCGGCTGGCTCGACGCGCCGCCGTCGGTTAACCGCGTGCTTGGCTTGCTGTGGCTCACGGCACGCCTGCACCCGCATGACTGGGACGAGCGCGCCGTCGTGCGGACATTCTACCAACGGATCTTCCACGTGAATCTCGACGACGCCCAGCTCACGAAAGTGCTGCAACCATGATGGCGCGATGGGCACTGCTCGTTGCCGCATTGGTCGCGGCGGTGATCGTCGGTGTCTCGGTTGGGCCCTACGCGCTCAGCATTCCAGAGCTCGCTCATGCGTTGGTCGCGAAGGTCACGGGTGGCGAGCTCACGCCGCTCGTCGACACCGTGCTCTTCAACATTCGCGTGCCGCGGGTCCTCGCGGGTGCCCTCGTCGGCGGCGCGCTCGCCATCTCCGGCGCGACCTACCAGAGCCTCTTTCGCAATCCCCTGGTTTCTCCCGACATCCTCGGGGTGTCCGCTGGAGCGAGCCTGGGCGCGGTGCTCGCCATCGTGCTCCACCTCCCGGTGGTGGCCATTCAAGCGTTCGCTTTCGCGGGCGGTTTGCTCGCGGTGATCGCGGTCTACGGCTTGGGCTCGGCACTGCGCACGCGCGACCCGGTGCTCGTCTTGGTGCTCTCCGGTATCGCCGTCGGCGCGCTTCTCGGCGCGGGCCTGTCGCTCCTCAAGATCCTCGCCGACCCGTACAACCAGCTGCCGACGATCACCTACTGGCTGCTAGGGAGCCTCGCCGCGACCACCGGCGGTGACCTCGTCTGGATGGCGCCGATCGTGCTCGTCGGGCTGGTGCCGCTATTGCTCCTGCGTTGGCGCATCAACCTCATGTCCTTGGGCGACGACGAGGCCCGCACGCTGGGCGTCGACGTGCGCCGCATGCGGCTCATCATCGTGGGCGCCGCGACGCTGGTGAGCGCCGCGACCGTCGCGACCACCGGCGTCGTCGGCTGGGTCGGCCTCATCGTGCCGCACATTTGCCGCAACCTCTTGGGCTCGGACTTCCGCAAGCTAGGGCCGGCGACCCTGCTCGTCGGCGCTACCTTCCTGGTTGTCGTCGATACGCTCGCGCGGACCATCGCCCCCATCGAGATCCCGCTCGGCGTCCTCTCGGCGTTCTGCGGCGCTCCGTTCTTCGTTTGGGCGCTCGCCGCCGGCCGCAAAGGGTGGAGCTGATGCTCGCGACCGAGCACTTGGCCTTCGGTTACGGCAACCGGCGTGTGGGCGAAGACGTGAGCCTCGGTGTCGCGCCCGGGGAGATCGCCTGTTTGCTCGGCCCGAACGGCAGCGGCAAGACCACGCTCTTCAAGACTCTCCTCGGCCTCTTGCCACCCTTGGGCGGCACCATCCACATCGACGGCGCCGACGCCACCAACTGGACACCCCAAGCGCGGGCCCGGTCGGTCGCGTACGTGCCGCAAGCGGCGGCGACGAGTTTCGCCTACACCGTGCGCGAGATCGTCCTCATGGGCCGCGCCCCGCACCTGCCCGTTTTCGCGGTGCCATCGAAGACCGACCACGAAAAGGCGGAGAGCGCTCTCGCCCGCGTCGGCATCGCCGCCCTCGGCGCCCGTGTCGCCACCGAGCTGTCCGGCGGCGAGCGCCAGCTCGTGCTCATCGCCCGTGCCCTCGTGCAGGAATGCCGCACCATGATCATGGACGAGCCGACGGCGAGCCTCGATCTAGGTAACCGTGTGCGCGTGCTGTCGCAGCTCCGCCGCCTCGCGAGCGAAGGCGTGTCGGCGATCATCGCCACCCATGAGCCCGATCACGCGCTCGCTATCGCGGACCATGCGTTTCTCTTGAGCCAGGGCAGGCTCGTCGGCAGCGGCAAGCCCGCCGACGTGATCACCACCGAGAGCCTCTCGCGCCTCTACGGCGTCACCGTCGACGTCATCGAGAGCGCCGGCTCGCGGGTCACCGTGCCGCGGCTCGGTCCAATCGGTACAAGCTGACGATTGGCACGCCGTCGAACGCCACCATGGCCGTAGGCAGCGTCGCTCCGAGCTCCCACACCGCGTATTCGGCGTCTTGATACTCGCGCTGGTGGTTGACCAAGGCCCAGTCGGCGCTCGCGATGTCGCTCACGAAAACGAGATCGCGGCGCGCGAGCCCATCGGCGAGGTACTGCTGCCAGTCACTGTAGTTCATGCGGTGGGTGTAGACACGGGCGCCAATCGCCGCCTTCTCGTTCAACGCCGCGAGCAACGGCCGCGCGTCGCCTCCCCAGAAGGTGCGCGGTAGTCCCAACACCGCCGCGCCCTGATGCCCGAGCGTGAGCTCGTTGAAGTACGTGTGGCCGTACGGATGCGTGCGCACGGTGTCGATGAGAGGCACCAACAACGCCGCGACGACGACCGCCGGCCGCGCGATGCGATAGCGTACGGCTTCCATCGCTTGCACCAGCGCCAGCGCCGCGGCGATGCAGAAGAACGGCATCATCGGCATCCAGTGCTTGGTGCCACCGAAGATCGGCACCATGGGAAACGAGATGACGAGCGGCGGCGTAAGGCTGCTCACCAAGAGCAAGACCAGGCCCATGCGTTCATCGCCCTCCGCGTGGCGTACGCGACGCGCGCACCACACGAGGCCGACGGCGCCCAGCACCAAGGTCATGAGCGGCACGGTGAGCACCGTCATGCGAAAGGCGTAGCCCCATGGAAACGGCGGCGACGTGTACATGGCGCCGAAGAAGTCGACCGGGTAGTGCTCGTGGTGCGCGTGATACTCGTAATACGCGCCAATCCGCTGAAACGGATGAGCCCAACCATACGGGTAGAAAACGTAGAGCACGGCCAGCCCGGCGATAGGCGCGAGCAGCCACGCGAGCGGCAACGGCGGCAGCGACAGTCGACCCTCGGTGAATGACCAGTCGCGGCTGCGCGCTATCGACACCGCGAGCCCGAGCCCCGCCCAGAGGAACACCGCGTTGTGCTTGGTGGCGAGCGCGAGTCCGAAGAGCGTAAGCGCCGGCAGCAACCAACGTCGCTCGGTCAGCGCCCGCCAGAACGCATAGGTTGCCGCCACCGACAGCCCCATGATTGGCCCGTCGAACGCGGCGAGATGCGCGTGGAAGAACACGTGCGGCGACGTGAACAGGAAAGCGACCGCGAGCAAACCGACGACGACGCCGTGCTCACGCGACAACCGCGCGCCGAACAAGAACGTGAACGCCGCGCCCAGAGCGACGAGCAGCATCGAGCCCAAGCGGAAACCCGTGGCGCCCGAGGTCGCGCCCAGCCAGACGTGCGCGATCTTCCACGTCCAGCCCATGAGGAGCTTCACGAAGCCCGGGTGCTCCGTGTTGTAGCCGAAGTCGTGCGTCAGAGTGCTGTCCGCGAAAGAGGACAAGCCACGTTCGAAGAGGTGCTCGAACCAGGCGTGATATTCGCGCGCCGCGCGGAAGTAGTAGCCCTCGTCGCGCACGAACCCCTGCGATGCGGTGCCGAGCAACACGACCAGCACGACGAGGCCGACGCCACACGCCATGAGCCCTTGCCGCTTCATGGCAGCACCCAGGCATCGGCGCAGAAGTGGGCGCCCCCGTTGTCCCGTGACTTCACGGCAAGCACGATCGGTCCGCTACCGCGGTCGAGGTCGACGACGTCGTACTCCCAGCCGGTCCGAGGCATGACCTCGCCGCTGAAGAGCTTGGCCTCGCCGCGCCGCACCTCGACCTGGACCGGTGCACGCGTCGCGGCGGAGAGCACGAATCCATGTCCCAGCAGCAAGCGCGACCCCGACGTCTCGGGGAGGGTCAGCGTGAGCTCACGCCCGCCATTCAGCGGATGCATCCAGACGCAGGCCCGCGGCCCATCCTCGAGGTTCAATGTGGCGCGGCCTACCCAGCTCCATTCGCTGTCGCGCGGACAGCTCCAGCGCGAGCCATTCCAGCGCGAGCAAGCCGTCGGCTCGGTGCCGCCGTAGTGAGCGAGCACTTGCACGTCCGCGAGCCGTTCCCGCAGCGCCAGCGTCGGCTGCACCGGCTCACGCACCGTGACCGCGACAGCGTGCACACGCCCCGCGGAGGCAACCGGCGCGACCGACCCGAGCGCTTCGAGCTCCTCACGCAGCGCCCCGACCGCATCCACCGCCACCACCAGCAAGCGCGGGTGCATCCTCAAGACCTGCGGCTCGACCCGGCGCGGCTCGATGAGCGGCAAATCTCCCAGCAATGTACGCGGTGTCGCCTGATGGAACGGCGTCACGACGATGAGGTCGCCCTCGCGATACGCCGAGCGAACCGCCGCCGCCACGGTCTCGAAGTCCGCTTGCGCCGCTACATGCGCGCACCGCGCCACCGACAAGACGACGCTCGCGACCAGCGCGACGAGCAGAGGAACGAGATGCGAACGCACGGCGCGTCTCTAGCAACTGCGCCGGCCCGCTACAAACGACTGAGGTTCCCGGCCATCCCGTAGCCAACACCGATCACCCAATCCGAGACCGGCGTGACGATGCCGTCGTCGCCGGCGCGGACACCGTGATGCATCAGCGTGTAAGCAAACCACGCATCGTGAATGCGCACGGCGCCGTCGAGGATCGCCATGCTGTTCGTGCCCATCGCGAACCAGTCGCCGCTGTCGCGCATCGCCCGTTGCGACACGCGCAAGCCGACGTGCCAGATGTCGCTCGTCAGCTCGCCATAGAGCGACGCGCGCGTCGGGTTCTCCGCGGTCCGCGCGAAGGTGTGCTCGACAGAAGTGCCGAGAGTGAGCGGGCCGGTTTGAAACTCGACGCGACCGCGCGTGCCGTAGCCCGCGGGTGCAATCCGCATGGCCTTCGACTCCGAGCCCTCGCGGATGACGTTACGCTCCGCCGCGTACTGATCGTCGAAGTAGGCAGGGTCATAGCCCGCCCCGGCGACGGTCGCTTCGAGACGCAAGAGCAGCGCTTCACGGCCGCGCGTCCAGTTGAGCTCGGTGCCGATGTGCGTGCCGAGCGCGCCCGAGCGCGTCTCGGTGAAGAACGAGCCGAGCGAGCCATACAGCGACCACATGAGCTCGTCGCCGACATAGGGCGCCCCGGTGACCACGAGGTCCGCGCCGCCGATCTGCGTCGTCCCCTCGGTGATCGGCGCGCGCATATCGGTCGCCACTTCGAGCGCCACCGTGAGCGGCTCACCGGCGGACCTGTCATCGATCTGGAAGGGCGCGATGGCGATCGAGGCTGCGACGAGCCGCGGCCGGACCAAACCGTCCGTGAGGAGCTTTGCTTCGACGACGTCCGTGGTCACGAGGAAATCGAGCCCACTGCGCGGCATGCTCGGGTCGTAGCTGCCGGTGTAATCGTCGACCAAGGTGCCGTGGCCGAGGGTCTGCCGCCGCAGTCCGCCGGCGCGGAGCTGAATGGCGCCACGCTTCGAGCGGTACGTGAGATCTTCAATCCACGCGGCGTAGGTCTCGAAGTCGCTCCAGTCGTTCTGCCAGGTGACCGGCATCGTGCGGCTGTCAGCGGTCGGCGACTCGTCGGAGATCTTGAGGAAGAGCGGCGCCGAGAGGGCGACACGCAATTGCGACCCTTCGAGCGTCGCGCGCGGGCGGAACATCGCGACCGGATCCTCGCTCAAGCGGCCGCCACCGGCCTGCATGCTGAGGGTCCATTGCGGACCGGTCGGCTGCTCTTCGACCGTCTGGGTGAGACCAGAAGGCGCTGAAGCCGTAAGCGCCACGATGAGGACCGCGGGGAGCATGTCCGCGCATCATCGAGGCGCGGGATCGCGAGAGCAATTTTTTGACGTAGTTTTTTGTGGGCGTAGGTGGTGCCAGAGTGACGGTCGCCAGTCACCCGCCCAACATCAAGGCGCGCGTTTTTCCGCGAAGTTTTGCAGAGTCTTGCTCTGCAAGCTGTCGACCTGACGACCACCCAGCTGCGCCGGGTTGCTGCTGCGGCCAATCATCGCGTTCGCCGAAGCGCCAAAGAGGGCGCGAATGTTGTCGCCGAAGGCCGTCACCACCGCGATGGTGCCGATCGCAATCAGCGCCACGATGATGATGTACTCGGTCATGCCTTGGCCGCGCTGCCGCGGCTTAGCCCGGTTCTTCCGCATGGCTCGCTCCCAGAAAGAAGTGCGGGGCCGGAAGGTGCCCGCCTTCTACCCCACTTCGTTATCGCTCGTGCGACGCCCGAGTTGCTCGGGCGCCCTTGGGATTGGAAGCGGAATGGGAACCAGGTGACTAGCCGCGAACGAGGCCCAAGTGCTTGGCGATCGCCCGGAAGTTCACGTCCCAGCCGATGCCGAAGTTCGTCGGGATGAAGACGCGCTGGTCGTCGCGGGTCCAGTAGTTGTCGAAGGCGTGAACGGCGTCAAAACGCACGGGCATGCCAAGGAAACGGCCTTCCATCACGGTGTCGCTGTTGAACATCGGGGGTACTCCGGGGGTTGAGCGCAGGAAGAATACGTCACGTTTTTGACCGTTGGTAAGGGTCTGGGACGGTGCAAGTACGGAAAAATGCAACAAGCTGGCTCTGACCCGCTCGTTAATGCCATATCGGCGTCATGAGCGTGCTCATCGGCGTCCACCCCGGCGGACGCATGAAGTTCGCGGTCTGCGCCATGTTCTGGAGCGGCAAGCTTCCAGTCACTGTGTTTCGCGCCCGCTCCTACTCCGGCGTCGACGACGTCCTGGCCGATATCGTCGGCGTCCAAGGCGAGTGGGGCTCGCTCGCCGGCATCGCCATCGACGCACCACTCACCTGGTCGGGGGCGCCAAGCGGTTGGCGGGCCTGCGACCTGGCACTGCGCAAGGGGCTGCCTCCCTGGGTGCCAAAGACGTGGATCAGGCCGCCGACGACCATCCCCGGCGCCATCTCGGTGCAGGGTCCGGCGCTCGGCTGGGCGCTCGCGCAGGAGATCAGGACCGGCCAGCTCCCCGAGCACAGCCTGGTCGAGACCAATCCGCGCCTGTCGCTTGCCTGTATCGCGAGCGATCTGCGCGACGCGGTGCTCGGCTATCGCAACCGCGACGCCTCCGACGAAGAAGTCAGCGCCCACATCGCGCGCCTGGTCGGTCGCCTCGAAGAGACCGGCATCATCCGCGTCGAAGCCGAGCCCCCCAAGTCGCCCGATGAGCTCGACGCCCTCGCCTGCGCGGTCGTCGCCCTGGGGCGAGCCTATCCCGACAGCGGTCTCGTCCTTAGCGAGTGGCAAGGCGGCGAAATTCGCCCGATTGGCCGCCGGCAGGTAGCGATCCTCCGCGGCTTGCCCTGACGCCTGCTGCTTGCCACGACGCGACCGTTGACCTAGAGCCTTCGTCGCCATGACGACGACCAAGCTTGCCTCGAGCTACGCCGACTACCTGAAGCTCCCGGAGCTCCTCGGGTGTCAGACGACGCTCACCGAGGCGCACGACGAGCTGCAGTTCATCATCGTCCACCAGACCGCCGAGCTCTGGTTCAAGCTCATGATCTTCGAGCTCGAGTCGACGCGCGCCGCGATGTTCGAGGGCAAGGTCACCCAGGCGTCGCACTACCTGCGCCGCGTGCAAGTGCTCATCAAGCAGCTCATCGCCGGCTTCGAAGTCATCGAGACCATGCGCCCCTACGACTTCGCCCAGTTCCGCGACCACCTGATGCCCGCGAGCGGCGTGCAGAGCTTGCAGTACCGCGAGGTCGAGTTCCTCTGCGGTGCCCGCGACTCGCGCTACCTTTCGTTATGGCAAGGCTACGCGCGCGAGCGCCTGGCCAAGCGCGCCGAAGAGCCCACGGTCTGGGACGCATACATCGCGGTGCTCCGCTCGAACGGACAGCAGACCGGCGATGAGAAGCAGGTCGTCGCTTCGATCATCGATATCTTGCAACGCGAAGGTAACGACGATCTCGGCATCCTCTCCGAGCAGCTCATCGAGTTCGACGAGCACTACTCCCTCTGGCGCAATCGCCACGTGCAGATGGTCATGCGCATGATCGGCGCCAAGCCCGGCACCGGCCAGGTGAGCGTCGCGCAGCTAGCCGAGGCCGGCTATTCACACATGGGCACGAGCGGGGTCGACTACCTACGCACCACCCTGAACCGCGTCTTCTTCCCGCTCCTCTGGGAAGCGCGCACGTTCATTCAACGTTAGTGCGCATTACCGGCTTATGGTTCTACCCGGTGAAGGGCTGCCGGGGTGTGCAGGCGGCGGAAGTCCGCTTGAGCGACAAGGGCATCGCCGGTGACCGCGAGTTCGTCATCGTCGACGACAAGGGTCTGTTTCTCACGCAGCGCGATGTGCCGGAGCTGGCGCGCATCGAGGCGCTCTATCGCGGGAACACCTTGGTGCTCGCTAGCGACGGACGTGGTGAGCTCATCGTGCCGCTCGACCAACCCGGACGGCAGCGCGAGGTGCAGGTGTGGAGCTCGCGCGGAACGGCGGCGGATGCTGGTGATGACGCCGCGCTGTGGCTTGGGCGCCTGCTGGGGAGACCCGTACGGCTGGTGCGGGCGGGTCCACAATGGCAGCGCGCGTTTTCCTACGAGGGGCAGACTGGGCCGCTCGCCTTCGCGGATGGATATCCATTGCTGATGATCAGTGATGCCTCGCTCGCCGATTTGAACGAGCGGCTGCCCGAGCCGGTGCCGATGGCGCGCTTTCGCCCGAACATCGCGGTCGATGGGATTGCGGCTTACGCGGAAGACACGCTCGCCCACGCGCAACACGGCGGCGTCGTTTTGCGCGGCGTGAAGAAGTGCGTCCGGTGCGCGGTGACCACCACCGACCAGATGACGGGCAAGCGTGACGAGCGCTCGGAGCCGCTGCGAACCTTGGCGCGTTTCCGCAATGACAAGGCACTGCGCGGCGTGACCTTCGGCATGAACGTCTCGGTCAGCGAAGGAGCCGGCGCGATGCTTCGCGTCGGCGATACCTTCGAGGCGGTCTTTCGCTGAGCGTTTCTACTGCGGGGACGAGAGCAGCTTCGGCTCGTCGGGATACAAGACGCGGATCTCGGTCCAGGTCGTCTTCGGGATGCTGAGGAAGGCGCGGACCACGTTGGGGTCGAATTGCGAGCCGGCGCAGCTCTCGATCTCCGCGATGGCGGTGTCGATGTCGCGCGCCGGACGGTAGGGGCGGTCCGAGAGGATCGCGTCGAGGGCGTCGACCACCGCGAAGATGCGGGCGCCGAGCACGATCTCTTCGCCGACCAGGCCGCTCGGATAGCCGCCGCCGTCCCAGCGCTCGTGGTGCTGCAGGACGATGGCGCGGGCGTGTCGCATCGAGTCGATGCCGTCCAGCAGCTGCGCGCCGATGGTGGTGTGGCGCTTCAGCACCTGCCAGTCCTCGTCGGTGAGACGGTCCGGCTTCTTGAGGATGCTTTCGGGAATGCCGACCTTGCCGATGTCGTGGAGCAAGGCGCCCTGCTCGATGGCGACCAGCGGCTGTCCTTTGATGCCGAGCGCGTCGGCGATGACCTTCGCGTAAGCGGCCACGCGCCTGCAGTGAGCGCGCGTCTCGTTGTCGCGCAGGTTCAAGGTGTTGAGGAGCACCTCGGCCATGCTCGCCTCGACGCTCGACGCGGTGTTCTGCAGACTGCGCCGCTGCGCTTCGATCTCCCGAGTGGTGTTGATGTTCACCGTCTGGAGCTGGCGCTGGCCGACCTTCTCGTAGTGCGTCTCGATCGAGCGGCGCAACATCGACGAGAGCTCTTCGATGTCCCAGGGCTTCGCGATGACGTACGAGACCGAGAACTCGTTGACCGCTTGCAGCGCCAGGTCGAGGTCACACTCGCCGCTCACGAGCATGTACGTCGCGTCGGGTTGGAAACCCCGCAGGTGACCGACGAGATTCAGACCGTCGATGTCGGGCATGCGGTAGTCGGCGGCGATGACCGCGTACTGGTGCTCGGACACCAGCTTGGTGGCCTCTGCTTCGCCACCCGCGAGGTCGACCTCGAAGCCCTGCCGGCGCAGCGATCGCGCGAAGGCTGACCGGACCATGGCATCGTCGTCGACAAAGAGAATTCGTTCGGAGGTTTGCATGATTGTCGGCTCCCGCTGGCGGATAAGGTGCAAACCACGGGCCGCCCCTGGAGCTCGCTGAATCAACCCTCAGCGGCCTCAATTGGTGAATCTAAGGCGTTCCGCCTGGGGTTGCGGCACCCAGCGGTCGATGCGACCTGGGATCAGCGCCACCCGCTCACAAAGCCCCACCAAACGGCGCTTTGTCGAACGTGTTGTCCGCGATAGTCGAGTCGGTGACGCTCACGGACCCTCGAAACAACCATCCGCCGGGCCTGCCCTGCGCGTTTTCGATCACCGTGGAGCGCGCCACCTCGACGACCAGCGGCTCCTCGCCGTAGGCCACCAACCCTTGCAGCAAGTAGCTCCCCTCGTTTCCCCTGAAGACCGTCCCGACGAAGCGTGGCTTGGTGACACGCGGCCGCAAGTTGTGTTGGGCCGACACCGCTGACGCACCGTACGCGGTGTTGTCTTCGAACACGGCGTCGACGAACTGAGGCGACCCATCGGTGATGTTGATCGCGGCCGCGAAGTCGTAGGCGTAGTTGCGCTCGAAACGCACGCGCACGAACGTCGCGTCGCTGTGCCAGAGGCTCATGCCGACACCAATGAAGCCCCAGTTGTCGGCGATGACGACGTCTTCGAAGCGCGGGCTCCCGGTATCGAAATACACTCCCGCGCCGTGGCCGTAGTTCATGTTGCCGTGAATGGCGACGTTGCGAATCACCGGTGACCCGTTCAGGATCAGCACTCCCGCGCCACCCGGCCTGCCGTAGCCGCCCGTGATCGACAAGCCGTCGAGCACGGTCTTGTCTCCGACGCGGATGATGCGGACCACGAGCTCGCTGTTTTCGACGCGGTACTGTTCCAGATCCCCTTGGTCGTCACCCGCGAGGTCTCCAGACAAGACCGAGAGATGGCGCGCGGGGTCGCGCGCAGTCCGCCGCGTTTCGTGCCCGGCAAAGCCACCGTAGAGCGCCACACCATCGCGGATGACGAAGCTCGCGGCGCGATCGCCGGTTCGGCTCGGCGTGTAGATGCCCGCGGCGATCCAGACGTCGTCGCCGAACGTCGCAACGGCGAGCGCCGCCTGCAGATCGTTGAACGCCGTCGCCCAGCTCTTGCCGTCACCCGCGTCTCGTGCGCTTTGGCGGACGTACCAGGCCGGGAGCAACGCTGGCTCCTCGGGCGGCCGCGGCGCCTCCAGATCGGGCTCCCCGGGGTCTGAAACCTCGGGCGCCACCGCGTCCGACTCCTCGGGCGTAGGCTCGGCGGCCGGTGTGCTCGGCGCCTCCTCGGCTGGCGCATCGATCTCGCAACCTGGACAACCAAGCTCGAGATCTCCCGCCTCGACCGAGCCACCGCAAGCGGCGAGCCAGAAACAGGCGATCACGGAAAAGTGTCGTCTCACACCTCATCGGTGCGCGACCCACCCAGAAGTTTCCCGCCGCTACAGCCGGCGGTGCTTGAGGCTTGGCACGCGGTTACGGACGCTCTCGAGAAAGCTCATCGAGACGCGGGCGGTCACGTACCCTTCGCTCTCGGGCGCCACCGCGAGGGTCGTCCCCCAAGGGTCGACGATCATCGACTTGCCCCAGGAGCTGCGGCCGGCGCCATGCTCACCCCATTGCGCCGGCGCCACCACGTAGCACTGGCTCTCGATGGCGCGAGCGCGAATGAGCGGCTCCCAGTGATCCTTGCCGGTGTGCAGGGTGAACGCCGCCGGAATGGCGATGAGGTGCGCGCCGCGATCGACGAGCCCGCGGTAGAGCTCGGGAAAGCGCAGGTCGTAGCAGATGCTCATCCCGAGCTTGAAGCCGTGGATCGGCTCGGTGACGACGATGTCTTTTCCGGCGGACACCGTGTCCGACTCGCGCAACACTTGCCCACCGGCGAGCGTCGCGTCGAACATGTGGATCTTGCGGTACGCCGCGATGATCTTCCCTTCGGGCGAGATCACCGTCGAGGTGTTGTAGAAGTGTGTGGCGTCGTGACCGGTCTCCGGCACACTGCCCGCTAAAACATACACACCGTGGCGCTTGGCGATGCCCACCAAGCCTTCCAGGTGGGGATGGCCCTCGAGCGCCTTGGCCTCGAGGAGCCCACCACGCTCGGCCAGAATCCCGAAGGTCTCCGGCAACGCCACGAGCTGTGCCCCGGCCTTGGCCGCACTCTCTGCATGCTCCAAGGCCGACGCCAGATTGGTGGCGACATCGGCGGTGCTTCGTGTCTGCACCGCCGCGACGACTACTGAATCAGTAGTCACCGCCTTCTTCTTCTTCTTCCTCTTCCTCGTCGTCGTCGGAGGACGAGGAGGAGGTCGTTTCTTCGTCGCTATCGCCGCCGGCCCAGCCACCCTCGTCGTCGCCGAAGTCTTCGGTCATCTCGGAGTCGGCGTCTTTGCCCTTCGCGGCCACGGGAGCCGCGTCCTCGTCGCCGTCGTCGTTGCTACCCTGCGAGCCGCCGTACGAGCCGCCACGCGACTCGTTCGAGCTCGGCATGGCGATCGGCGCCGACATTCCGATGGTGGTGTCGCGCTTCACGGGCTTGGCAGCCGCGGGCTTCTTCGCGGGAGCCGCCTTCTTGGGAGCCGCGGGCTTGGCGGCAGCGGCGGGCTTCTTCGCGGCGGCCTTCTTCTTCGCGGGCTTCGCGGCCTTCTTGGCCTTCGGCTTCGCCTTCTTGGCGGCCTTCTTCGCCACCTTCTTCTTGGCGGCTTTCTTCTTGCCCGCCTTAGCGGCCTTCTTGTTGCCGGCTTTCTTCTTCTTGGGTGCGGTCTTCTTCTTTTTCTTCTTGGCGGCCATGGGCAACCTCGCGGATCGTTTTTGTGGACGACTAAGTCAGGTGCGATGCGTAGCGCCGACGCTTGGGTCAACGCAATAGCGACGAAAAAGTCACGAGCCCCTTGATGCCCAAGCGACGTCGGGCGTGCCTGCCAGGTGATTCGCGTAGCGTGCGTAGACGAACAGGAGGTCGGACAACCGGTTCAAGAAAACGACCGCCGTCTCCGCCGTATCGGGCTCCTCGGCGCGCAAGCTCACGCACAGCCTCTCGGCCCGGCGACAAACCCCTCGCGCCAGATGCAAAGCGGCGGCGACCGGGTGCCCGCCAGGCAAAATGAAGGATTTGAGGGGCGGCAGCTCGCCTTCGGCCCGGTCGATGGCCTCCTCCATGAGCTTGATGTCGGCCTCGGTGACCCCGCTTGGGCGCTTATTCTTGTCGGCCGGCGTCGCCAGCTCGGCTCCCAGCTCGAACAGCAGGTTCTGCAGCGTCGCCAGCAAACCGTCGACTTGCTGCGGGGGTTTGAGGGCTCTCGCCATCCCGAGCGACGCATTCAGCTCGTCCACGGTGCCGTAGGTTTCGACCCGGATATGGTCCTTGCGCACCCGCTGACCGCCGAAAAGGCCGGTGTCACCCTTGTCGCCGGTCTTCGTATAAATCTTCAGCGTCATCGTTGGCCTCGCGAAGGATTGAGAAATCGCGTCGGAATGGCTATACGCCGGCGCCTAGATGCACCCCAAACGCCTCGAGCACCGCATTCTCAAAGCCGTCCACCGCGCCTGCAAGGACTTTGCGCTGCTCAAACCGAACGACAAGATCCTGATCGCCCTCTCGGGCGGCAAGGATAGTTACGCTCTCGCCTGGGCTTTGCGGCGCATCCAAGCGGCGGCGCCGTTCAAGATCGACCTCGTCGCCTATCACTTGGACCAGGGCCAACCCGGCCACGACACGCACCCGATCGAAGGGCACATGAAGACCCTCGGCGTGCCCTACGAGGTCGAGTACCAGGACACGTACACGCGCGTCGTCGAGAAGACCGAGCCGGGCAAAATCTACTGCTCGCTCTGCTCGCGCTTCCGAAGGGCCATTCTCTACAAGGCGGCGGTCCGCCACGGCTGCAACAAGGTCGCGCTCGGTCATCACGCCGACGATCTCGCCGAGACCGTGATCCTCAACATGTTCTTCGCCGGCCAGATCAAGACGATGCCGCCGCGCTTGAAGAGCGAAGACGGCACGCAGGAGCTCATCCGCCCCCTGGCTTATGTGCCCGAGAGCGAGCTCATCGAGCTGTCGGACAACTTCAAGTTCCCGGTCGTCCCCTGCAAGCTCTGCGGCTCGCAGGAAAAGCAGCGCAAGGCCGTGAAGAACCTCCTGACCGAGATGGACGCCAAGTACCCCGAGATGCGCATCAAGCAGAGCATCCTCGCGTCCTTAGGGAACGTCCGCCCCTCTCACTTGCTCGATCGCGACCTGCACCCCTGGTTCACCGAGGGCGCGGCCGACCTGCCGGAGCTGGCGGAGCCGTTGGAGCCCACCGAGCCCGAGGCGGCCCCCGTCGTACGCTCCCGGCTGCCGATCGTCGCGGCCGAAGTATAGAAGTTAGCGTTTTCCCCCAACCTTTGTAATAGTCTCGGCTCGCATGCCGAAGATACTGGTCGTGGATGACGACCGCGCCGTGCAGACCATGCTTGTCGATCTGCTCGAAGAGCGTGGCTACGAGGTCGATACCTCGCGCAATGGGCGCCAGGCGCTCGAACGTCTGCGTGAAGGCGACATCGATCTGCTTTTGCTCGACGTCCTGATCCCGCACATCAACGGTTTCGCTTTGCTCGAGCAGCTCCGCGGCGATGCCGAGCTCACCGACCTGCCGGTCATCATGATGAGCGGCATCTATCGCAGCCGTAACCACCGCAGCGAGATGGCGCAGCGTTTCGGCGTCATCGAATATCTCGACAAGCCGCTCCAGCCGACACAGCTCTTGGGCCTCGTCGAAGACGCGGTCGGCCCCGGTCAGAAGAAGCGCCGCGCCACCGAGCGTGACGAAGTCTCCGTCGTCGAGGAGCCGCCGCTCATCGAGCGCTCGAGCGCCGCGCCATTGTCGGCGCGTGAAGAACGCCTGGTCGAGCCCGAGGCCCGCGAAGAGAAGGCCGAGGTCGAGGCGGCGGCGCGCGAAGAGTTCAAGCCGAGCGCCTTCCTCCTGCAGGGCTCCATCAAGAAGACTCCCGTCGCTCCCGTCTTGGGCAAGCTCTGGCGCCAAAAAGAGACCGGCGCTCTGCTATTGCGGAACGACAAGGTCAAGAAGATCATCTACATGGACGCCGGTGAAGTCGTCGCCGTGAAGTCCAACCTGGTGAGCGAGTGCTTGGGCCGGCTGCTCGTGCGCGAGCGCCTGATCACGGCCGACCAGTGCACCGAATCGATCAAGCGCATGAAGAGCTCGGGCAAGCGCCAGGGCCAAGTGCTCGTCGAAATGAACGTGGTCACCGACAAGAACCTCCAGTTCGGCCTCGAGATGCAGCTCGAGACCAAGCTCTTCGAGGTCTTCTTGTGGGACGCCGGCGAATACCGCTTCAACTCCTCCATCGCCCCCGAGATGCGCGACGGCATTCAGATCGAGTGGCGCGGCGGCGCCCTGATCGTCGAAGGCATTCGTCGCGCGTTCGACGAGACGCGCTTGCGCTCGATGATGGTGCCGATCCTCGACGTCCCGCTTACCTACCGGGATCCGCAAATCGACCTGCGCGGCCTGCGCTTCAGCAAGCCCGAGCTCGACGCGCTGCAACTCTTGCGTGACGGCCGCACGACCCGCGAGCTCCTGGGCACGATGCCGCTCGACCCGCCGGATGCGCTGCGCGTCATCTACACGTTGATCGCGCTCGACCTGATCATTCCGCGCACCTAAGGGAGCGGAAATTCCAGGTGCAGGTGCGTGACCGCTTCGGCGGTCGCCTTGCGGAGCTTCTCGGCGACTCGGTTGCGGTGGCAGGTTTCATGATCGGCCTCGAGGCAAAGGAGGCAGACGGTCCCGTGGGCCATGAGCTCTTTGGCGCGCTCGAAGTCCGCCTTGGCCTCGGCGGTGGCGAGCTGCTCGTCGACGATCTTCCAGAAGGTCTTCATGTCGCCGCGCTTGTTGGCCTCGCGTCCCTCCTTGGGCGTGCCGAGGCCGCGCAGGTGCTCGTAAGCGATGCCCTCGGCGGCGAGGGCCAAGCTCAGCGCCTTCTTCGAGAAGCCGGGCCTCCTGCTCGCCGGGAGCTCACGCACGTCGATGAGGGTTTTGACCTTCACGCCCTTGAGCGCCTCGAGGAGCGTCTTCGGGGTCGCGCGCTCGTAACCGATGGTGAAGATCATGGCGTCGGAAGCCTCACGCTGAAACGGGCACCACCGAGCGTTGGGCTCTTGTCGGCGGTGATGCTGCCGTTGGCGGCGGTGACCAGGCTCTCGCATACCGAAAGGCCCAGGCCGGTGCCAATGCCCGCGGCCTTGGTCGTGAAGAAAGGCTCGAAGACTTTTGGGCCATGCTCCGGGGCGATGCCGGGCCCGGAGTCGTCGACGGTGATGAGCGTGGCTTTGTCTTCCACGCTCGCGGCGATGACGATGCGTGCGTCCGCCGGTACGGCATCGAGAGCGTTGAGCGTTAGGTTGAGCAGCACCTGGGTAAGCGAGTCGGTGCTCATGGCGACCTGCTCGGTGCCCACCTTTGTCGCGACGGTCACGTTCTTCTTGCCGGCTTGCGGCTGAACGAGCTTGCGGACGTGCTCGGCGACATCGACCACCAGCGCGGTGCCGGCGACGCCGCTCGGCGCGCGCGCATAATCGAGCAAGTCGCGGACGGTCCCTTGGATACGCGCGAGCTCGCGCTCCATCCGCTGGAGCGCATCGTCGCGTTGGGGCTGGGGCAGGCTCGGGTCGCGAAGGGCCGAGGTGTAACCCGTGAGGACGGCCAAGGGGTTGCCGATCTCGTGCGCGAGCCCAGCGGCGAGCCGCCCCACCGCGGCGAGTCTTTCGGCGCGCACCAAGCGATCACGCGTCTCCTCGAGCTGGCGATGGGCGACGGTGAGGTCGGCGAGCTGCTGCTCGATACGGCGGCGGTCGGCGAAACTTTGCTCGATGGGCTGCAAGACGCTGCGGCGCATGAAGCCTAGCGCGATGAGCGTGATGAGCCCGGCGGTGAGCGCGACCAGCGCCAGCACCCGCGGCTGCCGCGCCAGCACCATGTCGATGGTCTCCTTGAGCGGACGCGACGCAATCACATGGAGCCACGGCTTCGCGGTCGTCCGCATGGCGAGGCTTTCGTAGCCCTCGGCCACCAGCGGCGCGCTCGCGAACACGTACTTCGCGAGCTGAGGCGCGGAGTGACTCTGCACCAGGCGTCCGTCATCGCCGACGAGGGTGATGACGATGCCGTGCTCCGCCCCCATGCGCGCGACGTAGGGCTCGACCTGCGCGAGCGCCGGCAGCTCCGCGGCCACTCGCGTCGCGACCCACGCAAGCTCGTGCTGTCGCTGGCGCGCCAGCGTCCGCTGACCGTCGAAGATATAAAGCAGGTCGAGGATGATGAGCCCGACGAGCGCCGCCACCATGAGGCTGAAGCCGATGCGTGCCGAGAGCGCGTTCATTGGACGAGCGGCAAGAGCGCCGTCGCGATACGCGTGGGGATGTCCGCGAAAACGTCCGGCACGAGCATGAGCTCGTAGGTCGCGAGCGCAAGGAACGGTCCGAACGGAATAGCGCGCGGGTGCGGCACCCAACCATCGTCGCTCGCCGGCTGCGGCGCGGTCTTGTGTCCGCCAGTGGCGATGACGATGACGCCGATGATCGCGCCTTGCGTCGCAGCGAAGAACAAAGCGGTCACCGCCCCCATGGGCCCAAGGAGCAAGCCCATGAGGGCGAGGAGCTTCACGTCACCGAGCCCCAGGCCTTCGCGCTTGGTGACCTTCAAGAAGGCCCACGCGAGGGCCCAGAGCATGAGCGCCGGTGCGAGCCCGAGGAGCGCCGCCAGCCAGCCGATGCCACCGGGCAGGAACGAGCCGGCGAGCGCCCAGCCCATGGCCGGATAGGTGAGCACGTCGGGAACCCACCAGTGGTCGATGTCGAGGAAGACGATGGCGAGGAGAATGGCCGCGATGGGAAACCATACGAGGAGCTGCCAGGTGAGCCCGAGCTGTACGTAGGAGGCCGCGCCGATGCAGCCCATGAGCAGCTCGATGAGCGGATAGCGCGCGCTGATCGGCGCCTTGCAGTTGCGACACTTGGCGCGGAGCACGACCCAGCTCACGAGCGGTATGTTGTCGTACCAAGCGATCTGCTTTTGGCAATTGGGGCACCGCGATCGCGGACTGACGACGGACAGACCCTCGGGTAGACGGCCGATGACCACGTTCAAGAACGAGCCGACGACGGCACCGACGACGCCGAAGTAGAGGGCGAACATCCAGTCCGCTATGGGGAGTGCTTCACTTGAAATAGTCGTATCCCTCGTGCTCGAGCCTGCCGACCGCGCCGTCGCAGAGCCTGGGGTCGGCTACCTCCAGCTCGCAAGCGCCTCGTAAACAAGGGACGCAGTACGGAACTCGCGCCAGGCCATCCATGAATGCCTGATGGGCTCCCTGCTTGTCTCCCTTGGCGAGGAGGTCCTTGCCCCGTGCGAGGTAGTACACGGCGTACTCGGCGAAGATCTCTTTCGTGTCGACATAGTCCGACGAGCCAGCGCGATACACCGGCGGCGTCGGATTGAGCGGCGGCACGTCCGCGATAACAGACCCGGCCCCAGCCGTAAGGGCGCGACCGACGGGGTAATAAGTCGTCTTGCCGCGCGGAGAGGTGAACGGCATGACGTGGGTGATCGAAAACGCCTCCATGTTGGGCGCGAGGAACTGCGCGTAGATGTCCATCTTCACGCGCGTCCGCACCTTCTCCTCGTCGTAGTACAGGTGTGGCCAGCGCTTCTTCGCTCGCTCGAGGAGTCGCCGGTCGAAGGTCATGGAACGCGGCAGGATGAAGACATCGTCATACCCGGGCTCGGTCGCCTGCACGTATCGGGCGCCGAAGAACTTGGTGTCCGAATCGACGATGACGATGGCTGGAGTGCGCTGGCTCACGGCCGTCTTCAGGAGATTGCGCATGTACTCTTCGACGACCACATCGCGGCGCAGCCCATAGGTGTCGCCGATCGCGCACTGGACCAGCGCAAGCAGCGCCGTCGCCAGGAGCAATCCGTGCTGAAACGAAACTCTCAGCGTGTCGACCGATGCGGTGACCGCGAGCGCGGTGAGCATCAGGATGGGTAGCAGAAAGAAGCGCTCGCGCAGGAGCACGGCGTTGCTGTCGTCACCTGCCAAGTTCATGCGCGGGACGAAAACAAACAGGTAGAGAGCAAGACAGCCGAGCAGGACCCACCAGCTCTGGTGCTCGCGCATCGGCCGAGCCTTGGCGGCCCCGAGACCTAAGAGCGCCAACGCCGGGAGGCCGAAGGGTCCAACGGTAACGACGAGGTCGCGAGTCACGGCGCCGATGTTCGCGACACCGCCGCCGGTGCTCAAGTTGAAGGTACCGTAGTCACGGCGAAGGAAGTGATGGAGGACACCACGGAAGCTCGTCACGCTCCCCCAAGAGTTCACGTGCTCCGTATCGAGCAGAGGCAACGACGCATAGAGCGCGACGGAAATGGCTGCGCCAACGAGGAGCGCCGCTCCGCCCCGCAAGCGATTCGGCTCCTGCCAGACGATGAGCAAGAGCAGCGGCGCGAGAAAGACGATCGAATGGTGATTGCCCGCGGCGAGCCCGAAGACGGCGGCGGCGACGAAGGGTCGGGTCTTGCTCGCCGGCGAGAAAGCGAGCGCGATGAGCGCGGCCGCGAGCACCTGGTTGAGCCCGAAAACGTCGGGAAGCACGGCGTAGCGCCAGATCGCGGGCAAGGAAGCCATGGCCGCTATAGCGGCAACACCAAGCCAGCGGCGGCAGACGCGAAGCAAGAACGCGGCGGCGCCCAGGGCGCAGATCGCGGTGATCAGCGCCGCGCGAAAGAAGACCGTGCTCACGGGCACGGCCTTCATGAGCGCGTGATAGAGCCAAACGTAGAGCGGGTAGCCGGGCGCGTGCGGGACCGTCAGCCCCCACGCACTCGTGACGAGCTCACCGCTATCGAGGGTCTGCACCGCGTGGGGCAGGCTCGCGAAGTAGATCGCGGCCAACGGCAACAGCAGCCACCAGCGGTACCTCAAGAAGCGGTCACTCAAGGTAGTGGTACTCGCTTTCTTGCAGGTCCTGGAGCGCCTGACCGCAGCGCTCGTCGTGTTGCCCATCGAGAGTGCAGAAGTTCTTCAGACACGGGATGCAGTAAGGCACGCGCATGAGACCGCCGAGAAAGGCGCCCTTTGCCCCCTCGGCGTCGCCTTGCGCGAGCAACGCCTTGCCGCGCGCCAAGTGCTGGACGGCGTAGTCGGCGAAGAGCTCTTTCGTCTCGACGTATTCCTTGTTGTCCGCCCTGAAGACCGGAGGGCGTATGACCACGGGCGCATCGGCGATGGCGACGCCCATTCCGGGCTCGATGCGTCTACCCAGTGGATAGAACGTCGTCCTCCAGCTCGGATTGGTGACGGGCACCACCGAGAGGACGGCGAAGGCTTCGAGGTTGGGAGCAATGAAACTGCGAAAGACACCGCGGCGGTCGCCTTCGAAGATCTCTTTCACGTCGTAGACGAAAGCGGGCCAGCGCGCCTTCATCTTCTCCAGACGGTCGACAAGGAAGATGTTTCCCATGCCGAAGAACGTGACGTCGTCGTAACCTGACTCGACTGCCTTCAAATAATACGACGCGAAGAGCTGAGTGTCCGTTTCGACGAGCACGAGGGCGGGCTTGCCGGTGCTCTTCGCCGTGTCCAGGAGGTTGCGGACGTAGTCTTCGACGACCGTGTCCTCGCGCAGACCGTAAGCGTCGGAGGTGGCGACTTGCACGACGGTGAGTAACGTCATGGTGCCCGCCAAAGCGGTCATTGCCCGAGGCACCCGGCGTGAAACGACGACGACACGCACCGCGAGCGCCGCGAGCAAAATCATCGGAAACAAGAAGAAGCGCTCGCGTACGCCATCGTGGAGCGCATGCGCCCCCGAGTTCATCCGCGGAAAAAACGCCGCGATGTAGGCGATGAGGCAAGCCAGTGCGAGCCACCACGTACGCTGCCCTCGCTCCTTCCAGGTGCCGGCGTATTGCGCGCCACCGGCGACGATGACCACCACGGCGGCGACGCCGAATGGACCGCAGGCGCGCGCGAAAGCGCCGAGGACCCAGCTCACGTCCGCCTCGGTCTGGTAGCCGCTGAGCTGGAAGGTCCCGTACGAGCGCCGGAGAAAATGGTCCACGACGTCCGCGGGGCCGCGCAGAGTGGCCCACGCGGACAGGGACGCGCTATCGAGCGCCAGGAGAGACGCATAGAGGCCCACCGTGATTGCGCACCCCGCCGCGAGCGCTATGCCCGCGCGAGCGCGGGACGGCTCCTCGAGCGCGACGACGAGTAGCAGCGGTAACAAGAAGATGATCGACTGATGATTGGCGGCGCCCAAGCCGAACGCCATAGCGGCACCCCAAACCCGAAGGCGGCTCGGGCCCGCGAAAGCGAATGTGACCAGTGCCATCGTCAACAGCAGGTGCAAGCCGAAGACATCCGGCAGCACCGCGTAGCGCCAAACGAGCGATGTCGTCCCTACCGCGGCCACCAACGCGACAGCGATCCACGAGCGAGCGATGCGCAGCAACAGAGCCATCGTCGCCAGCGCGCAGAGCGCGTTACCCAGAGCCGCGCGATGAAACACGCTGCCCCACGGGCACAGCTTCATGAACGCGTGCTGCAACCAAACGAAGAGCGGATACCCCGGCGGGTGCGCGAGCGTCAGCTTCCAGGCGGCGGCGACGACCTCACCTGTGTCGAGCGTCTGGACGGTGCTCGGCAGAGATACGCAATAGAGGACGGCGAAGCCCACGAGGAGCAACCATCGCAGGCGCCACGCCCGCGGCTCGTGTGTGTGCTGCTCCTGCATCGGCACCAAAAGACTACTCCGGCGAGTGACGGAGTTTGTCACCGCTGGGGTCGCGGGCGACAGTTTTTGTCACCACGCGAATCGCTAGACGGCTTAGCTAAGGTTTTTTGCCTAAGTTGTCGTTTGGCATTACGGTTGCTCACAGGAGCAGCCGAGCACGGACGTGATTCACACGACGCGCACTTCAATTCTTCACATCATCGGAACTGCTGTCAGGAGCACATCGACAATGCGCAAGCTGCAAAAAGGATTCACCCTCATCGAGCTCATGATCGTCGTAGCGATCATCGGCATCTTGGCGGCTATCGCCATCCCGAACTTCGTCCGCTTCCAGGCAAAGTCGAAGCAGTCGGAAGCCAAGGCAAACCTCAAGGCCATCTTCGTCGCCAAGAAGTCGAACTTCGCCGAGAACGACACCTTTGCTTGCAACCTCTGTAACTTCATCCCGGAGTCGGGCAACCGCTACACCTACAACGGTGGTGCCTCGAGCTACGCTTCGCAGAAGCCGGCATCGACCTACACCGGCGCGAGCGTGACGAGCGCCGCGGAGACCGCGACGAGCTTTACCGCCACCGCGATGGGCAACGTCGATACGGACGCCACCATCGACGGCTGGGAGATCAACGATCAGAACGCGCTCTGCAACGGAACCCGCGGCTCGGCGACCGCGTGCAGCACGGCGACGCCGCAGCCGGCTGACGACGTCAGCCTCTAGTTCACCCGTGAGTGGAAAGGGCGCGTCATGGAATGCGCCCTTTCCTGCTTACTGTGAGGGGTTGGCCATGGACGGAAGGCGTAACGGCTTCACGCTCATTGAGCTGATGATCGTCGTCGGCATCATCGGCATCCTGGCTGCTATAGCAATCCCGAACTTCGCCCGCTTCCAGGCAAAGTCGAAGCAGTCGGAAGCCAAGGCGAACCTGAAGTCGATCTTCGTCGCCAAGAAGTCCTACGCGGCCGAGTTCGATACGTTCATTTGCGGCATGGCGAACTTCGTTCCGGAGCCGGGCAATCGCTACACCTATCGCGGCGGGGGCTCCGCGGTGTTTGCCTCGCAGAAGCCGGTGAGCACGTACACGGCCTCGACGGTCGAAGCAGCATCGGAGGCCGACTCCGCCTTCATCGCGACGGCAGCCGGCAACGTCGACGCGGACGCCTTCGTCGACGCCTGGCGCATCGACGAGATGAATCTCCTCTGCAATGGCACCGCTGCCTCAGCGACCTCTTGCACGGCGCCCGCGCAAGGTGACGATCTAGCGAACTGACGTGAAGCGGCTCCTGGTCATCGGCGCACTCGTGACGTTTGCTGGTCTCGCGCATCTGCTCCATGTGCGACTCGACCAAGCCCTGCTCACCGCGCCGGACGAGCTCGTCGAGACTCTGCCCACCGTGGGCTCGCTGCAGCTCATCAGCCTGGGCTACGACCAGGTCGTCGCCGACTACTACTGGATGCGCGCGCTCGAGCACTTCGGCACGCCGGCCTACAACGCGGTTGCGTATCCCCTGCTCGAGCCGCTGCTGCGGCGCGTGCTGACGCTCGACCCCTATTTCAAGACCGCCTACACGTTCGCCGGCACGGCGCTCACGGTGCAGCGGATGGATCCCGCGAAGGCGAACGCGCTGCTCGAGCAAGGCCTCACGTACCGGCCCGACGTCTGGCAGATCCCGTACTTCCTCGGCTTCAACCGCTACTACTTCCAGCAGGATTACGTTGGCGCCGCCGAGGCGTTGAGCATCGCCTCCAAATATCCGGACGCTCCCCCACTCACGGCGCAACTGGCGACGCGCATCGCGGCGCACGCCGGCCGGCCGGACGTCGGCATCCAGCTCATCGACGAGATCCTCGAGCGCACCAAGGACGAGCAGCTACGCGCGAGCTACATCGAGCGGCGCAAGGCGCTGCAGCTCGATCTCGAGCTCGGCTACTTGAACCGCCTCGTGCCGCGCTACCTGAGCGAGCACGGGAAGGCCCCAACGGCGATCGGAGACTTCGTGAAAGCCGGCTACCTTCGCGAGCCACCACGCGATCCCTATGGCAAAGAGTACCGCCTCGATAGCGATGGTTTCATTCACACCGAATCCGAGGGCTCGCGCCTGCGCTTGAAACCGCAGGCTGCCGGCTCCATTTTTGCGGACGGCTGGCATCCTCCGTATCGTGAAGACCAGTTGCCACCCGAATGAGTGTCCTAACCGTCGATAACCTCACCTACTCGGTGAAACCGCACTTCTGGTCGAAGACCACCCAGATCTTGAAGGGCGTCACCTTCGCGGTCGCCGAGCGCGAAATCTTTGGCTTCCTGGGACCGAACGGCGCCGGCAAGACCACCACAATCAAGGCGATCCTCGGCTTGCTGCAGCCGGATGGTGGCGACATCCGGCTCTTCGGCCGCCCACCGACCCAAGCTTCGAGCCGCGCCAAGCTCGGTTTCTTGCCGGAGCGTGCCTACTTCTCCGAGCACCTCAGCGGCCGCGAGGTGGTCATTGCGCACGGCCTGCTCGCCGGCTTGTCGCGGCACGATGCCAAGACGCGAGCGCAAAAGCTGCTCGAGCGCGTGGGCCTGGCCGCTGCGGCGGACAGACGCTTGAAAGGTTACTCCAAGGGCATGCTCCAGCGTGTCGGCATCGCCCAAGCGTTGGTGTCGGAGCCCGCGCTCGTCGTCTTCGACGAGCCGATGAGCGGCCTCGACCCGCTAGGCCGCGCCGATGTTCGCGACATCATGCTCGAGCTGCGCGCCAAGGGCACGACGGTGTTCTTCTCGACGCACATTCTCCCCGACGCCGAGATGATCTGTGACCGCGTCGCCATCGTGATGAACGGCCGCACCACTCGCGTCGGCAAGCTCGCTGAGCTCGTACCGGTATCGGGCCAGGGCGTCCAGATTGTCGTCGCCGCGCTGCCGGCCGACCAACGTAGCGCGCTCTCGTCCATCGCCGCGCGCATCGAGGAGCGGCCTGAAGCCGTGGTCTTGCACATGCGTGACCTGAAGAGCGCCAACAACGCCGTCGATACGCTACGCAAAGCCGGCATCGACATCGTCGAGATGCACGGCCAGCGCTCCTCGCTCGAGGACTTGTTCATCGCCGACGCGAAAGGAGCGAAAGCGTCATGAACGACCTGCGCGCCGCCGCCGTCGTCGCCTGGACCACGACGCTCGAAGCACTCCGCAACAAGCTCCTGCTCATCGCCCTTGCTTTCGGCATCGTCCTCGTCGGCCTGTCCGTTACAGCGGCCGCCGTCGCCATCGGCGAACGGGCGCGGCTCATCGTCGACATCGGCCTCGGCGCCGCGAGCGTCATCGGCAGCGCCATGACCATTGCGCTTGCGGTCGTGAGCTTCGCCGGCGAAATCTCGAAACACACGGCGTTCCCGGTCCTCGCCCGCCCCATGCCGCGCTGGGCCTTCATCCTGGGCAAGTATCTCGGCGTCGTCTTCGCGATGTGGGCCGTGGTCAGCACCATGGTCATCGCCACCGCGGTGACGACGTGGATCTACGGCGACCCAGTCCCCACGGCGTTGTGGATCCAATGGCCGCTCGCGCTCGTCGAAGTCGCCGTCGTCGCCGCCATCGCGCTCATGTTCTCGACGATGGCCGTGCCCGCTTTAGCGGCCTCATACGCCGCCGGCATCATCGTCGCCGGCGGTCTCGCGGACGACGTCATGCGCATCGCCAACCGTCAGATCGCGGACGGCAAGAGCACCGGCTACGTGTTGCGCCTCGCCTATTACTTCTTGCCCGACCTGCAGAACCTCTCGGTCCGCGGCCAAGCCGCCAACGCCTTGCCGGTCCCCGGGGCCTTCGTGGGCTTCGGGGTAGGTTACGGCGTGGTCTACGCGGCGGTCGTCTTGATGGTGGCGATGGTGGTGTTCACCCGTCGCCGGGCCATCTAGAGCTCCGCGTCACCCGCGACGACGGTGTTTCCGACATCGCGGCTCACCACTGCGGGCTTACGATTGGCCGGCGCCGTGAATTGCGCCGTGTACGCGGCAGCGCGCACGCAGCTCTCGAGCTTTTCGGAATAACCCTTGGGCTCGATGATCTTCACGTCTTCAATGTGACCGTCACCAGCGACCTGCCAGGTCACCTTCAAGGGACCTTCGTCGCCGGCACACTTCTGGAGCGCCGGATCCAGCTCCGCGAGCTCGGGCTCTTGGGCCTTCGCATAGAGACGCTTGTCGAAGCGCCGTGCAGTGCTTTCTGTCCCAGCTCCGGCACATGCGGTTCCAAAACACCCCAACGCAATCACCCAAAACAGACGCTTTCGCATTGTTTACCCCACCCCCGCGGTCACACAGGGTGGGTAAAGCAACTTACCTGCCAGTCGCCACGGTGGGCGATCCGGGTCAGCGCGCCGCGATGATCCATTCGCAGATGTCGCGCACCGCGCCATGACCGCCGAGGCGGACTGTGTGGATGCGCGTGGCGGCGAGGACCTCGGGCTCGGCGTCGGCCACCGCGATTGCGGTGCCGGCCCAACCGAGACAGTCGAGGTCGTTCACGTCGTTGCCGACGTAGGCTACGTCCGCCTGCGCGAAGCCGAGCTCCGCCATCCAGGCAATGAGCGCGGGCAGCTTGTCGTCCACGCCCTGGCGGCAAGGGATGCTCAGCTTCTTGCAACGCGCCGACACCACGAGGTTCTGCTCCTTCGAGAGCACGGCGCAGAACACGCCCGCGGCGCGCAGCCGGCCGACACCCATGCCATCCCCGCGAGAGCAACGCACCGACTCGACGCCGTTTTGATCGACGTAGACCGCGTTGTCGGTCATGACGCCGTCGAAGTCGAAGACCACCGCGCGAATGCGGCCTGGCTCGACGCGCGTGCCGGGCGCTATGACGACGCGCGGCGTGCTCACGAGCCGCGCATCTTTTCGACGATGCGGGTGGTCGAGCGGCCCTCGACGAGGGGTACCAGCACGAGTCGTCCACCCTGGCGCTCGACGGCCTCACGACCGACGACGCTCGACGGCGCGTAGTCGCCGCCCTTCACCAGGACGTCGGGGGTGCAAACATCGATGAGCGCGTAAGGGGTGTCCTCGTCGAAGACGACCACGGCGTCGACGCTCTCGAGAGCCGACAGTATCATCGCGCGCTCGTCTTCCCCGATGACCGGCCTGCCCTCACCTTTGAGGCGCCGCACCGATGCGTCGCTGTTGATGGCGACGACCAGCACATCGCCTTCGGCGCGCGCCTGCCGCAGCAAGCTCACGTGGCCCGCGTGCAGAACGTCGAAGCAGCCGTTGGTGAGCACGACCTTCTTCTTCTGCAAGCGCCACCAGGCCATGCGCTCGCCTAGCTCATCGCGCGTCAGGACCTTGCTCTCGAGGGACGGCGCGCAGGCCGCGAGCAGCTCTTGGGGGACCACCACGGCCGTGCCGACCTTCTCGACGACCAACCCGGCGGCGATGTTCGCGAGCTCGGCGGACACGGTGAGCGGTAAGCGGGTCGCAAGCCCCAAGGCGAGCATGGCGATGACGGTGTCGCCGGCGCCGGTCACGTCAAAGACTTCGCGCGCGGCCGCCTGGATGTGCAGCGATGGCCCGTCGCGCGGGACCACCATCATGCCGTTTTCGCCGAGCGTGACCACCATGGCGTCGCACTCGGAGCGCATCACCAGCGAGCGCGCCCCACCCTCGACGGTGCGTAGGTCGCCGACCTGACTACCGGAGGCCGCCGCCAATTCCTTGGCGTTAGGCGTGATCACGGTGGCGCCACGGTAGGCCTCGAAGTCATTGCGCTTGGGGTCGACGAGCACCGGCACGCCCTGCTTGCGGGCCCAAGCGATCATGTGTGCGATAGCGGTGTCGTTCAAGGTGCCCTTGGCGTAGTCGCTGAGCACGATGACGTCGGGCGGCTCCCCCGAAAGCTTTTCGAACGCGGCGATGATCGGCGGCGCGGGATACGGGCGCACTTCTTCCCAGTCGAGGCGCAAGACGTGTTGGTGGCGCGCAACCACGCGCAGCTTGCGTGTGGTCGGACGGGCGCTGTCGACGATGAGCCCGTCGCAGCCGATGCCGGCCGTGGCGCAAGCCATGCGCACCTGCTCGCCGGAGGGGTCGCTGCCGATGACGCCGATCAGCTCGACGTGAGCGCCGAGCGACGAAACCCCGTGCGCGACGTTCGCGGCTCCGCCAAGGCGGACATAGGCGTCGGAGACGTTCACGACCTGCACCGGCGCGTCCGGCGAGATTCGGCGCACGTCACCGGTGATGTACTCGTCGAGCATGACATCGCCGACGACCCACACTCGGGCGCCCGCGAAGGCCTTCACCACGTCGCGTAGGCCGCTGGCCGACAGCTCAAGCCTCGTCGTCATCACCCTCGCCCTCGCCACCCTGCATGCCGAGCTTCTTCAAGCGATAGCGCAACGAGCGGAACGTGAGTCCCAACAGCTCCGCGGCGCGTGTCTTGACGCCGGCGCTCTTCTCCAGCGCTTGCTGGATGAGGCTGCGCTCCAGTGCATCGAGGGTCGCTTCGAGGTTCATGCCCTGCTCGGGCAAGGTCATGGCGCTCGAAGGCGCGCTCGACGCCGCCTTGCGTACCTCGTCGGGCAGATCAGTGAGCTCGATGACCGGCCCGCCCGCCAAGGCCACGGCGCGCTCGACCACGTTTTCGAGCTCGCGGACATTACCGGGAAAGGGAAAGCTCTTGAGCGCGTTCATGGCGGCGTCGTTGAAGCCCTCGAGGGTCTTCCCCAGCTCGCTCGCGAACTTCGCCAGGAACGTACGCGCGAGGAGCGGCACGTCGTCGCTGCGCTCGCGCAACGGCGGTACGCGAATGCGGACGACGTTCAAGCGATAAAACAGGTCCTCGCGGAACTTTCCCTGCTGCGCCATCTGCTGCAGGTCGCGATTGGTCGCGGCGACGATGCGCACGTCGACCTCGCGTTCCTTCTCTTCGCCGACGCGGCGCATGGAGCGCTCTTGGATGACGCGCAAGAGCTTCACCTGCATGGGCTGCGGCAGCTCGCCGATCTCGTCGAGGAGCAAGGTGCCGCCGTGGGCCGTCTCGAACAGACCGGCGCGCGCTTTGGTGGCGCCGGTGAAGGCGCCTGCCACGTGCCCGAACAGCTCGGCCTCGATGAGGGTCTCGGGGATGGCGCCGCAGTTGACCGCGACGAAGGGCCCGGCGGCGCGCGGCGACGCGTCGTGGATGGCACGGGCAACCAGCTCCTTGCCGGTGCCGCTCTCGCCTTCGATGAGCACGTTGGCGCGCGACTTCGCGACCTTCTCGATCATCGCCACCAGCTCGGTCATCCGCGGACTGCGGCCGACGATGTTGGTGAACCCATAGCGCCCCTGCAGCTGCCCGATGAGCTCGCGGTTCTCGCGGATGAGCTCACGCTTCTCGAGCGCCTTCTGCGTGAGGACGCGGATCTCGTCCATCTTGAAGGGCTTGATCTGGTAGTCGTAGGCGCCCAGCCGCATCGCCGACACCGCGTTCTCGGTGGTCGCGAAGGCGGTCATGATGATCACCTGGGTCTCCGGCAGCGCCTCGCGCACGCCCGTGAGCACCTCCATGCCCGAGCCGTCGG